>CAZSKS010000172.1:0-1531 GCA_964607465.1 uncultured Gemmatimonadota bacterium | reverse complement strand
CCGTGCCGAGGGCAAGCCCCGCCGCCACCGCCAGCCCGCCCAGGGCGGCGAAGCCCAGCGGGATCCACTCGGCCGGGTGCCGGAAATCGTTGGAGGCGTGGGCGAGCCAGACGTCCGCCACCAGGAAGAGCAGGTTCGCCGCCACGAACGCCTCCAGGAGGGTGGCGGGGTCCGACCACGCGATCCCCTCCCCGCGTCGGGAGGCGCCGTCCGCCTCGCTCACCGTCCCGACCCGCGCCTCCCGCGGCCCCCGGCCGGCGCCGCGACGGCTCCCGTCACTCCCCCGACCCGCGGCCCGCCCGGAGCTCCCGGGCCTCCGACCGCATCTCGACCATCTTGGCCAGCAGCTCGTAGTTGCCGTGCCACTGCACGAAGTCGGCGCCCCCCATGAACGCTCCGTGCTTCGCCGTGCGACCGTAGTAGTGCCACAGGTCGAAGTGGACGAACTCGATCGTCTCGTCGAAGGGCTCTGGCGTCAGCAGGCCCTCGGCGCGGAGGGCCTCCACGAGAGAGTCCGCCGCCAGCACCTTCTCGTTCGTGGCGACCAGCACGTCCTCCGCCTGCTCGTAGAACAGCTCGGTGTGCCCGCGGGTGTGGCAGTTGCCGCACAGCGCCTTCATCTCCTCCTGACCCTGCCGCCAGGTGGGACGCCGCTCGGAGACGGGAGCGAAGAGCCAGTACGACAGCCGCTCGGTGACGTCGTGCGTCACCCCGAGTCCCTCCAGGCCGCTCATGTGACACGTGGCGCAGGTGGGGACCGGCATGTCGGCGACCGTGAGCTCCCCGGGCGCGACCGACAGGTTCATCTCCCGGCGACGCGCCTCGAAGATCACCCCGTGCTTCGACTCCTCGTAGATCTCGAGCTGGGCGTGGTCCGGACCCATGTGGCACTGCCCGCACGTCGTGGGCATCCGGGCCAGCTCGAGGGAGGTCTCGTGTCGGGAGTGGCAGGCCGTGCAGTTTCCGATCGAGCCGTCCGCGTTGGGTCGCCCCACCGAGTGGCAGGCCACGCACCCGGAGGTGATGGCGGCCTCTCCCTCGAGTCGCGCGAGCTGGGCGGGAGGCCGATCCACAGCGCCCGGAGGGTGGCGTGGCGGGAATTCAACCTGCGCGTCCGTGGACGGCTCCGATCCCCGCACGGCCGCGTAGGCGGGCGCGGCGTGACGGCTGCGCAGATACTGCCGGTACTCCTCGGCGTGACAGTCCGAGCAGTTCGCCGACGTGACCGAGCCGGCCAGCACGAAGCCCCGGTGCGGCATCTCCTCCTGGTTCTCCGTCGGGCCGTGGCAATCCAGGCAGGTCACGCCCTCCCGGGCATGCTCGCTCCGCTGGAACTGATGCACGATGGCTCCCGTCTCCCGCAGGTGGCAGGAGGCGCATCGGCCCGAGGCCCGCACCATCTCGGGACGGGGTTGCTCGACCTCGACGTCCGGTCGCAGGTGATGCAGCAGGAGACCGCCCAGCAGCAGGACGGTGCCGATCGCGACGGCCAGGAGCACGGCACGGAAGGTCGTCATGGGAAAGGCAAACT
>CAZSKS010000171.1:0-1568 GCA_964607465.1 uncultured Gemmatimonadota bacterium | reverse complement strand
GGACGGATCGGACCGGCGCGTCCACATGACCTTTCCGTACGCCGACGAGGCCGTTCCCTCGCCGCTCGGCGACTGGGTGGCCTTCCAGGAAGGCGACAACGCCTACGTCGTCCCCTTCCCCTCCTCCGGGACGGGCGGCGAGCCGGTGCACGTGGACAAGGGGGGGAGCACCCCGCTGCCCGTGACCCAGGTGAGCCGGGAAGGCGGCCTCTACGTCCGCTGGCCCGGCGACTCGCTGCTCGAATACGGGAGCTCCAACCGGCACTTCACCTACCGGCCGGACACCGGGGAGAAGGACACCACCCGGATCACGTTCACCGTGGAGAAGGACCGCGCCGGGGGCGTCATCACGCTCCGGGGAGCACGCATCGTCCTCCCCCACAGCGGGGACGTGATCGAGGGGGGCGAGGTGGTCGCGGAGGACGGCCGCCTGCGCTGCGTGGCCCCGATCGGCGAGTGTGACGCCTCCGGCGCCGACCGCGTGGTGGACGCCTCGGGGAAGACCGTCATTCCCGGCCTGGTGGACATGCACGCGCACCACTACCGCGAGCACCGGGGCCACCGCCCCCGGAAGGACTACGAGGTGGCCGGCTACCTGGCCTACGGCCTGACGACCACGCTCGACAACAGCATGTGGTCGGAGAACATCTTCCCCACCGCCGAGCGCATCGAGGCCGGGCGCATGGTGGGGCCGCGCACCTACAGCACCGGCGATCCGCCCTACCAGGGGGACGGCCCGAACCAGAACGAGATCGAGAGCTACACGGTCGCCCTAGACAACGTGCGGAGACTCAAGTCCTGGGGGGCGGTCTCCATCAAGCAGTACTCGCACCCTCGTCGCGACCAGCGTCAGTGGATCATCGACGCGGCGCGACGGGAGGGACTCGCCGTGACGGGACACTGGAACCCGGGGGTGGTCATGGACGGCCACACCGGGTGGGAACATCCGCTGGAGTGGCCCGTGCTTCAGCGCGACCTGACGGAACTGTACGGCCAGGCCGACGCCGTCTACTCGCCGACGCTGATCGTGGGCGGACCGGGTCCCTCCAACATCGACTGGTTCTTCCAGTCCAGCGACGTCTGGAAGAACGACAAGCAGCGGGACTGGATGCCCTGGCGCATGCTCACCTTCCTCCGCGAGCGGACGAAGCGTCCGGAGACGGACTACAGCTATCCGCTCATCGTGCAGGGAGTCGCCGACATCGTGGAAGCCGGCGGACATGCCGCGGTGGGGGGACACGGTGAGCACCACCCGCTCTCACCGCACTGGAACATCTGGATGTACTCCGAGGTGGTCGGACCCATGGAGGCCCTCCGGATCGGGACCAGCGAGGGCGCCTGGTTCCTCGGGGCCGACGAGGACGTCGGCTCGCTGGAGCAGGGCAAGCTGGCGGATCTCCTGGTGCTCAACTCGAATCCGCTGGACGAGATCCGAAACACGCTCGACATCCAGTACGTGATGAAGAACGGGCGCCTGTACGAGGCGGACAGCCTGGACGAGGTCTGGCCCAGGCAGGAGCCGTTCGGCGACAGGTACTGGATCGATCCGGCCGCCCTCGTCGACGACG
>CAZSKS010000170.1:0-1586 GCA_964607465.1 uncultured Gemmatimonadota bacterium | reverse complement strand
AAGTAGAAGATGGCGAAGATGGCGGCGAACATGATGATCGTGCCCCACGGGCTCGCCCCACCCTCGGCCGGGGCCATGATCGCGGTGGCGAGAATGTCGAGGCTCACGGCTGACCTTCCTTGGCTCGTGTGGACGTCGTTGTCGATCGGGGGCGGGGCGGCTCCGGAGGTGCTCCGGGCACCGGAGCGCCCGCCCGTGAGGGGCGGTGTGCGGTACCGGGCCGGTGCGGCGATGTTCCCGCCGGACCCGTCGGGACGACCCGGCGTGGCGGCCGCGCCCCGACCAGGCCGGGCGACCACCCGTCAGATGTCGGCCTCCCGGTAGCGATCCAGCCACTGGCGGGACCAGATGTCGAACTCGCCCCGCACGATCGCCCGCCGTGCCCGCGAAGTCAAATCGACCAGGAAGCGCACGTTGTGGAGCGACAGGAGACGAAGCCCGAGCAGCTCGTCCATGATGAAGAGGTGTCGGACGTAGGCCCGGGAGTAGTTCCGGCAGCACTCGCAGTCGCAGTTCGGGTCCAGGGGACGGTCGTCGTCGGTGAAGCGCGAGACCTTGACGTTGACCTTCCCCAGGGAGGTGAAGGCCGTGCCGTTTCGCCCGTTCCGGGTCGGCGCCACGCAGTCGAACAGGTCCACGCCCCGGCGGACGGCCTCGAGCACGTCCTCCGGGTAGCCCACGCCCATGAGGTAGCGGGGGACCTCGCGGGGCATCGAGGGCTCGCAGGCCTCCAGGATGCCGTACGTCACCTCCTTGGGCTCGCCCACCGAGAGGCCTCCGATGCCCAGCCCCGACCATTCCCCCATCTCCAGCGTCCGCTCCATCGATTCCAGCCGCAGGTCCTCGTAGGAGGCGCCCTGGAAGATGGGGAACAGCAGGCCCGGCGCCCACGGCGGGCCGGGGGCGTCGTCGGGGATCGGGGCCGGCGGCGCCGGGGGCTCTCCGGGGGCGGCGTCCCGGTTTCGGCCGGGGGCGGCAGCGCCCTCGCCGGCCGCCGGGGCGTCCGGCCCGCCGCCCGAACCGCCGCCGCGGGCACCGGAAACGTGTCGATGCCGGACCTCCTCCGGCCACGCCGCCCGGGCCCGCTCCGTCAGCTCCCGGTGGTGATCCCGGCAGCGCTCCAGCCACCGGAGGGAGCGCTCCACCGCCGTCCGGGCGGTGGGCCGGTCCGCCTCCCCCGGCGGGCACTCGTCCAGGGCCATCACGACGTCGGCCCCCAGGGTCGCCTGGATCTCCATCGACCGCTCGGGCGTCAGCCGGTGGCGCGAGCCGTCGATGTGGCTCTGGAAGGTGACGCCGTCGTCGTCCACCTCGTTGATCCGGGCCAGGGAGAAGACCTGGAAGCCGCCGGAGTCGGTGAGGATCGGCCGCCGCCAGTTCATGAAGCGGTGGAGCCCCCCGACCCGCCGCACGACGTCCATCCCCGGCCGGAGGTAGAGGTGGTAGGCGTTGCCGAGGACGATCTGGACCCCGGCGTCCTCCAGGTCCTCCGGGGTGAGGGACTTCACCGTCCCCTGGGTGCCCACCGGCATGAAGCAGGGGGTGCGGACCTCGCCCCGGGCCAGCCGGAGGGTCCCGGCCCGCGC
>CAZSKS010000169.1:0-1725 GCA_964607465.1 uncultured Gemmatimonadota bacterium | reverse complement strand
GCGGGCACCAAGAACCCGGTCTTCCTGCTCGACGAGGTCGACAAGCTGGGCGTCTCCTTCCAGGGAGATCCGTCGGCGGCCCTCATGGAGGTCCTGGATCCGGCCCAGAACGACAGCTTCGTGGATCACTACCTGAGCGTGCCCTTCGACCTCTCGAAGGTGCTGTTCATCGCCACGGCCAACGTGAAGGAGACCATCCCGGGGCCGCTCCTGGACCGGATGGAGTCCATCGAGTTCCGGGGCTACACGGAGACGGAGAAGCTCCACATCGCGCGCCGGTACCTGCTGCCGCGCCAGCGGGCCAGGAGCGGGCTGCTGGAGGACCAGCTCGAGGTGACCGACGAGACCATCCGCGAGATCGTGGCCAGCTACACGCGGGAGGCCGGCGTGCGGAACCTGGAGCGCGAGCTCGGCCAGATCGCCCGGAAGTCGGCCCGCAAGGTGGCCTCGGACGAGGAGGCGACCGTCGTGGTCGACGAGGACGAGCTGCGGGACTATCTGGGCCAGCCCAAGGTGCACCCCGAGGAGAAGATGGAGCGCGACACGGTGGGCGTGGCCACCGGCATGTACTACACGCCGGCCGGCGGCGACATCATGCTGGTCGAGTGCAGCGTCATGAAGGGCAAGGAGGACCTGGTCCTCACCGGCCAGCTCGGCGACGTCATGAAGGAGAGCGCCCGGGCGGCCCTGACGTACGCGCGCAGCCACGGCGCCGCCCTCGGCATACCCGCGGACCGGCTGCGGGAGCACGAGATCCACATCCACGTCCCGGCGGGGGCCGTCCAGAAGGAGGGGCCGTCGGCGGGCATCGCCATGGCCGTGGCCATGGTGAGCGCGCTGGGCGGCCACGCGGTGCGGCACGACGTGGCCATGACCGGCGAGCTCACCCTGACGGGCCGGGTCATGCCGATCGGCGGGGTGAAGGAGAAGGTCCTCGGCGCCTACCGGGCGGGCATCCGGCACATCGTCCTGCCGAAGGACAACGAGGGCGACCTGGAGGACCTGCCGGAGCAGGTGGTGGAATCCACCCGCTTCAGCCTGGTGACCTCGCTGGACGAGGTGATGCCGCTGGCGCTGCGCGGCGTGGACCTCGACGGGGGGGAGCTGGATTTCGCCGAGCCGAAGCCCCGGTCCACCGGGGCGACGCCGGCCGGCGAGCCGGCCTGAGCGTGTGGGCGGCGGTCCCTAGAGGCCCAGCAGGTCCCTGAGCTCGCCCGGCTGGCCGAGCCAGTGGTCGGGCTCCCCCGGCGCGAGGCGCTCGCGGTCGTAGGGCCCCCACAGCGCGGCTCCCGTGGCCGTGCCCGCCCGGCGACCCGCCCGGAGGTCGTGGATGCTGTCGCCCACGAAGAGGGCCCGTCCGGGCTCCTCCTCCCCCATCTCCCCGAGCGCCTTCCGAACCGGGGTGGGGTCGGGCTTGTGGCGCTCGACGTCGGAGGCGGTGACGATCGACCGGAACCATTCGCGCTCGAAGCCGCACCGGGCCAGCCCCCGGAGGGCGTTCTCCCGTAACTTGCTGGTGACGATCCCCAGGGCGAGCCCCGCCCGGCCGAGGTCGACGACCACCTCGCGAATCTCCGGAAAGGAACGGAGCAGCTCGTCGTGGCGGCTGGCGTGGTGCTCCTGATAGGTGGCCAGCATCGCCTCGGCCTCCTCCGGGCTCCGGGCGAACTCCCGCAGCTGGGTCACCAGGGGCCGGCCCATCGATTCGAGCCACGCCTCGTCCGG
>CAZSKS010000168.1:0-1732 GCA_964607465.1 uncultured Gemmatimonadota bacterium | reverse complement strand
GTCGTCTACGCCCTACCTGTCGCTGAATTCGATTCGTCGCCGGTCACTCGCTTCGTGGTCGGACATACGGGGCCTCGATGTACTGGTGATCGGGTCCCGCTTTCCCCCGAAGGCTCCTGCCCGTGAGGGAAGCGCCGAAAAAAGTACGTCGGGAAGTGACCTTCCCGCCCTTCGATAGGGCCGACCGACCGGGCAGCCGGCAGACCAGAGAGAATAGGCGGATCCCCCCGGACTGTCAACCTGGCGACGCCGGGATCCCGGGGGGGCGACACCGGCGGTCCGGACGCGGGCCGCCCCTCGGCGGACGGCCCGCGCTGCCGGCGCGGGTCACGCCGTCACTTCCTTCTCCTCCTCCGCCGCGGCCTCGACCACCTCGCCGTCGCCGGCCAGCGACGCGAAGATGCCCTCGCCGCGAGCCTTCCGGGTGCCGAGGGCGTCCAGCTCCTCGCCCAGGGGCTCGCCCACGATGAAGTCGACGTCCTCGTAGCGGTGGACGCCCGTCCCGGCCGGAATCTGGTGACCGATGATGATGTTCTCCTTCAGCCCCCGCAGCTCGTCCTTGGAGCCGTGGACCGCGGCGTCCGTGAGGACCCGGGTCGTCTCCTGGAAGGAGGCTGCGCTGATGAAGGACTCCGTCGTCAGGCTGGACTTCGTGATCCCGAGGAGGATCGGCTCGGCCCGCGGCGGATCGCCGCCCTCCTGCAGCACCTCGCGCGTCTTCTCGCGGAACTCCATGCGGTCCACGTGCTCGTTCTCGAGATATTCCGTGTCGCCCGGGCTCGTGATCCGCACCTTCTGGAGCATCTGGCGGACGATGAC
Organism: uncultured Gemmatimonadota bacterium; assembly: GCA_964607465.1. GTDB lineage: Bacteria > Gemmatimonadota > Gemmatimonadetes > Palauibacterales > Palauibacteraceae > CAYVFM01. The sequence continues at coordinate 913 of CAZSKS010000168.1, read as the reverse complement.
GCCGATGTGCTTGTCGTTGATGCGCACGCCCTGGAGCCGGTAGACCTCCTGGATCTCGTTCAGCAGGTACTCCTGCACGGCCCTCGGGCCCTTGACCCGGAGGATGTCGTGGGGATTGACCGGCCCCTCGGAGAGACGATCGCCGGCGCGCACCTTGTCGCCCTCGTGGACGCGCAGGTGCTTGCCCACGGCGACCTTGTACTTGTGCTCCTCGTCCTCGTCCGTGGTCACGAAGATCTCGCGCTTGCCGCGCTTGATGCCTCCGAAGGAGACGCGACCGTCGACCTCGGTGATCGTGGCCGGGTCCTTCGGCTTGCGCGCCTCGAACAGCTCGGCGACGCGCGGCAGACCGCCCGTGATGTCCCGGGTCTTGTAGGCCTCCCGGCTGATCTTCGCGAGCGTGTCGCCGGGACTCACCGTGACGCCGTCCTCCACCATGATCTGGGCGCCCACGGGAACGATGTACTCCCGAAGCTTCTCGCCGTCGGCGTCGACGAGCTCGATCCGCGGATGCAGCTTCTTTTCGCGGTCCTCGATGATGACGAGCTGGCGCCGGCCGGTGGCCTCGTCCAGCTCCTCGCGCACCGTCTCCTCGGGGACGATGTCGGCGTAGCGCACCGAGCCCTCCTTGTCGGCCACGATGGGCTCGGAGTAGGGGTCCCAGCTGAACAGCAGGTCCCCGGATTCCACCTCGTCGTCCTCCTCCACGTGGAGCGTGGCGCCGTAGGGAACCGCCAGCCGCGATCGGACACGATCCTCTTCCGTGTGCATGAGGATCTTGCCCTCGCGGCTCGTCACGACGTGGTCGCCCTCCTGGCTCACGACGTACTCGACGCGCTCGAATCCGACGCGGCCGGCGTGCTTCGACTTCCGCTGCGTCTGGGCCGCGATGCGCGCGGCGGTGCCTCCGATG
>CAZSKS010000167.1:0-1809 GCA_964607465.1 uncultured Gemmatimonadota bacterium | reverse complement strand
ATGTCGGCCAGGCTGGAGATCGCCACGCCGCACTTGCCCACCTCGCCCTCGGACAGGGGGTCGTCGGAGTCGTAGCCCATGAGGGTGGGGAAGTCGAAGGCCACCGACAGGCCCGTCTGGCCCTGGTCCAGCAGGTACTTGTAGCGCTCGTTCGTCTCCTCGGCGGTGGCGAAGCCGGAGAACTGGCGCATGGTCCACAGCTTCGTCCGGTACATGCTGTGGTAGGGACCCCGGGTGAAGGGATACTCGCCGGGGAAGCCCAGGTCCTCGAGGTAGTCGAGCCCCCTCTGGTCCAGGGGCGTGTAGAGGGGCTCCACCTGCCGCCCCGACACCGTGCTGAAGTCGGTGTCCTCCCGCTTGGGGACCTCGTCGTAGCGCTCCCGCCAGCGCTCGAGCTCCGCTTCCAGGCGCTCCAGCTCCCGGCGGCGGCGCTCGACCTCCCGCTCCAGCTCCTTCGGGCTCTCCACGCCGCTGAGTACGCTGCTCATGGCTGCCTGCCTCTCCGTGGGATCCGGGCCCCGGTCGTCCGGGGCCGGTGCCTCTGGCTCGACGCCGCCGGGCCCGCCGGCCGACGTGCCGAGGGACTACGCATCCTGCGTAACGACGCCGCCTTCGTCCGGACGGGAGGGGCGCCCGCATGCTGCCCGTCGTCTATACGGCTCCGGGCCCCCCGTCGTTCCGGCCCCCCGCCTCCCCGCGACGCTCCTACGCCTCCTCCGCAAGGGCGTCGGCCACCGCGTAGGGCGTGGTCCGACCCTCGGCCAGGGCCTCCTCGTACGCGCCGCCGCGCTCGCTCCACAGGGCCTCGGCCCGCCGCTCGGCGCGGCGCACCAGCACGGCCCGGGTCTGCTCCAGCAGGTGCCGGCGGCGGCGGCGCTCCAGCAGCCCCGTGGCGACCATGTGGTCGTGGTGACGGTCCAGGGCCTCGCGCAGCTCGTCGATCCCCTGCCGCTCCGAGGCCACCGCCTTGAGCACGGCGATCTCCCAGGTGGGCGCAGCGTCGCCGCTCCCCTCGTCCGCTCCGCCGTCCTCCCCACCGTCTTCCCCTCCGTCGGCCTCCGCGTCCCCTCCCGCGTCCGGCTCGCTCGCCTTCCCCGCCGGGCCCGCGCCTCCGCCCGCTCCCGCGGCGCCGGCCCCGTGGTGGCCCACGGCGTCGGGCGTGACGTCGCCCCCCCGGAGCTTCTTCATCACGCCCAGCTCCTTCACCATCCGATCGGCGCCGGGGCGGTCCGACTTGTTCACCACGAAGATGTCGGCCACCTCCATGAGCCCCGCCTTCATGGCCTGGATGCCGTCCCCCGACTCGGGCACCAGCACCACGACCGTCGTGTCGGCCGAGCCGGCGATGGCCAGCTCCGACTGCCCCACGCCCACCGTCTCCACCAGGATCCGGTCGAAGCCGAAGGCGTCCATCAGGTCGGCCGCCTCCCGGCTGGCCGCCGCCAGCCCCCCCAGCGACCCGCGGCTGGCCATGGAGCGGATGAAGATCCCCGGCTCCGCGCCCAGCTCGTTCATCCGGATCCGGTCGCCCAGCAGGGCGCCGCCCGAGTACGGGCTGGTGGGGTCGACGGCCAGGATGCCCACCCGCAGGTCGGCCTCCCGGTACTTCAGCGCCAGCCCCGAGGTCAGGGTGGACTTGCCCGCTCCCGGCGGCCCCGTGATGCCGATGCGGCGGGCGCGGCCCACGTCCCCGTGCAGCTCGTCCAGCAGCGATTCGAAGCCCGGCCGCTCGTTCTCGACGATGGAGATGGCCCGGGCCAGGGCCCGCTCGCTGCCGGAGCGGACGCCGTCGGCGACGTCGCGGAGCGG
>CAZSKS010000166.1:0-1951 GCA_964607465.1 uncultured Gemmatimonadota bacterium | reverse complement strand
CCTTCCTCGGCTGAACGTTCGGCTCGCTGTCGCGCCGGGAAGGCTGGAGGAAGTCGGAGACGCCGTACACGGGCCTCTCGCCGAGTCGCCGCTGCAGGAGGACGAGCGCGGCCTCGGCTCGGTGGGTTGCCGACGGAGCGCCGATGGGGAGTCTCAGGCCATCACGGCAGACGGATCGGAATTCCGATCGCTGGAGGGAACAAGCGGAGGGGGTGGATTCGAACTCACGAGCCCGTGAGGGCGCCGTCTCCACTGCGCCCCCCGGCCGGATCCATTATCTTTGGATACGTAAACACGACAGACGGCCTCGCGACGGGCGGAGCTCCGCGGCCGGCGACGGGATGCCGAGCGCGCTTCGCCCGTCTTCTCCATCCGGAGGCCCCCGATGCTCGATTCTCCCCCTGGCGGGCCCGGGCGACGCCCGGCCGTCACCTCCCTCCTCCTGCTCGCCGTACTCGCCCTCGTCGCCTGCGCCGAATCGGGCGGAGTCGGCGGCGAGCGCGGCCCGCAGGAATCGACCTACGACAGCGCCGCCGTAGAGCGGGGCCGCTACCTGGCCGAAGGGCTCCTCCAGTGCATGATCTGCCACTCGGAGCGAGACTGGGAGAAGGCCGGTGCGCCGCCCGTCGAGGGGCGCAGGGGCGCGGGTCGCGTGATTCGGGAGGAGGGCCCGTACCGCATCGTCGCGCCGAACCTGACGCCTCATCCGGAGACCGGGATCGGCCGGTGGACCGACGAGCAGCTGGTCCGGGCCATCCGCCGGGGGATCGGCCACGACGGACGGGCGCTCCACCCGCTGATGTACTACGGCAAGTTTCGGCGCCTGGCCGACGACGACGTGGAGGCGGTGGTCGCCTACCTCCGGTCCCTGGAGCCGGTCGACAACCCCCTGCCCTCGACCCGTCTGTCCCCGGAGGAGCGGGAACAGGCCGAGTCCGGGACCCCCGCCACGGTGGACCCGATCGACCTGGCGAGCCTCGACTCGCTCGAGCGGGGACACGCGCTGGTCACGCTCGGCGACTGCGTGGGCTGCCACACGGCCTGGAGCGGCCCGCGAAACGCTCCCGAGCTGGCCGGAGGCAACCTGATCGAGCGGGGCGAGCGGTCCGCTTTCAGCACCAACATCACGCCGCACCCCACCGGCATGTCCTACGACACCGAGACGTTCATCAGGATCATCCGTACCGGAAAAGGCGGGACGCTGGACCCGCTGATGCCCTGGGTCGCGTTTCGGAAGCTGAGCGACGCCGATCTGCGAGACATCCACGCCTACCTGCAGACCCGCCCCCCCTTCGCCCACCAGGTGAACAACCATGGGGAGCCGACCTCCTGTCCGGTCTGCGGCCAGGAGCACGGGCTGGGGGAGCTGAACGACGGGGAGCCTCCGCGGGGCATCGACCTGGACCCGGCGAGCTACGACCGGTACGCGGGCACCTACGTCCGGGTGGAGGACTCCGACGGCGTCCTGACCGTGGAGGCAGGGACCGAGGGGTTGACCCTCCGCTTCGGGAACAGCCCTCCGATGGACGTGGTCGCCCTGTCCCCCGATCGGATCCTGGTCCCGGGCATGCTCCGGGCCCCGCTGCGCTTCGAGTTCAACGGAGGTCGGCGGGCCACCCGGGTGGTCTACGAGACAGTCGATCCGGTCCTACTGGTGAGAAGGGACTCGTCACCCGACGGCAACGACTGAGGCGCCCGCCTGACGCCCTCCGGCGTCCCGATTCTCGAAGAGGCGATCGCCGCCCGCATTCGATCCCGAGGAGCCTGCCGGGGATGAACACAGGCAGAGTGGGCCGAAAAGGCCAACATCTTGCGCGACCAGGTCACGCGGATCGAGCGTGGCGACCCTGGTGGAAGGCGGTGAATCGTGAGGGTTTGGGACGTGCCGCCATGCATCCTGTGCCGCCAGCACCTGCTGGGCGAGCACCGGGAGATCCATGCCATCTGGTCG
>CAZSKS010000165.1:0-1984 GCA_964607465.1 uncultured Gemmatimonadota bacterium | reverse complement strand
GCGGCGCCGAGGGGGTTTCCTCCGAAGGTGGAGCCGTGGTCGCCCGGGGTGAAGACGTTCATCACGTCCTCGTCGGCGAGGATGGCCGAGACGGGATAGACGCCCCCGCCGAGCGCCTTGCCGACGATGAGGACGTCGCCTCGGACGCCGTCCCAGTCCCCACAGAAGAGCTTGCCGGTCCGACCGAGCCCCGTCTGGATCTCGTCGTTCAGCAGGAGCACGTCGTGCTCGCGGCAGATCTCTGCACAGCGGGCAAGGTAGCCTTCGGGCGGTACCACGACGCCGCCTTCACCCTGGATGGGCTCGACCAGGAACCCCACGGTCCGGTCGGTGACGGCCTCCTCGAGCGCCCCGGCGTCACCGTACGGGATCGTCACGAATCCCGGGGTGAAGGGACCGAAGCCCTCGCGGTACTGCGCTTCCGACGAGAAGCCCACGATCGTCGTGGTCCGGCCGTGGAAGTTGTTCTCGCAGACGATGATCTCCGCCTCGCCCGGGGGGACGCCCTTGTGTCGGTAGCCCCACTTGCGACACGCCTTGATCGCGGTCTCGACGGCCTCGGCGCCGGTGTTCATGGGCAGTGCCGCGTCGTAGTCGGCTGCCTCGCAGAGCTCGCGGAGAAAGCCGCCCATGCGGTCGTTGTGGAAGGCTCTCGACGTCAGCGTGAGGCGCGACGCCTGCTCCTCGAGCGCGGACACGACCCTGGGATGACGGTGACCCTGGTTGAGGGCCGAGTACGCGCTGAGCATGTCGAGGTATTTCCTACCCTCCACGTCCCAGACCCAGCAACCCTCGCCCCGCTCCAGGACGACGGGCAGCGGCGCGTAGTTGTGGGCGCTCCACGTCTCGGCCTCCTGGATGTATCTGTCCGTCCGCGAACGGTCGCTCGGCATGTCGGCCTCTTCGGGCTGGAGGGTTCGATTCGGGGCTCGGAGGACCCGCTCCCGGTGCGGTCGGCGGCCGGGCGCGGCCCGGAGGGCAGGTTAGACGCGAAGAGGCGGGGGTCGCAACCATGCAGCCACGCTGGACAGCCGCGGCGGCCCGGTGCACGTTCGGAGGCGGCGCTGACGGCCGATTCGGCCCGGCGTCGCGGCCGCCTTCGAAACTGCCCGAACAGAGAGGAGAAACGTGTACGTCTTCGTCACCGCGCTGCTCGCGTTGCTGATCGTCGGCATGGGGGCCGGGCTGGCCTTCGGCTGCAGGATGGAATCCGACGAGGGTGCGTAGAGAACGGTCAAGACCAGTATTGTAGGTACGTTAGATATACTCACATCATGTAACGGTAGAGGCATCGCGTCCGCCGGTGGACACGAGGCCGGCGTTTTCCTAGATTTCCTGCCGATTCGCCCATGGTGGCGTACGTCCGTGCGTCGCCGAGATCCTCGTGGATTCCAAGCCGAGGAGAGCATGACGAAGCACTTCTATGACGACGACGGTCGGCGCTGGAAGGCCTGGCAGGCATCCAGGGAAGTCTACTGGCCCGATCCGGAGGAGGAGGGGGTGGAGACCGAGTACGAATCGGTGATCTTCGTTTGTTTCTCGGATCCCTCACAGCCCCAGCGCCGCATTCACCTGCCCGTTGGAAAATTCGAGGATCTGGAGGAGGAGGAGCTGAAGTCCGAATTTCTCGACGCCAAGCCGGAGCCGGCCATCGGCTGACGTTCGGCTGGACGCACCAGGGAAGGGGCCCGGCGGTCGCCGGGCCCCTTTTTTGTCGGGACGCCGGACGGGCGACTCCGGACCGGCGGGCGCCTCGGACGGACCACGATCCGCCCTTCTCCGGGGGGGCGAAATGTCACGGTTCTTGCACGTCTCCGGCTTCGAGGGGTCGGTGTCTCGGGACCGGCCGGGACCCGTGAATTCGCGGGGTCGGAGCGCTCGCTTTCCCGGACCCGGAAGCCCGTCGCGATCCCCGGCGCGGGACGATCGAGCCCGGCGTCGCAGGGACGACATCCATCCCAGAGCTTCAGCGAAAGGCGCATAC
>CAZSKS010000164.1:0-1991 GCA_964607465.1 uncultured Gemmatimonadota bacterium | reverse complement strand
ACGGCCGGATCGACGACCCCGACGCCGGCTGGAAGGGCCGCGGCCTGTGGGCCACCGTGAGCACCCGCGCCCCGTTCCACATGGAGACCGGCAAGGGGACGACGAGCAAGGTCTTCCACTTCCAGGTGCGGCCGGACCCGCTGGCGGACTGAAGCCTTCCCGAAGCCGCACCGTGTCCCTATTCTTGGACCGGGTCGGGGCCCGCCGCCAGTACGTGAGTCCGTTCCCTCTTCCGACTCCCTCTTCCGACCGGGATACCGCCATGAAGCAGCTCCGTGCTTTCGCCCTATGCATGTCTCTCCTCCCACTCGGAGTCGCCGCGTGTGCCGGGGGCGAGCCCGACGAGGCCGCGGCGACAGCCAGCAGCGAGGAGGAGGCGTCCATGGGCACCACAACGCTGGAAGCCAGCTTCGAGATCACGGGCTGGGAAGAGACGGACCTGGTCGAGGAGGACGTCCGGGTCTACCGGGCCGAGGTCACCAAACGCTTCTCCGGCGACCTGGAGGGCACCTCCGAGGCGTGGCTCGTCCTCTCCACGACCCCCTCCGGTCCGGCCGCCTACGTCGGGCTCGAGGTGATGGAGGTGAGCATCGGCGAGCGCGACGGCACGTTCGTCCTCAAGCACGACGCCCTGGCCACCGACGAGGGCCAGCAGGCCGACTGGACCGTCGTCCCCGGCTCCGGCACCGGCGATCTCACCGGCATCACCGGCACCGCCGAGATCGAGCGGCACGACGACGGATCCCACACCCTCACGCTGACGGCGGGAGGGATCTGACGGCGTCGCGTCGCCTACCGGTCAGCGGGCCGTGTCGATACCCTTGTGGTGACCCCCGCGTGTGGACCCCCGCCCCATGCTGAAGGGAGATCCCATGACCTCGCGGAGCTTGCCGACCCTCCTCCTGGCGCTGGCCCTCGCCGCCTGCGGGCAGGGCGCCCCCGACGACGCCGCCTCATCGGCCCCGGAGGGTGCCGAGGAGAACGTCGAGGCCACCGTCCACGCCTTCTTCGACGCCATCAGCGGCTACGACTACGACGCCCTCCGCGACCACGTGACCTCCGACTTCGAGCTCGTGGAGGACACGCTGGTGCTGGACCTCCAGGGGTTCATCGATTTCATCGAGCCCTACGAGGACCGGGGCGCCACCATCACCTACGAGCTCTCCAACTTCAACACCGAGGTGCGGGGCACCGTGGGATGGACGCGCTACCGGAACGAGGGCGTGCTCAGGACCGGGGAGGACGAGATCCGGCTGGAGTGGCTGGAGAGCGCCGTCCTGCTCCGGGTCGGCAGCGAGTGGCGCATCGACCGGCTGCAGTCCTCGCCCGTGCGGAGGCCCGCCGGGGGGTGAGTCGGCGGGGCCGATCCCGGGGGGTTCCCCGTCGCCCCCTCTGTGCCCCCCGCTGTGATCCGCTTCTCCGTGCTGCGCTCCTCCGCTCAGCCGGCCGCCGCCGCGCCGCCCTCCCTCCGCAGCTCGTCGAACCATTCCTTCCGGGGCGCGGAGAGGGCGAAGCAGAGGACGCAGGCGACCAGGGAGCCCACCAGCATGGTCAGGTCGCCGCCGAGGAAGAAGTAGAGGATCGCTCCCGCGAACCCCACGATCTCCGCGCCGGCCCAGGCCACCACCAGGTGGGTCTGAAGCGCCGCGGCGTCGAAGCCCTCCGCTCGGCGCCTGTGTCCCGACCACTCGGTCACGGGATCGACGGCCTTCCGGCGGAAGAGGAGCCAGGCCGCAAGTCCGCCCAGCGTGAACAGCCCCCAGATCGCCCAGGTCGCGAGGCCGGGCGCGCCGGCCGGCTCCGTCCTCCCGACCCCGAACCACAACACGCCCGCCAGGAACAGCGGAGAGCTCGCGATGCTCACGAAGAGCAGGCGCGCGTTTTCGTACGTCGCCTCGTCCCGGGAGACGTCGTCCCGGGAGACGTCGTCTCGGGAGATGTCGTCCTGGGAGATGTCTGGCATCGTGGTCGTCGTTCCTCCTTCCCGTGCC
>CAZSKS010000163.1:0-2113 GCA_964607465.1 uncultured Gemmatimonadota bacterium | reverse complement strand
ACTACGCCATGGCGGGCCAGGGCTTCGACCCCGACTTCATCTTCACCTGGCCCACCGGCCGCATGGGGGTCATGGAGGGGGAGTCGGCGGTGCGGGCGGTCTTCGGGCCGAAGATCGACGAGGCGAAGGAGCAGGGCGAGGAGCTGGACGAGGAGATCCAGGAGGCCATCGAGCGGACCCGGGACGAGTACGAGCGCCAGCTGGACGCCCGCTACGCGGCGGCCCGGGGCTTCGTCGACGCCATCCTGGCGCCGGAGGACACCCGCCAGGCGCTGGAGCTGGCGCTGCGGACGGCGCTCAACAACCCGGCGCCCCACATCGGGGCGTTCACGCTGGCCGACGATGTATAGGGGCGCGCCCCACCGGAGGTCCGCGTCGTGAGCGATCGCACGGTGCGGGTCGCGTCGGGCCAGGGGTTCTGGGGCGACTGGCAGGAGGCGCCCCGGCTCCAGGTCGAGCACGGGCCGGTGGACTACCTGATGCTGGACTACCTGGCCGAGATCACCATGTCCATCATGCAGAAGCAGCGGGACCGGGATCCGTCGGCGGGCTACGCCCGGGACTTCGTCTCGCTGATCGGTGACCTGGCGCCCTCCCTGGTGGAGGAGGACGTCACGGTGGTGAGCAACGCCGGCGGCGTGAACCCCCGGGGCTGCGTCGAGGCCATCGTCGAGCGGCTGGAGGGGGTGGAGACCGGCCGACCGCTGCGCATCGCCATGGTCCTGGGCGACGACCTCATGGGTCGGCTGGACGAGCTGCTGGACGCCGGCCACGAGCTGGCGAACATGGAGACCGGCCAGCCCCTGTCGGAGGTGCGGGACCGGGTCGAGAGCGCCAACGCCTACCTGGGCGCCCGGCCCATCGTCCGGGCCCTGGAGGCGGGTGCCGACGTGGTGGTCACCGGCCGCTCCACCGACACGGCCCTCACCTACGCGCCCCTGGTCCACGAGTTCGGCTGGGCCTGGGACGACTGGGACCGCCTGGCCGCCGGCGCCGTGGCGGGCCACATCAACGAGTGCGGGGCCCAGGCGTCGGGCGGCAACACGCTCCACGACTGGCGGAGCGTCGACCTGGTCACGCCGGGCTACCCCATCGTCGAGGCCCGGGAGGACGGCAGCTTCGTCGTCACCAAGCATCCCGACCTGGGCGGACGGGTCACCTGGGCCACGGTCACCGAGCAGCTGGTCTACGAGATGGGGGACCCGACCGAGTACATCACCCCCGACGTCATCGCCGATTTCTCCACCGTCCGGCTCGAGGACCTGGGGGACGACCGCGTGCGGGTGGAGGGCGTGGAGGGCCGCCCGCGGACCGACAGCCTGAAGGTGTCGCTGGCCTACCGCGACGGCTGGAAGGCGGTGGGAACGCTGACCTACGCCTGGCCCGACGCCCACGAGAAGGCGCAGCGGGCGGACGAGGTGCTGCGGGGGCGGCTGGAGCGCCTGGGCCTGGCGTTCGAGGAGATCCGCACCGAGTACGTGGGGGCCGGCGCCTGCCACGGCCCGGTGGCCGGGACGCCGCCGCGGGACCTGCCCGAGGTGGAGCTCCGGGTGGGGGTGCGGGCCGCCGACCGGGAGCCGGTGAGCCGGTTCACCCGGGAGCTGGCCCCCCTCATCCTGGCCGGCCCTCCGTCGGTCACCGGGTTCGCCGGCGGACGGCCCAGGGCCCAAGAGATCATGGCCTTCTGGCCCGCCCTGATCGACCGGGACGCCGTGGAGGAGCACGTCACCGTCGAGACGGTGGACGTATGAGGACGACGCGCCGAGCCCCCGGTTCGAGGTCGCGCGCCGCGTGTCTCCACCACGGCGGGGGGAGGCGCCCATGAAGATCCAGCTCCGGGAGGTCGCCTTCGCCCGATCGGGCGACAAGGGCGACACGGCGAACGTGGGCCTGATCGCGTACACGGAATCCGCGTATCCCGTCCTGGTGGAGGAGGTCACCGAGAAGCGGGTGAAGGAGCACTTCCGGGGGGTGTGCGAGGGGGAGGTGGAGCGCTACGAGCTTCCCAACCTGCGGGCGCTGAACTTCCTGCTCCACCGGTCGCTGGACGGCGGCGGGACCCGGTCGCTGATGCTGGACGCCCAGGGGAAGACCTTCTCCACGGCGCTGCTCC
>CAZSKS010000162.1:0-2125 GCA_964607465.1 uncultured Gemmatimonadota bacterium | reverse complement strand
TGTCTCCTGTCCCGTGTCCTGGGGAGTACCTCCGATTCGTCGTCTCGCCCGCTCCCGCGCGTCGCCCCGTGCCGCGCCACCCTTTCCTCAGCCGACGACCTCGGGGCTCCGGGCGAGCACAAAGAAGATCAGGGCGGCCCCGGACAGCGACAGGTTCTTCATGAACTGGGTCATCTCGTTCTGCTTCTGCTGCTCGTCCTCGATGGCCCAGAAGTCGTGCATCGTGAAGGCCGCGGCCAGCAGGAAGACGAAGAGGAGCCCGGCGCCGTAGACCACGTACTGCCAGAGGAGGACGCTGAGCCCTCCGGCGATGATCGCGGCGCCGCTGAGCATCACCATGAAGCGGGCGGCGGGGAGCCCCTTGGACTCCGCGTACTGGGTCATGGCGCCGGCCTGGGTGAAGTGATTCAGGCCCGACATGACGAAGAGCGCGGCGAAGAGGATGCGTCCGATCCAGAAGAGTCCGTCCCACATGGTCGACCTCCGTGCTTGACGTACGATTGAGCGCGACGGCTCCAGACGAGCCGTCGGCAGACGAATTGCGAGTGCGAGCGACGCTCGGGCCGCGTCACGGACCGTCCTCCTCGGACGCCGTGTCGGCCCGGGAGCTCCGCCCGTCGGCGGATTCGCCGACGGCGCGCTCGGGAAGCGGGCGCGTTTTCCCCCGCGACCGTTGAGTGCCGCCGGGCGCGTCCCGGCGATCGAGATAGATCTCGACTCCCTGTCCGTCGGGATCCCGGAAGTAGAGCGCCCAGCTGATGCCGTGGTCCACGGCCTGAGCATCCACGCCGGCCTCCGCCAGCACGTCCCGGGCGTCGGCGAACGCCTCCCGGTCCGGCACCTCCCAGGCCGTGTGATAGAGTCCCACCGCCCGGCGGGACGGGGATCCGGCCCCCTCGCCCACCTCCTGGAGCGCCAGCTCGTGGTGGGCGTCTCCGCCGGAGAGGAACGCGAAGCCGTGCCCCGCACGCTCGGTCACCTCCAGGCCGAGGACGGCGCGGTAGAAGGCCACCGACCGTTCCAGGTCCCGCACCTTCAGGTGCACGTGGCCGATCCGGGTTCTCGGCGCGTTCGTCCGCTCCTGCGGTGCCGACCGGCTCAAAGCACGCCCTCTCGGGCTTCCTCGAGCAACGCCGCGAGCGTGCGGAGCTTCTCCTCTCCCATGTGCCCCAGCTGCTCCTCGTGGAGCCGGGCGACCGGCTCGTCGAGGTCGTCCACGATCTCGCGACCCTCCTCGGTGATCTCGGAGACCACCATCCGGCGGTCTTCGGACGAGCGCTCCCGCTGGATCAGCTCCTTCTCTTCCAGGCGATCGAGCAGCCGCGTCACGTCCGGATCGAGCGCGATCATCCGCTCGCCCACCTCGCTGCAGGTGAGCGGCCCGTCCGCGCCTCGCAGGATTCGGAGCACGTTGTACTGCGTCGGGGTCAGGTCCGAGCGCCGCAGCACCTTCGAAAGTCCACGCCCGAGCACGCTGGCCGTTCGCTGCACGCACAGGTAGGCCACCTGCTGTGGGCTGTCGAACGGCCGCTTCTGCTCGATTTCATCGCGGAGCTTCGGGGTCATCGACGGACTGTCTCCACCTGGCCGGGGTTGTCGCCTCTCGGTGACTCCAACTTATATGTTGTAACGAATAATGTCAAGGGGTCGTTTGTTACACCATATTTAGACCCCCGTCGCTGTGGCCGCCGGCGCCCGAACGATCGTTCATCGCCGGCCAGCCCCGACGCGCGAAGCGATTTCCGTCACGATGAGGGACCGCGCCGGGATCATCCCGCTTTCCGGCCGGAGCCCCGGTGAGCTGCAGCGAGCACGTGGACCGTGACGTTCAGGCAGTAGACGGTTACGGTGGGGCGAGAGCCGACGTGTGGCGTTCGCGCCGGCTGCCGGTGCTCACGGGACCGTTTCGGTGAGCGGGAGGGGAGGACAGCCGTGATTCGACTCGAGCGAGCCTACGACGAGCCGGAGCCGGAGGACGGCGTCAGGGTCCTCGTGGACCGCATCTGGCCCCGGGGCGTGAGCAAGGAGGAGGCGGAGCTGGACGAGTGGCGGCGGGAGGTGGCCCCGAGTGACGAGCTCCGGGAGTGGTTCGACCACGATCCCGACCGGTGGGAGGAGTTCCGCC
>CAZSKS010000161.1:0-2150 GCA_964607465.1 uncultured Gemmatimonadota bacterium | reverse complement strand
GTCACGAGGATGCCGAGCCGCTCAGCGCCGGAGCAATCGGGCTGGCACTCGGAGATCGGGTCCATGCTCCCGTCCTCGGGTATGTAATCGGAGCTGTTGAGCGAGGCGTCGAACAGGAGCTGCGTCAGGTTGATGACCGACTGCCCCTGCCTCCACTCGCCGAGGCCGAAGAGCCGGAAGCCCTCCCAGCGCAGCTCCTGCGAGATCGACATGTCGAAGTCCGGGCGCGCATCGCCGAACTTCACGAGGTCACCGGTTTCCGGGTCGGTCCCGACGATCTGGGTGGGCGATTCGCCCTCCTCGATCTGGAACTGCCCGAGAATGCCTCCGAACCCTGCCCCCGTGAAGCTCGGGATCGGCAGCGAGGTGACCTCGCTGCGATTCAGGGAGAAGCTCAGGCGGCTGGTCCACCTCAGGTCCTCGCTCGCCACCGGGGTCAGGCCGAGCCCGGCCTCCAGGCCCCAGTTGCGCAGCTCCCCGCCGTTGAAGGTCCGGGAGCTGAAGCCCGTCGAGCCGGCCAGCTGCTGCACCTGGATCAGGTCCTCGATGTACTGGACGTAGGCCGTCGTCTCCAGCGTGGCCCTTCCGTCCCAGGCCTGGAGGTCCACGCCACCCTCGAACTCGGTCTGCCGTTCCGGCTCGAGCTCGACGTTCTGGGAGAAGTTGCCACCGATGACGACGCCGGGAATGCCGGCCGTCTTCAGCGTGGTGGTGAGAGGGGTGAACTCCTGACCGAACGTGGGCTTGTTGCCCGTCTGGCCGAACGCGGCCCGAAGCTTCACCTCGTCCAGGAGGCCCTCCAGATCGGGGAACCGGTAGGAGGCCGCGGCCTTGGGATAGAGGAACAGCGCCTCGTTGTCCGTCTGCGTGCTCGTCTGTTCGGCCCGCACCGCCCCGGTGAGGAGCAGGCGGTCGTCCAGGGCCAGCAACTCCTCCTGGACGTAGAAGCCGAAGTCCTCCACCTGGACCTTGTTCTCGAAGATGCTGATCTGCTGCGCCGCGTCCACGTTCTGCTGGCCAGCCAGGAAGTTCCGCCCGATGATGCGGCTGATGTCGCTCTCCTGCTTGAAGTAGGAGACGCCCGCCGACGTCGTGAACTGGGTGCCCCCCGGGCTGTAGGTCCAGATTCCGTTGAGGCTGGCGTTCAGGTTCAGGTTGTCGGAGTTCGAGAGGAGCGAGGTGCCGGGCAGACCGTCGTCGGGCTCGAAGTGGAGCTCGACGGGCGAGGTGATGTCGTTTTCCTGTGCGAAGTAGTCGGCGCCGCCGGTGAGGTTGAAGCTGACGGTGTGCTCGTCGCCGGCGACCGCCCGCCAGTTGGCCGTGACCGAGCCCAGGCCGCGCCATACGTCCTCGTCGTTGGTGAGCAGCTCCGCCGTCTGCAGCGGGTTGCTGCCGTTGCCGATGAAGGGGTCCGTGGTGGGAAACTCACCGTCGGCGTTCGGACGGAGGTCGACGAAGCTCGGCACCCCCTGGAAGACCATGTAGTAGCTGGTCTGGCTGTTGTCGTTGTTCGTCAGCCCGCGCCCCGCCAGGGTGTGGATGATGTTGGCGCCGACGTCGACCGAGAAGCTTTCGCTGAAGTCCTGGCTGAGGTTCAGCCGGGCCGACTGCTTCTCGAATCCGGTGTTCGCGATGATCCCTTCGTCGTTCTTGGTGAGACCCGAGGCGAAATAGCGGGTATCCTGGTCGCCACCGCTGATGTTGGCCGAGCCCTCCCACGAAAGATCGTTGCGGCCGGCCAGCTCCTCCTCGTGGTCGAAGAAGGCGCCGCCGCTGGCCTCGAACGCCTCAGCCCCGGCGGAACCGAAGGCCGAGGCCGCCTCTTCCGAGGACTCGAAGCGCCGGAGACCGATGGTGTTCGCGAGGTCGAAGAAGCCACCCCGCAAACTCGCCCGCATCGCGGGCGCCCCCGCCGAGCCCCTGTTCGTCTCGATGATGATCACGCCGTTCGCCGCCTTGGAGCCGTAGATCGCGGCCGCCGAGGGACCCTTCAGGACCTCGATGCTCTCGATGTCCTGCGGGCTGAGATCGGCGATACGATTGACCGGATCGTCCTGGTTGGAGGCGTTCGAGCCGCCGGCCGATTCGGTGATCGCATTGATCCCGTTGGCGATCGACGCGTTGCTGACGATCACCCCGTCCACCACGTA
>CAZSKS010000160.1:0-2188 GCA_964607465.1 uncultured Gemmatimonadota bacterium | reverse complement strand
CGGACCAGCTCCTCCACGTCGACGCCCACCGAGGCGGCCATCCGCTCCAGGAAGCCGTAGGCGCCGTTCACCCGCTGGTTGGCGGCGTTGGCCACGCCCCGCCCGTCGCCGGAGTCCACCACCACGAGCCGGTCGATGTCGACGCCCTCCACGGCATCGGCGCCGATCTCCAGCAGGTCGGGCAGCTTCTCCATCGCGAAGACCGTCAGCCCCTCGTCGCCCCCCTCCTTCACCTCGCGGTTCAGGAGGTTGAGGACCTCGGCCTCGGCCTTGCCCCGCTCGCGGATCGGGGCGGCGTCGGCCTTGGCCTTCTCCTCGGCGGCCTCGCGACGGGCCTGGGCCGGGACGACCACGTCGGCCCGGAAGCGTTCCCGCTCCTTCTCCACCCGGCGGGCCTCCATCTCCTTCTGGGCCTCCACCTCGGCCTGCTCGGCCCGGACCTTGGCCGTGCGCTCGGCCGACTCGCCCTCCTGGTCCAGCTCCGCCTCCCGGACCCGGACCTGGTTGTGGGCCTCGGCGATGGTGATGTCGGCCTCGGCCTCGGCGACCTCGGCCCGCTGGAGCGCGGCCGCCTCCCGCTCGCGGGTCTCCGACTCGTTGTCCGCCTCGGCCACCTTGGCGTTCTTGATGGCCACGGCCGCCCGCTCGCGGCCGATGGCGTCCAGGTAGCCCTTGTCGTCGCTGACGTTCTGGATCTTCAGCACGTCGAGCCGGAAGCCCAGGGCCTCCAGGTCGTCGTGGGCGTCCTCGTCCACCGCCCGGGCGAACTTGATCCGGTCCTCGTTGACCTCCTCGGGCGTCAGGGTGGCCACCACGCCCCGCAGCGAGCCGGTGAGCGTGTCCTTGGCCAGCTCCTGGATCTCCTCCTCCGACTTGTCCAGCAGCCGCTCGACGGCGTTGTGGAACACGTGCTCCGGGGTGGAGGCGATCTTCACGTCGGCGATGGCCTCGATGTTCAGCGGGATGTGGCCCTTGGAGAGGGCGTTGGAGATCTGGATCTCGATCTTGATGGTCTCGAGGTTCATCCACTCCACCGTCTCGATGATCGGGATGCGGAAGGCCCGCCCCCCGATCACCGCCCGGTAGCCCACCGTCGTCCCGTCCTCGGTCACCCGCTTGCGGCCCGTGATCACGCCGGCGCGGTTGGGCGAGACGACGATGACCAGCGACTTGACCGCCCAGATCGCCACCACGGCGACCACCAGGAGTCCGAAGGCCGCCACCGTTCCCATGCCGAGGATGTCCATCACTCGCTCCTTCCCGTGGTTCTCGCGTCATTGTGAGTCGGAGGACGCGCCGGGATGCCCCCCGGGGTCCTCTGGCTGCTCCGTGGTCTCGCGGTGCTACTCGCCCGTCAGTGCTCGATCTGCAGCTCGTCCTCCTCCAGGGGCGTCACCAGCGCGACGCCGTCCCGCATCTCGACCACGACCACGGCGTTCCAGTCCGGGGGCGGCGGCGCGGCCGGGCTGGAGGGATGGGGCACCGCGCGCAGCTCGTGGGTCCGCTCGCCGCGCCGCACCCGGACTCGTCCCGGCCTCCCCGAGCCCAGGGCCATCGTCACCCGGCCCATCCGGCCCTCGAAGGTCGTGTCGCCGGGGTGGCGTCCGGCCTCCTCGGAGCGGAGCCAGTTCAGGATCCTCGTCACGAGCCAGCCGGCGGCGAAGCCCGTGGCCGCGGACATCCCGAGGGTCACGGCGCTCCCCGCCGGGGCCCCGGCCAGGGTGAGGAGGGTGCCCGTCAGCCCGAAGCCGAAGAGGGTGTAGAGCCCGCCCCGGATGGAGAAGATCTTCTCGGCGGCCGTGTGGCCTTCCAGGTCGCCGCCGGCGTCCGCGTCGACGTCCAGCTCCACGACGTCCGTGTCGAGGAAGTCCCCGAAGATCGACAGGGCGGCCAGCCCACCGAAGAGGATGAGGCAGAAGAGATAGACCTGGAGCATGTCGGCTCTCCCGGCGGACGCACGACGAGGGCGGCCCGGACCGTCCGCGCCGCGCCGCTCAATCTACGGTCCGGAGGGCAGGCGGGACATCCGCCCGATCCACGGAGATCTCGAGGCCCCGACCGTCACGGTAGAGCTCCAGCTCCCGCCGCAGCGCGGCCGTGTCCGGCGCCGGCACTGCCGCCGTGTCGGCGCCCGGCGCCCGGCCCCCGCCCCTGGCGTCCGACGCCGGCGCGTCCCCCTCCGCCTGCC
>CAZSKS010000159.1:0-2249 GCA_964607465.1 uncultured Gemmatimonadota bacterium | reverse complement strand
TCGGCGGCCCCGTCGGAGGCACCGGGGTGGGACTCCACGCTCATCGCTTCCTCCCCCATGGACCGGAATCCGAGGCGTGGCCGCGGAGATATCGGGCCAGCAGGGCGACGGACACGCCCAGCAGAACCACCATGCCCGCCACCGTCCAGGCCGACGCCTGCACCGGGCGTCCGGCCAGGAGCTCGTTCAGCACGTCATGCCAGAGCACCGCCGCGGCCACGCCACCGGGCACCAGGAAGAGGGCCAGCAGGAGCGCCAGCCGGACCGGTCGCGGTGCTTCTCGCTCGCCGCTCTCTGTCATCGCGCGCCTCCTCCGGGACGATCGCCCTCGCGCCGGCCCGTCTCCCACCGCCGGCACGGCCACCGCCGGCGCGGCCGCGTACGCCGGCGTCCTGCCGACGGCCGGAGAAGCTACCCTCCGCCGGGGCCGGCCGTCTGTCGGTCATCGCCCGTCCCGCCCCGTGGGGGATTGCCCGCGGCCGGCGTGGGGAATCTCACCACGCGACCGTGTACGGATCAAGTCGTGGCGCCGGGGTCCGGCGTCGTCCGCCTCCGCCCCCTGCGTCGGCCGCCTCCACCTCCTGCGTCGTCCGCCTCAGCCCCCTGCCCTCACCCTCCGGCCCGGCGAGCGTCCAGCGCCTCCAGGAGCCCCTCCAGGTCCACCCCGTGCCGCCCGGCGGCCTCGGCCACCGGAAGCTCGCCCCCGCAGCAGCAGTCGAGGCCGAACCGCTGGAACACCTCGTTCGCCCCCGGGACGGTGCGAATGGCCTCGGCCACCGTCGTCGTCCGGGGATCCAGCCCGCCCTTCGCTTCCGCATCGCTCATCGGTCCCATGCCTCCGCTTCGGATTCGCGTCTCACGGCGTCGCGTGCGCCTCGAACGGCTTCGAGCTCACCTCGAACGGCTTGGAGCTCGCAACCTGCCGCCGGTCGTCCGGCGCGTCAGAACCAGCCTAGCCCCCGGCCCGAGCTTTGTCAAGATTTACAAGCAATATATCTGGATAACCTTGACAACAGGGGCGCGCTCCCATATTCTCGATCGTACATGAACCACCGAACCGATCCCGACCGGAGCGATCCCGGTCGAAGCGACCCTGACCGAATCGCCGCCTCGGGCCTCGGCGCCTCCCAGCGCCGCGTCCTGGTGCTGCTGAAGCGCGACGGCGAGCAGAGCGTCGGCGAGCTGGCCGCGGTCCTGGACCTGGCCGCCGAGACGGTGCGGGCCCACATGAACGCCCTGGCGGGCCACGGCCTGGTGCGGCGGGCCGGCAGCCGCAAGGACGGGCCCGGCCGCCCCGAGATCCTGTACGGGCTGACCGACGAGGCCGAGGCCCTCTTCCCCCAGGAGGAGGGCCGCCTGCTCCGTGAGCTCACCGCCTACCTGACGGACGAGGGCCACGACGGCGTGCTCGACGCTTTTTTCCAGGAGCGCCTCCAGCGGCAGCGGGAGGACGCACGCGCCCGGATCGAGGGACTCGAGGGGCGGGAGCGGCTGGAGGAGGTCGCCGCCGTCCTCACCGAAGAGGGCTTCATGGCGGAGGTCGTGGAGGACGAGGACGGCGAGCCCGGTCTCCGGCTGTGCCACTGCCCCCTGAAGGAGATGGTCGCCGTCTCCCGCTTGCCGTGCCGGGCCGAGGTGGCCTGGATCCGCGAGATGCTGGGCCAGGAGCTGACGCGCCGGAGCTGGATGCCGGAGGGGGACCGGACCTGCACCTACACCGTGGGCTGACGACCACCGGCTGACGACCAGAGTTCATCACCGGTGCGAATCATCCGAAGCATCACCGGTGAGAATCCATCAACCCGAAAGGAGCGACGTCGACATGATCACGCGAAGCGCCAGCGCCACCTGGAACGGAAACCTCGCCGAGGGCGACGGGACCGTACGCTCCCACACCCTCGATCATCCCTATTCCTTCGCCACCCGGTTCGGGGACGAGAGGGGGACCAACCCCGAGGAGCTGATCGGCTCGGCCCTGGCCGGCTGCTTCGCCATGGCCCTGGCCCACGGCCTGGACGAGGCCGGGCACGCGCCGACCTCCATCGACGCCCGCTCGCGGGTGCAGCTCGATCCCGACGCCCTGGCCATCACCCGGATCGAGCTGGAGGTCGAGGGCCGCGTCCCGGGGCTCGACGAGGAGGGCTTCCGGGCGGCCGCCGGGGAGGCGAAGGAGAACTGCCCCGTATCGAAGGCGCTGGCCGGGGTCGAGATCGTGCTGACGGAGGCCCGGCTGGCGGGGTCCTGATGCG
>CAZSKS010000158.1:0-2367 GCA_964607465.1 uncultured Gemmatimonadota bacterium | reverse complement strand
CCCGCTGGGTGAAGCCCAGGTTGCCGCCCTCCCCCACCACGTCGGCCCGCAGCTCGGCGGCGTCCACCCGGACGTCGTCGTTGCCCGGGTCGCCCACCTCCCCGTGCGTCTCGTCGGACGCCTTCACGTAGGTGCCGATGCCACCGTTCCACAGCAGGTCCACGTCGGCGGTGAGGACGGCCCGCACCAGCGCCTCGCCGTTCACCGTCTCCTCCTCCACGCCCAGGAGCCGCCGGGCCTCGGGGGAGAGGGGGATCTCCTTGGCGCCCCGCTCCCACACGCCACCGCCCTCGCTGATCGCCTCCCGGTCGTAGTCGTCCCAGCTCGAGCGGTCCATCCCGAAGAGCCGCTTCCGCTCCTCGAAGCTCGCCTCCGGGTCGGGATCGGGGTCCAGGAAGACGTGCCGGTGGTCGAAGGCGGCCACCAGCTCCAGCGTGCGGCTCAGGAGCATGCCGTTGCCGAACACGTCGCCGCTCATGTCGCCGATGCCCGCCACCGTGATCGGCTCCTCCTCGGCGTCCACCCCCAGCTCCCGGAAGTGGCGCCGTACGCACGCCCACGTGCCCCGGGCCGTGATGCCCAGCTCCTTGTGGTCGTAGCCGTGGGTGCCGCCCGAGGCGAAGGCGTCGCCGAGCCAGAAGGCGTACTCGTCGCCCAGCTCGTTGGCGGTGTCCGACAGGTGGGCCGTGCCCTTGTCGGCCGCCACCACCAGGTAGGGGTCGTCGCCGTCCCGCACCGCCGTGTCCGGCGGGTGGACCACCTCGCCCTCCACGATGTTGTCGGTCAGGTCCAGCAGGCCCCGGATGAACTCCCGGTAGCTGGCCACCCCCGCCTGGCGGAGGGCCGCCTCCTCGGCCGGCGGGTCCTTGACCACGTAGGCGCCCTTGGCGCCCGCCGGGACGATGACGCTGTTCTTCACGTGCTGCGTCTTCACCAGGCCCAGCACCTCGACCCGGAAGTCCTCGCTCCGGTCGCTCCACCGGATGCCGCCCCGGGCCACCCGTCCCATGCGCAGGTGGGCGCCCTCGGTGCGGCCGCCGTTCAGGTAGATCTCGTAGCGCGGCCGGGGCTCGGGCATCACCTCCACCTGGCGGCAGTCGAACTTGAGCGCCACCACCCCGCCCTCCCGCTCCCGGGCGCGCCCCTGGAAGAAGTTGGTCCGGGTGGTGGAGCGCACCAGGTTCATCAGCCGGCGGAAGGTCCGGTCGTGCTCGATGCTGCGGACCTCCGAGAGCGCCTCCTGGAACCGCCGACGGAGCGCGCGCTCGGACTCGCGCGGCCGGCGGTCGTCGGCGCCCTCGCCGTCGGACGCCCCGTCGCCCTGGCGCTCGGGGTCGTGGAGCGCCTCGAAGACCCGGTAGAGGAGGCGGCTCACCCGGGGGTGCTCCGCCAGGGGCCGCCGGACGCCGGCGCGGCTGGCCACGGCCCCCACCCGGAAGGCGTAGCCGGCGTAGGCCCGCAGCAGCGCCACCTGCCGCCAGGTCAGCCCGGCCGAGAGGATGAGCGAGTTGAGCCGGTCGTCGTCCGTCGCCCGGGCGTCGATGGCCCGCAGCAGCTCCGCCATCCGCGGGCCCGCCTCCGAGCGCTCCAGCCCCCAGTCGGCGGGGGCCTCCACCTCGAAGGTGTGGATCGTCCGGACCCGGCCCTCCCCGGTCCCCACGTCGAACTTGTCCGCCTCGATGACCCGGACCCCCAGGTTCTCCAGGATCGGCATCAGGTCGCTCAGGACGTAGGCGCCCTTCGGGGCGAAGACCTTCACCACCGAGGCCTCGGGCCGGTCGGGGTCCACCGGCTCCAGCGCCAGCTGCTGGAGGCCCGTCTCGTCCAGCGCCTCCAGCCAGTGGATGTCCTCCACCGCCGTCCCCACGTCGACGGTGGCCTTGTACTCGGTGGTGAAGTCGCCCCGGTGACGGTCCGACAGGGCGTGGGCCCGCTCGACGTCGTGGCTGGCCTCCAGGGCGTCGGTCAGCCGCTCCTCCCAGCTCCGCACCGACTGGCGGATCCGGTCCTCCAGCGCCCGGACGTCCACCGCCTCCGCTTCCTCCAGGTCGGAGGCGATGTAGAAGTGGAGCCGGGCCTGGTCGCCGCCGTCCATGCTGAGGTGGTAGTTCAGCAGCTCCCCGTCGTAGGCCTCGAGCAGGGTCCGCTGGACCTCCTTGCGCACGGCCGTCGAGAAGCGGTCCCGGGGCAGCATGACCACCACGTTGAGGCCCCGGGCCAGCGGGTCGGAGCGGGGCACCACCCGGACCTCGTCGGCGCCCTCGGTCTCCATCACGGCGCCGATCACCTTCAGCAGCTCCGGCACCGAAGCCAGGAAGAGCTCCTCCTTCGGCATGCTGTTGAAGATCTGGAGGATCTGGTTGTAGT
>CAZSKS010000157.1:0-2409 GCA_964607465.1 uncultured Gemmatimonadota bacterium | reverse complement strand
CCTGGAGCTGGGGCACGGCGGCCTGCCGCTCGACCGCCAGGTCCACCACGCCCTCGACGTCCCCGGCTGCGGCCCGGATCTGCTCGGCCAGGCTCCGGAGCCGCCGCAGGTCGGGCCCGAACAGCTTCATGGCGATGGCCGCCCGGGTGCCCGACAGCATGTGGTCGATCCGGTGGCCGATGGGCTGGCCCACCGTGATGGCCGTACCGGGGATTCCCGCCAGCCATCCCCGCACGTCGGTCATCACCTCGGACAGCTCGTGCTCGGAGAGGTCCAGGTGCGCGTCGATCTCCGAGCTGTTCACCCCCTGGGCATGCTCGCTGAGCTCCGCTCTTCCCGTCCGCCGGGCCGTGGTGGGGATCGCCGGATGCTCCAGCAGGCGCCGCTCGATGCGCCGTCCGATGGCGTCCGTCTCGTCCAGCGACGTGCCGGGGACCGTCACCGCGGAGATGGTCAGCGTCCCCTCCTGGAAGTCGGGCAGGAAGCCGCTCCCGAGGAAGGGGATCACCGCCAGGGTGACGACGAGGAGCCCGCCCCCGGCCGCGAGGACCGCGCCGGAGTGGCGCTCCACCCAGTCCAGCGTGGGCCGGTACCAATCCTCCAGGGTCTCCAGCAGACGACCTTCCCGCTCGCGGTCCAGCACCGGGGCGTCGGGCAGGACGTAGGCGCACAGCGCCGGCGTCACCGTGACCGCCACGAGCAGGGACGCCAGGATGCTCACGATGTAGGCGAAGCCCAGCGGGCGGAGCATCCGCCCCTCCACGCCGGAGAGGAAGAAGAGAGGCACGAAGACGACCGAGATGATCAGGGTGGCGTTGAGGATCGGCGCCCGGATCTCCCGCGCGGCCTCGTAGATCACCGGCAGGGCGGGCCTGCGCTCGTCCTCCGGCGCGCGGCGATTCTCCTTCAGCCGGCGGTAGACGTTCTCCACGAAGATGATGGCGTCGTCCACCAGGGCCCCGATGGCGATGGCCATGCCCCCCAGGGTCATGGTGTTGATCGTCCCGCCCAGCGCCCACAGCGCCAGCACGGCGATAGCGAGGGACAGGGGGATGGCCACCACGGAGATGAGCGTCGTCCGGACGTTCCAGAGGAAGAGGAAGAGGACCACGATCACCAGGAGCGCTCCGTCCCGCAGCGCCGCCATCACGTTCTCTACCGCGCGCTCGATGAAGTCGGCCTGTCGGAAGACGGCCCGATGGACCTCCACCCCCGCCGGCAGGTCCGGCGACAACCGGTCCAGCTCGGCGTCGATGCGCTCGGTCAGCTCCAGCGTGTTGGCCTTCGGCTGCTTCTGGATGGAGAGGATCACCGCCGGCTCGGCGTTCACCGAGGCCACGCCGAAGCGCGGCCGGGGGCCGATCTCCACGTCCGCCACGTCCTCCAGCCGGACGGGCGTCCCGTCCCGGGTGGCCACCACGGTCTCCCCGATGGCCTCCACGTCGTGGGCGCGTCCGAGGCCGCGGATCTGCACCTCCCGGCCGTCGGCCCGGTAGACGCCGCCGGACGCGTTCTCGTTGGAGCCACGGGCCGCCTCCACGACCTCGCCGAGGCCGATCCGGTAGGCGCGGAGCCGTTCCGGGTCCACCTGGACCTGGTACTGCTTCACCTCGCCCCCGATGGGCACCACCTGGGCCACGCCCGGCACGGAGAGCAAGCGCCGGCGGAGGGTCCAGTCGGCGGCGGTCCTCGCCTCCATCATCCGGGAGTCCGGCGCGGTGATCCCGACCAGCAGGATCTCGCCCATGATGGAGGTCACGGGCGCCAGGACCGGGGCGTCCGCCCCCTCGGGCATCCCGGTGGCGGCGAGCTGGAGCTTCTCGCCCACGAGCTGGCGGGCCCGGTAGATGTCGGTGCCCCACTCGAAGTCCACCCACACGATGCTGAACCCCTGGGCCGAGCTGGAGCGGACGCGGCGGACGCCGGCCGCACCGTTGACGGCCGTCTCGACGGGGAAGGTGACCAGCCGCTCCACCTCCTCGGGCGCCATCCCGTGCGCCTCGGTGAGGACGGTGACCGTGGGGGCGGTGAGGTCGGGGAAGACGTCGACGGGCATCTGCGCCGCTGTCCATCCGCCCGCCGCCAGCAGTACGACGGCCGCCGCCGTGGCCACGAGCCGGTTCTCCAGCGACCATCGAATCAGCCGGTCCAGCAGCCCCTCGCGAGCCGCCGGCTCGATCCGATCCCGCGTCCCTGCCGTGGGGGGACGCCGGTCGCGGCGGCGCGGGCCATGGCCCGCGTCGGTGCCTCGCTCCCGGTTGCCGGAGCTCATCGTCCCGTCCTCCTCAGTGCGGGTGGCCGTGGCCGGCGGCGGCCTCGTCGCCGCCGGTCGAGGCCAGGTGGACCTGGTAGGTGCCCTCGGTGACGACCCGCTCGCCCGGGGAGACGCCCGAGCGGACGAGGGTCCAC
>CAZSKS010000156.1:0-2482 GCA_964607465.1 uncultured Gemmatimonadota bacterium | reverse complement strand
CCAGCTACGGCTACGACATGCGGGTGGCCGACGAGTTCCGGATCTTCCACAACGCGCTCTCGCCGGTGGTGGACCCGAAGGCCTTCGACGAGCGCTCCTTCGTGGAGTACAGCGGCTCGGAGTGCATCATCCCCCCCAACTCCTTCGCCCTGGCCCGCTCGGTGGAGTACTTCCGGATCCCGCGGGACGTGATGACCCTCACGGTGGGGAAATCGACGTATGCCAGGTGCGGCATCATCACGAACGTGACGCCCTTCGAGCCGGAGTGGGAGGGCTACGTGACACTGGAGATCAGCAACACGACGCCCCTGCCGGCCAAGGTGTACTCCGACGAGGGGATCGCCCAGGTCCTCTTCTTCCAGGCGGACGAGGCCTGCGAGGTCAGCTATGCCGACCGGAAGGGGAAGTACCAGGGCCAGACGGGCGTGACGACGCCGCGCCTCTGAGGCGGTTGAGAGGGGGGAGCGAGCGCGCCCGCGACGCCCCCCACGGACGCCGACGCCCGTCGAGCCCGGCCGGTCAGCCCACGGCGCGCCAGCCGGCCACCCCCGCCACCGCCCAGCCCGCCAGGAACGCCGCGCCCCCGAAGGGAGTGACGGCGCCCAGCCACCGGACGCCGGTGAGGGCCAGCAGGTACAGGCTGCCGCTGAACACCAGGATGCCCGCCGCGAAGAGGCCGCCGGCCCAGGCCCAGAGGGGATCGGGCCACCGGGCGGTGACCGGGGCCAGGGCGACGAGGGCCAGGCCGTGGTACATCTGGTAGCGAACTCCCGTCTCGAAGATCGACAGCATCTCCTCCGACAGGCGCGCCGAGAGGCCGTGGGCGCCGAAGGCTCCAACTGCGACTCCCGCCAGCGACGCGAGGACGCCGGCCAGGAGGAGGCCACGGGGGGTCATCGCTCGTCCCCGGAGCCGCGAATGGCGTCCCGGTCGGCCCGGTCGGCCAGCTTCTCCAGGTTCGCCTCGGCCACCTCCGAGATCCGGAGGTCGAAGGCGTCGGCCAGGACCGCCACGTACCAGAGAACGTCGCCCAGCTCCTTCTTCACCACGCGACGGAACTCCGGCGTCACCCTCCCGTCCCCGTCCCGATACAGCTTCTTGATCTTCCCCAGCACCTCACCGGCCTCGTTGGCCAGCCCCAGGGCCGGGTAGATGCATCTCTCGCCCCCGATGTCGGGGAAGAGCGCCGTCTCCAGCGCTCCCTCCTGATAGGCGTCGAGGCCCCGGTCGGCGAGCTCGTCCCCGGTCTCGCGCGCCCCGGTCCCTCCCATCCCCCCTCTCGGCGGCGAGGCCCCTGGCCCGCTCCCGTCGCCCGGGTCAGGTGGGTCGGACGACATAGGATCCGTGCTCGTCATCGAACTCCTCCAGTCGGACGGTGGTGCCGAACTCGATCCGCCCCTCGGTCGTGTGGCAGGTGACCAGGTGCAGCCCCCCCTCGCCGTCGTGCCAGTGGGCCCGGCCCGAGGCCGGATCGGCGTCCACGCTCCGGCTCACGATCCGGGCCTCGACGCCCTCCAGCCCGCGCTCGTTGAAGTGCACCTCCCGAACCGGGGGGAAGAAGCGGTCGCGGATCAGCCGTCCCACGCCGGCCGAAGCGGCGGCGAGGACCACCGACAGCCCCAGGACGGCCGGGAAGCGATCGGCGGGGTCGCCCAGCGCCAGGTCGTGGATGGCGCCGTTGAGCGTCAGCCCGGCGACGGCCAGGGCGATGAGGCCGCTGTGCACCAGGAAGAGATCCTCCTCCCGGCCGCGGCCGAGGATCAGCACCACGGCGCCCGCGAGCCCCGCGGCCAGGAAGACCAGGTTGTAGGGTCGACCCAGGAACTCCAGGTAGCTCAACGGTCGCGCTCGACGATGGCCTTCTTCACCTCACCGATCGCCTTCGTCACCTGGATGTCCACCGGACAGGCCTTCGTGCAGTTGAAGACCGTCCGGCACGCCCAGACGCCGTCCCGCCGGTCGAGCTCGGCCAGCCGCTCGGCGTCGCCCTCGTCCCGGCTGTCGAACAGGAACCGATGGGCCTGGACGATGGCCGCCGGTCCCATGAAGTCCCGATTGGGCCAGAAGGAGGGGCACGAGCCCGTGCACGCGCCGCACATGATGCACTTGGAGGTCTCCTCGTACGCCTGATACTCCTCGGGGCTCTGGCGCCGCTCCTTTTCCGGCGGGGGCGAGTCGGAGATCTGGAAGGCCTTCACCTGGCGCATCTGGTCGAAGAAGGGGTCGAAGTCCACGATGAGGTCCTTCTCCACCTCGAAGCCCATGAGGGGCTCCACGGTGACCTCCGATCCCACCTCCCGCATCAGCGTCTTGCAGGCCAGGCGGTTCCTGCCGTTGATGCGCATGGCGTCGGAGCCGCAGATCCCGTGCTGGCAGGAGCGTCGCATGGCCAGGGTGCCGTCCACGTGCCACTTGATGTGGTTCAGCGCGTCCAGGACCCGGTCGGTGGGCTCCACCTCCACCTCGAAGTCCTCGTAATAGG
>CAZSKS010000155.1:0-2490 GCA_964607465.1 uncultured Gemmatimonadota bacterium | reverse complement strand
AGCCCACCCAGGCCGGCCGCGACTTCAAGGTCCGGATGAAGTACAACCCGGTGGAGGAGATCATCGCCGGCCAGCGGGTGGTGGTGGTGGACGACTCCCTGGTGCGGGGCACCACGAGCCTGGGGCTGGTGGGCCTGCTGCGGGAGGCCGGGGCGGAGGAGATCCACTTCCGGATCGCCTCGCCGCCGATCCGGCATCCGTGCCACTACGGCATCGACATGCCGACCCGCGAGGAGCTGCTGGGCGCCGGCCACACGGTGGAGGAGATCCGCCGGCACCTGGGCGTCGACTCGCTGGGCTACCTCTCCATGGACGGCATGCGGGAGGCGGTGAGCGACCTGGGGCCCTTCTGCGACGCCTGCTGGACCGGGAACTACCAGGCCCCGCTGGTCGACGCCGACAAGGGCTACGAGATGGTGAAATGCTGACGGGGGGACGTGGATGAAGGAGGCCGAGGTGCGAGAGCGGGTGCGGGCCATGCCCAAGACCGACCTGCACGTCCACCTGGACGGCTCCCTGCGCCCCGCCACCATCGTGGAGCTGGCCGCCGACCAGGGCGTGCAGCTCCCGACGACGGACGTGGACGAGCTGCGGGAGTACCTCTTCGTCCAGGACGCGACGAGCCTCGAGGACTACCTGGAGCGGTTCCAGGTCACCCTCTCGGTCATGCAGCACGCCGACGCCCTGGAGCGGATCGCCTACGAGCTGTGCGAGGACGCCGCCGCGGAGAACGTCCGGTACATGGAGATCCGCTTCTCGCCGATCCTCCTCACCGAGGAGGACCTCCCCCTGCCCGAGACGGTGGAGGCCCCGCTGCGGGGGATGCGGCGGGCCGAGGAGGACTTCGGCATCGAGTCGGCCCTCATCGTCTGCGGCATCCGGAACATGGCCCCCGACGTCTCGCGCGACCTGGCGGACCTGACGGTGGCCTTCAAGGGCCGGGGCGTGGTGGCCTTCGACCTGGCCGGCGCCGAGTACAACTACCCGGCCAAGAAGCACAAGGACGCCTTCTACCGGGTCCTCAACGCCAACGTCGCCGCCACCATCCACGCCGGCGAGGCCTACGGCCCCGAGTCCATCCACCAGGCCGTCCACTACTGCGGCGCCCACCGGATCGGACACGGCACGCGCCTCTTCGAGGACCCGGAGCTCATGCAGTACGTCAACGACCACCGGATCCCCCTCGAGATCTGCCTCACGAGCAACGTCCAGACGCACGCCGTGGACGACTTCGCGAGCCATCCGGTCCGGCGCTACTTCGACGAGGGGCTGGTGGTGAGCCTCCACACCGACAACCGGCTCATGAGCGGGACCACGGTGACCGAGGAATACGTCCGGGCCTGGAAGCACCTGGACTTCGACCTCGAGGAGATCGGCCGCATGGTGCTCCACGGGTTCGACAGCGCCTTCCTGCACTGGGGGGATAAGACGGACATGCTGGAGGAGGTGCGGCCCGAGGTGCGGCGGCTGGCCGCGGCGTGACATCCTCGCGCGGGGGGGCACGCCACGGGCCGGCGGCCTCGTTACATCCACGTTACCCCGGGTTACGCCGGCGTTGTTGACACGCCGGACCCGGGCCGAATAGCATACTCCCGTCGTCGGGCCCGGGGGAGGCCGAGACCGGATGATCTCCAGGTCGCGGCACCGGCCGCGGCCAGCCGATCTCCCGACGGGCCGACGAACGGCTGGCAGCGAACCAGCAGCGGACCATCGGCAGCGAATCACCAGCATCGAAGCGCGACTCCAGACCGAAAGGTAGCACCGAATGCTCCCACGTCTCGTCCGATCCACCGGTTGGGCCGCAGCGTGCCTCACGTTCGCGGCCGCGTTCCTCTTGTTGCCCGGTCCCGCCGACGCCCAGGAGGGCGTCACCACCGGATCCATCGTCGGCACGGTGGTGGATCCGGGCGGCACGCCCGCGGCCGACGCGGCGGTCCGCGTCGTGAGCCAGGAGCGCGGAGGCGAGCGGCAGGTCCTCACCAACGAGAACGGTCGCTTCACGGTCGCCCTGCTCTCCCCGGGCCTGTACACCATCCGGGCGGAGCTGCCGCCGAATCAGCCCGTCGAGGTGAGCGACGTGCGGGTCACCATCGGCGAGCGCTCCCGGATCACCCTGGAGCTGCAGCCGGCGGCCGGCGAGGCGCTGGAGGTCACCGTGGGCGGACTGACGGAGATCGACGTCTCCCAGGGCGGCGTGGTCGAGAACATCAGCGAGGAGCAGATCTCGGGCCTGCCGACGGCCGGACGTGACTTCACCGACTTCATCAACCTCTCCGGCCTGGTGAGCCCCCAGCCGGGCATCACCACCGGGGGCCAGTTCTCCATCGGCGGCGCCCGGACGTCGGGCACCAACATCCAGATCGACGGCGCCGACGCCAACAACAGCTTCTTCTCCGAGAACCGGGGCTCGTCCCGCGTGCCCTTCGCCTTCTCGCTGGAGTCCATCAAGGAGTTCCAGCTCATCACCAACGGCTACGACGTCGAGTACGG
>CAZSKS010000154.1:0-2503 GCA_964607465.1 uncultured Gemmatimonadota bacterium | reverse complement strand
CGGCGTAGTGGCGCGGGTGGAGGAAGGAGCCGAGCCCGATCCCGTTCCGCACGTAGGGATAGATGTCGGCCGTCACCCGCTGGCCCTCGGCCCGCGCCCGGCGGATCCGGTCCAGCGCCTCCTCCATCAGCGGCCAGTTGTCCCGCCCCGCAGCCTTCAGGTGGAAGATGTGGACCGGCACGCCCGCCTCGCGACCGATGCGGATGGCCTCCTCCACCGCCTCCACCACGCGGTGGCTCTCGTTGCGCATGTGGGTGAAGTAGCTGCCGCCGTGGCGGCCCGCGGCCCGGGCCAGCTCGATCAGCTCGTCGGTGGTGGCGTAGGAGCCCGGAGGATAGATGAGCGCCGTCGACAGGCCGGCGGCGCCGTCCCGCATGGCCTCCTCCACCAGCTCCTGCATGCGCTCCATCTGCGCGGGGGTGGGCTCGACGTCCTCCTCACCCAGCACGATGCGACGGACCTGGGCCGCGCCGACCGAGTGGACGACGTTCAGCGCCACCCCCTCCGCCTCCAGCAGGGACAGGTACTCGTCGTAGGTGCGCCAGGTCACCTCCCGGTCCAGCCCCTCGGCGAACTCCCGGGCCGTCCGGTCGTCCAGGGGCGCCGGGGACCAGCCCTCCCCCGACAGCTGGGTGGTGATGCCCTGCCGGAGCTTGCTCTCGGCGCTGGGCGGATGGAAGGCCAGCGGATGGCTGGCCTGGCCCATCATGTCCACGAAGCCCGGCGCCACCACGCGGCCGGAGGCGTCCACGGTGTCGTCGGCGACGGCGCCGCCCAGGTCCCCGACGGCGGCCACCCGGCCGTCCCGCACGGCGACGTCGGCCCCGTAGGAGGGCCCGCCGGTCCCGTCCACCACCCGGCCCTCCCGCACCAGGAGGTCGTAGGCGGCACCGCCGGCCGGTCCGTCGCCCCCGGTGACGGCACATCCCGCCGCCAGGGCCGCGGCCAGGATCCCCGTCGTCACGGCCGTCGCCATGGATCCTCGCACCATCGTCGCCTCCGCGCTCTCGGGTTCGGGTCGGGGCTTTTGGGCTCGCGTCGAGTGATGTATACTTCTTTGTATACGCACAGGCAATCGCAGGGACAGCCGTCGTCGCGACCCGGGCGCCGGGCGCGGTCCGCCGTGGCCGGGCCCGACCCGTCACAGCGCCGCCGCCGCGCCGTCCCACCCACCGGAAGGAGCCGCCCTCCCGTGCTGAGGATCGACGAGATCGAGCTGCGCGAGATCCGGCTCCCGCTGCGCCGGCCCTTCCGCATCTCCTCCGGCACCCGCCACGAGACCCGCAAGTGCCTGCTGGAGCTGCGCCACCCCGACGGCCCGTCCTGCTGGGCCGAGTGCGTGGCCCCCGAGGCGCCCAACTACACCGCCGAGACCATCGACACCGCCTGGCACGCGCTGCGGGAGTGGCTGGCGCCCCGGCTGCTGGGGCGGGAGCTTTCGTCGGCCCGGGAGGTCTCGAAGATCCTGGCGGCCGGAATCCGGGGCCACCGGATGGCGAAGGCGGGCCTGGAGATGGGGGCATGGGGCCTGGCGTCGGTCCTCGAGGGCGAGCCCCTGGCCGACCTGCTGGGCGGCACCCGGAACCGGGTGCCCACGGGCATCTCGCTGGGCATCCGGGAGCGGCCCGCCGACCTGGTGGAGGACGCCGAAGCGGCGCTGGCGGAGGGCTACCGGAAGGTGAAGATGAAGGTGCGTCCCGGCGAGGACGTGGCGTACGTCCGGGCCGTGCGCGAGGCGCTGGGCCCCGACGCGCCGCTGGCCGTGGACGGCAACGCCGGCTACGACGTGCTGGAGGACCTGGAGGCGCTGCGGGGCCTGGACCGCCTGGGCCTGATGATGATCGAGCAGCCGCTGGACGGCGAGGACCTGGTCCGGCACGCCTGGCTCCAGGAGGAGCTCTCCACCCCGATCTGCCTGGACGAGTCCATCACGGGCCCCGACCGGGCGGAGGACATGACGACGCTCGAGAGCGGGCGCATCGTCAACCTGAAGCCCGGCCGGGTGGGCGGCTTCGTCCCCTCGCTGGCCATCCACGAGCACTGCCGGTCCCACGACACGCCCCTGTGGTGCGGGGGGATGCTCGAGACCGGGATCGGACGGGCCTACAACGTGGCGCTGGCCTCCCTGCCCGGCTTCGGCCTGCCGGGCGACCTGTCGCCGAGCCGCCGCTACTGGGAGCGCGACGTGGTGCTTCCCGAGTGGACGATGGACGAGGAGGGCCACGTGGCCGTCCCCCGGCAGGAGCCCGGCCTCGGCGTCGCGGTGGACCGGGACCGCGTCGAGGACCTCACGACCCGCGTCGAGACGCTCTCCCCCGCCCCCACCGGGTGACGCCGCCTGAGCCCCCGGGCTTCGGACCATCGACCCCGACCCGTTCCCCCAGAGGAGGAAGCACGCCGTGACCCAGACCCGCGCCGCCCTGCCCCGCCCCGCCCCCGCCGGCCCGCGCCGGTCCGCCCTGACCTGCGCCGCGCTGCTGCTGGCCGCCACCGTGCTCCCCGC
>CAZSKS010000153.1:0-2555 GCA_964607465.1 uncultured Gemmatimonadota bacterium | reverse complement strand
ACCCGGTCGCTGATGCTGGACGCCCAGGGGAAGACCTTCTCCACGGCGCTGCTCCGCATGGAGATCGACGTCCCCGTGGAGGTGCTGGACGAGGTGTGGGACGCGCGGGAGGACCGCCACCGGCGGGAGGAGGAGACGTGACCGGCTACGAGCAGGTGCGCCTGGAGGTCGACCGGGAGGCCGGGACGGCGTGGATCGAGCTGGACCACGCCGAGAAGCGGAACGCCCTGAACGCCCGGCTGGTGGCGGAGCTGAAGCAGGCCCTCGGGGCGGTGTCCGAGGACGGGGACGTTCGGGTGGTGGGCCTCCGGGGCGCGGGCCCCGACTTCTGTGCGGGCGCGGACCTCCGGGAGGTCCGCGACTCGGTGGCGGCCGGGGTGATGGCCACCCTGGAGGACGCCGAGTCGCTGGGCGAGCTGTTCCTGGCGCTGCGCCGCCTGCCCCGGCCCGTGGTGGCGGCCGTCCACGGCCGGGCGCTGGCCGGCGGGGCCGGGCTGGCCACGGCCTGCGACCTGGTGGTGGCCGCCGAGGGCGCCGAGTTCGGCTACCCGGAGGTGAAGATCGGCTTCGTGCCGGCCATGGTCATGGCCATCCTCCGGCGCTCGCTGGGCGAGAAGCGGGCCTTCGAGCTCATCGGCCTGGGCGATCCGGTGGACGCCGCCACGGCGCGGGACTACGGACTGGTCTGCCGGACCTTCCCCGACGACGGGTTCCACGAGGCGGCCGAGGGGTTCCTGGAGGACCTGGCCGGACGCAGCGCCACGGCCCTGGCCCTCTCCAAGCGGCTGCTGTACCAGATCGACGGCGCCAGCTTCGAGGAGGGGATCCAGGCCGGCGCGGAGGTGAACGCGCTGGCGCGCTTCACCGAGGATTGTCGGGAGGGGATCGCGCGGTTCCTGGACGGATGAAGGTCCGGCTGCTGGTGCTGTCGTCGGCCGTCCTGGTGGCGGTGGCCCTGGCGGCGGGCCGCGGGCTGGGAGCCCCGTGGATCACCTGGCTCCTGATCGTGACGGCCATGGGGCAGGGGGTGCTGGCGGGTATCTGCCTGCCCCGGTTCTGGCGGGGGAGTCCGCGGGAGGAGGCCTTCGGGGCCGGCGGGCGCTACCTGGCCTTCCTGGCGGCGGTCGCGTTCTCGGTGGTCGAGGCCCACGCCGTGGGGGCCGGCCTCGAGCGGGGGGCGCCGACGGTGGCCACGGGGCTGCTGCTGCTGCCGATCGCCCTGGCCGCCGCCGCGCTGCGCAGCGCCACGCGGCTGCGGGAGGAGGCGGAGGAGATCACGGACGGCGGCGATCCCGGCCCCACCGACGGACCGCCCGCCCGCGGGGCCGGGTACGAGAGCACCCTGGACGGGAGCATCGGGGGGCAGGACGAGAGCACCGTGGACGCGGGGGCCGGGGACGCGAACAGCACGGAAGCGCGACGGGAGGCACGAGAATCGTGAGCGAGCGAGGTTCGAGGGCGGAGGACCGGGCGATCCCGGGGTGGCTGGCCTGGTCGGCCGGCCTGGCCTCCCTGGTCGGGGCCGGGCTGCTGGTCGGCGCCACCGGTGGCGGTCGAACGGGGGTGACGGGCGCCATCCTCCTGCTGGTGGCGGCCCTGGGCTTCCTGGCGGTGGCCCTGGGGCAGGGCCCCTACGGCCCGGAGCACGAGGGGCGCCTCGACCTGAGCGCCCGGATCGGGGCCGGCCTGCTGGGCGGGGCGCTGGGCGGCCTGGCCTACCTGGTGACCGCCTGGCTGCTGCAGGCGTGGGGCCTGCCGGCCCTGCTCGGATCGGCGTGGGAGGTGTCGGCGGGTCCGGCCTCGCTGGCCGTCCACACTTCGCTCGGGGCCCTGTGGGGGCTCGTCTTCGGGATCGTCTTCCCGCGCGTTCCCGGGCGGGGAGCCGTGCGCCGGGGGCTGAACTTCGCCGTGCTTCCGGCCGTCGTCACCCTGGCCGTGATCTTCCCGGTCCTGGGCCACGGGACCCTCGGGTCCGGTCTCGGCGTGCTGACGTTCGTGCCGGTGCTCCTCTACCACGGCGCCTGGGGGCTGACCGCCGGGGCCGTCGTGCGCTGGGCCCGGGAGACCAGCGTCGGCCCGGTCAGCCGGATGCTGGGAGCGTGAGCGGCCGCGGTGGAGAAGCGACGCCGGCCCACGACCACCTACCGATGGTGGCTGCGCCTGCAGCTGGGGCTGCTGCTGGCCGGCGGCGTCGTCTGGCTGGTGGGCGCGGCGCTGGAGCAGGAGTTCGTGACGGGGGCGGGGGCCGGCATGCTGGTGGGAGCCCTGGTGCTCCGGCTGGGCCGGCGGGCGGCGAAGGACTCCCCGCACCGGGCGGGCGAAGGGAGTCCGCACCGCCGGGCCGACGAGGAACCGGCGGAGCCGAGGGACCCGGCGGTGACGGACGCCCCGTCGGCGTCCGGCGCCGGGGAGGAGGCGCCGTGACCCGGCCTCTCCGGAGCCGCCCCGAGCTCGGGCCCCTGGCGCGGGCTCCGGCCGCCGGGGCCATGGTGCTGGCCGCGTTCCTGGGCGTCGTCCTGGCCGCGACCGGTCCCGTGCCGGCGTCGGCCCAGGAG
>CAZSKS010000152.1:0-2575 GCA_964607465.1 uncultured Gemmatimonadota bacterium | reverse complement strand
GCCGGCGACTCCTCGCCCAGGAAGAAGCCGAACGAGACCACCGGCATCCCGTGGGCCTCGAGCGGGAGGACGCGCCGGTCGTCGGTCATCTCGACGCGCTCCTGGGCGTCCTCCATCCCCAGCAGGGCCAGCCCCGAAGGTCCGTAGATGTCGGCGTCCAGGAGACCGGCCCTCACGCCCTCCTCCCGGAGCGCCAGGGCCAGGTTCACCGCGACCGTGCTCTTGCCGACGCCTCCCTTCCCCGACCCCACGGCGACGACGTGGTCCACGGTGGGGAGACGTCCCGGAGCATGCGAGCCGTCGGCCGTGTCCCCGGCCGGTCCGGCACCTGTAGACGTCGTCGTCATGGGATTCACCGGAGTCTCGGTTCTGACCGTCGCTCGCGACTCGGGGACGGCACGTTAGAAGGAGCCCGGGGCCATTGTCAAGGTTTACAAGCTGACCAGCGTGAAAACCTTGACAGCGAAACGGGCGGGACCCTATCCTCGATCCACCATGACCGACGAACCGCAGGACGACCGACCCGGCGCCCGCGGCCTGCCCACCTCGCAGCGCCGCATCCTCGAGCTGCTCAAGCGGCAGGGGACCCGGACCGTCGGCCAGCTGGCCGACCGGCTGGACCTGGCCGCGGAGACGGTGCGCGGCCACCTGAAGACGCTGGTGGGCCACGACCTCGTCCGGCGGGCCGGGGACCGGAAGGAAGGGCCGGGCCGTCCGGAAATCCTGTACGGCCTCACCGAGGACGGCGAGAACCTCTTCCCCCGGGGCGAGGGCCGCCTGCTGCGTGAGCTCGCCTCGTACCTGACGGAGCAGGGGCACGCGGAGGTGCTCGAGGACTTCTTCGAGGACCGGCTGTCTCGCCAGCGGGAGGCGGCCCGGGAGCGGGTGCGGGGCCTGGAGGGCCGGGAACGGCTGGAGGAGGTGGCCGCGATCCTGACCGAGGAGGGATTCATGGCCGAGGTGGTCGAGGACGGGGACGCTCCCCGGCTCCGGCTCTGCCACTGCCCGCTCAGGGAGATGGTGGCCGTCTCCCGGCTCCCCTGCCGGGCCGAGGTCGCGTGGATCCGCGAGCTGCTCGGAGAGGACATGGCCCGCCGGAGCTGGATGCCCGAGGGCGACCACACCTGCACGTACGCCGTGGGCTGACCGGCCTCCCCCGAAGCTCACGTGACCTTCGGAACGATGTCACCCGAAGACGAAAGAGGAACCCATACCCATGATCACGAGAGACGCGAGCGCGACCTGGAACGGAGACCTCGCCGGCGGGAACGGGACGATCCGGTCCCGGACCCTGGAGCACCCCTACTCCTTCGGCACCCGCTTCGAGGACGAGGAGGGCGTGAACCCCGAGGAGCTGATCGGGTCCGCCCTGGCCGGCTGCTTCGCCATGGCGCTGGCCCACGGCCTGGACGAGGCCGGCCACGATCCGGAGTCGATCGACGCCCGGACACGGGTGCACCTCGACCCGGACGGCCTCGCCATCACCCGGATCGACCTGGTGGCCGAGGGACGGGTGCCGGGGCTGGACGCCGACGCCTTCCGCGAGGCCGCCGAGGAGGCGAAGGAGAACTGTCCGGTCTCGAAGGCCCTGGCCGGCGTGGAGATCGTACTCCGGAACGCCCTGCTGGTCTGAGGAGCGGCCGGGCGCGGGATCGAGCACAACAACGCCGTGGCGCTGCGCGACTACCTCCGGCGCCGGGAGGAGTCGGGCTGAGCCCGGTAAGGAGGAGCCCCGACGCGATGACGAACGACACCATGACACACGCTCGCCGGATGGCCCGCTTCGTCCGGGACGCATCCTGGGACGACCTGTCGACGGCACCGAGATCGAGGCCGTCGGCATCGGGCCCCGGCTCGACGTCATGATTCCGGGCGCCGGGGGCTTCGGCGTGGTCGGCAGCTTCGATTACTACTTCCCCGACAACTCCGATTACTGGGAGATCAACGCCAGCGCCACCTATGCCTTCGACGTGGCGTCCCCGGTGGGCCCGTACCTCGGCGCGGGTCTCAACTACGCCGACTCGTCGCCTGACGGCGTCGACGCGGGCAACAACGAGGCCGGCCTCAACGTCCTCGGAGGCCTCAAGTTCGGCGTCGACGCACCCGTCACGCCGTTCATCGAAGGCCGCTACGCCACGACGTTCACCGGCCAGGTCGTGATCACGGGAGGCATCCTCTTCTGACCCGAGGACGAGAGCACGACGTCGAGCCTGATCGACGTCGCGAAGGCGAGAGGGGCGGCCATCTGGCCGCCCCCTCTTTTTTGGCCCGTCCCGGCACGGTTCGGCATGACGATGCCCTGCTCCCAACGCCAAACCAGAATAGCCGGCCCGAATTTCGGAGGTGCGAAAAGGAATTGACCAGCCCCCAAGCTCTGGGCCGGGCTTTGTGTCACCGCGACCCACTGCCGGATGGCTGATTCGGCCTGCTCGACGAACTCTTTCCGAATGCTGACCATGGACGAGCCGCTGGGCGGCCTCGCCCGTTTCTGCCGCGAGCTGAAACCTCGGAACGGTTACCGGGGTGGCCAAGCGCGCCAGAAGGAGGGGCGTGCAAGGGGATCGGGACCGCCCCG
>CAZSKS010000151.1:0-2585 GCA_964607465.1 uncultured Gemmatimonadota bacterium | reverse complement strand
CCCTCGGAAGGTCGGCAGCAGGACCACGTTCAGGCTGCGGTCGATCCGCGTCTGCCGCCCCGGCGGTCGATCGAATATGAGATCGCTTCACCTGGCTCCCCCTGACGTCTCCTCCTCCTGGGGCCCGCACCCCTGCCGACGGGAAAGGGAACGGGGCGCCGGCGGCCAGAGTTCCCCCTCCCGGGCCCTCTCGCCGGGCCCTCTCGCCAGGCCGTCTCGGGAACATTCCCGGGATTCGCTCCCTTTGCACCGATGGATGAAGATGACGGTTCGGGCGTCGGGCGGACGAGATCGCGACGGGTCGCCCGTCGGGCAGACGAGATCGGGGCGAGATCTCATCCGGATACGCGAGGACCGACATGGACGTGCCAGGGCCCACACCGAGGGGCCGGAGCCCCGCTGCATGGCCGCGGCCGGAGAAAGGCGTTACCCTCTACTCGGATCGCCGCAGCACCATGCCGGTGATGCGCTCCGCGCCGCGTGGAGGGGGATTGAGCAGCGACGAGGGTCGGCAGGCCGCAGTCGGGAACGGATCCTCCAAGCGGGAGGAATTCGAGGAGGAAGCGCTCGTCCACCGGGATGTCCTCCACGGACGCGCCCTCCGCCTGACCGGCGGCGACGAGGCCCGCTCCCAGGACCTCGTGCAGGAGACCGTCCTCAAGGCGTGGCGGGCGTGGGACAGCTACGAGACCGGGACCAACTGCAAGGCCTGGCTGCTGACGATCCTCCGGAACACCTTCATCAACGAATTCCGGCAGAAGAAGAGCCGGCCGGACCCGGTCGACTACGACGACGTGGAGGAGCGCCCGGTCTGGCAGCAGCTCCGGCAGGAGGATCCCGCCGGTGAGTTCTTCGACCGCATCATCGACGACAGGATCGTCGAGGCCATCGAGGAGCTGCCCGAGGACTTCCGCGTGACCCTGGTGCTCTCGGATATCGAGGACCTGAGCTACGAGGAGATCGCCGCGGAGCTGGACGTGCCGGTGGGAACCGTCAAGTCCCGTCTCTACCGGGCCCGTCGCCGGCTCCAGTGGGAGCTGTACGAGTACGCGCGATCCATGGGGTACGTGCGGGGAGGCAGAGATGAGTGACGGATTCGGTCCCCTGGAATGGCTCCGCGGGCTCCTCGGCCTCAATGGTGACGGCGCGTTGGCTCCGAGCGCCCCCCGCCCCCCCCACGGTGAGGGGCCGCCGCCGGACTGCGAGGAAGTGGACGACATCCCCTGCGAGGAGGCGGCGCGGCGCGTCTACGAGTACCTGGACGGGGAGCTGGACGCGGAGGACGCCGAGGAGATCCGCTGCCACGTGGAGCAGTGTCAGCGCTGCTATCCCATGTTCAACTGGGAGGAGCTGTTCCTGAAGGCCGTCCGGGAGCGCGGGGGGCGCCCGGAGTCCAGCGACGAGCTGAAGCGGAAGGTGGGCGAGCTGCTGGACCGCGAGGCCGGCTGAGCCGCTCTCCCGGCCGCGACGGGGCGGTCCGGACGGAGGGCCCCCTCGGCCGCCGGGAGGGCCTCCGTGGGGACCCGCACCGGCAGGAGGCCTTCCTCCGCGCCGGGCGGATCGGGTGCCTCCCGGACGCCTGTCGGCGACGTCGGTCCGGGCCGTGCGCCGCGGCAACCACGGCGATCCGCGAGAGACATGCGATTCCACACGAGAGGCGACACGATGACCGAGCCACAGTACCGCTCCAGGGTCCGCATCCAGAAGCTGGAGGGACCCCACCGGAAGGCCTACATCGAGCCGTTCGAGGAGCCCCTCGAGTTCGGCGTGCACGCCGAGATCGCCGAGTTCTACGGCGCCACCACCGCCGAGGAGCTGCCGACCACCCTGGACCACGTGGTGGCGGCGGCCGGCGGTTGACTGACGGGCACCCTGGGCGGAGCCCTGGAAGCCCGTGACATCCCGAGTCATCCCGACAGGCTCGAGGCCGACGTCGTCGGCGACGTCGAGGCGATCGACGGCGTGCTGCGCATCACCCGCGTCCACGTCACCTACCGGCTGAAGGTGCCCGAGGGGAAGCGGGAGGCCGCCGAGCGGGCGCTGGAGACGCACGTCGACGGCTGCCCCGTGGCCCAGACGCTCCTCCCCTGCGTGGAGATCGACTGGGACGCCGAGATCGAAGAAGTCTAGCGGCCCGGCGGCGGGTTGACGACCCGTTGACGGGGCGTCTCCGCGGAGACGCCGGGCCTCCGCCGCCGGGAACCCTCCGGCCGGTTCCGCCGTTTCGATCGTGAGCGCCGCGGGGAGCAGCGATCCCGCGGCCCGCGAGACCGAAACGGATACGGACCCGAGTTACCGGAGGAGACATGCGCACCCTCGACGGACGGACCTTCGGCGCCACAGTGGTCGCCGGCATCGTGGCCACCTTCGTGATGACCATGACCGGCTTCTGGCAGTCCGGCCTCGGCCTGCCGGCCGTGGACGTGGGCGCCATGCTCATGGGCAGCATGAACGGGGCCCACGGCGACGGCCAGCTGTACGGCGTCGTCGCCGGCAACCTGGCCCACTTCGTCAACGGCGTCGTCCTCGCGCTGATCTTCGTCGCCTTCTTCCAGCGACGGCTCCCCGGGGGGTGGATCCTCCAG
>CAZSKS010000150.1:0-2590 GCA_964607465.1 uncultured Gemmatimonadota bacterium | reverse complement strand
GGTCCCCGACGCGGATCTCCAGCTCCTCGATCGAGGGCGGCACCGTCACCCGGTAGCTCGCACCGGCCCCGGAGCCGTTCCGGATCCGCAGCTCCGACGGGAAGGCGGCGAAGCCCGGGGCCGGGCCCGCCGCTCCGGGCTCCGGGTCGACGACCGAGGCCCGGACCCGTCCGTCGTCCGGGCCCATCGCCACCTCCAGCTCCCCCTCCGTCTGGGAGGCCTCGACCTGGATCCGGAGGCGCCGGCCCTGGGGCACGAACGCGATGGAGGCCCCGCCGCCCGCCGCCCCGGCCTCCGGGCCCGTGCGCTCCACGATCCCCAGCCGCTGCGCCACGCGCTCGGCCCGGTCGACGACCCAGGCCCGGACCGGCTGGAACGCCAGGGCGGCGGAGACCAGAAGCACCACGCCGGCGGCGACCTTCATCCACCGGGGAACACCGGTCCAGGGGGCGTCCGTCTCCCGATCCGGCTCCGCCCGCTCTTCGACCACGGGATCCACGGCGTCGAGGGCCCGGCCGACCTCCCGGCTCCACCCCGCGATCCGGCGATAGCGCCGCCGGCAGTCGTCGCATCTCTCGAGGTGCTCCTCGAGGGCCGGGTCCTCCTCCTCGCCGTCCAGGAGCCGCACCAGGTCGCCGTCGGTGGGGTGCCGCGCCGCGGCCTCAATCGTGTCGGTCATCTTCGTCCCCCGTGTCCAGGTCCAGCTCCCCGGCGAGCTTCTCCAGCGCCCGGGCGATCATCGTCCCCACCGACTTCGTCGTCGTCCCCACCGCGTCGGCGATCTCCCGGTGTCGGAAGCCTTCCTCCCGCATCAGCAGCACCGTCCGGTCGCGCTCCGACAGCCGGTCCAGGGCCCGGCGGACCCGCCGTCGGGCCTTCCGGCGGTCGTGCTCCTCCGACGGGTCCGGCGCCGGCCGCGGCCGGGGGACCCGGTGCCCCTCTTCCCGGAGGATCCGTCCCCGGCGGGCCCGCGTCCGGAGGGCGTCCCGCGCCGCGTTCGTGGCCACCGTGAAGAGCCAGGCCCTGGGGTTCTCCGGCCCGTCCGGAAGGCGGTCGACGAGTCGGGCGAACGCCTGCTGGCTGGCGTCCTCGGCCACGCCCCGGTCCCCCGTGAGGCGGACCAGGTACCGCCGCAGGTCGTCGTGATGGGCCTCGAACAGGTCGGCGGGCTCCACGCCCTTCGGGCGTCCGGTCAGAAGGCGACCCGGAAGCCGAGCACGGGGACCGTGGGCACGCCCATCTCGAAGGCGTCCCTGACGTCCCCTTCCGCGGAGCACCACCGGAACCTCCGCCGCTCGGGCGTGCACGCGTCGGACCCCCTGTACAGCCGGTCGTTCTCCCGGCCGAGGACGTTCCGGACCTGGAGGTAGAGAGCCAGGGTCCACTCGTCGAAGTCGGCGGTGAACTCGGTCAGCAGGTCCAGGGATCCGTAGCCCGGCCCGCGGACGCCCCCCGGCTCCCCCAGGCGAGGGGGCATGCTCACGAGCTCGCCTTCCTCGTTCCGGCGGAACCCGGTGCGGAAGACCCGCGTGAGGGCGGCCCCGCTGCCCGCGGAGTACGCGGCCCCGAGCCGGACCCCGGCGGAGGGCCGCCACAGGGTCGTGAGGTCGACGAGGTGCCGGCGCTCGGACGGGGGCGGGTAGCTGACGCCGGCGGCCGAGCGCTCGGCGACCCCGTAGCTGTACGACCCCGACAGCGTCCACCGTCCGGCCAGGCGGCGCACCGAGAGCTCCACCCCCCGGGCCGACTCCTCGGCGCCCACGAGCCGGAGGTCCTCCGCGGGCCCCTCGGTCACGGCCGGCGCCAGCACGCCGTCGCTCCACCGCTGGTAGGCGGTGACGCCCGCCAGCCAGCGCGAGCCGAGCCACAGCTCCCCGCCGAGGGTGACGATGTCCGCCCGGAGCGCCGGAGTCCCGTCCCCGGCCAGCCGCCACCCCCGGGCGGGATGGGCGTCGCCGCCCATGTGGCCACCCCCCTGGGCCATGGACTGGACGTACTGGAGGTGGCGCCCGGCCGCCGCGGAGAGGGTGAGGTCCGGGGTCGCCCTCAGGCGGGCCCGGAGCCTCGGGGCGAGCTCCACGGCCCCCGCGTTCTCCACC
The DNA here is from genome assembly GCA_964607465.1 of uncultured Gemmatimonadota bacterium. Taxonomy (GTDB): domain Bacteria; phylum Gemmatimonadota; class Gemmatimonadetes; order Palauibacterales; family Palauibacteraceae; genus CAYVFM01. The sequence goes on along the minus strand of CAZSKS010000150.1, from coordinate 491 downwards.
GGCTCGCCGGCCTCGACCCTCAGGCCCGCCCTCACCCGGAGGGGGTCCGCCGGCCGCCACCGGTACTCCCCCCACACGGCGCCCCGGTGCAGGGCGTCCCGGTAGGAGAGCCGCCCGCCCGAGTCGAGTCCCGGGAGCAGGACCGGCACCGGGCCCTCGTAGCGGACCGAGCGCGACACGGCCTCGTAGCCCGCCGTCCAGCCCGGCCCCTTCTCGTCCCGCGCCCGGGGCTCGACCGTGCCCCGGAGGACGATGTGGCGGAGCCGGCTGTCGGTCCGCTCGAAGTCGCGGGTGTTGAAGTGGCGCTCCAGCTCCGGGTCCGGGGGGACGGTGTCCACCCCCAGCGAGTACCGCGACATCCCGAGGGTGTGGCGGCTGCGGAGGCCGAAGAGCGGCCGCCGCCAGGTCGCCCGGCCGGCCAGGTTGCCCCAGTCCGCCCGGTTGCCCTGGGCGATGTCGCCGATGTCGCCGTACAGGTCGTCCTTCTCCCA
>CAZSKS010000149.1:0-2624 GCA_964607465.1 uncultured Gemmatimonadota bacterium | reverse complement strand
GGGGGCCGCGGCCCGGTACGGCGTTCCGTGCGTTCCCCACGGGCGTCGGCCGGCCCGCGCGTTCCCCGGGTCCTCCGCCGATGCTCCTCCCGGGTCGGGAGAGGCGGGTCCCGTGCGTCGGCCCGCCCGCGGCCCGCTCCCTTGCGCGGCGCCGGGCGCACCCGGATCCTCTCAAGCCATGCCCGACGCCCTCGTCACCTCCACGTCCGGCCTCCTCTTCGTCCTGGCGGCCAACGCCGCCCTGTGGTTCTGGCTGGAGCGACGCACCGGCTGGACGCTGTTCGAGTACGTCCCGCCGCTGATCTTCATCTACGTCCTGCCGGCGGTCTTCTCGAACACCGGCCTCATCACCCACGAGGCGGCGGTCTACGACTGGATGGGGGACGTGCTGCTCCCCTTCTTCCTGGTGCTCCTGCTGCTGGACGTGGACGTGCCCGCCACGGTGCGGGTCATGGGGCGGGGCGTGGCCGTGATGCTGGTGGGGACCGCCGGGGTCGTGATCGGCGCCCCGCTGGCCTTCCTGGCGGCCTGGCTGTGCAGCGCTGTGGCATGACGGCCGGCGGCGTCCGGACGATCCTGGTCACCGGCGGGGCCGGCTTCATCGGGTCGGCCCTGGTGCGCCGCCTCGTGGAGACCACCGACCACCGCGTCGTCAACGTGGACCGGCTGACCTACGCCGCCAGCCCCGAGGCGCTGGAGGCGGTGGAGGGGGATCCGCGCTACGCTTTCGTGCGGGCGGACGTCCGCGACGGGAGCGCGATGGGGGCGACCCTGGCCGAGCACGAGCCGGACGCGGTGGTGCATCTGGCGGCGGCCTCCCACGTGGACCGCTCCATCGAGGAGCCGCCCGAGTTCCTGGACACCAACGTGGGCGGGACGGTGGCGCTTCTGGAGGCGGCGACCGAGCACTGGCGCTCGCTCCCCGGCGACGACCGGGACCGCTTCCGTTTCCTCCACGTCTCCACCGACGAGGTGTACGGCGACCTGGCGGACCGCGAGCCGCCGGCGGTCGAGCCCGGCGCCCCGACGCGGTTCACCGAGTCCACCCCCTACGCGCCGAGCTCACCCTATGCGGCCAGCAAGGCCGCCGCCGACCACTTCGTGCGGGCCTGGCGGCGGACCTACGGCCTGCCGGCGCTGGTCGCCCACGCGTGCAACACCTACGGTCCCTGGCAGCATCCCGAGAAGCTGATCCCCCACGTCGTCCTCCGCGCGCTCGAGGGACGGGAGATCCCCGTGTACGGCGACGGGCGCCACGTGCGGGAGTGGATCCACGTGGACGACCACGCCCGGGGGCTGGCCCGGGTCCTGGCGGCCGGCCGCGTCGGGGAGAGCTACCACCTGGGCAGCGGCGAGGAGCGGACGAACCTGGCCGTGGTCCGGTCCGTGTGCGGCCTGCTGGACGAGCTGGCGCCCCGGGAGGAGGGAGGGAGCCACCGGCAGCGGGTGGAGCTGGTGGAGGACCGTCCCGGCCACGACCGGCGCTACGCCCTGGACTCGTCGAAGGCCCGCCGGGAGCTGGGCTGGGAGACGGAGGTCGGCTTCGATGAGGGGCTGCGGTCGACGGTGGCATGGTACCTGGAGCACCGCGGCTGGCTGGAGCGTCGGGTGACCGGAGAGTACCGCGGCGAGCGCCTCGGGAGGCCCGAGTGAGGGGTGCGCGGCCGGTCGCCGGGGCCGGGGCCGGGGCCCGGACGGGCGCGGACGCCGGTCGCGGCCCGGGGGGCGCGGCGTGAGCCGCAAGGGCATCGTCCTGGCCGGCGGCGAGGGCACCCGGCTGCGGCCCCTGACCCGCGTCGTCAGCAAGCAGCTGCTGCCGGTCTACGACAAGCCGCTGATCTACTACCCGCTCTGCACCCTGATGCTGGCGGGGATCCGCGAGGTCCTGGTCATCACGACGCCGGAGGACCAGCCGCTGTTCCGGAAGCTGCTGGACGACGGGAGCCAGTGGGGGATGGAGCTGCGCTACGAGGTCCAGCCCCGGCCGGAGGGGATCGCCCAGGCGCTGGTGATCGCACGGGAGTTCCTGGACGGCGACCCCAGCGCCCTGGTGCTGGGGGACAACATCTTCTACGGCGACGGCCTGAGCGGCGTGCTCCGCCGGGCCGCCGACCGGGAGAGCGGGGCCACCGTGTTCGGCTACTGGGTGAGCGAGCCCGAGCGCTACGGCGTCGTGACGCTGGACGGGGAGGGCCGGCCGGAGAGCATCGAGGAGAAGCCGGAGGACCCGCGCTCCAATTACGCGGTGACCGGCCTCTACTTCTACGACGGGCGGGCGCCGGAGATCGCCGCCGGGCTGGAGCCGTCGGAGCGGGGCGAGCTGGAGATCACCGACCTCAACCGGCGCTACCTGTCGCGGGGGGAGCTGGAGGTCGAGAAGCTGGGGCGCGGCTACGCCTGGCTGGACACCGGGACCTGCGACTCGCTGCTCACCGCCGCCAACCTGGTGCAGGCGGTGGAGCGTCGGCAGGGGCTCAAGATCGCCTGTCCCGAGGAGATCGCCTACCGGATGGGGTGGATCGACGAGGAGCAGGTGGCCCGGTTGGCCGAACCGCAGGCCAGCAGCGGGTACGGCGACTACCTGGCCCACGTGGTGGAGCAGGTGGCCCGGGAGTAGCCGGGCG
>CAZSKS010000148.1:0-2665 GCA_964607465.1 uncultured Gemmatimonadota bacterium | reverse complement strand
GCCCCTGGAGTACGCCATCGAGCTGAACCGGCTCATCGAGCTGGAGATGGAGGGCTCGGTCGGCTGATCGCCGGGGCCGCGGCTGGCGAGCGGGACGCGTTTCCGCGGACCGGCGGCGCCACCGAGAGCACGAGCAGGACACGATCGACGACCCCGGGGGCAGCCCCTGACGGCTGCCCCCGCCGTATCGGACCATAGACACGAAGCAGGAGGAGCGAGCCGTGGGGAACGGACCGACCACCGTGGAGGCGGAGGCGCCGGCCGGGGCGCGCCGGGAGGAGGAGCTGTTCGACGGCTTCCTGGAGACCCTCGACGAGCCCGAGGGCCTGCTGGAGCGACGCCGCGCGGCCTGGGACGCCTACGCGGCCCTGCCGATGCCCTCCACGGAGTCGGAGGAGTGGCGCTACACCGACGTCTCCGACCTGGAGCCCGGGAGCTTCCGGCCCCTCTCCCCCGAGGCCGAGCGGGCGGAGGACCTCCAGGAGCTGCCCGAGCCCGTGCGCCGCGTTCTGGACCGGGACGCGGCGCGCAGCGGCGTGGCGGTGCAGGTCAACGGCGGGTTCGTCCACCGGCGCCTGGATCCCGAGCTGGCCGCGCAGGGGGTGACCTTCGCCCCGATCTCCGAGGTGGCCGCCGACCGGCCGGAGCTGCTGGAGGAGTGGCTCTACGCCAGCGAGCTGTCCGCCTGGGAGGAGAAGTTCTGGCACCTCCACGTGGCGCTGCTCACCAACGGCTACGTCCTGCACGTCCCCGACGGCGTCAGGGTGCCGGAGCCGATCCACACCTTCCGCTGGGTGGACCGGCCGGGATCGCTCCTGGCCACCCACTCCCTGGTCGTGGCCGGCGAGGGGGCCGAGGTCACCTGCATCGACGAGCACCTCTCCCCGGACATGGACGAGGCGATCCTCAGCGTGAACGGCACCGAGGTGTTCGGCGGCGACAACGCCACCGTCCGCTTCATCTCCCTGGAGCTGTTCGGTGACGGCGCCGAGCACTTCAGCGTCCAGCACGCCGTCACCGGGCGGGACACCTCCCTGAGCGGCTTCAACGTCGCCCTGGGCGGGCGGCGCTCCCGGGCCGACGTCACGAGCCGGCTCCGGGGCCCGGGCAGCGAGAGCGAGATGCTGGCCCTGTGGTTCGGCGGCGCCGACCAGCACTTCGACCACCACACCATGCAGCACCACGTCGCGCCCCACGCCTACAGCGACCTCCTCTACAAGGGAGCCCTGGAGGACCGGGCCGAGAGCGTCTTCCGGGGGCTCATCCGGGTGGACGACGGGGCGCAGCTCACCGACGCCTACCAGACCAACCGGAACCTGCTGCTGAGCGAGGAGTGCCACGCCACGACGCTCCCGAACCTGGAGATCGAGGCGGACGACGTGCGCTGCTCCCACGGGGCGACGGTGGGACAGGTCGACCCGTCGATGATGTTCTATCTCATGAGCCGGGGCGTCACGAGGAGCCAGGCCGAGCGCCTGCTGGTGTTCGGCTTCTTCGACGAGGTCCTGAACCGGATGCCCGTGGCGGGCGTGCGGACGCGGGTGCGGGCGAGCATCGAAGAAAAGATGGGTCTTTAGTCAGGCCCTGACGCCAGCGAGGAGACGATGAGCGACTACACGACCGTGGCGAGGCTGGAGGACCTGGAGGAGAGCAAGCCCACCGCCGTGGAGACGGAGGGACAGGACCTGGTGCTGATCCGCCAGAACGGGACCGTCCACGCCCTGGAGGACCGCTGCTCGCACGAGGACTTCCCCCTCCACAACGGCGAGATGCTGGACGGGCAGATCGAGTGCGCCCTCCACGGGGCCCGCTTCGACGTGGAGACGGGCGAGCCGAAGGCCCTGCCGGCGGTGAAGCCCGTCCGGCGCTTCGAGTGCCGGGTGGAGGACGGAGAGATCCAGGTGAGGCTGGACTGAGGCGATCGCCATGAACCCCGTGGACACCGCGGAAGGCCGCGCCAGCCGGGAGCTCTCCCTGGACGTGGAGCGGCTGCGCCGCGACTTCCCCATCCTGGACCAGGAGGTACACGGGCACCCGCTGGTCTACCTCGACAACGCCGCCAGCTCCCAGAAGCCCGAGCGGGTCGTGGAGGCGATCGCCGACTACTACCGGACCTCCCACGCCAACGTCCACCGCGGCGCCCACAAGCTCAGCTACGAGGCCACCGAGGCCTACGAGGAGGCCCGGACGGCCGTCGCCCGCCACGTGGGGGCCGCCGACGCCCGGGAGATCGTCTTCGTCCGCGGCACCACCGAGGCCATCAACCTGGTGGCCGGCGCCTGGGGGGGCGAGCGGGTCGGCGAGGGCGACGAGATCCTGGTCACCCGCATGGAGCACCACTCCAACCTGGTGCCCTGGCAGCTCCTGGCCGAGCGCACCGGCGCCCGGCTGGTGGCGGCGGAGGTGACGCCGGAGGGGCGCCTCGACCTGGACGACCTGCGCGGAAAGCTGTCCGACCGGACCCGCCTGGTGGCCGTCACCCACGTCTCCAACACCCTGGGGACCGTGAACCCGGTGGCCGAGATCGCCGGGCTGGCCGGGGAGGCCGGCGCCCTCTGTCTGGTGGACGGGGCGCAGGCGGCCCCGCACCTGCCGGTGGACGTGGGCGACATCGGCTGCGACTTCTACGCCTTCAGCGGCCACAAGATGTGCGGCCCCACCGGCA
>CAZSKS010000147.1:0-2835 GCA_964607465.1 uncultured Gemmatimonadota bacterium | reverse complement strand
CGGCGAGCCTGGTCGTGGTGGTGCTGCTGGTCCTGGTCGTGGAGCGCCTGCAGCGGGGCGGGGCGCGGTTCGAGGACCCGGGGGACGGGCCGGCATCCGCGGGACGCCGGCGGCTCGAGGGGATCGGGCGGTGGGGATCGTCCCTCGCCTGCGCGCTGCCGATCCTCCTGGGCTTCCTGGTCCCCGTCCTCCAGCTGGGCTGGTGGGCCGCGCGCTCGGCGCCCCGGGTCGTGGATGGCGCCTTCCTCCGCCTGGCCGGCCACTCCTTCGGCCTGGCCGCGACGGTGGCCGGCGTCTGCCTGGCGCTGGGGGTCCTCGTCGCCTACGCGGTGCGGCTGCACCGGGGACACCTGTCGGACCTCCTCTCCCGGGTGGCCGTCCTGGGCTACTCGATCCCCGGCGCGGTGATCGCCGTGGGCGTGCTCTTCCTGGTCCGGGCGGTGGACGGGGCGGCGGCCGGCCTGCCGGGCCTGTCGGCCGGGACCGTGACGCGGGGGCTGCTCTCGGTCACGGTCCTGGCGCTGGTGTACGGCTACACGGTGAGGTTCATGGCCATCGGCTTCAGCACCATCGAGTCGGGCTTCGAGCGGGTGTGCGCCCGGCAGGACGAGGCCGCCCGGACGCTCGGCGGCTCGCCGGGGGCGACCCTCGTCCGGATCGACCTGCCGCTGCTGCGCGGCACGCTGGCGGCCGCCGCCATCCTCGTGTTCGTGGACGTCGTCAAGGAGCTGCCCATCACGCTGATCCTCCGGCCCTTCGACTTCGACACGCTGGCGACCACCGCCTTCCAGATGGCGATGGACGAGCAGATCGTCGCGTCGTCGAGCGCCGCCCTGCTCCTGATCGGCACCGGCGCCCTGCCGGTGGCCTTCCTCAACCGGCTCATCCGCCGCCGCCGCGGGGCGGCGTGAGCGCGGGCAACGTGAGCGCGGGCGGCATGAGGGCGAGTGCGAGAGCGGGAGTGGCATGAGCCGGAGCGGGAGCGGAGACGGCACGGGCGGGGACGGCGCGATGCTGGCGGCGCGTCGGCTCACGAAGCGGTACGCCGGGGCCGGCGACCCGGCCCTCCAGGAGGTGAGCCTCGCGGTGGAGCGGGGCGAGGTCGTGGGCGTGGTGGGCCAGAGCGGCTCGGGCAAGACGACCCTCCTGCGGCTGGTGGCCGGCCTGGAGGCTCCGACTTCGGGCACCGTGGAGGTGGCCGGCCGCCGGGTGTCCGGCGAGGGGGCGTGGGTGCCGCCCGAGGAGCGGCCCCTGGGCATGCTCTTCCAGGAGGGGGCCCTCTTCCCCCACCTGTCGCTGGCCCGCAACGTCGAGTTCGGCATCCGGAAACGGCCTTCCGCCGAGCGACGGGCCCGACGGGAGGAGGTGCTGGATCTGGTGGGCCTCCGGGGCCGCGGCGACCGGTATCCGCACCAGCTCTCCGGCGGAGAGCGGCGTCGGGCGGCGCTGGCCCGGGCGCTGGCCCCCGCACCCGACCTCCTCCTGCTGGACGAGCCGTTCACGGGTCTGGACGAGCGGCTGACGGCGCGGCTGGCCGAGGAGATGGCGGAGATCCTCCGCGCCACGGGCACGACGGCGATGATCGTCCTCCACGACACCTACGAGGTGCTGCCCCTGGCCGACCGGATCGCCGTGCTCCGGGAGGGCCGGCTGGCCCAGGTGGGGAGCCCCGAGAGCGTCTACGTGCGGCCGGCCAGCGAGTACGTGGCCCGGCTGTTCGGTCCGGCCAACGTGGTGACCGGCCGGCGGCGGGACGGCGCGTTGTCGACGCCGGTGGGGCGCTTCCCCACCCCCGGGGAGGCCGCCGGCGGGGAGGAGATCCGTCTCTGCCTCCGGCCCGAGGACTTCGAGATCGTCGGGCCCGGGGTCGAGGCCGTCACCGCCACGGTGGTGCGCGTCGGCTACCGGGGCGACCGCACCGAGGCCCGGGTGCGGGTGTCGTCCGGAGGCGAGGAGTGCTTCCTGGTCGTCCACTTCCCGGCCGACCGGGAGGTCCGTCCCGGCGAGCGCCTCCGGCTGCGACCGAAGCCGGGACGGGGCCACGTCGTGGGATCGGAGCGGGAGGGGCCGCCTTGACGCTGTCCCCGTCGCCTTCGACGTTGGGCCGCCGCGGGACGGCGCGCGGCCGCTCGCCCCGCCGGACCCGTCGAAACTTCACGGCTCCGGGGGTGTTGTTGACTTAGCATGGCCGCGGGCCGCCCCCACCGGAGCGGATCCGCGGGCCACCCGCCGGGTACAGGCAGGAGGAAGTCGTGGCCCCTCCCGCGGCCCACGCCGCCGGAGCGGCCTCCGTCAATCGAGGACAGGGAAATGATGAAGGCACACGCGAAGCTGTTCACCATCGTGATCGCCGGGGCGGCCGTGGCCCTTCTCGGGGCCTCGGAGACCCTCGCAGCCCAGGAGCAGGCCGGCTCCGGCCGGGCCCGCGTGCTCGTCGCCACCTTCCAGACGGCGGACGGGGTGGACGACGGCTTCGGCGAGGACATCGCCCAGGAGCTGCGCGAGGAGGTCGACGACTTCGATCTCCTCGTCTCCGTCGAGTGGGACGACATCGACGACGCCCTGGACCGTTTCGACCTGGACCACAAGTCGATGGACCTGATCCAGTGGCGGCAGCTCGCCAGCCGGCTCAACGCGCAGCTTCTCATCTTCGGCGACATCTCGGGGGGCTCGTCCGGAAACCAGGTGGACGCCCTCTTCGTCGAGACCCGCCAGGGGGAGGAGACCGAGATCCCGACCTTCAGCGTCCAGGGTGACGACGACGACGCCGTCCGGGAGGTGTCCTCGCAGGTCGCCGCCACGCTGGACGAGCACGTGAGCTTCCTGAGCGCCCGG
>CAZSKS010000146.1:0-2931 GCA_964607465.1 uncultured Gemmatimonadota bacterium | reverse complement strand
GCCAGCGGGCCCGGACTCGGCCGCCGGCCCGGACGCGCCCGCGCCGTGTCCCGCGCCCGGCGGCCGGCCCTCGCCGGAGGCCCCGCCGCCGTTCGTCACGCGACCTCCGGGAAGGGCCCCTCGGGCGCCGACCACACGGGCCGCCCCGCCGCCACCGTGGCCAGGCAGGCGTTGGGCCGGTGATGGTAGAGCCAGTGCCGGGGGTCCGGGGCGTCGATCACCGCGAAGTCGGCCGCCCGTCCGGGCGCCAGCGATCCCACCTCGTCCCCCAGGTCCAGGGCCCGCGCCGCATGGACGGTGGCGCCCCGCAGGGCTTCGGAGGGGGTCAGGCCCTCCCGGACGCACGCCAGCGTCATGGCCAGCGGGAGGTGGTAGGAGGGGGCCGTGCCGGGATTGAAGTCGGTGGCCACCGCCACCGGCACGCCGGCCTCCACCAGGGTTCGGGCCGGGGCCGGCGGCTGGTCCAGGTAGAGGCCCGCCAGCGGGAGGAGGACCGCGACGGTGCCGGCGTCGGCCATCGCCGAGACGCCGGCGGCGGACACGTGCTCCAGGTGGTCGGCCGAAGCCGCCCCGAGCTCCGCCGCCAGGGCCGCGCCGCCGCCGTCGGAGAGCTGGTCGGCGTGGAGCTTCGGCCGGAGCCCGTGCTCCCGTCCGGCCTCCAGCACGCGGCGGACCTCGTCGGCCGTGAAGGCGCCCTCCTCCAGGAACGCGTCGCAGAAGCGGGCCAGGCCCTCCTCCGCCACGGCCGGGATCCACGCCTCCACCACCCGGTCCAGGAACCCCCCGCGGTCGTCGGCGAACTCCGGCGGCAGCGCGTGGGCGGCCAGGAAGGTCGGCACCAGCCGCAGGGGCCCTTCCTCGTCCAGGCGGCGGTAGACCCGCAGCTGCTTCCGCTCCTCCTCCAGCGTCAGGCCGTAGCCGCTCTTGGCCTCCACCGTGGTCACCCCGAGTCGGGCCATCGCCTGCAGGAAGCCCCCGGCCCGGTCGGCCAGCTCGTCCTCGGCCGCGGCGCGGGTCGCCCGGACGGTGGCGGCGATGCCCCCGCCGGCCGCGGCGATGTCGGCGTAGCTCTCGCCCAGGAGGCGGCGCTCGAACTCCCCGTCGCGCCACCCGCCGAAGGCCAGGTGGGTGTGCGCGTCCACCAGGCCCGGCACCACCAGGGCGCCGGCGGCGGAGCGCGCCGGCTCGTCCTGCCACGCCGACGGCATCTCCTCCTCGGGACCCAGCCACGCCACCCGGTCGCCGCGCCACGCCAGGGCCGCGCCCTCGACGGGCCCGACGTCCCCGGGGGCCCCGTCGGGAGGACAGGTGGCGAGGAGGCCGATGTCGCGGAGGACGGGCACGGTCAGCCGTCCCCGGCCATGGGCAGGTCCACGCCGCGCTCCTCCGCCACCCGCACGGCCTCGTCGTAGCCGGCGTCGGCGTGGCGCATGACGCCCGTCCCGGGGTCGGCGGTGAGCACCCGCTCCAGGCGCCGGTCGGCGCTCTCCGTGCCGTCGGCGACGCACACCATCCCGCCGTGGATGGAGTAGCCGATCCCCACGCCGCCGCCGTGGTGGAGCGACACCCAGCTGGCCCCGCAGGCGGTGTTGAGCAGCGCGTTCAGCAGGGGCCAGTCGGCCACGGCGTCCGAGCCGTCCTTCATGCCCTCCGTCTCCCGGTTGGGCGACGCCACCGACCCGGCGTCCAGGTGGTCCCGGCCGATGACCAGCGGGGCCTCCACCTCCCCCTGCCGGACCAGCCAGTTGAAGCGGCGGCCCATCTCCGCCCGCTCCCCGTATTCCAGCCAGCAGATCCGCGCCGGCAGCCCCTGGAAGGCCACCTCCTCCCGCGCCTTCTCGATCCAGCGCCGGAGGCCGTCCTTCTCGGGGAACGCCTCCAGGACGGCCCGGTCGGTCGCGTGGATGTCCGCCGGGTTCCCCGACAGCGCGGCCCAGCGGAAGGGGCCGGCCCCGCGGCAGAAGAGCGGGCGGATGAAGGCGGGGACGAAGCCGGGGATCTCGAACGCCTCCTCGAGCCCCCGGTGGTCGGCCACCTGGCCGCGGATGTTGTTGCCGTAGTCGAAGGTCACCGCCCCCTTCTCCCGCAGGGAGAGCATCGCCTCCACGTGGCGGACCATGGAGTCCAGCACGCGCCGCCGGTAGCCGTCGGGGTCCCGCTCCCGGACCTCGTCCACCTCGTCGGGCTCCACGCCCACCGGCACGTAGCCCACGTCCAGGTCGTGGGCCGCCGTCTGGTCGGTCAGCAGGTCCGGCACCACGTCGCGGGCGTCCAGCTCGGGGATCACCTCGGCGGCGTTGCCCACCAGGCCCACCGACAGCGCCTCGCCCGCCTCCCGGGCCTCCAGGACGAGCTCCAGGGCCCGGTCCAGGTCGTGGGCGATCCGGTCGCAGTAGCCCGTCTCCACCCGCCGGCGGATCCGCGCCTCGTCCACCTCCACGCCCAGGAAGGCGCCCCCGTTCATCGTAGCGGCCAGCGGCTGGGCACCGCCCATGCCGCCCAGCCCGGCGGTGACCACCAGGCGCCCCTCGAGGCTGCCGTCGAAGTGCTGTCGGGCGGCCTCGGCGAAGGTCTCGAAGGTGCCCTGGAGGATCCCCTGGGTGCCGATGTAGATCCAGGAGCCCGCCGTCATCTGGCCGTACATCATCAGGCCCTTCCGCTCCAGCTCCCGGAAGTGGTCCGGCGTCGCCCACCGGGGCACCAGGTGGGAGTTGGCGATGAGGACCCGGGGCGCCTCCTCGTGGGTCCCGAAGACGCCCACCGGCTTCCCGCTCTGCACCAGCAGCGTCTCGTCGTTCTCCAGCCGCCGCAGCGTCTCGACGATCTTCTCGAAGCAGTCCCAGTCGCGCGCCGCCTTCCCCGCGCCTCCGTAGACGACCAGCTCGTCCGGCTTCTCGGCCACCTCCGGGTCCAGGTTGTTCATCAGCATCC
>CAZSKS010000145.1:0-3005 GCA_964607465.1 uncultured Gemmatimonadota bacterium | reverse complement strand
CGTCGAAGCAGAACTGACGTTCACCGCCAGCATCGAGGGCGGCGAGTCGGTCGAGACGACGGTTTCGGTCACGGTCACCGTCAGCGAAGGGTGAGGCCTCCGCCTCCATAATCCGCCGACTCGCCGGGGCCCCCGACGGCAGCCGCATCGCGCTGGGGGGCAGGGACGGAGGAACCGTAGGAGATCGCCGTCGCCCCCCCCTCACCGGAAGACCACCTCCCGCACCCACCCCCGGAGCACCTCGGTGAACTCCGGCATGAGCCCGTGGATCTCCATGTCCAGGAATCCGTGGCCGGCCCCGGGAATCACCTCGATCCGGAAGTTCTCCTTGCCCACGCTGGCGAAGGCATACTCCAGGCGGTGGACGCTCTCGGCCACGGGCACGTTGTCCGCCTCGTCCTGCTCACCGTACAGGACCAGCACGGGCTCGGTCACCAGCATCCAGAAGGGGATCGGATCGAAGGCGACGTTCTTCCGGATGAAGGTCCAGATGGGCTGGTCGGGCGCGCCCGGAAACCCCTCGGCGATCTCCGCCCAGGCCGACTCCATGCCCCGGTCCCGGGCCCGGGCATACGGGGTCCAGTCGCCGGTGACCGCGTATTCCCCCGCCGCCCGGTTCAGCGCCAGAATCTCCCCCACCTGGTCGTCCGGGAGGCCCGCCTGCCGGGCCGTGGCGGCCATCTCGTGGAAGCTCTGCTCGGCATAGCTCACCGAAGCACCGGAGACGTCGACCACGAAGGCCACCCGGTCGGAGCGGGCGGCCGCCACGGGCGCCACCCATCCGCCCTGGGAGAGCCCCACCAGGCCGATCCGGCCGGCGTCGATCTCGGGCCGGGCCGACAGGAACCGGAGGCCCGCCAGGGCGTCGGCCGCCCGGTCCTCGAAGCCGGCCCGTCGCCAGTCGCCCTCCGAGGCGCCGGTGCCCCGCTTGTCGGTGAGGAGCACTGCCAGCCCCTCCGCCACGAGCTCCTCGGCGATGAGCCGGGACCAGGTGTTCGTCCGGTCGCTGGCCCCCGAGCCCTGGATGATCACCGCGGCGGGATGAGCGCGCCCCCCGATCTCGCCTCCGGCGGGTTCCGGCAGCATGAGGAGGGCGCTCAGCGTCAGCTCGCCCGACGGATAGCGGACGTCTTCGGTCCGGTAGGTGGTGTCGGGAGGGACCGGGGCCCCGGGTCCGGCGTGCGCCGCCGCGGGGACGGAGGCGACCAGGACGGCCGCGAGAAGCACGTGTCGCATCGCCAGCTCCAAGGTATGGGGTTGGAAGTGGATCGGTGCCCGGCGGATCTTCGGCCGGATCGCTCTCCTCCCGACGGATCGCGACCCGGGGAAGTTTCAGCCCGGTCCGTCGGCCGAATCGAAGCCCTCCCTCCACCACGGCAACCGGTGGCCGCGGATCCCACCGGGACGGTGACCGGGCCAGGCGGCGCGATGCACGGCGGCTCCCGAGGGGATAGTGTGACATGTGTCGGAAGAGGCGACCGACCGGAGGTCACCGACCACCGGAACCACCCACCGAGGAGGAGCCCGAGATGACACGTCCCGTCCCCCGTGCGGCCCCCGCGGCCCTGTCCCTCGCGGCGCTCATGGCGATCGCTTCCCTGGCACCGGGCACCCTGTACGCCCAGGACGTGGACGCGGGCGAGGAGAGCGCCGCGGAGCTCATGACCCGGGTGGAGCCCATCACCTCGACCCACGCCCGTGAGATCATCGAGATCCGCCACCAGATCCACCGGAACCCCGAGCTCGGAAACCGGGAGGAGGAGACCGCCGCCCTGGTGGCCGGTCACCTCCGGGACCTGGGCTTCGACCGAGTGGAGACCGGGGTGGCCCACACGGGCGTGGTGGGGATCCTCCGGGGCGGGGCGCCGGGCCCCGTGGTGGCGGTCCGGGCCGACATGGACGCCCTGCCGGTGAAGGAGCAGACGGGCTTCGACTTCGCCTCGACGAAGACCGCCACCTGGGAGGGCCGCCAGGTGCCGGTCATGCACGCCTGCGGACACGACATCCACACCTCGGTGGGCATGGGCGTGGCCTCGGTGCTGGCGGAGATGCGCGACGAGCTGCCCGGCACGGTGAAGTTCATCTTCCAGCCCGCCGAGGAGGGGCCGCCGGCGGGCGAGGAGGGCGGCGCGCCCCTCATGATGGAGGAGGGCGTCCTCGAGGATCCGCGGCCCGAGGCCATCTTCGCCCTCCACACCTACCCCGAGATGGAGGTGGGCGAGCTGGGTTACACCCCCGGGCCCGCCCTGGCCGCCGTGGATCACTTCTACATCACCATCACCGGGAAGCAGGCCCACGGCGCCCGGCCCCACCAGAGCGTCGACCCGGTGGTCATGGCCTCCCAGGCGGTGACGGCGCTCCAGACCATCCGGTCGCGGAACCTGGACCCCCTGGAGCCCAGCGTGGTGACGGTGGGCATGATCCACGGCGGCGAGCGGTTCAACATCATCCCGGATCGTGTGGAGCTCGAGGGCACCGTCCGCACCTACGACGAGGACGTCCGGGACGCCGTGGAGCGTCGCATGGGCGAGATCCTGGACGGCATCACCCGGGCCGGCGGCGGGAGCTACGAGCTCACCTACGACCGGAACATGCCGGCCACCATCAACGACCGGGAGCTCACCGAGCGGGTGGCGCCGGCCCTGGCGCGAACCGTCGGCGCGGAGAACGTCCGGCAGGTGCCCCCCACCATGGGCGGCGAGGACTTCGCCTACTTCTCCCGTGAGATCCCCGGCTTCTACTTCCGGCTGGGGACCACCGAGCCCGGGGGCGAGTCCGGCGGCCTCCACACCCCCACCTACCGGGGTGACGACGACTCGGTGCCGGTGGGGATCCGGGCCCTGACCGGCGTGGTCCTGGAGTACCTGGCCACGGCCGCCGACGGGGGAGACGAGTAGGGGCCAGACCGACGGACAAGCCGTGACCCCCGGAGCCCCGTCGTCGCCCGACGCCGACGCCACCCTCCAGGAGCAGGTCGAGGAGCAGGCCGAGCACCGGAAGTACGG
>CAZSKS010000144.1:0-3012 GCA_964607465.1 uncultured Gemmatimonadota bacterium | reverse complement strand
GGGGGGACCAGGCGGGAGTAGTGGCCGACGGCCACGCCGGTGTACCGCGTGGGGCCCCATTCCGACAGCCCGCCGTCCGGGCCGGGGATGAAGTAGACGATGCCCCCCTCCTCGGTCTTCACGGTGCCGCCCGGCCCGTGCTCCCCCGTGCTGACCACGTGCTGGGGGTGGTAGGTCCGGGAGCGGGCGAACTCGAATTCGTTGTAGATGTGGTTGGCCCGCTCCATCAGCCCCCCGATGTTCGCGAACTCGGTCATCCGGAGCGGAAGGCCGTGCTCGTCGGCCACCTCCCGGAGGGCGTCCCGGCTCTGCCGCCAGGAAGCGGACGGGCTCTCCCCGCCCGGCCCGCTCCGGTAGGTATGATAGCCGACCGCCGCCACGTGGCGCCGCGCCTCGGGGTCGTCCAGGATCGCCCGGGCGTACTCCACCGAGGGGTCGGGGGCCACGGCGTCGGGCACGACCATGCCCACGTCGGGGAACCCGTTCGCCTCCAGCCGCTCGCCCAGCCGGCGGACCACCAGCCGGGCCTGGTCGGCGGTGATCGGCCAGTCGATGCCCCCGCCGCTCGGTTCGCTGAAGGGGGCGAGCCCGTTCACCGTGATCCCGTGCTCGTCGCGGAAGTAACGGAAGGCGGCGAGCTGGTACTCCACCATCTCGTCCACCGAGAAGGAGGTCCCACTCTCGAACCCGTTCCACCGCGGTCCCTGGATCAGTCCCCAGTAGAGACCCTCGGCGCCCTCCTCCCGGAGGAGCGGCAGCAGCTCGGACCAGTCGTCGTTACAGGTGTCGCCGGGCCGGGTGCAGAAGTTGAAGCGGGACCAGTCGATCACCGACGGGTCGGCGTTGTCGTTCTCGCCCCACATGTCCTCGCTGGTGGTGCCCTCGAAGTAGGCCAGGTTCATGCGGAAGGAATGGATCCCCACCTCCCCGACGAGGTTCCTGACGAGCTCGGCCTGTGCCTGGTCGTTCAGCGCCGAGAGGTGCCAGGGGGCGAAGTCCCCGCCGAAGCCCAGGACGGTCTGGAACGAGGTGGCGCCGTCCACGGTGATCCGGACGTCGGGGTCGGGAAGCTCGCCGGGCGGGACCTCGTCCGTCCCGGTGACGGAAGCGGCTCCCCCGCATCCGGGCGCGGTGGCGACGAGGAGGAAGGCCGCCGCGAGGCGGATCGGGGTGCCCTCGATCGGTGACGTCAACGGCTCGGCTCCTCTCGGGTTGGACGAGGATCGGACACGGCGGTACCGGAAGACCGCCCGGCGCGCTGGTGCCTGTGTACCCCTCCCGCCGGGCCGTGGGTCCGGTCGCCGGAAGGGGCTCCGGTCGGTGGTGGCGGCCTCCCCCCACGTCGCTGTTGCGGTGAACCCCCAACTCCCGCCCGGTAGCCGGAAGCGTGAACCGACGAGGACGCGGTAAGACACGTTGGTGAAAGGGGTTGCGGGCTCCCGTGAGGCCGGCCGCCGACCGGCACGGAACTTCCGATAGATCCGATCCTGCCGGAGCCGGATCTACCCGGCGATCCGTCGCGAACCGCTGGTCGTCCCCTATCTCTTGGAGGCAGACATGATTTTTCGACTGACGCACCGAAGCGCCGTCGCCGTCGTGGCGACGCTCGCCTTCGCCCTGACAGCCTGTGACGAGGGCCCGACGTCGGTGGCGGCCCCGGGCCCGTCCTTCTCCGGGGGCACCATCTCGGAGTCCGACCCCCACGTGACCGTCTGCGTGGACGCCGCCAGCCCGTCCGGGACCTACACCCTGGACCGGTCGGCGGACACCGATTTCGGGACCTTCTTCGCCTCGTCCCCGTTCACCCTCGCCCCCGGCGACTGCGCGGACGTGTGGCAGGACGACGGCGCGGAGGGGGAGAACGACCCGACGACGGACGTCACGGTCAGCGAGACCGGAACGCCGGAAAACACCCAGCTCGACGACATCACGGTGGGCGGTGGCCCGGTGGCTTCCAGCGTTTCCGCCCCGTCGGCCACCGTCACCGTGAACCAGTTTCACGGGGCCGTGATCACGTACTTCCACTCCGAGGTCCCCGTCACGGGCGGCGAAGGCTGCACGCCGGGCTACTGGAAGCAGGACCATCACTTCGACGACTGGCCGGTGGACCTCTCCACCACCTTCGCGTCGGTGTTCGGATCGTCCACGCTGGACGCCGACCTGACGCTGCTCGAGGCGCTGCAGCTCAGGGGCGGTAAGGAGAACGCCCTGGCCCGGGCCGCGGCCGCGGCCTACCTCAGCGCCGAGTCCGGCGACGTGGACTACGCGTTCTCCTCGAGCGAGGTCGTCAGCATGGTGAACGCGGCCTTCGAGGGCACTGCCGACGTCGAGGCCACCAAGGACACCCTGGACGAGGCCAACAACGCCGGCTGCCCGCTGGGTGAGGACGACTAGGGCAGACGTCCCGTCCTGATCTCCGGGAGCGGGAATCCGGTCGCCCCTGTGGTTCCTCCGGGAACCGCAGGGGTCGATCGCCTCCCCGCCGGCTGAATCCGGCGCCACATGGAGCCATCGAAGGATGACTGGCCCGTCTTCGGACGGGCCGTCATCTTTTGGGGCTCCCCGGCGCGCGACTCCCGACGAGGCACCCCATGACCGACAGGCATCCGAAGATCGTCGACAAGCCCTGGGGCCGGGAGGTGTGGTATGCCCACACCGACCGCTACGCCGGGAAGGTGCTGGAGGTGGACGAGGGCCACCGCCTCTCGCTCCAGAAGCACGAGGTGAAGCACGAGACGCTCTTTCTCCAGAGCGGGCGCATGCGGTTCACGCTGGGGGAGGAGGAATTCGAGTGGACGCCGGGCGAGCGCATCGAGGTCCCGCCGGACACGGTCCACCGGATGGAGGCGCTGGAGGACAGCGTGATCCTGGAGGTGAGCACGCCCGAGCTGGACGACGTGGTCCGCCTCGAGGACGACTACGAGCGCCGGTGACCCCCGACCGCTTCGACCTCGACGACCGGGAGTATCCCCGCACCTGGCTGCTTCTGGACATGGTGGACGAGGGTCCCCG
>CAZSKS010000143.1:0-3098 GCA_964607465.1 uncultured Gemmatimonadota bacterium | reverse complement strand
CGCCGTCACCCGCTCCCGCGGCGGACGTCCCGGAGGGCGGCTCTCCCCCGATCGCTTCCAGGGCCGAGCGGGCCACCGACAGCTCGTGGCGCGCCTCCAGCAGGCGCTTCTCGGCGATCGCCTCCGCCTCCACCAGGCGCTCGGCCCGGGCGACCTCGCGCTCCAGCTGCTCGACGCGGCCCCGCAAACGGGCGTAGGAAGCGTCGGCGTCGGTGGGCGCGAGGACGGCGAGCACCTCGCCCTCTTCCACCCACGTGCCGGGCGCCGGTGTGGCCCCGCCGCGCATCTCGACCAGCCCCGTCACCGGCGCCGAGATCCGGGCCATCCCGTCGGCCGGGGCCGTGAGCTCGCCGCTGGCGCGGATCGAGGCGGGGACCGGTCGTCGCCGGACCTTCGCCACGCCGAAGGGGATGTCCCACTGTCCCTCCTTGAGGAACGTGATCCCGCCCCCGGTGGACCCCTCTTCCGGGTGGGGAAGATCCGCCTCGCTCGCGTATACGGTCACCCGGCCCGCGGGGACCTCGTGTCGGCGCCCCCGGCTCTCCAGCATCATCTCGAGCCGGTAGTCCCCGGCGGCCGGGAGGGTCGGCGCGGGCGTAAAGATGCCGGGCCGGGCGGGCGCGTCCGATCGGACGGTGTGGGCGGAGCCGTCGGGCCCGGTGAAGTACAGCGTCAGGGTCCCCTCGCGGACGGGAGCCCAATCGTGGAGCCGGGTCACGTGGATCGCCCAGGGGTCGCCCGCCGTGCCGGCGACCTGCGGCGGGTACTCCATGAAGAGCTCCAGGGAGTCGGTCCAGGTCGTGACGACTGCCCCGCCTCCGTGCTGGTGCTCCTCCGTCGCCGGACCGTTCTCCGGCCCACCGCAGGCGGCCAGGGTGAGGGCCGCCAGGGCGGCGGCGAGGAGAACCCCTCCCCCGCGTCCGAGCTCCGTTCGCCCCTTCCTGTCGGTGGCTTCCGTGCCGGTGGCCTTCATCGTCCGTCTCCTTCCAGGTCGGAGCCCTCGTACCCTTCCTCGACCCCGGCTCCAGCAGCGTGTCCGCCCATGGCCCACGTCAGCTCATGGTAGGCCAGCCAGAGGTCGGCCCGGAGCTCGAGGGCCATGAGACGAGACTCCAGGTGGGCGTCGGCTCCGTCCAGCAGCTCGACCAGCTCCATCTCGCCGGCGGCGTAGGAGGTCCGTGCGATCTCCAGGAGATCCCCGGTCGGGGCGAGCAACTCGGTCCCCACCACGCGGCTCCGGCGTCGCACCGAGCGATAGCGGTCCAGGGCCCGAACCACCTCGTTCCGTGCCTGTCGCCGGCGCAGACCGAGACGCGAGGTCGCCGCCGACTCCCGGGCCTCGGCCGCCTGCAACGCGCCCCCCTTCCGGTCGAACACCGGCAGGCTCAGCGAGACCCCCAGCACGGCCCCGTCGAAATCGTCGGCCTGGGTCTTGTAGCCGCCCGTCAGCCGCAGGTCGGGGATCCTCCCGAGCCGGACGGCGCTGGTCTCGGCGGCGGCCGCCTCGACGGCGTGGCGTCCGGCCGCCACCGCCGGTCGCCGGAGTGCGGCGGCGACCGCGGCGTCACGGCCGACCTCCGGAGGTCGGCCCTCGGGCAACCCCCGCGTCGCCACCGCCACCGTGTCGGAGTCCGGCAGGATCCGCGCGGCCAGCTCCCGGCGGGCGGCGTCCCGCTCGATCCGCCCGGCGGCCAGCCGCTGCTCCAGTCGGGCCAGCTCGAGCTTCAGACGCCGCAGCTCGTAGCCGGAGATGTCCCCGTCGGCCCGTCGCACCTCGGCGTCCTTCACCGCCTCCCGGATCACGTCGGCCACTTCCTGCAGGACCGTCGCGCGCCGCTCGGCTCCGGCGGCCTCCAGGTAGGCTCGCCGCACCTCGAGCAGGAGCCGCAGGCTGTCCGAGCGGAAGGCGGATCGTGCTCTCGCCCTCGTGCGATCCGCGGCCCGGCTCCGGGCCAGGGTCCGGCCGGGCCACTCGACGGTCTGCTGGAGGGTGAAGCTGTTCTCGTCGTAGCCTTCCCCGCCCCGGCTCAGGTCCTCCCGGAGAAGCGAGAAGGACGGGTTCGGGTACGCGGCCTCCTGGGAGGCCCGGCCCGCCGTCGCCCGGAAGTCCGACCGGGCGGCCCGGAGCTCCAGGCTGTGGCGGCGGAACAGCTCGAGGGCCTCGTCGGAGCCCACGACGGGGGGAGCGGCGTCGCGCTCCTGGGCCGCGCACGGTAGCGCCGGCAGCGCCGCCAGGACGACGATGCCGGCCAGGGCCAGCGCTCGGGCCTCGACATGGGAAGAAGAGCCTGGGGGTTTCGCACGTGTGATCTTCAAGGACGCCTCCTGACAGCATCGGCGGGCTCCGGAGGGCCGAACGATGGCCGAACGATGACGGGCTCGCCCGCCGGGCCTTCGCCGTTGCACGGGTCTGTCGTGGGGTCGGACGGGCTCAGGCCCGCCCGGTGGTGACCGGTCCGGTCAGGAGGAAGTGGGAGGGGCGCGGGGACGCGAAGAGGTGGGTGGGGATCGTCCCGTCGGCCGGCGGCGGTCCGTCCGGATCCGGATCCCGTCCGGGCCATCGGGTACGGGGACGGCCACCCTCGTGAACACCGCCGGGACGTCCGCCGACGAGCTGGGCCGCTCGGTCCGCATGTCCCGGACGACGAGCGTGGCGCCGTGGCCGTGACCGTCGGCCGTCAGGTGCACCCCGTCGCCGTCATGGTCGGCGTGGTGGTGCACGGGGACGCCCGTTCCCGTGAGAAGGAAGAGAACGCCCGTGAGGAGAACGGCCGGGATCCGGCGCAGGCTGCGCGTCATCGTAAACGACACCATGCGGCCGGCCCGGCGTTGGCGCAAACCGGGCGCGCCGCCGTCACTCGTGGCTGTGCTCCGCCCCGAGATGCACCGGGGCACAGGCGGCGGACGCGCCGTCGGCCGCCCGCACCCGGAGCGCGCCGTGAGCGTGCCCGGCCGTTCGCGAGCGCGGCAGGGTCGTCTGGCTGGAGCCGGCCCCTGAGGACCCGGTGGCCACCGGTGTCAGGTTGGCCAGCTGTGAACCGGGACTCTCGCAGTCGCCGGAGAGCAGCTCGACCCGGTGGCGGGCTCCGGCGTCCGAC
>CAZSKS010000142.1:0-3137 GCA_964607465.1 uncultured Gemmatimonadota bacterium | reverse complement strand
AGGAGACCTGGAACGACGACAACGGGCACAGCCACGTCCGGGCCACCCTGGTCGGGCCCTCCCTGGCCCTGCCGGTGGTGGACGGGGAGGTGCCCTTCGGCACCTGGCAGCAGCCGGTCCTGCTGGACTTCGACACCCGACCCCGGGAGCGGACCGTCGTGGTCACGGTGGTGGGCGAGTAGGGCCGTCGCCCCGATCCCCGAACCAACCCGGAGGCCGGCGTGCGCCTGACTCCCTTCCCGGAGCGCTTCGACCGCGAGCGTCCCCTCGTGGGGGTGGTGCACCTGCCGGCTCTCCCCGGCGCGCCGGGGGCGGAGGCCACGATGGACGAGATCCGCCGGCGGGCCGTCCGGGACGCCCGAGCCCTGGCGGAAGGCGGGATGGACGGGGTGCTGGTCGAGAACTACGGCGACGCTCCCTTCGAGCCCGCCGACGCGGGCAGGCCGGCGGCCGCGTGCCTGGCGGTCGTGGCCGCCGCCGTGCGGGCCTCGGTGGAGGTGCCGGTGGGCGTCAACCTCCTGCGCAACGACGGGGAGGGGGCGCTCACCGCCGCGGTCGCCGCCGGGGCGGACTTCGTGCGGGTGAATGTCTGGACGGGAGCCCGGCTCACAGACCAGGGGATCGTCGAGGGGGTCGCACACCGGGTGCTCCGGCTCCGCCGCCGGCTCGAAGCCGACGTCTCGGTGCTGGCCGACGTGGCGGTGAAGCATTCCGCCCCCCTGGCCGATCGCCCGCTGCAGGAGGAGGCCGCCGAGGCGGTGGAGCGGGGAGGGGCCGACGGCCTCCTCGTCACCGGTCCCGCCACGGGCCGCGCCCCCGACGTCGACCGGCTGGAGGCCGTCCGGCGGGCGGCGGCGGGCGCCCCCGTCCTGGTGGCCAGCGGGCTCCGCGCGGAGAACGCCGCGCGCCTGCTGGCGGCGGCCGACGGGGCGGTGGTCGGCACCGCCCTGAAGGAGGGCGGGGAGACGGCGGCCCCGGTGGACCCGGAGCGCGTGGCCGAGCTGGTGGAGGCCGCCCGGTGACGCGGCGGGCCCGCGGCGGCCGCGAGCCGGCGCACGGGCGGCTTCCGGCTTCCCCTGCTGGTGCCACTGGCGGCCGGGATGCTACGTTTTTCACACGCGCCGTCGGCGCGTGCATCGATCCCCGGGATCGGACGGGGGTTCCCGAGCGGCGAGGAGGAGCGGAATGAGAGGCATCCGGCGACACTTCGGAACGGGGCGGACCCTGGCCGCCGCGGCGGCCCTGGCGACGGTGGTCGCCTGCGGGGGCGAGTTCACCGGTGCCGACGACGGGCTCCGCCCCGCGGAGGCGGAGGAGCTGGCCACGGTGATGGCCGAGCAGGCCAGCCGGGTCTTCCTGGCCCAGGTGGCCGAGGCCCCCGATCCCACCTTCGATCTGGAGGTCTCGAGCCAGGTCCTCTTCGACCGGGGCTCGGCCTGCCCGGGCGGCGGGAGCGCGGCGGTGACCGGCAGCGTCGCTCGGAGCTCGTCGGCCGGGAACGACCGGATGACACTGGACTTCGACGCCAGCCTGGTCCACGACTCGTGCTCCGTCCGCGCGGGCGGCCGGAGCCTGACGCTGGCCGGCGACCCCGCGGTGGGCCTGGAGGCCCTCTTCGAGCGGCGGGGCGCCGATCTCGCGGGCCCGCAGGAGACCCGTCTCGAGGGACGGATCCGGTGGTCCGGGGCGCGCGGCGCCGAGGGCTTCTGCCGGGTGGACCTCACCACGACCGTGAGCGGGGAGGAGGGCACCCTCTCGGCCTCGGGCCGGCTCTGCGGTATCGAGGTGGACCGGAAGGTGGACATCTCCGCCCCGGGGAGCGGGGCCCGGCCCGCCGGTCGCTGAGGGTCAGTAGCCCGCCACCGTGCCGTCCTTCCGCATCTCGGTGCCGCCCCAGTAGACCCCGGCCTCGGGGTCCCACAGGATGGCCTGGTAGCCGCCGTAGCCCCCCGCGCCGACGTCCACGGCGTGCCCGCGGCCCTCCAGCGCGGTCACCACCGCCTGCGGGACGCCGCTCTCCACCCGGAGCAGCCCCCGGCCGTCCATGGCCTCGCCGGTGGGGGAGCTGCTCCCGTAGTGGCGATAGCGGGCGGCGTCGCCGGCCTCCTGCACGTTCATCCCGAAGTCCACGATGTTGCTCAGCACCTGGACGTGGCCCTGGGGCTGCATGCCGCCGCCCATGACGCCGAAGGAGAGGAAGGGCTCGCCGTCCCTCGTGGCGAAGGCGGGGATGATGGTGTGGAAGGGCCGCTTGCCGGGCTCGTAGACGTTGGGATGGCCCCGCTCCATGGTGAAGAGCGCCCCGCGGTCCTGGAGCATGAAGCCCAGGTCGTCGGGAACCAGGCCGCTCCCCATCCCCGCGTAGTTGCTCTGGATGAGCGACACCATCATCCCCGAGGAGTCGGCGACGGTCAGGTAGATCGTGTTCCCGTGGTCCAGCCGCTCCCGCATCGTGGCGTCCATCTCCACGGCCCGCGGGTCGCCGTGGGAGGGTTCGGAGAGGACGTCGTCCATCTCGATGAGCTGCCGCCGCCGGTCGGCGTAGGCCTCCGAGACCAGCTCCTCCACCGGCACGTCGGCGAAGTCCGGGTCGGCGTAGAAGCGGGCGCGGTCCTCGAAGACCAGCTTCTTCGTCTCGGCGTGGAGGTGGAGGTAGTCGGTGGAGTTGTGGCCCATACCGGCCACGTCGAAGCCCTCCAGGATCTGGAGCATCTGCAGCGCCGCGATGCCCTGGCCGTTGGGGGGGAGCTCGTAGACCCGGACGCCGCGGTAGTCGACGCTCACCGGGTCCACCCAGTCGGCCTCGTGCGAGGCGAGGTCCTCGTGGCGGAGGTGGCCGCCGATCCGTCGCATGTACGCGTCGATCGTGCGGGCGATCTCCCCCTCGTAGAAGGCGTCGCGCCCCTCCTCGGCGATCAGCTCCAGCGTGCTCGCCAGGTCGGGGTTCCGGAAGACGTCGCCCTCGTCCGGCGCCCGCATCCCCCCGTCCTCGCCCTCGACCAGGTAGGTGTCCCTCCAGTTGTCGTCGGGCAGGTCGGCCTCGCGGAAGGCCTCGACGTTGGACGCCCAGTAGTACGCGATCACCTGGGAGACGGGGAAGCCCTCCCGGGCGTAGCGGATGGCCGGCGCCAGGTTCT
>CAZSKS010000141.1:0-3255 GCA_964607465.1 uncultured Gemmatimonadota bacterium | reverse complement strand
CGTCGGGGCGTGGCGCAGTCCGGCAGCGCGCTTGCTTCGGGTGCAAGAGGTCCCCGGTTCAAATCCGGGCGCCCCGACTTCCCCAGCGGCGGCAGGTCCCCCGTGGCCTCCGCCCGAACAGCACCATCGGGGCGTGGCGCAGTCCGGCAGCGCGCTTGCATGGGGTGCAAGAGGTCCTCGGTTCAAATCCGAGCGCCCCGATTGGGAAGGGCCCGGGCCGACGCCCGGGCCCTTCGTGTTCCCGGGAGTCCCGCGGATCGCGGGGCTCTTCGCATGTCAGCGGATTCCCGCTTCCCGCTCCTCCCGGACGACGCGCTCCCGCATGGCCGCCACGTCGTCCTCCAGGTCCGCGACGATGCGTCGGAAGCGCGGCTCGTCGCGGAGGGGGTCGAGCATGGGGTCATGCCGGACATGGGTGTACAGCCAGGGGAAGCCGGCGTCGTGTCCGCGCTCCAACCAGGCGAGGGCCTCTTCCCGGTCACCCAGGGCCGCGTGGACGGTGCCGATCTCCCAGGGGAGCTGTGGGAACTCGGAGCCCCTGTCGAGCTCCCTCCCGGCCTGCTCCAGCACGTCGCGCAGCTCGGCCCGGCCCTCCTCGGTCTCTCCCAGCTCGAGGAGCCCGTACCCGAGGACGCTCCGCGCGGGCTTGTCCTGGATGACGGCGCCCGCCGGGTTCAGCTCCAGCGCGCGTCGGGCCAGCCGGACGGCGGGCTCGTACTCCCTGGCCATGAGGGCGAAGCGGGCTGCGTCGAGCCATGCTCCCGGGTCCTCCGGGTGGAGCTCGGTCCGGCGCAGGGCCGTCTCCAGGGCCCGTCGCGGCTCGCCTCTCGCCAGCTGCAGGCCGGAGGCGGCGCGAAGCGTGATGCTGTGCTCCGGGTTGAGGATCTCGGCCTCCTCCAGCCACCCGCCGGCCGTGGCCGTGTCCCCCAGGTGCAGAAAGCCCCACACCATGTTGGCCCGGGTGATGGGGCTGTTCGGCTGAAGCCTGAAGGCGCGCCGGTACCACGACACGGCCTCGTCGTGTCGTCCGAGATAGGTGGAGAGGACGCCGATGTTGTTCATGGCACCGTGGTGGTTCGGATTGAGCTCCACGGCTCTCCGGCCCTCCTCCAGGCTCCATTCGAGGTTCCCCCGGACGAAGTGAGCCACCGCCAGGGCCTTGTGCCCCTCGTCCAGCTCGGGATCCAGCTCCACCGATCGCCGGCCGACCGCTACGGCCGAGTCGGCCCAGGCGGACGACTGGCCGTAGCTGTGGACTCGCAGCCCGTAGGCGTTGGCCAGGCCCGCCCAGGCCAGGGCGAAGGCGGAGTCGGCGGCGATCGCCTCGTGGAACAGCCGGACCGCTTCGTCGTTGTCCGGCCGGCTGTAGCCGTGGTACGCCTCGCGCCCCTTCAGGTAGAGGTCGTAGGCGGTGAGGCTCTCGGTCGGCTGCTGCTCGATGCGGCGCTGCTCGCCGGGCGTGAGGGTGGCCTCGAGGGCGTCGGACACCTTTTGGGCCACGTCGCTTTGCACGGCGAACACGTCCTCCAGGGTGCGGTCGTAGGACTCGGCCCAGAGGTGGGCGTCGGTCCGGGCGTCGATGAGCTGGGCGGTCACCCGGATCTCGTCACCCGACCGCTGGACGCTGCCCTCCACAACGGCCGTGGCCCCGAGCTCCCCGGCGATGGTCCTCACGTCCTTGTCCGTCTCCTCGTACCGCATGACCGAGGTGCGGGAGAGGATGGTCAGGTCGCCCACCCGGGACAGGTTGGTGAGGATCGCCTCGTGCATCCCCCGGGCGAAGAACTCGTTCTCCTCGCTCGCGCTGAGGTTCTCGAAGGGCAGTACGGCCACGGCGGGCTGGGTCTCCTCCGTCGCGAGGATCGACTCCGGACCTCGGTCCCCGGGGGCTCCGTGGAGGAGCACCCACCCGGCGGCCACCATGCCCCACAGGGCGAAGGCCGCCCCCCCGCCGAGGAGCGCGTTCCGCCAGGTGAAGAGTCGGCGGGCGGTGTCGACCGGACCACGCCCGCCCTGTCCGCGCGCTCCCTGCCGTCGTCCGACTTCCCGGCCGGCGCCGTCCACCAGCGGGACGTCCGACCCGGGGCTCGCCGGTCCGCCTTCCTGGACGAACGCCGTGGCCAGCACGACGGGAAACCCGATCACCAGCAGGGCGAAGGCGAAGGGGGGGAACCAGTCGGGAAGCCCCAGCGTGAGGGCGATCTCGCGCACCACCTGGAGCGCCACCCAGGAGCCGGCCAGATAGATGCCCACGACCTGCCACAGGGAGCGGCGGTGGATCTCGTGGACGAGCTGCCTGAGGCGGTCCATGATCATACCGCCCGTTCACGCGAGGAGAGCACCGGAAGGCAACTTCCTAAACCTGCCCTCGATCGTTCCGCCGGGCAACGCATCCCTCCGTAGCCTTCAGCCCATCGACCGCCGTCACCCCCCCCCGCCCGCCTTGACGCCTCCGGCGATGTCCGGTAAGCGTTGTCCCCGCTGCGCTATGGGTGCGGCGGTAGCACCGTCGGCAGCCGACAGACATTCATCTCCGCGGGGAGGCCACGATGAGCGACGCGGCCGATGCGGTGATCGACCTGATCTTCGGACGCTGGCGGAGCCAGACCCTCTACGCCGGCGTCGAGCTGGGGGTGTTCGAGGAGCTGGCCGACGGGTCGGGCACCGCGCGGGAGGTGGCCGAGGCCCTCGACCTGGATCCCGACAACACCTACCGGCTCCTCCGCGCCCTGGCCTCCCTCGATCTGCTGGACGAGCGGCCCGACGGCACCTTCTCCGTCACCGGGAAGGGCGCGTTCCTCACCGACGATCATCCCCACAGCCTGCGGGGCGTCGCCCGGCTGGAGGAGAGCCCCGAGCACTACGCCCTCTGGACCCACCTGCCGGAGTTCGTGCGCACCGGCGAGCAGGGGGCCTTCGAGGAGGAGCACGGCTACCGGCTGTTCGAGTACCCGGAGGCCGACCCGGAGTACTCCCGGATCTTCGACGAGGCGATGACCAGCTACTCGCGCCTCGAGACCCGGGCCGTGCTGGAAGCGCTGGACGGGGACCACCTGGCCGACGTGGACCACCTGTGTGACGTCGGGGGCGGCTTCGGCTACCTGCTGAGCCACCTGGTCCGGGAGCACCCCCACCTGACGGGCGAGGTGCTGGAGCTGCCGAAGGTCGTGGACCAGGCCGGGGACCTGCCCGAGGAGATGGGCGTGGACGACCGCGTCGGGTTCACCGCCGGCGACATGTTCGAGGCGGTGCCCG
>CAZSKS010000140.1:0-3276 GCA_964607465.1 uncultured Gemmatimonadota bacterium | reverse complement strand
CGATGATGTCCTGCAGGTCCTTGTAGCGCTGCAGGATCTCCTGCGCCCGGGTGGCTACCCGGTAGTGGCGCTCGCCGATGTACTCGGCGTCCAGGATCCGGCTGTTGGACTCCAGCGGATCCACGGCGGGGTAGATGCCCCGCTCGGAGATCTGCCGCGACAGGACGGTCGTCGCGTCCAGGTGGGTGAAGGCCGCGGCCGGCGCCGGGTCGGTGATGTCGTCGGCCGGCACGTAGATGGCCTGCACGGAGGTGATGGAGCCCCGGTCGGTGGAGGTGATCCGCTCCTGCAGGTTCCCCATCTCGGAGGCCAGGGTGGGCTGATAGCCCACGGCGCTCGGCATCCGCCCGAGCAGGGCCGACACTTCGGAGCCCGCCTGGCTGAACCGGAAGATGTTGTCGATGAACAGCAGCACGTCCTGCTGCTGCACGTCGCGAAAGTACTCGGCGATGGTCAGGCCGGTCAGGCCCACCCGCAGGCGCGCGCCCGGCGGCTCGTTCATCTGGCCGTAGACCAGGGCGGCCGACTCCAGCACCCCGGACTCCTTCATCTCCAGCCACAGGTCGTTGCCCTCGCGGGTCCGCTCGCCGACGCCGCAGAACACCGCCCGTCCCTCGTGCTCCTGGGCGATGTTGTTGATCAGCTCCATGATGATGACGGTCTTGCCCACGCCGGCGCCGCCGAACAGGCCGGTCTTCCCGCCCGCCACGTAGGGGCAGATGAGGTCGATGACCTTGATCCCCGTCTCGAAGATCTGGGTATGGGGCTCCAGGTCCACCAGCTGGGGCGCGTCGCGATGGATGGGCCAGCGCTCCTCCTCGCCGATCGGCCCCTGCTCGTCCACCGGCTCGCCCAGGACGTTCATGATCCGCCCCAGGGGAGCCTCGCCCACCGGGGCCGTGATGGCGGCGCCGGTGTCCCGGACGTCCATGCCCCGCTCGATGCCGTCGGTGCTGTCCATCGCCACCGACCGGACCTGGTTGCGCCCGATGTGCTGCTCCACCTCGCAGACCAGCCGGCGCTCCTCGCCGTCCTGACCGGTCCACTCCAGCTCCAGCGCATTGTAGAGCTCGGGCAGCTCCTCGGGGGCGAAGCGGACGTCCACCACCGGTCCGATGACCCGGACCACCTCGCCCGTGCTCCCGCCGTTCTGTCTCTCGTCGGCCATGTCTGTCTATCCTCTGCGGTGCGTTCTCGCGCGGCGCGTCCGGTCCCTCACTCCTCGGCGAGGGCCTCGGCGCCGCCCATGATCTCGGCGATCTGCTGCGTGATCTCCGCCTGCCGGGCGCGGTTGTAGCTGCGCCGCAGCTCGTCCAGCATCTCCTCGGCGTTGTCCGTGGCGTTCTTCATCGCGGTCCGACGGGCGCCCTGCTCGGCGGCGGCGCTCTCCACCAGGGCCTGGAAGACGGAGTTGACCACGTAGAGGGGGAGGAGCTCCTCCAGGATCTCCTCCGCCGACGGATCCAGGATGTACCAGGGCCCGCCGCTCTCGTCGCCCGACAGCGGCACGGGCAGGATCCGGCGCCGGGTGGGCGGCGTCGTCATGATGCTCTCGAACCGGGCGTACACGACGTACAGGGCGTCCAGCCGCTCCTCGGCGAAGTCCCGGGCCAGGTCGCCCACCAGGTCGCGGGCCTCGGCCACGCCGGGCCGGTCGCCCAGGTCGGTGACGGTGCGCTCCATGGGAACGCCCCGGAAGCGGAAGTAGGAGATCCCCTTCCGGCCCGCGACGTGGAACCTCGTCTCCACCTCCCGCTCCTCCAGCTCGTCCAGCAGCTCGCGGGCCTTCCGGGTGAGGTTGGAGTTGAAGGCCCCGCACAGCCCCCGGTCGCTGGTGAGCAGCAGCACGGCGGCCCGCCGCTCCTCCTCCGGCTGGCGCAGCAGGGGCTGCATCTCCGCCAGCTCCGGATCGGCCAGCCGCTCGATGGCCGCCGTCAGCTTCCGGGAATAGGGCCGGGACGCCTCCACCCTCTGCTGGGCCCGGCGGAGCTTCGAGGCCGCCACCATCTCCATGGTGCGGGTGATCTTCTTCGTGTTGTCGACGGAGCGCATCCGCCGCTTGATGTCGCGGGCCTTGGCCATCGGTCAGGACGCCGCCTCGGCGGGCGCCGGCGCCGGCTCGTCCCCGGACGCCTCGCCCTCCGCCGGCTCCCCGCCGGAGGTCTCGTCCCCCTCGGTGGTGGCGGCGAACTGCTCGCTGAAGTCCTCCACCGCCTTCCGGAGGTCGGCCTCGATGTCGTCGGTGAGGGTCTTCTGCTCCTGGAGGCTCTCCACCATCTCCGGCCGGGTCGAGTGGACCCACTCCAGGAACTCCCGCTCCCAGGTCCGGATCTCCCCGACCTCCAGGTCGTCCAGGTAGCCCTCGGTGGCGGCGAAGATGACCATGACCTGATCGGCCACCTCCATGGGATCGTACTGGCCCTGCTTCAGGATTTCCACGATCCGCTCGCCCCGGGCCAGCTGCTTCTGGGTGGCCGGGTCCAGCTCCGAGCCGAACTGGGCGAAGGCCTCCAGCTCCCGGTACTGGGCCAGGTCCAGGCGCAGCTGGCCGGCCACCGATTTCATGGCCTTCACCTGGGCCGCGCCGCCCACCCGGGAGACCGAGATCCCCACGTTCACAGCGGGCCGGACGCCCTGGTAGAAGAGGTCCGGCTCCAGGTAGATCTGCCCGTCGGTGATGGAGATGACGTTGGTGGGGATGTAGGCGGAGACGTCGCCCGCCTGGGTCTGGATGATGGGGAGGGCCGTGAGCGACCCGCCGGGCTCCTCGATCTCCTCGTGATCCGCCACGAAGTCGGCGTCCTCGTTGATCTTGGCGCTCCGCTCCAGCAGGCGGCTGTGGAGATAGAAGATGTCGCCGGGATACGCCTCGCGACCCGGCGGGCGCCGCAGGATGAGGGAGAGCTCCCGGTAGGAATCGGCCTGCTTGGAGAGGTCGTCGTACACCACCAGGGTGTGCTTCCCCTCCTTGTACATGAAGTACTCGGCCAGCGCGCATCCCGTGTAGGGGGCGATGTACTGCATCGTGGCCGGCTCGGACGCGTTGGCCGCCACGACGATGGTGTAGTCCATGGCGTCCTCGCGCTTCAGCCGCTCCACCACCCCGGCCACGGTGGACGCCTTCTGACCGATGGCCACGTAGACGCACAGGACGTCGGTGTCCCGCTGGTTGATGATGGCGTCGATGGCGATGGCCGTCTTCCCGGTCTGGCGGTCGCCGATGATCAGCTCCCGCTGGCCCCGGCCGATGGGGATCATCGAGTCGATGGCCTTGAT
>CAZSKS010000139.1:0-3278 GCA_964607465.1 uncultured Gemmatimonadota bacterium | reverse complement strand
CCGCCGGTCCGGCCGCCCTCTCCACCTTGCTCGCCCGCCCCGACCTCGCCACCATTGCCCGGTGCACGCTCGTCCGCCGGTGCCGGGCGGTGGCGGGCGGCGTTCCCCCCCGATCCGGACGGCCCGGCGCACCGACCACAGGAGCCGCCGCATGCAGCGACGCCGCCCTCCCTTCCTCGCCCTCCTCCCTCTCCTGGCCTTCGCTGTCGTCGCCTGCAGCCCGGAGGGGACGGGCTCCGACGCAGCAGCGAGCGGGGACGGGAGCCCGGGGACCGCCGCGGCCACCGACGCGCCGGCGTGCGACCCGGACGACGGCGGGCTGGAGCTGCCGGAGGGCTTCTGCGCCCTGGTCGTGGCCGAGGACCTGGGCCGGGCCCGGCACCTGGCGGTGGCGGAGAACGGCGACCTCTACGTGGCGCTCCGGGACTCGGACGAGGTGCCCGGCGGCGTGCTCGCCCTCCGGGACACCAGCGGGGACGGGCGGGTCGACGTGACCCGCCGGCTGGCGCAGGACATGGGCGGCACCGGGCTGGAGCTCCACGAGGGACATCTCTACTACGGCCGCGACGACGCCGTCCTGCGGTGGGAGCGCCCGGAGGGGGTCCTGGCGCCGGAAGGGGACCCGGAGCCGATCGTCCGGGGGCTGCGGGCCAGCGGCGGCCACGCCGCCAAGCCCCTCGCGCTGGACGGGGAGGGGAGCCTCTACGTCAACGTCGGCGCGCCCTCGAACGCCTGCCAGGAGGAGCAACGTAGCCAGGGCTCCCCGGGCCGGGACCCGTGCCCCGAGCTGGAGGAGAACGGCGGCGTCTGGCGGTTCGCCGCCGACCGGACCGGACAGACGCAGTCCGACGGGCAGCGCTTCGCCACGGGCATGCGCAACGCGGTGGCCCTGGCCCACAACCCCGGAGACGGCCGGCTGTACGCCGCCATCCACGGCCGGGATCAGCTCGACCAGCTCTGGCCGGACCACTTCACCCGGGAGGAGCGGGCCGAGAAGCCCTCGGAGGAGTTCGTGAGGGTCACCGAGGGGGCCGACTTCGGCTGGCCGTACTGCCACCACGATCCCGAGCTGGACCGGAAGGTGCTGGCTCCCGAGTACGGGGGCGACGGCCGGGAGGTGGGCCGGTGCGCCGGGAAGGACGACCCGCTGCTCGCGTTCCCGGCCCACTGGGGCCCCAACGACCTCCTCTTCTACACCGCCTCCCGGTTCCCCGAGCGCTACCGGGGCGGCGCCTTCCTGGCCTTCCACGGCTCCTGGAACCGGGCGCCGCTCCCCCAGGAGGGCTACCGGGTGGTCTTCGTTCCCTTCGAGGACGGTGAGCCCACCGGGGAGTGGTCGGACTTCGCCACGGGCTTTCGCCAGGAGGGCCAGGGGCCCCGGGAGGCCGACCACCGACCCGCGGGCCTGGCCGTGGGCCCGGACGGCTCCCTCTACGTGTCGGACGATCAGGCCGGATGGATCTGGCGCATCGTGCCGGCGGGCTCGTGAGGGGACGGGCATGACCGAGGGCTACGAGGTTCCCAAGCGGGAGGTGGAGGCGGCGGTCACCCTGATGGGCGAGGATCCCCGTCCCGTCCGGCTCTTCCTGGCCGAGCGGGCCCAGCACCACTCGGGGCCCCAGCGACCCGGCGACCTCCTGAACGACGCCACCGAGGACTATTTCCCGGTCCGGGGACCGGATGGGGCCCTGGCCCTGCTCAACCGGTCCGCCGTCCTGGTGCTCTCGGTCCCGGCCTCGGAGCAGGAGAGCCCGGAGGAGATCGCCGCCGCCAAGGAGTCGGAGGGCCTGGAAGCGTTCACGTCCCGCCGGATCCGGGTCCGGATGGAGGACGGAAGCGAGCTGACGGGCACGGTGAGCTACGTGCGGCCGGCAGGGGAGCGGCGGATCCGGGATTTCCTGAACCGGACCGAGGCCTTCATCCCGCTGCGTGACGGTGACACGGTCCGGTTCGTCAACCGTTCGCGTATCGCCCGCGTGACGTTCGCCTCGTCCTCCTGATCCCGACGCCGAACACGAAGGACCTGCCATGGCCCGCCTGGACAGCTACCTGGAAGAGCTCCACCGCAGGGGTGGGGAGCGGCTCACGGTAGCCGCCGGCCGCCCGGTGACGATGACCTCGGGGGGCGAAGAGCATCCCCTGGGCTCCGACGCTCCCGACCGCCGACAGGTCGCGGGGCTCCTGGAGGAGATCCTCCCGGCGGAGGATCCGCTGAAGGAGGGCCGGCACGAGTTCACCTACGAGGCCCCCTCCGGGCGGGTGCAGGTGCGCGCCTACGTGGCCAGCGGGACGGCGCGCATCCTGGCCGTGCCGGTGGAGACGGGATCGTCCCGGGAGCCCGCGACGGAATCGACCCGGGAGGCGGCGCGCGGCCCGGAGCCCGACGACGCCCCCCGGGACGGAGACCGGCGCCCGCGGGCCGAGGAAGCGGCCGACGCGGAGCCGAAGCCGGCGTCTCGGGCCCCGGCGGGGGCCGACGCCGGCCCGGACGCGGCGTCCCGACCGGCGGCGGGGACCGACGCGGAGCCGTCGGCCCGGGAGGAGGAGCCCACGGTGGAAGCCGGGGAGGCATCCGACGAAGCGCCGGTCCTGGACGCCCACGATCCCGAGGCTCCCGACATCGAGCGCCTCTTCCGGAAGATGGTGGACGAGGGCTGCTCGGACCTCCACGTGTCGGCCGAGAACCCGCCCCTCTTCCGGAAGGACGGCGAGATGGTCCGGCTGGGAGACGAGGAGGCCTACTCGGCCGAGGAGACCCGCGAGATGCTGCTGGAGATCGCCCCGGAGCGGAACCGGGGCGAGTTCGAGGAGACCAACGACACGGACTTCGCCTACGAGATCCCCGGCGTGGCCCGGTTCCGCTGCAACCTCTTCCGGGACCGGCGGGGGATCGGCGGGGTCTTCCGGCAGATCCCCGCCGACATCATGACGGCCGAGGACCTGGGCCTGCCCCGGAGCATGTTGGACCTGTGCGAGCTGAAGAAGGGGCTGGTGGTGGTCACCGGGCCCACCGGCTCGGGGAAGTCCACCACGCTGGCCGCCCTCATCGACCACATCAACCGCACCCGCCGGGCCCACATCATCACCATCGAGGACCCCATCGAGTTCGTCCACGACAACAAGCGCTGCTTGATCAACCAGCGCGAGGTGGGCGTCCACACCCGGGGCTTCAAGGTGGCGCTCCGGGCCGCCCTGCGGGAGGACCCCGACATCGTGCTGGTGGGCGAGATGCGGGACCTGGAGACGGTGGAGATCGCCCTGGAGACGGCGGAGACGGG
>CAZSKS010000138.1:0-3313 GCA_964607465.1 uncultured Gemmatimonadota bacterium | reverse complement strand
GGTGCCGAAAACGCCCGATCTATCCCACCAAGCGTCGGCGCGGGCGGACAGCCGGGTGGTCTCGTTCGCGCCGACGCTGCGATGCCGACTCCGGAGACTGTGTTCGACCGTGGAGTCAGCCTACGGGTCACGCAGGATCCGGTCCGCCATACGGGTCCTCGCGTCACCCGTGAACCCCCCGTCGCCACGGTGGTTCTGGACGGTCCTCCCGGTCCGGCCGATCGAACGATCCGATTGATGTCCCCCGTCCGCCACACCTCCCGTGGAGGAGGCTCGGCACGGTCCGGCGGCCGACAGGGGCCGGGCGGCGATCGACCGTGCCCGGCCTGTTCGCGGGCGGTGCGTCCCCGGCAGGCCTCAGCTCGACCGGCCCAGGCCCCCGAACGTCCCGTCGGGCTCGAGCTTCCACTTGCGCTCGATCTCCCGCACCAGCTCCGGATACCGGGGATCCGCCCGGATCCGCCGGAGGGCCTCGGGGAACCAGTACCGGAGCGCGACCACCGTCCCCGGCGGCCAGATCACCTCGTCCCCGAGGAAGGCGTCGAAGGCCGCGTCCACGTCTCCCAGGGCCGCGTGCGCCAGCCCCAGGGGAACCGGCGGGAGGTCGTCCTGCCGCATCCTGGCCAGCTCCTCCCTCGCGCCCGGCACGTCACCCAGGGCGACCTCGGTAGCCACGAGGAGCGTCCGGAGCATGTAAGGGACGTCGTCCAGCCCGGAGATCCCCCGGCGCGCGAGCCGCTCGGCCTCGGCGTAGCGTCCCTGGTGGTGCAGGACGATGGCCCGGTCGCGGAGCCTGCGGGCGTAGGTGGGGCCGCCCTCCGGGACGCCGCCTCCGGCCGCGGCCGCCCGCTGGATCTGCGCCATCGCCTCGCCGGGCTCCCCCCTCGCGAGATGGGCCCATCCCAGCACGGCCCGGGCCGGATGGAGGCCCGGATCGAGCTCCACAGCCAGGGTAAGGTGGTCCACGGCCCGGTCCATGTCGCCCAGGGCCAGCTGCAGGTACCCCAGCCAGTGGTGCGCCTGGGCGTAGCTCGGGTTCAGCTCCACCGCCCTCTGGAGCTCGCGGAAGGCGGCGGGAGCGTCCCTCCGACCCCACGGGTCCATGAGGAGCCTCCCGAGGGTGGCGCGGGCCTCGGCGAGATCCGGGGCGAGCTCCAGGGCCTGGCGGGCCGCCTCCTCCGGCTCGGGCAGGGGAACGTCGGGCAGAGCCCAACCGTATTCCCCGGCCAGGTCCACGGCGTCGGCCAGCCCGGACCAGGCCAGGGCGTACCCGGAGTCCCGCTCGATCGCCGACCGGAAGTGCCGCACCGCCGCCCGGGCATCGTCGCCCGTCCGGCGATTCAGGCGCCTCCGGCCCCGCACGTAGAGGCGGTAGGCTTCCAGGTCGTCGGTGGGGCGGCGCTCGACGCGCTCCTGTTCCATGGACGTCAGCTCGGTCTCCAGCGACCGGGCAATCCGCCGGGTGATGTCGCCCTGGAGGTCGAAGAGCCCCTCGGCCGTCAGCTCCCGTCGGTAGGTCTCCGCCCAGGCGTGGGCATCGGTCCGGGAATCGATGAGCTGGGCGTTCACCTGGATGTCTCCGCCCGCCCGCTGCACCGCCCCCTCCACGACCCACCGGGCCCCCAGGCTCTCGGCGACGGCCGGCAGGGGCAGCTCCGTGTCCCGGTAGCGCTCCACCGAGGTGGAGGACACGACCCGGATGCCGGAGACGTGGGAGAGCCGGGTGAGGAGGTCCGAGTGCATGCCCTCGGCCAGGACGCTCGCCCCCTCCTCGTCACCCAGCGTCTCGAAAGGGAGCACGGCGATGGAGCGGTCGTCCCCGGCCCCCTCGGGCCCGCTGCCCGAGCCGACGAGGTGCCAGGCGCCGGCCAGGACCGCCCCCAGGAGCGTGACCGCCACGAATCCCCGGCGGAGACGACGCCGGCCCGTCCGGTCCCCTCCGGTCGCGCCGGCCGGCGGATCGGCCGGGAGCGCCCCGGACGGTACCTCTGCCGCCCCTTCCCCTTTCGCAGGTCCGGCCGCCCGGTACGCCCCGCCCGCCTCCTCCACCGTGGCCCGGGCCGGCTCCGCCGTCTCCCCATCCTCCGCGTCCTCCCCCGCGAGGGAGGCGGGCGTCCGGGACCGCCGCACCTGCCGGATCACCTCCCGGAGCTCGTCGGAGGGAGCGAGGTCCAGCTCCTCCCGCCGACGTCTCCGGAAGGCCTCGTAGAGCTGGACGGCGTCGGCCGCCCGTCCCCGGTCCGCCAGGGTCCGGATCAGCCTCTCGGCGGCCTCCTCCCGAAGAGGGGCCAGGTCCAGGGCGGTCCTGAAGGACTCCTCGGCGGACGCGAGGTCGCCGGACTCGACGGACTCGCTCCCCTGCTCCAGGGCGGCCTCGTAGGCTTCGCGACGGAAACGCCCCCGGCGCTCGTCGGCCCAGCGCAGGAACGGCCCGGCCTCCGGCACCCGGACCCCGGCCAGGAAGTCGCCCCGGTACAGCTCCAGAGCCCGGGCGCGCTCGCCCGCGGCCAGCGCCTCCCGGAAGGCCGTGACGTCGGCTCGCAGGTGGTCCCGGACGAACCACAGGCTCGCCTCCCCCTCCCCGCCCACCAGCGGCCGTTCCGTGGCCTTCCGGACGTGGCTGAGGGCCACGCGCAGGGAGTTGCGGGCGCGGTCGTCCGGTCGGTCGGGCCACAGCAGGTAGGCCACCTCCTCGCGCGGCACCCGGCCGTCGGTCCCCTCGACCGCCAGGTAGGCGAGCAGGGCCAGGCACTTCGTCCGGCCCGAGAGCGCCTCGACCCGCTCGCCGGCCTCGGTCCGCAGCTCCAGCCCGCCGAACGTCAGCAGCTCGAGCACGAAAGGTGGCCTCCGGTTGGCGTCCGCCTGCCGGACCCGTTCAGTCCTCGAAGAGCGATCTCCGGGCCGGCACGTACGCCTGAATATACGGGTCAGCGCAGGTCGCTCGTAGCGGTCCGGCCCTTCCTCCGAGCCGTCGTCGGGGCCGGGGGCCGCGGACTTCCGGGTGGAATCCCCCCCCGAGCTCCCGGGCCGAACAGGTCCGTTAACGCTTCCTTAGCGCACCCTTCACGACAGCTTCGCGGTCCCCTTCCAGCTTCGTGAGCCGATCGCGGGCGGGCGGGCCTCGACCCTCCCGTTCGAAGGCCCATGAACGCTCGACAGGAGGCAGACGATGCGAAAGCTGCTGATCTTGCTGGTCGCCGGGACGTTCGCGGCGACCCTCGGCGCCTGTGACGAGCCCGTGACGACGCCGGAGGCGCCCACCGCCCGGAGCGGTGCTTCCGGCCCGCCGGGCGCGGTGGTGGACGTGACGGCG
>CAZSKS010000137.1:1898-3455 GCA_964607465.1 uncultured Gemmatimonadota bacterium | reverse complement strand
GCCCGGGGGGTGCGCACCACGGCCCGGAGCTCGCCGACGAACTCCGTGCGGTCGTCGCCGGCCACGTGATCGGCGTCCCGGATGAAGCTCACCCCCAGGTCCCACGACAGCTCCACGGCCCAGTCGCCGAGGGTGGCGGGCCGCCAGCGCCCGTTCACCGAGGGGCGGACGGTGAGCTCCTCCTGACCCACGAGGACACGGGGGAAGTCCGGCAGCTCCTCGCCCGGCGGCCGGAGGTCGCCGGTGAAGTCCGAGCGCTCGCCCAGCGCCTGGACGTCCAGCCGCGGCCGCACGACCAGGCCCGGCCGGCCCATCCACTCCCCCTCCAGGGTCAGCAGGTGGAGGTCGGCCTTGTCCCACCCCAGCCCGAGCCCCCGCACCGACCACTCCTCCCACGGGAGGCGGGTGCGGTAGGTGAGGCTCTGCACCGAGCTGAGCTGCACGCGCGCCCCCCAGGCGTCGCTCAGCACGGGCAGCTCCAGGCCCACCGTGCCGCCCATCTGGCAGCAGGAGGGGTCCTCGCCGGCCGGGGCGTTCGTGGCGTCCGCCAGCAGGCTGCCGTACAGGACGAGCCCCCGCACGGGCCGCCACCAGGCGTCCACCTGCCCCACGGCGTTACGGGACCCGCCCTGCAGGTGCCAGATGCCCAGCGGGTTCACGAAGCCCAGGTCGAGGGGACGGGAGGGGCCGCCGTGGATCACCGCCTCGGTGGCGGCCAGCACCAGCCCGTCGGCCGGCCGCACCTCCAGCCGGTGGGTGGAGAGGTGGCGGGTGGTGTCGGCCCCGGCGTCGCCCAGCTCCGTCAGCGTGCCGGTGATGAAGATCCGCTCGCCCCCGACCCGCCAGCTCAGCTCCTCGTAGCTGTAGGCGTAGTCGGAGCGGGTGAAGCCGTGCATGCGGGGGAGCCCCCAGTTCCGGTCCATGCGGCCGAAGCCCAGGCGGGCGTACTCCGTCTGGAGCTCCAGGTAGGCCTCCTCGGGCCGGACCTTGAATTCGTCGATGCCAATGGCCTCCAGGCTGAGGGCCTGCTCCCGCACCACGCGGCCGTCGGGGAACTGGGGGTCCTCGGTGTACTGGCCGTCCCGCCGGGCGCGGAACGCCCCCGCCACGACGCCCGCGGCGCCGGTGACGTCCAGCGACAGGTACTCCTGCAGGGTGGCCTCGGAGAAGCGGCCCTCCAGCTCCGCGCGGAGCGGGTCGCGGTGGGTCTGGGAGCGGACGGTGCCGCCGGCCCCGAAGCGGCCCCGCACGTAGCCCGGCGCCGAGGGGTCCGACAGCCGGTCCAGCTCCAGCCGGAACTCGTCCCGCAGGCGGGCCAGCCAGCCGCTCTCCCGGGCGTCCAGCCGTGCCCGGCCCAGCTCCCGGACGGCCCGCGCCACGTCCATCCGGCGCCAGGGGCGGGTGAGGGGGGAGAGGCCGTCCACCCGACCGTCGGCGATCCATCGGTCGAGCACGTCGTAGGCCCAGTGGTCCGTCGGCAGGTAGGGGGAGGCCCGGAAGTCGGAGCCGGCGGAGGGGCGGCCCGCCCGGTCCCCCGGCGCCTGGGCCTCCGCCGGG
>CAZSKS010000137.1:0-1798 GCA_964607465.1 uncultured Gemmatimonadota bacterium | reverse complement strand
GGAGCCGGCGGAGGGGCGGCCCGCCCGGTCCCCCGGCGCCTGGGCCTCCGCCGGGCCTCCGGGGATCGCGGCCAGCAGCAGGGCGGTCGCGAGGACCGGCGCGAGGGGCGCCCACGTCCGGCCGGCGATCGCTCCCCGGCCGACGGCGGTCCCCGGGGCGGGAGCGGTCTGGGCGGCGGGGCGGCGGGTCACGGCTCCTCCTGCGGGTCCGGATGCGTGGCTCGTGGGGCGCGAACGCGGGGTCCCGGGCGGGGCCCGGCCTCGCTCGCCCCAACGTAGACAGGCCCATACCGTTCCCTCAAGAGCCAACGACCGCGAGGAGCCGATGCCCATGATCGTGCCGCTGCAGGACCCGGCCCGGGAGACCCGCGAGCTGCGGGAGGAGCTGGACCGGGCCGTGGCCGGGGTGGTGGAGGACGCCGCCTTCGTGCTGGGCCCGACCGTCGCGTCGTTCGAGGAGGCCGTCGCCCGGCGCGTGGGCGTGGACCACGCCGTGGGGGTGGCCAGCGGCACCGACGCCCTGCTCCTGGTGCTGCGGGCGCTGGGGGTCGGGGCGGGGGACGAGGTGATCGTCCCCGCCTTCACCTTCTTCGCCACCGCAGAGGCCGTCATCCGGGCGGGGGCCCGGCCCGTCCTGGCCGACGTCCGCCCCGACACGCTCAATCTGGATCCGGAGGCGGCCGCCGCCGAGGTCACCGACCGCACGGCGGCGGTCGTGCCGGTCCACCTGTACGGCCAGATGGCCGACCTGCCTGCGCTGTCCGGGCTGGCCGACCGGCACGGCCTGGCCCTGGTGGAGGACGCCGCCCAGGCCATCGGCGCCCGGCAGCAGGGAACCGGCGAGGCGGGGGCCGTCGGCGACGCGGGCTGCTTCTCCTTCTATCCCACCAAGAACCTCGGCGCGTGGGGCGACGGCGGCCTGGTGACCACCGGCGACGCCGATCTGGCGGCGCGGCTCCGGAGCCTGCGCGACCACGGGCGGACCGAGGCCGGCGGCTACGGGCACCGGGAGGTGGCCTACAACAGCCGGCTGGACGCGCTGCAGGCGGCCGTGCTCGGGGTGAAGCTGGGCGCGCTGGACGGGTGGAACGACCGCCGCCGGGAGCACGCCCGGGCGTACGACGCCGCGCTCGACGGCCTGCCGGGGCTGGAGGCGCCGACCGTCCGGGCCGGCAACACCCACGTCTACCACCAGTACACCCTGCGCGCCCGCGAACGGGACGCCCTCCGGGAGCACCTGCGGGATCGCGGCGTGGGATCGGGGGTCTACTATCCGACCCCCCTCCACCTGCTGGAGGGGCTGGCCCACCTGGGGTACGGGCCCGGCGACTTTCCGGTGGCCGAGCGGGCCGCCCGGGAGGTGCTGAGCCTGCCGGTCTTCCCCGGGCTCACCGAGGGGGAGCGGGCCGAGGTGGTGGAGGCGCTGCGCGAATTCGCGGGGGGGTAGGGGGAGCACGGTGGGGGTGGCGCCCCGTCGCGTCGTGGTCCGCGAGGGACGCGGCGGCGGGGCCGGCGATCCGGAACCCGGTCACGTCCCGGGGTTACAAGCGGACGCGCGGTCGGGGACGATGGGACGGTGGGACGCCGTCCCTGCGCCGTCACGGCCCGGTGACGCGCCGGCTCGCCGGGGGGCCGAATCGCCCGGAGGCGCCCGGTCGAGGGCGGCTCACAGGGTTGACGACGTCGCATGCCGCGAGTAGCATTCAGGGCTCGCGAGCGGGTTCCCTCCGGGTCCCGCTCGTACGTTTCTGGCGGGGCCGTAGCTCAGCTGGCTAGAGCGCTACGTTGACATCGTAGA
>CAZSKS010000136.1:0-3479 GCA_964607465.1 uncultured Gemmatimonadota bacterium | reverse complement strand
CTTGGCAGTGGCCGAACCCATGTTGAGCACTCCGATCCGCACGCTTCTCCTTCCTGGCTGCACTCCGGGGAGCGTGGGACATCCGCAGGGTCCCCGGCGTCGTCGGGGACCCCAATAATACGCGGCGGCACTGCCGGGCCGTGTGGGAGGTCGCCCGACTCGACCCGTGGGGAGATTCCCGCTCCGCCCGCCAGTCGTCTGGCGTGCGCCGGCCGGCCCGGTACCTTCACTGTCTGCGGGAGTGGCCTCCGTGTACCGGTGCGGCACGCGCCCGGCCCAGGATCACCCGACGACCGACGAGCCGAGGAGAACGCTCGAGATGTCGACCGCCTCCACCCCAGCCGCCGCCCCGCGGACCGACGACCGGGATCCTGCCGAATCGCCATGGTCCCGGTCCGCCGATGACCTGGCGCGCGAGCTCGAGGTCGATCCCGAGCGCGGCCTGTCCTCGGACGAGGCGGCACGTCGGCTCCGCGAACACGGACCGAACCAGCTTCGCGAGCACGAGGAGCGGAGCGCCTGGGAGATCCTCGTCGACCAGTTCCGGAGCCTGATCATCCTCCTACTGGGGGCCGCCGCCCTCCTCTCCTTCGTGTTCGGCGGAGCTCTCGAGGGCGTCGCCATCGTCGCCGTCCTGGTGATCAACGCGGCCATCGGCTTCGCCACCGAGCTCCGGGCCGTCACCTCCATGGAGGCGCTTCGCGAGCTGGGCTCCACGGAAGCGAGGGTGCTGCGGGACGGCCAGCCGCGGGTCGTGCCCGCCCGGGATCTGGTCCCGGGGGACGTCGTGTTGCTGGAGGGCGGGGACGTGGTGACCGCCGACCTGCGGCTCCTGGAGGCGAACCGGGTAGAGGCCGACGAGTCGGCCCTGACCGGCGAATCCACGCCGGTGGAGAAGCAGGTGGAGCCGGCCCCCGGCGACGCCCCCATCTCCGAGCGCCGGTCCATGCTCTACAAGGGCACGGCGGTCACTCGCGGCTCGGGGTCGGGCGTCGTCGTCGCCACCGGCATGGAGACGGAGCTCGGGCACATATCGGAGCTCGTGGAGGAGGCCGAGGAGGACGTCACGCCCCTGGAGGAGCGACTCCATCTCCTGGGGCAGCGGCTCGTCTGGGTCACGCTCGGCCTGGCGGCCCTGGTGGCGGGCTCGGGGATCGCCACCGGCAAGGATCTGCTCCTGATCGTCGAGACCGCCATCGCCCTGGCCGTGGCGGCCATCCCGGAGGGCCTGCCCATCGTGGCCACCATCGCCCTGGCCCGCGGCATGTGGCGCATGGCCCGCCGGAACGCCCTGGTGGACCGGCTGTCGGCCGTGGAGACGCTGGGGTCCACGAGCGTCATCCTCACCGACAAGACCGGCACCCTGACGCGGAACCAGATGGGAGTCGAGCGCCTCTCCCTCCCCTCGGGCGACTGGACCCCCTCCGAGGAGCCCGACGAGGGAGCGAGGGAAGCGATCCGGATCGGCGTGCTCTGCAACAACGCCGCCCTCCCGGACGAGGAGGCGGGGGAGGACGCCGAGCCCGCCGGCGACCCCACGGAGGTGGCCCTCCTGGAAGCGGGACGCTCGCTGGGGATGGAGCGCGAGGAGCTCCTGGAGCTGTGGCCCGAGGTGCGGGAGGAGGCCTTCGACTCCGAGACGAAGATGATGGCCACCGTGCACCGTCGGCCGGAGCGGGACGGGCTGCTGGTGGCCGTCAAGGGCGCACCGGAGGCCGTGCTGGAGGCCAGCGAGCGCGTGCGGACCGGCGAAGGCACCGCCCCGCTCGACGAGGAGGAGCGCCGGCGATGGGAGCGCCTGAACGGCGAGCTCGGCGAGGAGGGGCTCCGGGTGCTGGCGCTGGCCACCCGGGAGGCCGACGACCGGGAGGCCTCGCCCTACCGGGAGCTCACGTTCCTCGGCCTGGTGGGCCTGCTGGACCCTGCCCGGGAGGACGTGCGTCCGTCGCTGGAGGCCTGCCGCCGGGCCGGAGTCCGGGTCGTCATGGTCACCGGCGACCAGGGGCCCACCGCCCGGTACGTGGCCCGTGCCGTCGGTCTGGCCGGCGACGACGACGCTACGGACGTGGTGGACGCCACCGACCTGGGTGAGCTCTCGGAGGCCGACGCCGGGCGGCGCCGGGCGCTGCTGGAGGCCCCGATCTTCGCCCGCATCTCCCCCGCACAGAAGCTCGACCTGCTGGCCCTCCACCAGGAGGCCGGGAACGTGACCGCCATGATCGGCGACGGGGTGAACGACGCCCCGGCGCTCAAGAAGG
This sequence comes from uncultured Gemmatimonadota bacterium, assembly GCA_964607465.1. Lineage (GTDB taxonomy): Bacteria > Gemmatimonadota > Gemmatimonadetes > Palauibacterales > Palauibacteraceae > CAYVFM01. The sequence continues at coordinate 1,221 of CAZSKS010000136.1, read as the reverse complement.
CCGACATCGGCGTCGCCATGGGGAAGCGGGGAACCCAGGTGGCCCGGGAGGCCGCGGACATGGTCCTCCAGGACGACCGCTTCGGGACCATCGTCACGGCCATCGAGCACGGACGGGCCATATTCGACAACATCCGGAAGTTCGTCGTCTACCTGCTCTCCTGTAACGTGAGCGAGCTGATGGTGGTCACCCTGGCCACCCTGGCCGGCGCGCCGCTCCCGCTGCTCCCGCTCCAGATCCTCTTCCTGAACCTGGTGACCGACGTCTTCCCGGCCCTGGCCCTGGGCGTGGGCGAGGCGGCCGAGGGGATCCTGGAGCGGCCGCCGCGGGAGAAGGAGGAGCCGATCCTGGAGACCCGCCACTGGTGGTCGCTGGGCGGCTACGGAGCCGTGATCACCGCCTCCGTCCTCACCGCCTTCTGGCTGGCCCTGGGTCCGGGCGGGATGGGCGAGGCCCGGGCCGTGACCGTCTCGTTCCTCACGCTGGCCCTGGCCCAGCTCTGGCACGTGCTGAACATGACCGAGGCCGAGTCGGGCCTCTTCCGGAACGAGGTGACCCGCAATCCGTGGATCTGGGGCGCGCTGGTGCTCTGCGTCGGGCTCATCCTGGGAGCGACCTACCTTCCCGTCATCTCCGGGGTCATGGGCCTCCTGGACCCGGGGGCGGCCGGGTGGCGCATCGTCGTGCCGTTCAGCCTGGTGCCGCTGGCGGCCGGCCGGATCTTCACCGCCCTGCGGGGGCTGTTCCCGGACGCGCCCGGGCTCTCGGCCGGGCGCTGAGCGGAGCTGTCCGCCGCCCGGCAGTGCGTTCGGACTCTACAGATCGAGGGCGTCCCGCAGCATCGCGTCCAGCTCCGGGCGGTCCCGCTTCCGCCGGAGGTCCAGGCACGGAATTCCGGTCAGCTCGCGCACCAGGCTCTGGCCGGCCGTCGTGTTCGAGGCGACGCCGGTGACCAGGTCGGGCCCGGGCGCACCCTCCCAGGCCTCCTTCACGCCGACGACGGCATACGGATCCGACGCGCAGAGCACGGTGAAGTCGATGGCGTCGCGAATGGCCTGCACCGCCAGGGCCCCGTTGTAGGGCTCCAGCGGCGACGCGCCGACCTCCACCACGCCCACGTCGGGCTCCTCGGCGGCCATCAGCGAGAGCAGCCGCTTCAGGGCGGGCCGGTACTCGAGGGCCGGGACGACCGTGGAGGGGAGGCCCGCGTCCACGAAGTCG
>CAZSKS010000135.1:0-3496 GCA_964607465.1 uncultured Gemmatimonadota bacterium | reverse complement strand
GCCTCGGCCCGATCGGGATAGCCGGCGAACGTCCCGTCGGCCCGGTACGCGTCGGTGAGGCAGGCGGCCGAGCGGAGCGCGTTGCGGATGCCCTCGCCCGTGACCGGATCGGCGAAGCCCGCGGCGTCGCCCAGCAGCGCCCAGTCGCCGCCGCCCACGTCGACCCACGCGTGGGGGCGTCCGGCCGTGCCGATGACGGCCCCCGTTCGCCGCCCGCCGCTCGGTTCCCCGTCGGCGGCCCCGGACCAGTACGCGTCGACGGCCGCGTCCATGACCTCCCGGGACGCGTCCCCTCCGCTGACGCCGGCCCCCACCGAGCGGTGATCGGAGCGGGGAAAGTCCCACACGTAGCCGTCCATGCCAGGGACGAAGCGGAACAGCGCCTCGTCGGTCGCGCGCTCCCCCAGCTCCGGATAGGCCACCCGCGTCGGCGCCAGCGTGGGCCGGAAGCCGGGCCGCAGGAGGCGCCGCACCCGGCTCGCCGCGCCGTCGGCGCCCACGAGCCTGCGGACACGGACGTCGTCTCCGTCGTCGTCCAGCCGCAGGGTCCACGCGCCGTTCAGCCGGCCGATGCCCCGAACCCTGTGCGGGAGGAACGCCGCGCCCGCCCCCTTGGCCCGCTCCAGCTGCCAGCGGGCCAGCTCGACCCTGGGGACGACCGAGAGGGGGGCGTCGAGCGGGATCCGGAGCGAGTGACCGGGCGCCTCGAGTCGTACCTCGTTCACCCGACGGGCCACGGGCTCGAGCTCCGTCAGCTCAGGGACCTCCCGGAACGTGCCGGCCGTGATGCCACCCCCGCATGGCTTCTCCCATGGCGCCTTCGGATCGAGGAGCACCACCTCCGCGCCGGCGTCGGCCAGCAGCTCGGCGGCCCGGGCCCCGGCCGGCCCCGCGCCCACGATCCCGATCTCCGCCGTCCGTGTGGACATGTCGGACATGTCGTCCTCCTCTCCGGATCCGTTGCATGCTCTGCGCTCGAGGGGACGCCGAACGCCCGCTCGCGGTGCCGCCGCGAGCTGCCGGATCGTTCGGCTGTCCGAGAGGCAGGATAGCAGGACCGGGGTGAACCCACGGTGAAGGCCGAGTGAAGTCTTCTTCACCGGGATTTCAGGCCGCCTTCACCCGCAGATCGGTAGGTTGCGGGGCGAACGACGGCGGGAGCGGTCTCGAGCGTGGGCCGCGAGTCCGGAGGCGGGTTCGACCCGGTTCCGGTCCGCCGACCCTCCGGTCACCCTCGCAGGGAGGACATCATGTACGGCAAGCTCGATCCCGGGGCGTTCACGAAGGCCGGGCTCTACACGGGGCTCGTCCTCTACCTGCTCTGTCTGGCCTTCTACCTCGTCGTGTACGGCGGGGAGGGAGAGTGGATGATCCGGCCCTTCATGCCCGGCGTGACGCCATCGGTCGGAGGTTACCTGCTCGGTGTCGTATGGTCGGCCGGGTACGGAGCGGGCATCGCCTGGCTCCTGGCCTTCTTCTACAACCGGGCTGCCGGAGGCGGGGAGGGAAACGAGGGATGAGCGGCCCGGCCGGTGCCGGCGACCGGTCCGACGGCGTGGCGCTGTCCAGGTCCGACGACTGGGCCGGGTGAAGGAGTGTCAGATGTGCCGTCGGCTGGGGATCGACGGATGACGTGAAGAGGAGCTAGCTGTTCGTGGAGCCCGGCTCCGCGGTCCGCGGCAGGCGGACCCGGAACCGGGCCCCGCCCTCTTCGCGGTTCTCGGCGGTCACGCTTCCTGCGTGGGCGACGGCGACGGCCCGGACGATGGAGAGGCCGAGGCCCGTTCCATCGGTGTCGGCCCGGGAGGCGTCGGCCCGGTAGAACCGGTCGAAGATCCGCTCCAGGTCGCCCTCGCGGATCCCCGGGCCCGTGTCCTCCGCCTCCAGCACGGCGTGACCGTCCACCGCACGCAGGCGTACCCGCACTCGGCCGCCGGGCGTCGTGTACTTGACGGCGTTCTCGATCAGGTTGAAGGCCATGCGCTCCAGGAGGTCCGGGTCCCAGTAGCCACTGATGCCCTCGTCGCCGTCGAGCGCGAGGTCGATCTGCTTCGTCTCGGCCCGGGGCCGGGCCCGCTCCACGGCCGCCTCGACCGGCTCCCGGAGGGACGTCTCCCGGCGTCGCGGCTCGATGCCCCCCGCGTCGGAGCGGGCCAGGGTGAGCAGGTCCTCCGCCAGCGCGCTCAGCCGCTCCGCCTCCTCCAGGGCGCTCTCGAGCACCCGCCGGTACTCGTCCGGGCTGCGCTCCTTCCGCAGGGCCAGCTCGACCTCGCCCCGAAGCGCCGTCAGCGGGGAGCGCAGCTCGTGGCTGGCGTCGGCGGTGAAGCGTCGCTGGGCCTCGAAGGCGGCGTCGAGCCGGTCGAGCATCGTGTTCAGGACCTCCACGAGCTGCCGGTATTCCCGGGTCTCGGCGTGGGCGGTGATCCTCCGGCCGAGCGTTCCGGCCCCGATGTCCTCGGCCTGGCGGGTGATGTCGCGGATCGGCCTCACCGCCCGGCCGGCCAGCCACCAGCTGCCGCCGAACGTGCCCAGGGTCACGAGGATGCCGATCAGGCCGAGGCCAAGTCTGGCCGTGGCGAGCGTTTCGTTCCGGGCGGCGAGGGGGGCGGCCACCTGGAGGACGTGGCGGGCGTGGCTCTCGCCGAGCCGGCCGAGGGGATAATAGACCGATCGGATCTCAATCCCCCGGAACGACTGCTCCGTCCACGCCAGCTCTCCGGCCGCCGCCCTCCGGAGGGCCGCCGAATCCAGCGGCAGGTCCCGGGTCAGGTACCGGGTCCGCAAGAGGCTCTCGCCCTCCTCGCTCCAGATCTGGGCCCACCGGTTCAGCTCCCGGACCGAGGACGCCTCCTCGGGCGTGAGGTTCCACTCGTGGAACTGCATCTCGCCCGACGGATCGTCGGTGACCGCGCCGGCCTGGATCGACGCCACGTTCTGGATGCTGGCGTCGAGCTGACGGTCGAGCGTCTCACGGAGCGCCAGCCAGCCGAGCGTCATCACGACCGCCAGCGCCACGGCCATGGCGGCCGTGAACCGGAGGGCGAGCTGGAGCCGAAAGGAGCGCACGGCTTCCCGGCTCCTCGTCAGTGGGGTGGATCGTGGTGAAGGACGTAGCCCACACCGCGCACGGTGTGGATGAGCGGCTGACGGTCCCCCTCGCGCAGCTTCTGCCGGAGGTTCGCCACGTGCACGTCCACCACGTTGCTCATGGGGTCGAAGTGCAGGTCCCACACCTTCTCCAGCAACGAGGTCCTCCGGACGACTTCCTCGGGGTGGAGCAGGAAGAACTCCAGGAGCTGGTACTCCTTCGGCGTGAGGTTCAGCCGCTCGCCGCCGCGCCGGGCCACGTGCTCGAGCCGGTCGAGCTCGACGTCCCGGTAGACGAGCCGCTCGGTGCGCTCCGAACCGCCCCGGCGGACCAGGGCCCGCACCCGGGCCAGGAGCTCGTCGAAGGCGAAGGGCTTGGTGAGGTAGTCGTCGCCGCCGGCGTCCAGCC
>CAZSKS010000134.1:0-3548 GCA_964607465.1 uncultured Gemmatimonadota bacterium | reverse complement strand
GCCCCGGGGCGGACCGCCCCGCCGACCAGCGGGCCGGAGCGGACCGGGTCCGGCCGGCGGACGTGGCCGACGAGCGGGCCGGGGCGGACCGCCCCGCCCCGGCGGACCACGTCGTGCTCGTCTCGGTGGACGGCCTGCGGCCCGAGTTCTACCTGGACGAGCGCTGGCCGGCCCCCAACCTCCAGGAGATGCGGCGGGAGGGCGCCCACGCCGAGCGCGTCCGGTCGGTGTTCCCTTCGGCCACCTATCCGGGCCACGCGACCATGATCACCGGCGCGCTGCCGGCCCGGCACGGGATCCTCTACAACGGCCCCTTCCAGCCGGAGGGACAGACGGGCCTGCGGTACTGGCACGCCGACTCCCTCCGAGTCCCTGCCCTGTGGGACGCCGTGGACGCGGCCGGCGGGCGGACGGCCAGCGTCGGATGGCCGGTCAGCGTGGGGGCGCCGGTGGACTGGAACGTCCCGGAGATCTGGTCCCTGGACGGGGACGCCGACCCCGTCGCGATCATTCGGGAGCACGCCACGCCGCCCGGACTCCTGGCGGAGATCGAGGAGGAGGCCACCGGCCCGCTCACCGCCGACAACTTCACCGTGGAGCACCTGGTGCGGGACGACCTTGCCGGGGCGGCAGCCGCCCACCTGCTGACGCGCCACCGCCCCCGCCTCCTCTTCCTCCACCTCATCCACACCGACCGCCGCCAGCACGCCGAGGGGAGGGAGGGGGACGGGGTGCGCCGGGCCGTGGCCGTTGCCGACCGGGCCGTGGGGCGGATCCGGGAGGCCGCCGAGCGGGCCGGCATGCTGGAGCGCACCGCCATCGTGGTCGCCGGTGACCACGGCTTCGTGGACGTCGACACCCTGGTTGCGCCCAACGCGTGGCTGGCGGAGGCCGGTCTGAGGGCGCAGGACCGGGACCGGGGGGCGTGGCGGGCGACCTTCTTCGCGGGCGGCGGTGCGGCCTTCCTCCACGTCCGCGGGCCGGACGACGCGCAGACGGTCGCGGCGGTCCGCCGGGTCCTGGCGGAGCTTCCGGCGGACGTCCGCCGGCACTTCCGGGTGGTGGAGCGGGACGAGCTGGACCGGCTGGGAGTCGATCCCCGGGTGCGCCTGGCGCTGGCCGCCGAGCCGGGTGTGGCCTTCCTGTCCTCGGCCGAGGGGGAGCCCGTCCGCGACGGGTCGGGAGGCACGCACGGCCACCTCCCCGACGCCGACGGGATGGCCACCGGGCTGGTGGCCTGGGGCGCCGGCGTGCGGCCGGGCTCCGTCGTCCCGGAGATGGGCCTGGAGGACGTGGCCCCCCTGGTCGCCGCGCTGCTGGGGATCGACTTCGAGGTCCCCGACGGCGAGCTCCGCCCGGAGCTGCTGGCCGACGGGACGGACTGACCGGCCGGTGAAGGCGTCGCGCGGGAAAGGCGACGCCCGCGATGGTCGGGGTGACGGTCCGGGCCCCGCCCGCGACGGTCCGGGCGCCGCAAGCGACGGTCCGGGGTCCAGCCCCCGATGACGGGACGGTCCGGCCCGGCGGCCATCGTCTTCGACCTGGACGGCGTCCTGGTGGACACCGAGCCCCTGAAGCTCCGGGCCCACCGTGCCGCGGTGGAGGAGCGGGGCGGCGAGCTGGGGGAGGACCTCTACCGGACCTGGATGGGCGGCCCCCACGACGAGGTGGTCCGCGCCTTCCTGGAGGCCTCCGGCCTGGCGGCCGACGACGCGGCGGTCGCCGACTACGAGGCGACGTTCCGGACGGCCTACCGCGAGCTGCTGACCACCGATCTGGCGCCCGCCGAGGGAGCGGAGGCCCTGCTGTCGGCCTGCCGGGACGAGGGGCGGCGGCTCGCCCTGGTCACCTCCAGCGACCCGTGGATGGTGGAGATCGTGCTGCCCCGGCTGGGCGGCCGGGAGCTCTTCGAGGCGGTGGTGACCGCCGGCGACGTGGAGCGGGAGAAGCCCGCCCCGGACCCGTACCTGAAGGCCCTGGAGGCGCTGGGCGACCGGGCGCCGGGCGGGACGCGACGGGCCCTGGACGACGACCCGAAGGGCCGCGCGCCGTCCGCGGCGAGCGAACGGTCGCGGCCCGTTGCCCTGGAGGACACCCGCGCCGGCGTGGCGTCGGCCCGGGCGGCGGGCCTGCCGGTGGTCGCCGTCCGGCACGCGTTCAACACGGAGCACGCCTTCGACGAGGCGGACGCCGTGGTGCCGTCCCTGGCTCCGGCAGTAGACTTGCTCGACCTGATCGACCGACTCGCCGCCCGGAGCGGGCCGGCCCGCCGCTGACGCCGATCCCGTCCGGACGGGCGAAGCGCCCGAGCGACCTCGCTCCCATCCACCGACCCGGGAGATGACCCGTGCACCCGACGAGCTCCACCGACCCCCCCGCCGACGCCAACGGCGAGACCACGAGCCGGGCCGAGTCCGGCGCCCCCGCCTCAGGCTGGGCGATCGGCGACCGCTTCTCGTGGGAGGAGATTCACCAGCGCCTGCTCGCGAGTGCGTGGGAGGAGATCGGCTCCGGCGTTCGCGAGCTGTTCTTCAGCGGCGTCACGGCCGGCTTCGCCATCGTTCTCACGTTCATCGGATTCGCGGTCGGGACGGCACAGTTTCCGGAGAACGATTTTCTGGCGGCGCTGCTCTACCCCGTCGGGTTCATCTACATCATTCTCGGCCGCTATCAGCTCTACACCGAGAATACGCTGCCGCCGGTGAAGCTGGTCCTGATGCGCTTCGCGAGCCTGCCGCTCCTGCTGCGGCTGTGGGGGACGGTGCTGGCGGCGAACGTCCTCGGGGCGGCGCTGGGGGCGCTCGTGCTCGCCCGGACCCAGGTGCTCTCGCCGGAGGCCGTGGCGGCCGGCGCCGGCTTCGCCCTCCACGGGTTCGAGGGGGGAGCCTGGACCGCGTTCTTCAAGGCCCTGTTCGCCGGCTGGCTGGTCGCCGGGGTGGTCTGGCTCGGCTCGGCGGCGCGCGATTCGGTCACGCGGCTGCTGCTCGTCTACATCGTCTTCTACCTGATCGCCGTGGCGGACCTGTTCCACGTGGTCACGGCGGGGGCCGACGTGCTGTTCTTCGTGTTCCTCGGGGCGTCCGGCCCGGGGCTCGGCGCGCTGACGGGGGGCTTCTGGCTCCCCGTCCTGCTGGGGAACACGGTGGGCGGGGTGCTCGTGTTCACGCTCCTCGCCTACGCCCAGGCGGAGTCCGTCCGTCCCGAGGACGTCTCGGTGCTGTCCGCCCGGGACTGTCTTCTCAGCCTGAAGGGCGGACGCAGGACCCGCGACGCGGGCGACGGGACGGGCTGACCCCCCTACTCGGGCGGCGGCCCCACCCGGCCGTAGCTCGCCGGCTGACCCTCCTCGGGCGTCGACGCCTCGATGAACTCCCGGATGTGGCGGTTCGACGCCTCCAGGTCCTCGGCCCGCAGGTACATCATGTGGCCGCTCCGGTAGCCCTCGAAGCTCATCCTCTCCCGGAGCTTGCCGCCGGGGTCCAGGTTCCACAGCACGTACTTGGCGGTGAAGTAGTCGGTGGCCCCGTCGTAGTAGCCCGACTGCACCA
>CAZSKS010000133.1:0-3557 GCA_964607465.1 uncultured Gemmatimonadota bacterium | reverse complement strand
CGGGGGTTCGGGACCGGCGCCTGGGACGCGGGCGTCGACCTCTCGGTGGCCCGGCGGCTCGGCTCGTCCTTCCTCTTCGCCGAGGTCGGCTACTGGGCGCTGGGCGACATGGAGGCGATCGAGCTGCGAGATCCGGTGACCTACGCCGCGGGAGTCGGACACACGCTGCCGGGTGGCACGGTCGGCCTCCTGGCCAGCGTCTCCGGCTCGAGCCGAATCCTGGAAGGCACCGACCCGCCCCTGGAGGCGGAAGCCGGCGCGAGCTTCCGCGTCGCCCCGGGAAGGAGCCTGACCGCCGGCGTCGCCGTCGGGCTCACCGAATCGAGCCCCGACGTATCGCTCGTGGCCGGATGGTCCGTGGCATTGTGACGCCGAAGGCAACGTGAACGCCGACGTGAACCAGCCCGGGCCGCGGGCCCGGACCCCATTCGAAGGAGAGACCACCATGAGGATCCCACGAAGCACCACAATGCTCGCTGCCTCGCTGGCCCTGGTCCTCGCCGGCTGGACGCCGGTCGAGGCGCAACAGCCGGGTCAGCAGAAGGCGAGTCAGGAATCGATGCGCCAGCACCAGATGCACATGGCCAGGATGCAGGACATGATGCAGCAGATGAGTCGTATGCAGGAGCGGATCCACCGGCTGGACCAGGACCTGACCCGCCAGATGGACCGCATCCGCTCCCGGGACATGATGGGCGAGCAGGACCGGATGCGGCTGCAGCAGCACGAGCAACTGCGCGAGATCTGCCGTGCCACCGGCGAGATGGTCCAGCACATGATGCGGAACACCGAGCGCCTGAGGTCGATGGCCGACGAGCCCGGCGTCCAGCGGGATCCCGAGATGCTTCGTCAGATGGAGCGGCTCCGGGAGCGGTTCGAGAGGATGAGCGAGGAGGCCGACAGGAGCCTCCAGGACATGGAACGGCTAAGGGAACGCCTGCGGGACCCGGCGACGCACGAGGACGGGCGGTAGCGCGGTGCCCCTCACACGGCAGGAGGCCGAGGGGAGGGCCCGGGAACCGGCCGGGCGAACGTGGAGGCGGCAGCGCGGCCAACGGAGGGACTCGAGATGAACGACACGAAAGAACGCATCAGCATCGAGCAGCACAGCCAGGCCGGCCTGCTCTGGTTCGCCGCCTGGCTCTTCACGATCGGCCTGCTGGACCTGACGTTCTGGAAGGGTGTCCTGGCCCTGGTGTTGTGGCCCTACTACCTCGGCGTCACCGTCGGCCCCCTCCTGCCGGGGGTCTGAGCCCGGGCGCCGCCGCGGAAACTGCCCGCGGGCCGTCCCCGGCCCGGACCGCCGTCGATCCGTCCTCCGCCCCGAGGGCCCGCCAGGCCACGATCCAGGCCGGGTGGGCGAGGTTCACCGAGAAGGACCCCCGAGCTGCTCTCGCACGGCAGGGAACAGCGTGAGAACCACGATGGCGACACCGATCCCGCCGTAGACCAGCTGAAGCGGGGGGTCCCGCCGGTAGCCGACGACCGAGATCTGGACGACGAGCCAGACGAGGAGCGCCAGACCTGCCAGAAGAGACCCGGACCATGACCAGGAGCGTCGCGCCCGGAGGGCGAGAGGGCGCTTCCGCGTGTCGTCCTCCGGCACGATCCGCCTCCCGGTCGTCTGGTGGATCCGGTCCCTGTCGGCGCTCCTCCCCGGCAGCCCGGGCAGCGAACCACGGACGTCATGACGATGCTCCGGGTCGGTCGGCGGCGAGCCTCGCGTACGGGGACCAATGTAGCCCGGACGACCTCCCGGCGCCGGGGAGCGGCGAGATCCCCACGAGCACGTGCGACGCCGGGAGCGCGACGGCCGGGGGATCCCGCTCGCGGGTCCGGCATAGGAGAGAGGGGCCTGGTGTGCCAGGTCGTCTGCCATAGAGCCTGTCGTTCGACCATCCCGGAGGAGGCCGCATGGACCACGACACGACGCATCTCCGCTCGACCCCGGTCCTGGCGACGATCCTGGCCGCCGCGACCGTCACCTGGCTCGCCGCCCCCGCGCCGGCCGCCGGGCAGGAGCCGGCGGAGGCGGCCGCGGGCCCGGTCCCGACGCAGGTGGTGGTGCGGGTGGCCGCCCACGACGCGAAGCTGATCGGCTCCGGCGTCGGCGGCGCCCGGGTGACGATCCGGGACGCCTCCACGGGCGAGGTGCTGGCCGAGGGGATCCAGGAGGGCAGCACGGGAAGCACGGAGCGGATCATGGAGACGCCCCGGGAGCGGGGGGACACGGTGTACGCGACCCCGGACGCGGCGGCCTTCACGGCGACGCTGGACCTGGCGGCGCCCAAGCAGGTGGAGATCACCGCCGAGGGGCCGCTGGGGACGCCGCACGCCATCCAGCGGGCCACCAAGTCCGTGCTCCTCCTCCCCGGCCGCGACGTCGTCGGCGAGGGCGTGGTCCTCGAGCTCCACGGGTTCACGGTCGTCGTGGAGGCGCCGCCGGCCGACGCGCCGCTCTCGGATGACGACTCCATCGTCGTCCGCGCCAAGGTCGAGATGCTGTGCGGCTGCCCGCTGACACCCGGCGGCATGTGGGACGCGAACCGCGTGGACATCCGGGCGAGGCTCCTGCAGGACGGGGAGGTCGTGCAGGAGGCCCCCCTCCGCTACGGCGGGCTGCCGAGCATCTTCACCGTCCGCCTGCCGCCGGCCGATCCCGGCGAGTACGAGCTGGAAGTCCTGGCGGCCGATCCGGAGCGGGGGAACCTGGGCATGGCCCGCCGGGACCTGAGCGTGTCGCCCTCGGGAGGGTGACGCGGGGGCTGTCCCGCTGGCCCCGGCTGTCACGATCGACGCCGCTCGGACGTCCCCGTGAAGGAAGGACCCCTGAACGCGACGCGAGCTTCCTGAAGGAGAGGGGCGGAGCTTCCGCTTCCTCCCGGACGACCGGAGAGGTCGAGATGCCTTCCCACCGTCCGACCCTGCCCTCCGTTACGCCCGGCCCGGTGGCCGTCCTCGCCGCAGGGCTCCCGGCCGCCCTCCTGCCCCTCCTCTCCTGCGGCGTCACCGACCTGGACCGGGACGCGGAGGCGGTGGTGCAGACGAGCGAGCTCGAGTACACCCTGCGGGAGACGGAGGGAGGCGAGGGCCTGGAAGCGGAGATCCCCTTCCGGTACGACAACCGCTCGGCGGCGCCGATCTGCATGAACCACTGCAACGGGGCCTACGGGATCGCCCTGGTGGACACGTCGGGGGAGACGGTGTGGAGCGCGATCGTACCCCAGTGCCTGAGTCCGGACCCGGTCACCATCGATCCGGGCGAGACCTTCCGGGACACGCTCCGCCTCTTCCACGGGCTCGAAGCCGACCACTTCCCGAAGATCGCGGGTGGACCGGAGGGGGTCTACCGCATCGACGTCGCCTCGGCCTCCCGCTCCGCCTCGGGCGACGGCTGCGGGGGGGAGCCCGTTCCCGAGGACGAGCGGAGGTCGAACCGGTTCCGACTGGAGCGGGGCTAGATCCTCAGCAGCCGCCCCCGGTGATCTCGCTGCCGAGGATGAGGCGGCCCGTGCCCCGGGGGAACTGCCGCACGCAGGTGACGTGGAGGAGCTCCT
>CAZSKS010000132.1:0-3594 GCA_964607465.1 uncultured Gemmatimonadota bacterium | reverse complement strand
GTCGGGCTGGAGCGTCGAGCTCCGGATCCCCCTCTCCCAGGTGGACTACCGGGCCGGCGGGGAGGAGCAGGCCTGGGGGGTGAACTTCGTCCGGCGGCGCCTCGCCTCCAACTCCCGGAGCACCTTCGCCCTCAGGAGCCGCACGCGCGCCGGTCGCGTGAGCCAGTTCGGTGAGCTGCGGGGCCTGGAGGTGGGCGGCGGCTCGTCGCTGGAGCTGATTCCCTACGCGGCCCTGCAGGGCCGCGCCGCGTCCACCGGCCCCGGAAACCCGTTCTTCGACGGCACCAGCCTCGCTCCGCGGGTCGGCCTCGACGCCAGCTGGAGCCTCACGCCCAGCTTCACGCTGGACGCCACCGTCCACCCCGACTTCGGCCAGGTGGAGGTGGATCCCGCCGTCGTGAACCTGACCGCCTTCGAGACCTTCTTCCCGGAGAAGCGCCCCTTCTTCACCGAGGACGCGAGGCTCTTCGACTTCCACCTCTCGGGCCCCCGGCGGATCCTGTTCCACACCCGGCGCATCGGCGACGAGCCCTCCGGCGCTCCACCCGCCGGGTCCGACGTCTCCGACGTCCCGGGCGTCACGGACATCCTGGGGGCGGCGAAGCTCAGCGGCCGGACCGCCGGCGGGACGACGGTGGGCGTGCTGGGAGCGGTGACCGCCGAGGAGGAGGGGCGGGCCTTCTTCCGCGGCTCCGGCCGGACCGAGACCTTCGTGGCGCAGCCGCGGGAGGCCTTCGGCGCCGCCCGTGTGCGGCAGGACCTCCGGGGCGGCGCCACCACGGTCGGGGCCATGCTGACGGGCGTCCGGCGCGTCCTCCCCGGCTCGGGTTCCTTCGATCACCTGTTGGAGACCGTCCTCGCCGGCGGCATCGACGTCGAGCACCAGTGGGGCGGGCCCCGGGATCGCCGGTACGCGCTGTGGGGCTACGCCGCGGGCAGCCACGTGAGCGGGTCGCCGGAGGCGCTGGTCCGGGTGCAGAGGGACGCCAACCACCTCTTCCAGCGGCCCGACGCCGACTACAAGGACGTGGACTCCACGGCCACGGCGATGACCGGGCGGGAGTGGCGGCTGCAGGTGGAGCGCCGCAGCGCGGAGCACTGGACGTGGCAGGCCTGGATCAACGAGGTCTCGCCGGGCTTCGTCGTGGACCCGATGGGTTTCGCCGGGAGCACCCTGCCGCGGATCGACCTGGGCGGTCAGCTCCGCTACCAGGACGTCGACCCGGGCCCGCTCTTCCGTAGCTGGAGCGTACGCCTCAACATCTTCCACGACTTCCGGCACAGCCTGCTGGAGGCGCCGCTGGACCCCTCCCGATGGTCCGGGAGTCATCAGGGCGGCCGCTTCCTGCTGAACGGCACGTTCCGGTTCCACGGCAACGAGCGGCTGGTGCTGGCCACCGAGTGGGCGCCCGAGCACGCGACGGAGCGGGAGACCCGCGGCGGTCCGCTGATGACCTCGCCGGGCTCCTACGCCGTCCAGGGACGGCTGCGGTCCGACCCGCGAGCCCCGGTGAACGGCTCGGCCCTGGTCGCATGGCGGAATCGCGTCGGCGGCGGCCACGTGCTGAACACCCGCCTGGGGCTGGAGCTCCGCCCCGCCTCGAACTGGGAGGTCCGCCTGGGGCCCGCCTACCGCCGGGAGGTGGACCGGGCCCAGTTCGTGATCTCCACCGGCGACGTCGGCTACGCGCCCACCTTCGGCGCGCGTCACCTCTTTGCCGACGTCGAGCGGAGACGCCTGTCGATGGAGGCCCGGCTGGACGTCGCCTTCACCCCCGACCTGAGCCTGCAGCTCTTCGCCCAGCCCCTGGTGGCGTCCGGCGACTTCACCACCTACAAGCAGCTCCTCCGGCCCCGCAGCTTCGCCTTCCGGCGGTTCGGGGAGGGGACCGCGGTCACCGACGGGGAGGGCGAGGTCCGCTGCCGTGGCGGCGCGACCTGCGTGGCCGACGGCACGCGCCACGTGGACGTCGACGGCGACGGGCCGGCCGACGTCGCCTTCGCCGACCGGGACTTCACGCTGGCCTCGTTGCGGGGGAACGCCGTCCTGCGCTGGGAATACCGGCCGGGCTCGGAGCTCTTCCTGGTCTGGCAGCAGGACCGGGGCGGCCGCGACCCGGTGGGCGACTTCGACCTGGGCCGCAGCCTGGACCGCCTCCTCCGGGAGGCCGGGCGCCACACCGTCGTCCTGAAGGTCCGCCACCACCTGTCCCTGTGAGCCGATCCCCGGTCGGGCGGTCGGGGACGGCCGAGCGGTTCACGGCCGAGCGGCGATCCTCCTGCGCCGCCGCGTGACGGACCCCGCCGCCGGCTCCTCCCGTCTCAGGCCATCGGCCAGAGGAACCAGATCAGCCCCACGGCCGCGCTGCCCAGCAGCAGGTGCATCGGGAGACCGGCCCGGACGAAGTCGGAGAACCGGTACCCGCCCGGGCCGTAGACCATGAGGTTGGTCTGGTAGCTCAGCGGGGTGGCGAAGGAGAAGGAGGCCGCCACGGTGGCGGCGATGACCAGGGGGCGCGGGTCCAGCCCCTGGGCCGTGGCCGCCGCCAGCACGATCGGGAAGACCAGGGCGGCCGCCGCCCCGTTCACGATCATCTCGGTGAGGAGCACCGTGCCGACGAAGACCGCGACCAGCAGGCCGAAGGGGCCGAGCGTCGCGCCGACCGACTGGAGCCCCTGGCCGAGCAGCGCCGCGGCGCCCGTGGCCTGCAGCGCCCCGGCGAGCCCGATCGCGGCCCCGATCATCACCAGCACCGACCAGTCCACCGCCCGCCGGGCCTCGCCCGGGCTCAGGCAGCCGAGGGCCAGCATGGCGATCCCGCCGCCCAGGGCCGCGACGGGCAGGGCGATCACGCCGGTGGCGCCCGTCAGCACGACCGCGGCCAGGATGGCCAGGGCCGGGCTCTTCTTCTCCCGCCGCACCACCTCCGAGCCCTCGATGGGCGTTACCAGATAGAAGTCCGGGGCGTCGCGGAACGTCCCGGAGAAGCCCGGCCCCGCCTCCAGGAGCAGGGTGTCGCCCGCCCGGAGGCGGACGTCCTGCGGCGCCTCCTCGATCTCCTCCCCGTGCCGGTGGATGCCGACGACCGCCGCGTTGTAGCGGGGCCGGAAGTCCGCCTCCGCTACCGTGGTGCCCACCAGGGGCGAGCCGGGCGAGACCACCGCCTCGTGCAGCTGCTGGTGCTCGTCCCCGGGGCCCGGGGGCGAGTTGCTGGTCGTGCGGAGGCCGCTGCGGCGACGGAGGGCGATGATCTGTCCCCGGACCCCCGCCAGCGCGATCCGGTCCCCCGGGGCCAGCCGGAGCTCCGGGTCCACCGGGGCCGGGCTCGCCATCTCGTCCCGCTCGACCCGCAGCAGGAAGAGCCCCGGGATCTCGGCCAGGCCGCTCTCCTCCACCGTCCTCCCCACCAGGCGGGAGCCCGGCAGGACCGTCATCTCCGTGATGTAGCGCCTCGGCTCCCGCTCGGGGGCGTGGGCCTCCTGCTCGCCCGGCAGCAGGGCCGGGGCGAGGAAGGTCAGGTAGAGGACGGCCAGGACGATGAGCGGCACGGCCACCTTCGCCAGCTCGAAGAAGCCGATGCCCGGGATCCCCTG
>CAZSKS010000131.1:0-3600 GCA_964607465.1 uncultured Gemmatimonadota bacterium | reverse complement strand
GAGGTGAGCCCGACCATGCAGAACGCTCCTCAGCGATGGACCTACGCGGCCTTCCGGATCGTCACCGGATTCCTCTTCTGGCAGCACGGCGCCCAGAAGCTCTTCGGCTGGCTCGGCGGCGACCAGGTCGAGCTGGCCTCCCTCATGGGGCTGGCCGGGATCCTGGAGTTCGTGGGCGGCCTGATGATCGGCCTCGGCCTCTACACGCGCGTCGTCGCGTTCATCGTCGCCGGCGAGATGGCCGTGGCCTACTTCATGGC
Organism: uncultured Gemmatimonadota bacterium; assembly: GCA_964607465.1. Lineage (GTDB taxonomy): Bacteria > Gemmatimonadota > Gemmatimonadetes > Palauibacterales > Palauibacteraceae > CAYVFM01. The sequence continues at coordinate 3,340 of CAZSKS010000131.1, read as the reverse complement.
TCATCTCCCGAACGGCCTCTGGCCCATCCAGAACGGCGGGGAGCCCGCCGTCTTCTTCTGCTTCGCCTTCCTGCTGATGGTGGCCATGGGGAGCGGGGCCTTCAGCCTGGACCGGAAGCTCCGCGCCTGAGCCGGTCGGGCCGCCGGGGGGGCGGCCAACGCTCCCCCGGGGGCCATCCGTCGAAGTGATCGCGGGAGGGACGTTTCCCGGGGCGAGGTCGCGGATTAGCTTTGCCGACCGTTCCGACGTTCCCGACCGCGACGCCCGACCGCCCGTCACTCCCACCCCGCCGCCGTCTACATGAGCGACGCCAGCCCCACAGCCCCCTCCCTGGAGCGCGAGAAGGTCGGCCCGCTTCCGATCTGGGGCTGGGGGATCCTGGCCGGCCTCGCGGTCTGGACGCTCTACGTCCTGACCCTGGCTCCCACGACTGCCTTCTGGGACGCCTCCGAGTACATCGCCACGGCCCACATCCTCGGCATCCCGCACCCGCCGGGGAACCCGTTCTTCGTGATCCTCGGGCGGACCTGGGACGTGCTTCTCGGGTGGACGGGGCTCAGCGTGGCGCAGCGCATCAACCTGCTGAGCGCCACGATGTCCGGCGGTGCGGCGGTCTTCTGGTTCCTGAGCGTGGCCCGGGTCTGGAACCACTTCACCGAGAACCGTCGGCTCCTGGTGCTGGTCTCGTTCCTGAGCGTCATGCTCGGCGGCACCGCGTTCACGGTCTGGTACCAGTCGAACGTGAACGCCAAGGTCTACACGGTCTCCCTCTTCATCGTGGCCCTCGTCTCGTACCTGGCCCTGAAGTGGGAGGACTTCAGCGGCACCCGCCGGGGCGACCGCCTCGTCCTGATCGTCTTCTTCATCATCGGGCTCGGCGCCACGAACCACCTGATGTCGGCCCTCCCGCTCGGGGCGCTCGGGCTCTACGTCCTGTGGCACGACTGGCGGCACCTGCTCCGGTGGAAGCTCATCGGGACGGGCGTCGCGCTGGCGCTCATCGGATTCTCCCTCCAGGGGTTCTTCCCGCCGATACGATCGGCCCAGAATCCCGTCATCGACGAGGGGAACCCGGAGTGCGAGAGCCTGTGGAAGGCCGCGCCGACGGCCGTGAACTGGCTCCCGGTGGCCGGCGCCGTGGTGCCGGAGAGCGCGGTCTGCAGCCGGCTGGACGCCGTCATCAAGCGGGAGCAGTACAACAAGCCGCCCCTGACCGAGCGCCAGGCTCCCTTCCAGGCGCAGCTGGCGAACTACTGGCAGTACTTCGACTGGCAGTGGGCGAGGCCCCTGGACCGCGTGCCCCGCGGTGCCGTGACGATGCTCTTCGTCTTCTTCGGCCTCATCGGGCTGTGGCGGCACTGGCACGGGGACCGCGACAGCTTCGTCTACATGGGGACCCTCCTGTTCACCGTGACCGTCCTGCTGGTCTTCTACCTGAACTTCCAGTACGGCTACTCGCTCTACCCGGACGTTCCCATGTCTCAGCACGAGGTCCGGGAGCGGGACTACTTCTACATCGTCAGCTTCAACCTGTGGGGCCTGTGGGCGGGCATGGGGATCGTGACCCTCTGGCAGCAGCTGGCCGGGGCGATCCGCGGCGGCGCCTCCGGCCTGGGCGAGGACCAGGCGGATTTGCCGGGCGAGCGCCGCCGCTCGTACCTGTGGGCCTCCCCGATCCTGGCCCTGGCCTTCCTGCCGCTGGCGCTGAACTACACCCGGGCGGACCGCAGCGGCGACTACTCGGCCCGCGACTGGGCCTACAACCTGCTCCAGTCCGTCGAGCCCTACGGGATCCTCATCACCAACGGCGACAACGACACCTTCCCCCTGTGGTACCTGCAGGAGGTGGAGGACATACGGAAGGACGTGACGGTGATCGTGAGCTCCTACCTGGGGACCGGATGGTACCCCGGCCAGCTCCGGGAGCTGACGGCGGCCTGCGAGGAGGGGGAGGATCCCACCGAGCGGCCCACCGTGATCGTCTGCCAGCGGCCCTTCGAGGAGGACGAGGCCGTGGGACCCTACGCGGAGATGGATCCGGAGAAGCCGGAGCACTCCATCCTGGACATGTCGGACCGGGAGATCGCGAACCTCGACCCGGTGGCCCGCTTCGGCCAGAGCCAGGAGCTGACGCTGGCCGACGGGCTCACCGTCGAGGTGTCGGAAGGGACCCGCGTCTTCAAGCCGGACATCCTGACGTTCCGCATCCTGCGGCACTCGCTGGGTGACCGGCCGGTCTACTTCGCCGCCACGGCGCCGCCGGCGTTCCGCACGTGGAACCTGGGTCCCCACCTGGTGCGGCAGGCGCTGGGCTTCAAGCTGGAGACGGGTGTCATCGAGTCCACCACGGACACCGTGCAGCTGAGCCGGCAGTTCGGCGTGCGGTGGGTGGACGTGGACCGATCGCAGGCCCTGCTCTGGGACGTCTTCCAGGTGAACTACCTGCTGGACTGGGCGCTGTGGCCCGAGCCCTCCACCCGGAGCAGCATTCCCGCGCAGTACTACCTGGCCTACATGTCGCTGGGCGAGGCGCTCCGGATGCGGGACCAGCAGGCCGCGGCCGAGCGCAACTACCAGCGCGCCCAGCAGCTGCTGCAGCTCTCGGAGCGGGGAACCGACGAGGGGCAGTAGGGGAGCTGCCCTCCTACCGCGTGCTGTCCTCGACGCGACCGCCCTCTTCCGGGCCGCCGATGCCCACGAGCTGGGCCTCGCTCTCCACGCGGAAGCGCACCGAGTACGTCCGGTCGCTGCCCGGGTACCGGAGGTTGACGGTGTAGTCCTGGGCGGACTCGCTGTGCAGGTAGCGGCCGTCGGTGACGTCGAAGCGGACGGAGGCCGATCCCGACCCCGACATGTTCGCCCGGATTCCGGAGCGGGCGGTGTCCGCCGGCTCGAAGGTGTAGGAGGTCACCACCGAGAGCTCGGCGATCCGGGTCTTCCCCTCGTGCCGGAGCTCCTCCAGCGTCGTACGGGAGACGGCCAGCGTCGTCCCCTCCCCCATACCCCGCATCACGCCGGTCTCTACGCGGGTCGTGTCCACCCAGGTGTCGCCGGGACGGACCGGAGCATCGGGGAGCGTCGGGAAGGCGCTCATCCGCACGGACCGCTCCACGGGCGCGATACCGCCGGCGCGGGTGGCCCGGCGACGCCCGTTTGCCTCGTTCCCCGCGGACATGCGGACCAGCTCTCCCCGGGTGGTCATGCGGGCCAGGTAGACCGCGCCCTCGTGCTGCGTCAGGTCCGGTAGCTGCTCCTCGGGTACGGAGTCGGCCGAGAGGCCGAGTTCGGCGATCTCGATCCGGACGTCCAGGGAGTCGGCCCCGACCCGGACCGGTGTCT
>CAZSKS010000130.1:0-3697 GCA_964607465.1 uncultured Gemmatimonadota bacterium | reverse complement strand
CACAACGACTTCTTCGAGGAGATCGCCAAGTTCCGGGCGGCCCGCCGCATCTGGGCCCGCCACATGAAGGAAGTCTACGGCGCCGAGCGGCCCGAGAGCTGGCGCCTGCGCACCCACGCCCAGACCGCCGGCGTCACCCTCACGGCCCAGCAGCCGATGAACAACGTCGTGCGGGTGGCCTACCAGGCGCTGGCCGCCGTGCTGGGCGGCACCCAGTCGCTGCACACCAACGCGCTGGACGAGACGCTGGCCCTGCCCACCGAGGAGACCGCCAAGCTGGCGCTGCGCACCCAGCAGATCCTGGCCCACGAGACCGGGGTGCCCAACTCCATCGACCCGCTGGCCGGCTCCTACTACGTGGAGCGGCTCACCGACGAGCTGGAAGAGGAGGCCGAGGCGATCTTCCAGGAGGTCGACGACCTGGGCGGCGTGGTGCAGGGGATCAAGTCCGGCTACTTCCAGTCCCAGATCGCCCGCTCCTCCCGACGGCAGCAGGAGGAGATGGAGGCGGGGGAGCGCACGGTCGTCGGCGTCAACCGGTTCGCCGACGAGGACGACGAGGAGACGGACGTCGAGATCCTGAAGATCGGCGAGGAGGCGGCCGAGAAGCAGCGCGAGCGGCTGGCCGACCTGCGGGACCGCCGCGACGACGACCGGGTGGCGTCCGCGCTGGACCGCCTCCGGGACGCGGCCCGGGGCGACGAGAACCTCATGCCCCCGATGCTGGACGCCGCCCGGGCCTACGCCACCCTGGGCGAGATCCGGGGCGCGCTGGAGGAAGTCTACGGGCGCTTCCAGGAGCCGGTGAGCTTCTAGGCCGTCTTCGAGGATGGACGAACGCCGGCTCCGGGCACGGGCCCGCCTGGCGCGGCGGGAGGCCCGCAGGCCGCTGACGCCGGAATCGGGGGCCCCGCCCCTCCGGGATCCCCGGGACCTCTTCGAGTACCCGCGCAAGCGGATCTGGCTGGCGTACCTGCTCTGGCTCGTCACCGGGCTCCTGGGCGGACACCGCTTCTACCTCGGCCGCATTGGCACGGCGACCGCCCAGTTCCTGACGGGCGGGGGCTTCCTGGTCTGGTGGGCGGTGGACGCGTTCCTGATCCCCGGCCAGGCCCGGGAGCACAACGAGGAGCAGGCGGAGCGGGAGCGGACCGGCCGCCCCCCCGTGGCCCTGGCCTACCTGGGCGACGACCTGGACACGTCGCTCGACGCCGAGCCCGCGTGGGCGGAGGAGCGGACCGGGACGGCCAGCGTCGTCGGAGACGCGGCCGTTCTGATGCTGGCGGGCAGCTGCCTGGGCGCCGTCAGCGCGGCCGCGGGCAACTACCGGGCGCTGGCCGCCGTGGCGCTGCTGGCGCTCGTGCTGAACCTGGGCGGCCGCCTGGAGCGATACCGGGAGCTGCCGGTGGTGGGGGACGTCCTGGCCTGGAGCTGGCGGCTGCGCCTGTTCTATCACCGGATGGGCCCCGGCTCGGCGCTGTCCCGCCTCGCCCGGCCCGTGGTCACCTTCATGGTGGATCCCTTCCGGAAGAAGCGGCAGGCCGAGGCCGAGATGTACCTGCAGCTGGGCGGCGCGGTGGCCATCCTGTTCGGCCTCGTGGACGTGATGAAGGACGCGGCGGTGCCCCTCCTCACGGGCGCGGCGGTGGGGGACCTGTTCGGTCGCTGGCTGGCGGCCACCATCCTGACCTTCGTCAGCGTCTACGCCTTCGCCATGCCCATCGGAGCGAGCCTCGCCCGCCCGCTGCTGGCCCGGCGGCCGAAGGGCGAGCTGTGGGGTCTGACCGCCTGGACGGCGGTCTGGGTCCTGGCCGGGGCCCTGGCCGCCGGCTGAGGGCGTACCGGGGACGGGCTGGCCGCTCGATGCCGGGGCGGTCCCGGCGTCGCTCCGGGGCGCCCCCGCCCTCCGAATCGGGAGCGTATCGGGGGAGTTCCGGGGGTCCGTGGAGGGGCTTCCGCCGGCCCGTTCCTTGCTCGTGAGGTGGACGCCCGGCCCACGCCCGCCGCACCTTTCTCCCCCGAGAGAGACCGACCGCAGGAGGCAGGGAGGACGATGTCCGAGCGAAAGATCCGTGTCCTGGTGGCCAAGCCCGGCCTGGACGGGCACGACCGCGGCGCCAAGGTCGTCGCGGCGGCGCTGCGCGACGCCGGCATGGAGGTCGTCTACACGGGGCTCCACCAGACGCCCGAGATGATCGCCAGCACGGCGCTCCAGGAGGACGTGGACGTGGTGGCCCTCTCCATCCTCTCCGGCGCCCACATGACCCTCTTCCCCCGCGTGAAGGAGCTGCTGGACGAGAAGGGCATGGACGACGTCCTCCTCACCGGCGGGGGCATCATCCCCGAGGACGACATGGAGACGCTGTCGGACGAGCACGGGGTGGGCCAGCTCTTCGGGCCCGGCAGCTCCACCGAGGCGTGCGTCGAGTACATCCGGACCTGGTACGAGGAGAACCGGGCGACCAATGCGGCCTGACGGCCCCCCGACCGGAGGCGGGCGGGGGAGCGAGGCCTCCGCTCCGGCGTCGACCGAGGCCAGGCCGTCCGGCCCCGGGTCCGGCGGCGGGGGGCGCCTGCGCCGCATGGTGCGGGAGGTCCGGGAGCTGGAGGACCGGCTGCGCCAGGGCGGGGGAGAGGAGAAGGTCGAGAAGCAACACGGCCGGGGAAAGCTCACCGCCCGGGAGCGGATCGAGCGGCTCCTGGACCCCGGGGGCGGCTTCCTGGAGATCGGCCTGCTGGTGGCCCACGACCGGTACGACGGCCAGGCGCCGTCGGCCGGGGTCGTGACCGGCCTCGGCGAGGTCGGCGGCCGCGAGGTGGTGATCGTGGCCAACGACGCCACCGTGAAGGCCGGCAGCTGGTGGCCGGAGACCATCGACAAGATGCTCCGGGCCCAGGAGATCGCCATGCGCTGCCGGGTGCCCATCGTCTACCTGGTGGACTCGGCCGGCGTGAACCTCCCCCACCAGGGGGGCGTCTTCCCCGGCAAGTACGGCGCGAGCCGGATCTTCTACTACAACTCCATCATGCGGCGCTACCTGGACGTGCCGCAGATCTCGGCGGTCATGGGCCCCTGCATCGCCGGGGGCGCCTACCTGCCGGCCCTCTCCGACGTCATCGTCATGGTCGAGGGGACCAGCTTCATGGGACTGGGCGGCCCCAACCTGGTGAAGGGCGCCACCGGCGAGGAGGTGGAGGCCGAGGAGCTGGGCGGCGCCGACACCCACAACCGCATCAGCGGCGTCGCCCACTACCGCGCCGAGGACGACGACGCCTGCCTGGAGCGGGTACGGGAGATCGTGGCCGACCTGGCCGAGCCCCACACCCCGGCGCCCGACGCCGAGCCCCGGGAGCCCGCCCGCCCGCCGGAGGACGCCTACGAGATCGTCCCCGACAACCACCGCGAGGGCTACGAGATGGAGGCCGTCCTGGACACGATCCTGGACGGGGGCGAGATCGACGAGTTCCAGGCCGACTTCGCGCCGGAGATGCTCACCGGCGTGGCGCGGATCCTGGGTCGGCGCGTCGGGCTCATCGCCAACCGTCGGGGGATGTTCCGGCGGGAGGGCGGGCCGCCCCGCTTCGGCGGGATCGTCTACGCCGACAGCGCGGAGAAGGTGGCCTACTTCATGGAGATGTGCGACCGCCACCACATCCCGCTGCTCTTCGTCCAGGACGTGAGCGGCTTCATGGTGGG
>CAZSKS010000129.1:0-3709 GCA_964607465.1 uncultured Gemmatimonadota bacterium | reverse complement strand
GAGGGCGACGCCGAGGGGTACTGGGGCGACGTCGAGGAAGTGCTGGTGTCGGGCTCCACCGTCCTGTCCCTCTCGGTCCCGGCCCGGAGCGTCACGAGCGTGGAGGTCGGCCTGTAACCCGGGCTGTCACTCGGGAAATCCGACGCCCGCTAGGCTCTCCAGGATCAGGTCCCGGGCCTCGGCCACCCGGAGCACTTCGGCCGGGGCGATCGGTGACTCGTCTACTCCGGCGGCCGCCCGATGGAAGCGGCCGACGAGCTCCCGGAGCCCGGGGTAGGCGGGCTGCCGACGAAGGGCCCGCAGGGCGAGGTTGCCGGCCGCCGACGCCAGCTCGCGACCGGCCAGAAGGAAGGGCGCGGCCGCCTTCCTGAAGCGGGTCGGGCGTCCCGCCGGGGAAACGATCCCATAGCCGTGGTACAGGTCGAGCCGGGCCGTCCCCCCCTCGCCCACCACCTCCAGTCGGTTCGCGGTCGGACGTCCCGCCATGGAGATCAGAACCGAAGCGGCGAAGCCGGGGGCGGCGGCGCTGACCCGGATCTCACCCGGCGCCACCTCGAAGGAGTCCCAGGTGAGCCCTTCGAGCCCCTCGGGACCGAGGCGCTCGACGAAAGAGAGGGGATGGGGGAGAATCTCCCGGGCCACCGTCGCGGGATCCTTCCCGTTCTCCGACCCGGCCGAACACGCCGTGAAGCTGACGTGCCGCACGGGTCCGAGGTCGTCGAGACGCCGAAAGAGGCGCCGCGCGCCGCGCTGGAAGAGGAACTGGTGGACCGGGCACAACAGCCGGTCCGCCTCCCGGGCCCGGCGCAGCAGGGAGCGCGTGGAGGCGGAGTCCGGCGCCAGGGGCTTCTCGCCCAGGACGTGCAGCCCGGCCCCGAGCGCCGTCTCGGCCAGCGGGACGTGGACGTCGCCGGGAGCACACAGGTGGAGGACATCGGCCTCCACGGCGCCCAGCGCCTCCTCCAGCGAGGCGAAGGCGACCGCCCCGCGGTGGCGGTCCGCCAGGCGATCGGCGCGCCCGCCGTCGGGATCGACCACCGCCACGACTCGACCTCCGCACCGGCGGACCTCGTAGGCGTGCCACCGACCCATGAGGCCGGCCCCCGCGACGACGGCGGCGAGCCCCCGGGCCGCCATCAGCTCGCGGCCTCGCCCATCCGCATCGCCTCCAGTCCCTCCTCCGTCCCGTCCAGCACGATCCTCCGACCCTCTTCGGCCGACCGGTAGGCCCCGGCCACCACCTCGATGACGTCCCGGCCCACGTCCGCGCCGATCGGAGGCGGTTCGCCGTTCCGGAAGGCCTGAAAGGTCCGCCGGAACACTTCGGTCGTGGCCGTCCGGCCCGGATCTCGAGGGTTGCGGGCGATCCAATCGCGTCGATTGCCCACCTCGCGCCACGCAAGGCCCGACAGGCCGTACTCGAAGCGGACGTGAGGGGTCGTCTCGCGGTACAGACCAGCGCTCAAGCGTGCCCTCCCGCCGAAGGAGGCTCGCAGCGACGCCCGGCTGCCCTCGGCCCGGACCTCGAAGTACTGGGTCTCCCCCTTGCAGATGCGATTCTGGACGACGTGGGCCAGCCGCCCACCGGAAAACTCCAGCGTAACCAGGGCCACCGCGTCGGAGTCCGCCTCCCGGGCGCCGCTCGAGGAAACCGTGGCCGAGACGGCCGACGGCTTCTCGCCGAACAGGGCCATCAGGTAATCCACCAGGTGCACCCCCGCCTCGAACAGCGTCCGCTGCAGCAGGCGCCCCCGCCAGCCGGGCTCCTTCCAGGGCGGAAGGTCCATGAGCTGCCACACCTGGGCGAAGCGAAGCTTACCCACCTCCGGCGTTCCCGCCGCGTCGCGGAGCGCCCGAAAGATAGCCATCTCACGAAACTCGTGGTTCAGGGCGACGTGACGCCCCACCTCCCCGGCCACCTCGATGACCCGATCGGCCTCCTCCACGCTGGACACGAACGGCTTCTCGCAGATCACGTGGCATCCGGCCCGGAGGGCCCGCACGCAGTAGTCGGCGTGGCTGTCCGGCGGCGTACCCACGACCACCACCTCCGGATCGGAGCCCTCCAGCAGGGCGTCGAAGTCCGAATACGTGGGAAACCCCCACTCCTCCCCCACCTCCGACCGGGTCCCGGGGCTCAGGTCGAAACCGCCCACGGCCCGGGCTTCCGGGATGGTATCCAGGGCCGGCAGGTGCAGGTCACGGGCCGCGTGGCCCAATCCGACGAGAGCGGTCTTCATGGCTGTAAGCAACCTCCATCAGAGTGAGGCGGCGATCCGGGCCGGTAACGCCGAGACGGCAAGGTGCCGTCGCCCGAACGGGAGAGGCAAGAGCCGCACGGATTCGGCATATTCCTCCTGAGCCCCTTTCGGGAGGCTTCGGCGACGAGTCATCGGTGCGACGGAGCATGCCTTGGAGATGGGTCTACTGTACCCCTGTACGATGCCGGAGCCATGATCTCATCGTGGTCCGGCTGACACATTGTGGAGAGGGGAACGATTGCGGCGTCATCCCGCGGCTCAGCGAGGAGGATTCGACAGGATTATGAATGCCCGAGAAGTGCCACCGGCTTCACGTCGCCGCGTTCGACGGCACCTGCTCCTGGCCATGGCCGCCGGCGGACTCGGCCTTCTGCTCGTACTTCTCTTCGAACGTGACCGAATGCTGACCCGTCTCAGCATGGCCATGGCCTACGTGGCGTTGGCGTTCCTCGGAGCGACCCTCGTGGTGGGGCCCGCACGCGTCCTCCGGGGCAAGCATTCTCCGGCGAACAGCTATCTGCGTCGAGATCTGGGGATCTGGGCAGGAATACTGTCCCTCGCACACGTGGCTCTCGGCCTGACGGTTCACTTTCCCGGACGCATGTGGAAGTACTTCTTCGACCAGCGTCCGGCCCTGACGCCTCCTTACCACCTTCGGAGCGACGCCTTCGGGTTGGCCAACCACACGGGGCTCGTTTCCGCCCTGCTGCTGCTCCTGTTGCTCGTGCTGTCGAACGACCGCTCCTTGAGGGCGCTTGGAACGCCGCGCTGGAAGCGCCTCCAGCGATGGAGCTACGTGGCGTTCGGTCTCATGGCCGTCCACGGGGGGCTGTACCAGATACTGGAGTCCCGGTCCCTTTCCTGGGTCGGTGTTTTCGGTGCCGGCGTCGCGGGCGTGGCAGTCGTCCAGCTTATAGGTTTCGCGGCGAAGAAGCGCAGACGTGGGGCCTGAGTTGACCCCCCGCCCGTTGAGGCTCGTACGGAGCCCATGGCGCTTCAGGGGCCCTCTCTCCTCTTCATCACATCATCACACTATGGTGAATGCTCATGAATGACGGCCCTGTGACTGACCGGGCGCTTGACGATCGGGATTCAACGACCACGCCTTCTCCCCGTGTCCTTGTGCTCTCCCGGAGCTACCCCAGCTCGGCCTTTCCCACGATGGGGATCTTCGTGGAGCGAATGTCCGAGTTGACGGCGGAAGAGATGGACGTATCGGTCGTCTGCCCCGTGCCCTGGGCTCCGCCGCTCCCCTTCGACACCAAATTCGACCGCTACCGGCGGGTCGAGAGGAGCCGGACGGGGGAGAATGGGGTCCGGGTCTTCTATCCGCGTGTCCCGGCGGGGCCGGGATATCTCCTCCACCCGATCGACGCCCTGCTGCAGTACCTCCCCGTGCGCCGAACCGCGGACCGTATCCACGACGAGGTCGGCTTCGATCTGATCCA
>CAZSKS010000128.1:0-3771 GCA_964607465.1 uncultured Gemmatimonadota bacterium | reverse complement strand
GACTTCGAGGAGCTGTCGGTGGGCGACGAGGCCGACTTCACGAAGACCGTCACCGAGGCCGACGTGACGCTCTTCGCGGGGATCACCGGGGACTTCAACCCGGCCCACGTGAACGAGGAGGCGGCCCGCCGCGGCCGCTTCGGCGGCCGGATCGCGCACGGGATGCTGACCGCCGGGCTGGTCTCCGCGGTGCTGGGCACCCGGCTGCCGGGACCCGGCTGCATCTACGTGGGCCAGACGCTCCGCTTCACCCGGCCGGTCCGCATCGGCGACACGGTGACGGCCCGGGTGGAGGTGACGGAGCTCCGGCCGGAGGGACGGCGGGTGATCCTCGAGACCACCTGCCGCAACCAGGAGGGAGAGACGGTCCTCGAGGGGGAGGCGGAAGTCAAGGTGCCAGAGTAGCTCGCCGTCAGGAGGAAACGACCGCTGGAAGAGGCGCGCCGGGGCCGGAGGCGGCCCGGGCGCGGAACGCGAATCGAACCAGGAGGCAGAGGATGAGCAGGCAACGCTGTAGAGAGTGGGCCCGCCGGGCCGCGGCCTCGATGGCCGTGGGGCTGGGCCTGGCGCTGCTGCCGGCGCTGGCGTCGGCCCAGCAGCAGGGCGTGATCGCGGGGAGCGTCGTCGACGAGGACGGCGCGCCGCTGCAGAACGCCCAGGTGGCGGTCGTGGACACCCGGCTGGGTGACCTGACCGACGCCGCCGGCCGATTTCGCGTCACGGGCGTGCCGGCCGGGACGCATTCCCTCGAGGTTCGGCTGGCGGGCTTCCGCCGCGCCGACGTCACCGGGGTGCAGGTGGAGGCGGGCGAGGTCGCGACCGTGGAGATCACGATGAGCCGCTCCGCCTACGAGCTGGGCGGCCTGGTGGTCTCGGCCTCGCGTCAGGCGCAGCGGATCACCGAGGCGCCGGCCACGATCACCAAGATCAACACCGACGAGATCATGAACTCGACCGGGAACTCCTTCAACGGAGCCCTCAAGGAGGTGAAGGGGCTCGAGTACATCCAGGTCGGGATGACGAGCGTGGCCGTGAACGCCCGCGGCTTCAACTCCTCCTTCAACAACCGGATGCTGATGCTGGAGGACGGCCGGGTGGCGGTGCTGCCCGGGAACGGGCTCCCGGTGGGCCAGTTCACCGCCATCCCGAAGGTCGACCTGGAGAGCATCGAGGTGCTGGTCGGTCCCGGCGCCTCGCTGTACGGCCAGGACGCCTCGAACGGCGTCATCAGCCTGCAGACGAAGGATCCGCGGGAGCACCCCGGCACGATCGCCGAGGTGACGACGGGAACCCGCGACTACTTCGACGTCCAGTTCCGCCACGCCGGCGTCCTGGGGGACGGAAACTGGGGCTACAAGTTCTCCGGCGAGTGGCAGGAGGCCGACGAGTTCAACAACCGGCTCAACTACGGCTCGGCCGAGGAGCCACTGCTCGAGATCGGGGCCGACTGGCAGACCAGCGTCGCCCGGGGCGAGGGCTCGCTCGTCTACTACGACGACGCGATGGACAACCTCCGCGTCGAGCTGTCGGGCGGCTGGAGCCAGTCCGACGGAATGGGCCAGACCAACGCCGGCCGCAACCGCTTCGAGGACTGGGAGTACAGCTTCCAGCAGCTCCGGGCGTCGACCGACAACCTCTACTTCAGCCTCTACCACACCCACTCGCAGTCGGGGGAGACGTTCGCGGTGAACAGCTTCACGGCGAACCGCGCGGCGCTGCCGGGCCTCTCCGACGACTCGGTCAAGGCCCTCTCGGACTTCCCGCTGAACTCGGATCTCTTCGCGGCGGACTTCCAGCACAACTTCCGGGTGCCCGAGCTCCTGAACACCCGGATCGTCTGGGGCGGACAGTTCCGCCACGACGACATCAGCAGCAGGCGGCAGTGGCTGACCGACCGGCTGACGGGAGAGAACATCGGGATCGACCAGGGCGGGCTGTTCGCCCAGACCGAGACGCCGCTCACGTCGAAGTGGGACCTGATCCTCGGCGCACGGTGGGACGACCACCAGGACTACGCGTCGCAGATCAGCCCCACCGCGGGGATCAGCTTCAGCCCGTCCGAGGACCAGACGCTGCGGGCCACCTTCCGCGAGGCGTTCAAGTCACCCACGACCCTCCAGACCCACTTCGCGTTCCCCGACTTCGCCATCCTGGGACCGGTCGGGATCGGCCTCTTCGGCAACCGGAACGGCTTCGAGATCATCGACTCCCAGGGCGAGGTGGTCCGGGAGCTCGAGCCCCTGGTGCCCGAGGTCAACCAGACCTGGGAGCTCGGCTACAAGGGCGTGCTGGGCGACCAGTGGTACCTGGACGCGGCGCTCTGGTACGCCGACTACGACGACTTCTTCAGCTCCCTGCTCCCCATCAACGACATCGCGGCCGGGGAGCTGGTGCTGGATCAGGACGGAGAGCCGATCGTCAGCGAGGCCGGCCGGCCCCAGGTCGTGCTCACCTATCAGAATCTCGGCGCCGCCAAGGTGATGGGCCTGGACGCCGGGGTCAGCTTCGCGCCGACCTCGGACATGGTGTTCAAGGGCACCTTCTCGTGGATCGATCTGAACGAGGGCGAGGGGAACTTCCCGCCCCTCAACGCCGCTCCGGTGCGGTGGACCCTGGGCGCCGACTTCGACAACCTGCTCGGTAAGGGTTCTGCCGGCGTCCTGGTGCGGCACACGACGGGCTATCCGTTCAGCTCGGGGATCAACGTGGGCCGGATCCCGACCTTCGAGACGGTCGACCTGAACTTCGGCTACCAGCTCCCCTGGGAGGGCCTCGAGGTCCGGCTGGAGGCCGAGAACCTGTTCAGCTGCCGGTCGCTCGAGAACACCGTGTCCCCGTCCCTGGCGGGCGGCACGCCCATCCGGCCGCCGCAGCTGGACGACGGCCAGACCGAGGCGGACCTGGACGGCTCGCACGCCTGCGGCTTCGACGTGCCGCACGTCGAGATGGTCAACATGCCGGGCGTCGAGACGTCGGTGTTCCTCGGGCTCCGGTGGACGAACTAGCGGGCGTTCCCGCGACCGCCGCGCTGCTGCTCGCGCTCGCATCCGCCGGGGTACCGGCGGGTGCGGCCGGGCAGGAGCGGCCGGGCGGCGCCGACGAGCCAGTGAGAGGAGGGGAGGTGTCGATCGAGGGGACTTTCGTCGAGGGCAAGCACGAGACTGAGCACGGGAGCCGTCGGTATCGCCTTTGGGTTCCGGAGCGCGCGCCGCCCCCGGACGGACGCCCGCTGCTGGTGATGCTGCACGGTTGCACCCAGGACCCGGCGGATTTCGCCGCCGGCACGCGGATGCACGAGGAGGCCGGGGCCGAGGGCTGGCTGGTCCTCTTCCCCGAGCAGCCGGCCCGCGCCCATCCCCAGCGGTGCTGGAACTGGTACCGGCCCGCCGACCAGGGGCCGGGCTCGGGCGAGCCCGCGATCCTGGCCGGGATGATCGAGCACGTGATCGAGGAGCGGGACGTCGACCCGGGCCGCGTGCGGGTGGCGGGCATCTCGGCGGGGGCGGGGATGGCCCTGGTGCTGGCGGCGGTGCGGCCCGACCTCTTCGACGGGATCGGCCTCCACTCGGGGGTGCCCTACGCCTCCGCCCGGAGCCGGGAGGAGGCGATCGCGGTGATGGCCGGCGAGGGCCCCGACCGCCGGGAGCTCACCCACCGCCTCCGGGCCGCGCGGACGGAGGCCGCGGGGGACGCCGCGTCGGCGATCCCCCTGCCGCCCCTGGTGGTCTTCCACGGCACCGACGACGAGGCCGTCGACCCGTCGAACGCCCG
>CAZSKS010000127.1:0-3815 GCA_964607465.1 uncultured Gemmatimonadota bacterium | reverse complement strand
CGGTGCCCGGATGCCGCACGGGACCGGCCGGGTCCGGGTGCAAGGACCGGGCCGAGGGCGGGGCGAAGATACGGGCGGGAAATCGGGAAGGGCAACGCGACGGTCCGTGTGCACTGACGGTGTGCACTGGCGACCGCCTTCGACCGGACAGGAGTTTTTCCTCGGGACGTTTGTGTTAGTAAGGATGTACTGAAGTTGCCCCGTCTTCGTGGACACCCCCAGAGTGAGGTAGAGAGGAGGGTTCCACGATGGCAGGACACCATGCGCCGTATCCGCCGGAGTTCCGGCGGGAGATGGTCGAGCTGGTCCGCTCGGGCCGCTCGCCCCAGGAGCTGAGCCGGCAGTTCGAGCCCTCTGCGGGGGCGATCCGGAACTGGGTCAAGCAGGCCGATCTGGATGAGGGCCGCCGCAGCGACGGGCTGACGACGGACGAGCGGGAGGAGCTTCGCCGGCTGAAGCGGGAAAACCGCCGGCTCCGCCTCGAGCAGGAGATCCTGACAAAAGCCGCCGCCTGGTTCGCTCGGGAGAGCGGCTCGATCCCCGAGCGGGGTTCGAGTTCGTGAAGGCCAACCGGGCCACCTATCCGGTCCAGGTAATGTGCCATATGCTGGGGCTCTCCACCAGCGGGTACTACGCCTGGCTCAAGCGTCCGCCCTCGGAGCATGCCCGTCGGGACGCCGAGCTGAAGGTCCGCATCCTGGCGATCTACGAGGAGAACCGGCGGGTCTACGGTCGCCCCCGGATCCACGCCGAGCTCATCGAACAGGGCGAGCGGGTCGGTGCGAAGCGCGTCGGCCGCCTGATGCGGGAGCTGGGCATCCGGGGCGCCAGCCGGCGGCGCCGGAAGCCCGGCACGACGCGTCGCGACCCGGACGCTCGTCCCGCCCCCGATCTGGTCGAGCGGGACTTCACCGTCAACGGGCCGGACCGGCTCTGGGGGGCCGACATCACCTACATCCCCACCTGGGCCGGCTTCCTCTACCTGGCGGTCGTGATCGACGCCTACAGCCGCCGGGTGGTGGGCTGGGCTATGGACACCCACTTGAAGACCGACCTGGTGCTCCAGGCGCTCAACATGGCGCTCTGGCAGCGCCGGCCCGAGGACGTGGTTCACCATTCGGACCAGGGGACCCAATACACGTCTATTGCCTTCGGCCTTCGCTGCCGGGAGGTGGGCGTGAAGCCGTCGATGGGCTCGGTGGGCGACGCCCACGACAACGCCCTGTGCGAGAGCTTCTTCGCGACGCTCGAGTGCGAGCTGCTCGATCGACGTCGGTTCCGGACCCGCCCCGAGGCCCGGATGGCCGTCTTCGACTTCATCGAGGGGTTCTACAACCCCCGCCGGAGACATTCCGCCCTGGGTCAGCAGAGCCCCGTCAACTTCGAGGAAGGGAGGCTGCCCGCTGCCTGAAAACCGCACTGCTCAACCGTCCACGGAAGCGGGTCAACTTCAAAGTCTGCGCTGGCCTCTCATCCACCTGTCCGTTACGGGATCCCCCCGAAACGTTCAGCGACCTAGCTCAAAGTCAACTCCTACCGTCAGATGTAATGCGGCCGCTCACCTCGAACATCGCAGAAGTAGCGGATGGCCCCAATCAAGGGTGGTCGTATCTCGCAGGCGACGATCCGCCAATAGCGTTCGACGAGTTTCGTATCTTCCTCAACGAAATACTGTTCGATTCACGAGATAGCTTCTGGAAGAGACGGACTGATTGTTCCCAAGGTCAGGTCGCAGCCGTTCGTTCGGTCGTTCGCCAGCACGAGAGGGTTCATGTCGATCGATTCTTGAGGCTGCTCCCCACTACTCCCATCAACGCGCTCGTCGAGGACGTCGCCGCGTTCGGAACACGGGACGCGCTGACGGAGAAGGCCGTAGATAGAGCGATCGCTATTGCTGACACGGCCGACTGGATGACCGACAAGAATCATACGCACGAGAGTTATCCGTCGGCACCCTGTCAGTTGAATCTGCGTGCCAATCCCTAAGGCAGGGGGCTCCCGGTGCATACTTCGAGATCCTCAGTTCGAGCTCGACACCCGATGAGGCTCGCCTTGGGCCTCATAGGTGTTCTGGCGACCCTTGCCGCGACCGATGGAAGCGCCGACGCCCAAGAACCGGAGGGCCGGGCTCGCGGGCAGGAGGCCAAGCACCAGGCGCAATGCCGCCTGGCGCACCAGGTTCTCACACGGGGACAGCCAGCCGTGAAGCGCGATTGGGCGCTCGGCAAGATCGGCACCTGCGAGGAGCTTGGGGGTGAGGCTATTGCCAGTGAACTCGAGAGACTTCGCTCGACCGAGGCCCGAACGCAGGAACTCGAAAGCGTAGTGCTCGCCACGAGCCGTTTCGTGGATCGTGAAGTCGCACAGACGGCGTTGGACATCGCGAGTGATCCCTCCGCCGGAGTCGTCGCTCGGGTACAGGCGATCCGGATCCTGTCCTATCAACTCTCTCCTGGCACCAACGCGCCTTATGAATGCTTCGTCGAACCAGGAGGAGGCATCTTCGTCCGGGCGACGGAGCCCGTGGTCGTGGGAGAACCGCTACCCGCGAACATGTCCGAGACCATCCACGATACTCTGGTCGACATTCGAGACGCAGCCTCCGCGCCCGAGCCCGTCCGCACCGCCGCGGAGAACGTCGCGAGGCAGGCGCAGGCCGGCGACTTCTGAGCAGCCGACCACCCGGCGTCTCCCGCCCTCACGCCGCCAGCCACCCGACGGCCGTCCCGCCCAGCGCCCCGGCGCCGAGCAGCCACACCCGGCGGTGGCTGCCTCCGGAGAGGGCGTGCTCGTAGAGCGTGGCCCCGATCGGGGTGGCGAAGGCGTAGACGTTGATCAGGGTCAGCAGGGCCGCCGTGCCCCACTCCGCCGGCAGCTCCGCCAGGTCCGCCCCTCCCCCGAGCCCGCCGATCGCCAGCACGGCCAGGTCCATCCAGAAGAAGACGACGGCGAAGGCCCCGCCGAGCTCCAGGTAGAGGTGCGTCTCGGCCCGGGCCCGGCGCCGGAAGGGGGCCACCGCCACCCCCACCATCGGGCGGGCGAGCCGGGAGAGCGGGCCGCCGGGGTCGTGGTACCGGTAGAAGAGGCCGAGGCGCGAGGCCCACCGCAGCAGGTCGGAGGTCCCCGGCAGGCGCCCGAGCGCCGAGAGCTCCGGGGCGAAGCTGACGGCCAGCACCATCGTCGCCACCGCGGCCGACGCCCGCCACGCCCCGGTCTCCGCGCTCACCGCGCCCAGCATGAGCCCGGCGAGGCCGACGACGGCCAGGCCGGCGGCGAGCCGGCCGCGCCCCCCGGAGCGGTCCCCGGCCCACGCGCGCCCCGCCCCCTGGAGCCCGACGCCGGCGGCCGCCTCCTCCCGGGCCTCGCCGGCCGGTTCCTCCGGTCCGGCGTCCGGTGCGTCTCCGGGCCCCGACCCGCCCTCTCCCCCGTCCTCCCCTTCGTCGGTCTCCAGGAAGTCGAGCGCGCGGGGCGGGCGGCCCGCCTCCTCGCGCTCCGCCTGCTCGTCGTTGTAGGCCCGGACCATCGACGGGATCAGGAACCCGTCCGCGGCCCACCAGAGCAGGAAGCCGCCCCCGGTGAAGAACTGGGCCGCCGCCGTGCCCTCCCGGTCCAGGTAGAACCGGTGCGCCCCCAGGAGCCCGGCCAAGAGCCACAGCAGGTAGGCGACGGACATCTTCTTCCGGGGGTACTCGAAGAGGTCCCGGAGCTGGGCGGCCGGAAGCGCCCGGTCGAAGGCCGCCGCCACGGGGTCGCCGGCCCGGGCGCGGAGGCCCTCCAGGCGTCGCCGCGCCTGGCGGTACCGGCGGGCGCCCAGC
>CAZSKS010000126.1:2030-4004 GCA_964607465.1 uncultured Gemmatimonadota bacterium | reverse complement strand
GCTGATCTTCGTCGCCTTCTTCCAGCGACGGCTCCCCGGGGGGTGGATCCTCCAGGGCCTGGTCTACGCCGTGATCACGACGCTGGCGGCGGCCCTGGTGGTGGTCCCCCTGGCGGCGGGCGCGGGAATCTTCTTCACCAACACGCCCATGCCCGGCCAGATGACGCTGGCCAGCACGGTGATCCACCTGGCCTACGGCCTCAGCCTGACCCTGGCCCTGGAGGCCGGAGGCGTGGGCGCCGGGGTGGCAGCCGGGGGGCGCCCGGCGGCGGATTGACGACTACTCGAACAGCGCCCGCACGGCCGGCAGGTCGACCTTGCCGCTGGCGTTGCGGGGCAGCTCCTCGACGAAGCGGACCAGGCGGGGGCGCTTGGGCGGCGCCAGCCGGTCACCGAACCAGACGGCCAGGGCCGCCTCGTCCAGCGGCTGCCCCCGCTCCGCCTCCGGTGCGTCGGGATCCAGCGCCACGGCGGCCACCACCCGCTCGCCCCACTCCTCGTCCGGCATGCCCACGACGCACGCGTCCCGGACCTCGGGGTGGCCTCGCAGCACCCGCTCCACCTCGGCCGGGTCCACCGTCACGCCGCCGGTGACGATCCGGGCCGAGAGCCGGCCGGTGACGTACAGGAAGCCGTCGTCGTCCAGCTCGCCGGCGTCGCCGGTCGCCAACCAGCCCTCGGGGTCGGTGAGGGCGGGGGGGCCGGAGGCGCCGCTGCCGTCGTCGGCGGACGCCCCCTCGCCCGCCGTGTCGCCACCGCGCGCGCCCACGGCCGCCGCCTCGCCGGCGGATTCATCGGCGTCGTCCGGGGCGGGCTCCCCCTGCCGGGGGATCGTCCGCCCCTCCCGCACCACGGCGCCGGCGGCCCGGGCCCGGCCCAGGTAGCCGGCCGCCACGGTGGGGCCCCGGACCTGGATCTCGCCCTCCCGGATCCGCACCTCCACCCCGTCCAGCGGCCGGCCCACGGTCCCCGGCCGCTCCCGGGCCTCGTCCGGCGTCGCCGTGGCCACCTGCGAGGCGGCCTCAGTCAGGCCGTAGGTGGGATGGAGGGGCCAGCCCCGCTCCAGCGCCCCGGCCACCATGTCCGGATCCGCCGCGTCGCCCCCCACCAGGATCCCCCGCAGCCCCTCGGGGGCCGGACGGTCGCCCCGGGCCTCCAGGACGCGCCGCAGCATGGTGGGGACCAGCGAGGCGTGGGTCACCCGGCTCTCCTCGGCCAGCTCCAGGAAGGCCCCGGCGCGGAAGCGCCCCCCCACCACGAGCCGCGACCCGGTCACCGCCGTCCGCAGGAAGAGGGCGACCCCTCCCACGTGGGCGGGGGACAGGGAGGCCAGCCACCGGTCGTCCGGCCCCAGCCCCATGCGCCGGGCGGCGGCCCGCTGGCAGGCCAGGTGGTTCGCCAGGGTGAGGCGCACGCCGCGGGGGCGGCCCGAGGTGCCCGAAGTGGCCAGGACGGTGTGGTCGGCCTCCGGGTCGGGGCCGGGCAGGTCGTCGGCCTCGGGCAGGTCGTCCAGGGCGACGGCGGGGGCGGGGGGCGATCCGCCGGTCCCCGGCCCGCCACCGAAGCCCAGCCGCACCAGCAGCCCGGAGGCCCGCAGCAGGGAAGCCGCCCGGTCCTCCGTCCCGACGTCGCAGAGGAACACCCGGGGGCGGAGCCGGCGGAGGAAGTCCCGCAGCTCGGGCTCCGTCCAGTCCGGATGCAGGGGCGCCAGGGCGGCGCCGGCCCGCGGGACCCCGTGGAGCGCCGCCGCCGCCTCCCGACCGGCCGGCAGCAGGCAGGCCACCCGGTCGCCCGGTTCCAGCCCCGCCCCCACCAGCCGGCGGGCCACGCCGTCGGCGGCCCGGTCGAGCTCCCGGTAGCTCCAGCGTCCGTGCTCGTCCTCCAGGGCCGGGGCGTCCGGGCCCTCCCGGGCGGCGGCCCGCAGGGGGTCGGAAGCGTCGGAAGCGTCGGGGATGTCGGGCAAGTGGCTCCTCC
>CAZSKS010000126.1:0-1930 GCA_964607465.1 uncultured Gemmatimonadota bacterium | reverse complement strand
CTACAGCGTGAGGCCGAGCCCCAGGGCCAACCCGTACAGGGCCACGGCCCGTCCGGTCCCGGCCAGGGCGGCGTCCAGCTCCGCGGCATCCAGGGACCCCAGCACCCGGCGGGCCGCCGGCAGGGCCGCGGCCAGGGCCGCCGTCCCCGCCAGGGCCCACGGGCTCCAGCCGAGCCAGGCGACTCCCGCGGCCGGCGCCGCGACCGCGGCGGCCAGCAGCGCCAGGTACTCCAGCCGGCTCCCCCGGACGCCCAGCCGGACCGCCATCGTCCGCTTCCCGGCCCGGGCGTCGGTCTCCCGGTCCCGGAGGTTGTTCACCACCAGGATGGCCGTGGTGAACGCGCCCACCCCGGCCCCGGCCAGCAGGCTCTCCGGCGCGAAGCGGAGCGCCTGCACGTAGTGGGTACCCGCCACGGCCACCAGGCCGAAGAAGACGAACACGAAGACCTCGCCCAGTCCGTGGTAGCCCAGCGGGTAGGGGCCGCCCGTGTAGGCCAGCCCGGCGGCCAGCGACAGGAGGCCGATCACCAGGATCGGCCACCCGCCCACCCACACCAGGTACAGCCCGGGTACGCAGGCCGCCCCGAAGGCGCCCGCCATCCAGCGCCGGACCCGCTCGGGCGGCGCCAGCCCGGCCTGGGTCACCCGGGTGAAGCCCCGCCGCCGGTCCGTGTCGGCGCCCTTCACGTAGTCGAAGTAGTCGTTCGCGAAGTTCGTGCCCACCTGGATGGCCAGGGCCCCGGCCAGGGCGGCCACGAAGGGGAGCAGCGCGAAGGCGCCCTCGGCCGACGCCAGCCCGCCCCCGACGACCACCGGCGCGGCGGCGGCCGGCAGCGTGTGGGTGCGGGCCCCCATGAGCCAGACGCGGAGCGACGACGGGGCGCCGTCCCGATCGGGGGCACCGTCGCTCGGCTCGGGCCCGCCGGCGGCTCGACCGTCGCCGGGCTCGGGAGCCGCAGCGGTCATCGTCCGCGACCGCCCCGGTCGGGCCCGCCGTCGCCCCCGCCGGCTGCCCTCACGGCCGCCAGGGGAACTTCTCGAAGTTCGGCTCCCGCTTCTGGACGAAGGCGTCGCGGCCCTCCTGGCCCTCCTCGGTCATGTAGAAGAGCATGGTGGCGTCGCCCGCCAGGACCTGCAGGCCCGTCTGTCCGTCCAGGTCGGCGTTGAAGCCGGCCTTCAGGAAACGGATGGCGATGGGGCTCTTGGTGAGGATCTCCCGGGCCCAGTCCACGCCCTCCTGCTCCAGCCGGTCGTGGGGCACCACCGTGTTCACCAGCCCCATCTCCAGCGCCTCCTCGGCGGAGTACTGACGGCACAGGAACCAGATCTCCCGGGCCTTCTTCTGTCCCACGGCGCTGGCCAGCGTGGAGGCCCCGTAGCCCGCGTCGAAGCTCCCGACCTTGGGACCCGTCTGCCCGAACACGGCCTTCTCGGAGGCGAGGCTCAGATCGCAGACGACGTGGAGGACGTGGCCGCCGCCGATCGCGTAGCCGGGCACCAGGGCGATCACGACCTTGGGCATCGTGCGGATCTTCCGGTGGAGCTCCAGCACGTTGAGACGCGGCACGCCGTCGCTGCCCACGTAGCCCGACTCCCCGCGGACCTTCTGGTCCCCGCCGCTGCAGAAGGCCCAGCCTCCGTCCTCGGCGGGGCCGTTGCCGGTGAGGAGGATCACGCCGATGTTCGGGTCCTGGTGCGCGTCGTCGAAGGCCTCCTCCAGCTCGAAGAGGGTGTCCGGGCGGAAGGCGTTCCGCACCTCCGGCCGGTCGAAGGCGATGCGCGCGATCCCGTCCTCCGCCTTGTGGTAGGTGATGTCGTCGTAGTCGCCGGCCTGCTGCCAGTCCGCGTCCGACTCCCAGTACAACTCGCTCATGGGGGCTCCCCTCCTCGGCGTGATTCCTCTGCGTACAGCGTCGGTGTGATTCGTCTC
>CAZSKS010000125.1:0-4024 GCA_964607465.1 uncultured Gemmatimonadota bacterium | reverse complement strand
ACCCGGGGTGGGTCTCGAACCCACGACCTACGGATTAAAAGTCCGTTGCTCTGCCAGCTGAGCTACCCGGGCAAAGGAATGGCCCCTCCGTCCAGCAAGTTCGCCGACGCCCTCCGCACGCGCCAGGCGGGCCGCAGCTGACCCCCCCTGCGAGCGCCAGGCGGGTGGCGGTCAAGAGCGGGTCCGGCTCAGGCCCCCAATATTCGGGCCGGCAGGTAGAGGATCCCCTTGATCAGCGCGAGGACCGCGCCCACCGCGATTCCCACCAGGCGGAACGGCAGGAGGAGGAGCCACACCACCGGGTAGAGGACCAGGGCCAGGAGGGCCAGCGGCCACGAGAGCGCCAGGAGGATCAGCCACAGCAGGAATTTCAGCATGCCCCTTCTCTCCTCCCGGCTCCCGGGAATTCCGACGGCCGCCGTCGTCCTCTACGCTCGCGGCCATGCCCCGGTTTCACGACCGCGCTCCTACTCCACCCGCACCGGCGCGTACCGGTAGCCCGCCCAGCAGCCGGCGATGGCAGCCACGCCCTGGACCAGCAGGGAGAGGGCCGCCACCCGGGTCGGGATGCCCTCCCACGCGGCGATCCCGGTGGTGAGCCCGCCCACCACCAGGTTCGCCAGGAACCAGACGACGAAGGTGAACAGGGCGATGGCGGTGCCGTGGAGGATCGGGGCGGCCGCCGTCCGCACTCCGGTCAGGAAGCCGCCCACGGCCCAGCCCACGGCCACGGCCACCGCCAGGCCCAGCGCCTCCCCGGAGATCGTGGACATGAGCCCCGCGCCCACCATGAGGAGGATCAGGCTGCTGGCGACCGCGAAGCCCACGAACCACCCGAAGGCCACCGCCGAGAACCGGACGTTCGTGAGGTGCTCGCTGTGCATCGGGCCTCCGCTGCCAGGTGAGCTCCGGTCTCCCTGCCGGACGTCAGGAACTACGAACGGATGTCACGCCTACCTTCCACCGCCGGCGTCACGTCCACCGTCCACCGTCGGGAGCGGCCGCGCCTCCAGGATAGCGCCCGGAGCGGCCCGCTTCACCCCTCCCTCACGTCTCCAGCCGCAGCGAGGCCTGGGCCACGGGGCCGAAGGTGCGACGGTGGTGGGGGGTGGGACCGAGGCGCTCCAGCGCCTCCAGGTGCTCCCGGGTGCCGTAGCCCACGTTGGTTCGCCACCCGTAGTCGGGGTACCGGGGATGCAGCCGTCGCATGAGCCGGTCGCGAACCACCTTGGCCAGGATGGAGGCGCAGGCGATGGAGTGGCAGCGGGCGTCGCCGCCGACCACGGGACGGTGCTCGGGCAGCCCGTCCATCCGGGGACCGTCCACCAGGAGGTGGTCGGGCTCGTCGGGGAGGGACGCCAGGGAACGGCGCATGGCCAGGCTCGACGCCCGCAGCGGGTTCAGCCGCTCCACCTCGGGGACCGACGCGGCCCCCAGGCCCCAGGCGGCCGCCCGGCTCCGGACGAGGTCGAACAGCTCACGCCGGTCCTCGACCGAGAGCGCCTTGCTGTCGGTGGCGCCGTCGATCCTCCGACCCCGGCGGAGCACCACGGCCGCCGCCACCACCGGTCCGGCCAGGGGTCCCCGGCCGGCCTCGTCGAGGCCCGCCACCCGGGAGCATCCACGTGACCAGGCCTCCTCCTCGAGCCGGAGGGACGCCGTCTCGGCCACGGGCCGGGCGCGGGCCGGGCTCCTAGGCCTTCTCCTCGGCCTCGACGGCTTCGGCGTCCGCCCCGGCCTCCTCGTCGACGGCCTGCTCCGGCTGTCCCCCGGCGGCGGATCCCTCGCTTCCGGCCTCGGCCTGCGCCTCATCGGCGGCCTCCGCCTCCGGCCCGGCGTCAGCGTCCTCCTCCGGCTCGTCCGCGGCTTCCTCCTCCGAGGCGGCCTCCCCGGCCTCCGGCTCGCCCTCGGGGCGCGCCCCGGCGGGGGCGTCCGCCGCGGCGTCGAGCCACCAGGCCTTTTCGCGGACCCGGGCCTTCTTGCCCTTCCGCTCGCGGAGGTAGTAGAGCTTGGCGCGCCGGACCGAGCCCCGGCGGACCACCTCGATGCCGGCCAGGCTGGGCGAGTGGAGCGGGAAGATGCGCTCCACACCGACGCCGCCGGAGACCTTGCGGACGGTGAACGTCTCGTTCACCCCGGCGCCGCGCTTGGCGATGCAGATCCCCTCGAAGGCCTGGATCCGCTCCTTGTCCCCTTCCCGCACCCTCACGCGGACGCGGACGGTGTCCCCCGCCTCGAAGGCCGGCAGGTCGTCGCGCTTGTATTCCTCTTCGATCTCTGCGATTCTCGGATCCATGATCCCGCTCCTTTCCAGGGGTCCACGGCGACGGCCCCTGCGGGCGTCGCACCCCGTTCGCTACTCAGGTTGTCCGCTCTCGTCCGGAAGCGCCGTCGCCCCGTCCTCCTCCAGGAGGTCCGGGCGGCGCTCCCTCGTCGTCTCCAGCGCCCGCTCGCGGCGCCACGCCTCGATGCGTCCGTGGTCGCCCGACAGCAGCACCTCCGGGACGTCCATGCCCCGGTAGGACCGGGGCCGCGTGTACACCGGCGGCGCCAGCAGGCCCTCGTCGTAGAAGGAGTCCGTCGACGCCGACTCGTGGTCGCCCAGCGCGCCCGGCAGCAGCCGGACCGTGGCGTCCACGACGACCAGCGCCGCCGCCTCGCCCCCGCTCAGCACGAAGTCGCCCACCGAGAGCTCCTCGTCCGCCAGGCCCTCGGCCACCCGCTGGTCCACGCCCTTGTAGTGGCCGCAGAGCAGCGTCAGCTCCTCCTCCAGGGAGTAGCGCACCGCCGTGTCGTGGTCGAAGCGCTCTCCCCGGGGGCTGAGCAGGACCACCGGACCCTCCGGCTCCAGCTCCTCCACCGCCTCGAAGTAGGGCTCCGGCTTCATCACCATGCCGGCCCCTCCCCCGTACGGCGTGTCGTCCACCGTCCGGTGCCGATCGTGGGTGAAGTCCCGGAGGTCCGTCACCCGGTACTCCACCAGCCCCGCGTCGGCCGCCCTCCCCGGGATGCTCGTCGCCAGCGGCGCCCCGAAGAACTCCGGGAAGATCGTCAGCAGGTTGATCCGCACGGCGTCCCCGGCGACCCTACAGCTCCAGCAGGCCCGCCGGCGGCCGGACGCGGACCGTACCCGCCTCCATGTCCACCTCCTCGACGATCTCCGCCACGAAGGGCACCAGGTGCTCCCCGCCGTCCTGCGTCGCCACGGCCAGGAGCCCCGGCCCGTCGGTGCCGTACACGTGGCTCACCTCGCCGAGCCGCTCCCCGGCGGGCCCCAGCACCGCGAGCCCCTCCAGGTCGTGCTGGAAGAACTCGTTCTCCCGGAGCCCCACCAGCTCCTCCCGAGGGAGGGACAGGCGACGCCCCTTGTAGCGCTCGGCCAGCGTCCGGTCCTCGATCTCGCGGAACTGGAGGATCCAGCCGCCGGCGTGGGGCCGACCGCGCACCAGCGTCAGGTCCGCCGCCTGCCCGATGGGCCCGCCGCCGCTCACGCGGAAGACCCGGTCCTCGACGAAGACCTCGTGCGGGTAATCGGTGTGGAGCTGCACGAAGAGCTCGCCGTCGAGGGCGTGGGCCTTCTTCACGTACGCCACGGATACCGACTCGCGCTCGGTCACGGTCCGACGGGTCCTCGGGGTTCGCCGCGCCGACGAGGGAGGGCCTCAGCCCTCCTTCGCCTCCTCGTCCTCTTCGTCCTCGTCCTCCTCTTCCTCGGCCTCCTCCCCGGCGGCCTCGGCGGTCGGCTCCTCGGCCTCGGCTTCCTCTTCGTCCTCTTCGTCCTCCTCAGCCTCGGCCGACGGCGCCTCCGGCTCGTCTTCCTGTTCCTCTTCCGCCTCGGCTTCCTCCTCTTCCTCGGCCTCGGCCTCCACGGCCTCCGCGGCTTCCGCCTCGGGGGCCTCGGCTTCGACCGGCTCCTCCCCGGTCTCGTCCGTCTCCTCGGCTTCCTCCGGCGGGGCCTCGGTGGCCGTCGCCGCCGGCTCCTCGCCGGCTTCGGCGGCGGCTTCCTCCGCCTCGGCCGCGGCCT
>CAZSKS010000124.1:0-4088 GCA_964607465.1 uncultured Gemmatimonadota bacterium | reverse complement strand
TCTCGCCGATGGCCCGGGAGACGGCCAGGATGAAGGAGGCCACGATGCCCGACAGGGCGGAGGGCACCGCGACCCGGGTGGAGACCTCGAACTTCGTGGCGCCCAGGCCGTAGGCCGCCCGCCGCAGGCTGTCCGGCACCGCGCTCAGCGCGTCCTCCGACAGCGACGAGACCATCGGCAGGATCATCACCCCCACCACGACGGACGCGCTGGCGGCGTTGTAGAAGGAGGTCTCGGGCAGGAAGATCCGGAGGATGGGGGTGATGAAGGTGAGCGCGAAGTAGCCGTAGACCACCGTGGGGACCCCGGCGAGGATCTCCAGGACGGGCTTCACCCAGCTCCGCACCCGGTCGTCCGCGTACTCGCTGAGGTAGATGGCCGTGGCCAGGCCCGCCGGGAGCGCGATGACGGCCGATCCCACGGCCACGATCAGGGTGCCGTTGACCAGGGGGAGCACGCCGAAAGCGGGGTCGGCGAACAGCGCCGTCCACTCCGTCCCGGTCAGGAACTCCAGCAGCGAGACCTCGCCGAAGAACCCCAGGGACTCCCGCACCAGCACCACGACGATCCCCACCGTGGTGAGGACCGAGATGAGGCCGCACAGGAAGAGGACGGCGGCGATCACCCGCTCCTTCCAGGCGCGGGTGGGGCTGCCGATCAGCGCGCCGGCGCCCGCCCCGGGCTCAGCCAACGTCCCGGCGTTCCGAGGTCGGCGTCACGTCCCGGCTCCGCCGCCCTCGTCCGCGGCGCCGCCGTTCCGGGTTCCGCCGAGCTCCGCCTTGATGCTGTCGTAGCGCGCCTGGGCGAAGGGCACGTAGCCCACCTCAGGGACGAGCTGGCGGGCGTTGTCCAGGTAGAAGTCCACGAAGGCGCGCACCACGGGCTCCTGGTAGGACTGTCGCTTGACGTAGATGAAGAGCGGGCGGGAGAGCGGCTGATAATTTCCGGCCTCGATGTTCTCCCGGGTCGGCGCGACACAGCCGTCGCCGCCGTCCACCTCCAGGGCCTTCACCCGGTCCTGGTTCTCGATGAAGTACGAGAACCCGAAGTATCCCATGGCCCCGAGGTTGTTGGAGGCGCCCATGAGGATGACGTTGTCGTCCTCGCTGGAGGAGTAGTCCGACCGGCTGGCGTCCTCCTCGCCCATCACGGCCTCGGTGAAGTAGTCGAAGGTCCCCGAGGCGGTGCCGGGACCGAAGAGCTGGAGCTCCCGGTCGGGCCAGTCCTCCCGGACGTCGCTCCAGCGCTCGACCGTGCTGTTCGGCCGCCAGATCATCTCCAGCTCGTCGTCGGTGACGCACTGCGCCCAGTCGTTCTCCGGGTGGACGGCCACCGTGATGCCGTCCACCGCCACCGGCACCTCCACGTAGTCGATGTCGCGGGCGGCACAGGCCTCGGCCTCGCTCTCCTTGATGGGCCGCGAGGCGTCGTTGATGTCGGTCTCGCCCCGGCAGAACTTCTCGAAGCCGCCCCCCGTGCCCGAGACGTTCACCGTGACGCGGGTGCCCCGGTGGGCCAGCATGAATTCCTCGGCCATCGCCTCGGTGACGGGGAGGACCGTGCTCGAGCCGTCGATGGAGATCTCGCCGGAGAGGCCGTCTCCGGCTCCCCCCTCGCCGCCGCATCCGGCCAGCAGGAGGCCGGCGGCGAGGAGCGGCAGGGCGTGTCGGGTCGTGGTATGTCTCGTGAGGTTCGGTGTCATGGCGACGTCTCCCCTGTCTCTCTTCTCGTGATGGGAATGCGGGGCCTCGCGACGGAAGCCGGATCGTCGTCCGTCCGTCATCGGAGGCCGAGGCCCTGGAAGTGGGTCTGGAACTGGACCTTGATGGAGCTGACCCCGTCGGTCGCCGGGTCGGCGAAGGAGACCAGGTCCCAGTTCACCGCCACCTTGTTCCGTCCTTCGAAGAACAGCTGGACGCCCGGCGTCACGCCCCAGGCCTCGTCGTCCTCCACGTCGGTGTTGGGGTCGGAGCGCGTGACCCGCAGCACCGGCTCCACGGCCGACAGCACGTGGGTGCCGAGGATCGGCAGCCGGTAGGCCCCGATCACCTGCCAGGCGGAGGCCGAGGCGAACTCGCGGTCCTCCACGGCCGCGTCCGGATCCACCGGGTCCCCCGCCGGCGTCTGCAGCGGATTGTCGCCGAGGACCAGGCCGGCCTGCAGGTGGGGGCCCGGAGCGAAGTCCCCCAGCTCGGCCCACAGCTCGACGTTGGCGTACCGCTCGCCGGAGGCCCGGGCGCCCGGCTGGTCGTCGGCTCCCTGCACGGGCAGGTCGGTGCTCGCCCCGGCCACGGCCACGGTCACGGGTAGGAAGCCGTCCGGCCGGAAGGCGTACTGCAGCCGGCCCACCAGCTGCTTGTCGCCGTTGAGGTCCTCGGCGTCCGTCGGCCCCCGGCCGTTGAACGTCCCGACCCAGTAGGCCAGCCCGCTCCCCTCGGCGGCTCCGTGGGCCATCACCCCGACGTCCCGGTCCGACAGGCGGAAGCGGGTGGTGAGCTCGTCCAGCGACGGGGCGTCCAGCCCCGGCACGCCGGGCACGTCCAGGTCCCGCTCGATGGTCAGGATCCGCGTGGAGCTGACGAGCTGGAATCCGTCGAAGGGCCGCTTGAAGTGGCCCACCTTGAGGCGGAAGGCCGGACCGAAGGTGAGCCGCCCCCAGGCGTCCTTCATGTCCAGCTCGTCGAGGCCGGCGAAGTCCGGCTGGACCCTGGCCTCCAGCAGGTCGCTGATCTGGATGTCGAAGGTCAGGCGGGCGCGGCGGAGGAAGAGGTCGACCGTCGGCGCCTGCTCCACGCACGGCGAGGCGGCGTCGAAGGGGAAGCCCGAGCAGCTGCTGGTGGCCATCTGGGTCTGCACCCGGCCCGACAGCTCCATCTCGGTGGCGTCGCTCTCCAGGAGGGCCTCCGTGGTGTCCTGGGCCCGGGCGGCTTCCGCCCCGGTCCCGAGTGTCGCCAGCGCGACGATGGCCGCACTCGCGCGCAGGATCGCTCGCACGTCCGCCCCTCCTACCGGAGTCGCTGGTTCGCAGGAAGTCCCGGGTGATCCGGGCGCCTGACAGGACGGCGGTCCGAGGCAGACGGGTGGGGACGCCTCGCCGCCGGATCTCCAGCATGCGAAGGCGATGCGAGCGTCGCGTGACGATCATGTAACAGGAACGTAACGAAGGCTGGGCGTCCCCCCGATCCGTCCGGCCCGCCGCGAGCCCGGAGGCTCGTCTCGAAGGTGCGCTCTCCGTGGGCCGCCCGGCGAGGGTCGGTCCGAGACCCCTCGTCCGTCGTGGACCAACCTGGCACGCGCTCGTGACGGCGAGACCAAGGAGGCGTAACGATCCTGCAACGGAGGGAGACGCGGAGGGCCACCCCCCGGCGCCGGGGAGTCGCCGCCCCCGCGGCCCTCCGGCCGGCCGCGGTCGGGACGCGGCCCCGACCGGGCTCAGGGGGCGGGGAGGGTGAACCAGAGGGTCGTGCCCTCCCCCACCCGCGAGTCGACGCCGACCTCGCCGCCGTGGGCCGCCACCAGGTGCTTGACGATGGAGAGGCCCAGGCCCGTGCCCCCGGACTCCCGGGAACGGCCCGCGTCGACCCGATAGAAGCGCTCGAAGACGCGCTCCTGGTGCTCCGCCGGGATGCCGGGGCCGGCGTCGGAGACCTCCACCCGGACCCCGCCGTCCTGCGGCCGGGTGGCGACCCGCACCGCGGAGCTCTCCGGCGCATGGCGGAGGGCGTTGTCCAGCAGGTTGCGGAGGATCTGCCGGAGGGCCTCCGGGTCGGCCCGCACGGCCGGGGGACCGTCACCGTCGATCTCCAGTCGCGCGTCCTCCTCCCCCTCCCCCGACACGGGGACCAGCTCCCCCCACACCGACCGGGCGAGGGGGGCGATCTCCACCCGCGACGGCTCCGGCTCCCAGGCCCCGCCCTCGATCCGGGAGAGGTCCAGGAGCTCCTCCACGAGCCGGCGCATGCGGACGCCGTTGGCCAGGATGCGCTCGGCGAACGTCCGGACCTGGTCCGGGGGGGTGTCGGGTTCGGTCAGCGGCTCGGCGTACCCGATGACGCTGGTGAGCGGCGTCTTCAGCTCGTGGGAGACGT
>CAZSKS010000123.1:0-4248 GCA_964607465.1 uncultured Gemmatimonadota bacterium | reverse complement strand
GGCCACCGACCCGCCCGTCAGCCCCCGGAGGGCACCTCCAGGTCCGGGGGACCGGTGCCTTCCGCCATCCCCAGCTCCGGCCCCAGCCAGCCCACGGCCACGCAGAGCAGCGTGAGTCCGGCCGTCACGGCGAGGGCCCGGCGCCGGCCGATCCGGTCGTCGCTCTCCCACCGGAAGAGCAGGCTCGAGCAGAGGGTTCCGGCGACGCCGGTGGCCGCCAGCACGACCAGCTCCCCTCCCACGGCGGTCAGGGGCTCGCCCCGGACCATGACGGCCTGCAGGGCCTCGACCAGGTAGGTGGGGGGAAGGGCCGCACCCAGGGTCTGCACCCAGCCGGGAAGCATGGAGAAGGGGAGGGCCGCCCCGGTCACGAAGATGAGGGGGAAGAAGATGGCGTTGTTGATGGCCGGGGCGCTGTCGGTGCTCGGCGCGACGCTGCCCACCACCAGCCCCAGGGGGACGAAGGCCAGCGCACCCGCCGCCAGAACCAGCGCCACGCCGCCGATCCCGCCGGCCACCGGCACGTGGAAGACGATCCACGCCGTGACGGCCAGGAGCAGCAGCGAGACGGCCAGCAGGGCCAGCGACGAGGCGGCCGTGGCCAGGACGACCGCGGGTGCCCGCACCGGGGTGACCCGGTAGCGCCGGAGGGTTCCACGCTCCCGCTCGT
This sequence comes from uncultured Gemmatimonadota bacterium, assembly GCA_964607465.1. Classification (GTDB taxonomy): domain Bacteria; phylum Gemmatimonadota; class Gemmatimonadetes; order Palauibacterales; family Palauibacteraceae; genus CAYVFM01. The sequence continues at coordinate 3,578 of CAZSKS010000123.1, read as the reverse complement.
TCACCAGCCGGTAGGAGACCCCGGCGAAGCTGATGGCCAGGATGGTGATGGCGAAGATCCCGGGCATCAGGAACCCGGTCCCCTCCGCGGTGCCTCCGCCGAATATGAACCCGAAGACGAAGAGCCAGACCAGGGGAAAGGCGAAATTCCAGAACAGGGACGTCCGGGACCGAAACGAGCGCAACAGGTAGGCCCGGCACAGGGCTCCCGTGCCGCGGAGGAGGACGCTCACACGGGTCCCCCGGCGGTCGACGGCTCCCGCGCCGGTCCCGGGACGCGTGCCCCGGGACCGTCCCTCTCGCCCGCACCCGCCATCAGCTCCAGGTAGAGGTCCTCCAGGGTGGGCCGCTTCAGCCGGAGGTCCTGCACGGCGAGCCCCTGCTCCCGGACGATGGGTCCCAGGGCCTCGATGGCGGCCGCCGGGTCCTGGGTGCTGAACCGGTGGTACTCCCCGCGTCGCCCCTCGGACGCGACCCCGGCCTCCAGCAGGGGGGCCGGATCCAGCTCGCCGTCCACCGCCAGCCACAGGATGGCCCGGCCCCCGGCCCGGCGGACCAGCTCGAAGGGTGCGCCGTCGGCGACGATCGCCCCGTCCCGGATCATGAGGACCCGGTCGCAGAGCTCCTCGGCCTCCTCGATGTAGTGGGTGGTGAGCAGCACGGTCCGTCCTTCCGCCCGGAGGGCCTCGATGTCCGCGTGCAGGCGCCGGCGCCCCTCCGGGTCCAGCCCGGTGGTCGGCTCGTCCAGCAGCAGGAGCTCCGGGTCGTGCACCAGGGCCATGCCCAGGGACAGGCGCTGCCGCTGCCCGCCGGAGAGGCGGTCGGTGAACTGCCGCTCGGCGCCGGCCAGGCCGACGTTCTCCAGCACTTCCTCCACCGGCCGCGATCGCTCGTAGAAGGCGGCGAAGAGGCGCAGGGTCTCGTCGACTCTCAGGCGGTCGGGGAGGGAGGTGGCCTGCAGCTGCACGCCGATCCTCTCCTTCAGCTCCGGGCCGGCCCGGGCCGGGTCCAGGCCGAAGACCGCGATCCGGCCCGCCGTGGGAGTGCGAAGCCCCTCGGCGATCTCCACCAGGGTCGTCTTCCCGGCGCCGTTGGGACCGACGAGGCCCACGACGCCCCCGGCCTCGATCTCCAGGTCGATCCCCCGCAGGGCGACGGTGTCGCCGTAGCGCTTCGCGAGGCCTTCGGCTCGGAGGACGATCTCGGACATGGGCCCCAATATTCGGCAGACGCCTCCGCTCGGAAAGCGGGAGGCGGGACCCGACGCCCGCGTGGCCCTGGGAGCGGCGTCGGCGTGCCCCCCGAACCGCCCTTGACTCCGTCTTGAACGACGCATCCATCCTCCGGACCCCACGACCCCCCCGTCCCCGACCGGGAGATTCGAGCCATGCCCTCCGCCATCCGCGAGATGTCCGCCGACGAGCGTCCCCGGGAGCGCCTCCACGCCCACCGGGCGGACGCCCTTGCCACCCGCGAGCTGCTGGCCGTGGTGCTGGGCTCCGGATCCTCGGGACGGTCGGCCCTGGACCTGGCCGCCGCGCTGTTGGCCCGCTACGGGGGTTCCCTCCGCCGCATGGGCCGGGCGGAGCCGGACGACCTGCGGAGCGTCCACGGGGTGGGGCCCGCCCGGGCGGCGTCGGTGGCCGCGGCGCTGGAGCTCGGCCGTCGGGCCGCGGCCGAGCCCGCGCGGGCGGAACGGCGGATCCGGGCGCCCCGCGACGTCCACCGGCGTCTCGGGCCGGTCCTCCGCGACCGCACCCAGGAGGAGTTCTGGGCCCTCTACCTCGACACGCAGAACCGGGTGCTGGCCGAGCGGCGCCTGACGGTCGGACTCCTCAACACCTCGCTCGTCCATCCGCGGGAGGTGTTCGGGCCGGCCCTGGCCGCCTCGGCGGCCAGCGTCCTCCTGGCCCACAATCACCCGAGCGGCGATCCGGAGCCGTCCCGGGAGGACGTCGAGGTCACGCGCCAGCTCGTGGCCAGCGGGGAGCTGCTCGGAATCCCGGTGCGCGACCACGTCGTCCTGGGGGACGGTCGCTGGGTGAGCCTCATGGAGCGGGGCGTGCTGGGCGGCTGAGGGGGAGACCCCATCCTCCCACCCCCTCCGCGGCGCGGAATCGCCGCCGCCGAGTCCCGCCCGGACGGGGGCCGGCCCGGTGTTCCCCAACCCGCCCGGGGCACGCCCGGTCCGGCATTCTCCGGGCCCTTATCCCGGTGGCACCCGACGGCGGCCGCGGCGTATCATATCGGCCGGGGAGTGGACGCGGGCCCGACGCCCGCGCCGCCGCCCCGCCGGTCGGACGCGACCGTCCTCCAGATCCCGCGCCACGATGCCCGAGACCGCCGGACAGCCAGCCTCCGCCCGTCGGGACGCCCCCCCGTCCGACGGCGGCTCCGGGGACGACGCCGGCCCCGGCGCGCTCCTTCCCCCCGACTTCCGGGACGCGATCCGCGGGAGCGAGCATCGCCTCGACCTGGAGCTTCTGGCCCTGGCCTTCCAGTACGCCCGGGACAAGCACGCCGGCCAGAAGCGGCGCTCGGGCGAGGACTACATCACCCACTGCATCGAGGTCGCGAAGATCCTGAGCGAGATCCACCTCGACACGGTGAGCGTGGCGGCGTCGCTCCTCCACGACGTCGTCGAGGACACCGGCACGTCGGTGGACGAGATCCGCCGCGAGTTCGGCGACGAGATCGCGACCATCGTGGACGGGCTCACAAAGATCTCCCGTGTCGAGCTCTCCAGCCTGGCCGAGCGTCAGGTGGAGAACTACCGCAAGCTCCTCCTCTCGATGGCCGAGGATGCCCGGGTCATCCTGGTGAAGCTGGCGGACCGTCTGCACAACATGCGGACCCTGGAGCACCTGGAGGCCCGCAAGCGCCGGCAGATCGCCCTGGAGACCCGGGAGATCTACGCCCCCCTGGCGCATCGGCTGGGGATGGGACGGGTCAAGTGGGAGCTGGAGGACCTGGCCTTCAAGTTCCTGGAGCCGGAGGCCTACCGGCAGCTGGCCGACAAGGTCGCCGCCACCCGCCAGGAGCGGGAGGAGCACATCGGCCGCATGGTGGAGCCCCTGGGCGGCGAGCTGGAGTCGGCGGGGCTCTCCTGTCGCGTCACCGGGCGGGCCAAGCACCTCTGGTCCATCTACAAGAAGATGCGCAAGCGGGACAAGCCGTACGAGGAGATCTACGACGTGCTGGCCGTTCGCGTCGTGGTCGACAGCGTCCGGGACTGTTACCACGCCCTGGGCGTGATCCACAACGAGTGGACCCCCATCACGGAGCGCTTCCACGACTACATCGCGACGCCCAAGTCGAACCTCTACCAGAGCCTGCACACCACCATCTTCGGCCCGGGCGGGCGGCTGTACGAGATCCAGATCCGAACCGAGGAGATGCACAACACGGCGGAGTACGGGATCGCCGCCCACTGGCGCTACAAGGAGGGCCGACGGACGTCCGACGAGGTGGACGAGAAGCTGGTGTGGTTCCGCCAGGTCCTGGAGTGGCAGCAGGAGACCGACGAGCCGGAGGAGTTCATGGAGTTCCTCCGGATCGACCTCTTCCAGGACGAGATCT
>CAZSKS010000122.1:0-4320 GCA_964607465.1 uncultured Gemmatimonadota bacterium | reverse complement strand
CCCGGCTCCTCCTTCACGCGGCGGGCCTGCCACAGGTGCCGGCGCTCGTGGGCGACCACCACGCGGAAGGCGGACACCAGGTCGACCCTCAGGAGGGGGATGAAGGGGGAGCGCACCTTCACCCGGCCGGCGTCCAGCCCCTTCGCGTCGCCCAGGCGCCGGGCCAGCCGGGCGCGGAGGGCCAGGAAGCGGGGAAGCGGACCCTCGTCCCCCGGCCCCTCCTCCTCCTCCGTGGATTCCGGGGTGGATCCGATCCCCGCACCGGGCTCCTCCGGTCGGCGGGGACGGATCCGGGACGGGGCCCTGACCTTCAGCCCCGGCGGGGGTTCCAGGCCCCGGGCGATCCACCGGCCCAGCAGCGAGCGGCGGAAGGGGGGATGGCCGGTGCGCCTCTTCTCCCACCCGGCGTCGATGGCCTCGTCCAGGACCACCAGGTAGGCCTCGCCGGTCCGGACCAGGTGGTCCAGGCATTCGCCCACCGACCAGCGCTCCTCCTCCGGTCGCCACCAGAGTTGGGGAGGCGTCAGGCCGCTCGCCAGGGCCACGGCCTCCTCCCGGTTGGCGTCGATCTCCCGGAGGAGGGTCAGGAGCGGGCCGGCGGCCTCGGCGGCCTCGTCGGCGATGCTCCCGCTCACGGGCCCCGCTCCTCCGCGTCGCCGTCGTGTCGGGCGCCGGGCCGGAGGTCGGGCCGGGCGCCGCCCCGGGCCTCGGGCGCCGCGTCGGGCGCGGCGTGGCTCACGCCGGCGAGGGCGACGGAGGCGGCGCGGGCGGCGGCGACACGGGGGGCGGGAGCGGCGGTCGGGCGCATGGGGTACCGTCGTTGAGGCGGAGGGGGGGCGCGGCTACCTTCGGCTCATCCCGCACAGTAGCCGGTTCCAGGAAGGAGATCCACCATGCTGCTCGAGCTCGCCGCCGCCGTCACCCTCCAGGCCGCCGGTGCGCAGGCCGTCGGTGTCCAGGGAGCCGCCGCGCAGGAGCGCCAGGCACCCCAGCCGCCGCCGGAGTGGCAGCAGCAGGTCGGCTACGTGATGGAGGCCCGCCTGGACGAGGACGAGGAGGTGCTGCGGGGCGCCCAGGTCGTGACCTACCGCAACGCCTCGCCGGACACCCTGGACCGGCTCTACTTCCACCTCTACCTGAACGCCTTCCGCCCCCACAGCGTGTGGGCCCGCGAGGAGGAGCGCTCCCGCCTGGACTTCGGGGCCCTGGAGGAGCCGGAGTACGGCTTCGAGCGCCTCCGCTCGGTGCGGCTGCTGGAGGGGCCTGGGCCCGCGGGGGGACGGGCGGACCGGGCCGGGAAAGGGGACGCCCCGCCCCGGTCCGAGGGGGGCACCGTGCTGGAGCCGTCCTACCCCCACGCGCCGGACTCCACGGTGGTGCGGCTGGACCTGCCCGAGCCGCTGGCCCCCGGCGACGAGGCGGTGCTGCGCATGCGGTGGGACGCCCGTCCGGCGACCCTGTGCCGCCGGCAGTGTCGGGACGGCCGGAGCTGGGACCTGGCCCAGTGGTACCCGCGCGTGGCGGTGTACGACGGGACCGGCTGGAACGACCATCCCCTCCATCCCCAGGGCGAGTTCTACGGGGAGTTCGCCACCTACGACGTGACGCTGGAGCTGCGGGAGGACCAGGTCGTGGGCGCCACGGGCGTGCCGGTGGAGGGGGATCCGGGCTGGGAGCCCGCTCCCGGCAGCCCCGTCGAGACGCCCCGCTACCAGCGTGACTTCTACGGGGACACGGTGCCCCGTCCGCCGGCCTTCGACCCCGGCTTCCTGGAGGCGGAGCCCGCCGACGGGCGGCGGCGGGTCCGGTTCCGCGCGGAGGACGTCCACCACTTCGCCTGGAGCACGAGCCCCGACTACCGCTACGAGGGGACGGTCTACGGGCGGGGGGCGCTGCCGGACGTGGCCGTGCACGTCCTCTACCGGCCGGGCGACACGACCTGGGACGACGGGGTGGCCGCAGAGCGTACGGTCCGCGCCCTCTCGTGGCTGGAGACGGTCTTCCGCCCCTATCCCTACCCGCAGATCACGAACCTGCACCGGCTGGAGGGCGGCGGCACGGAGTTCCCCATGGTCATCATGGACGGCAGCGCCTCCGAGGGGCTCATCGTCCACGAGGTGACCCACCAGTACGCCCACGGGATCCTGGCCAACAACGAGTGGAAGGACGCCTGGCTGGACGAGGGGCTCACCTCCTTCATCGACACGTGGTACGCCGAGGAGCACGGTAGCCCGGACGTGTGGGAGGGCTTCATGGAGGGGATCGGCCAGTTGGAGGGGATGCTGGCCGACGGGGAGGTGCGGAGGGACCCGCCCGCCCGGCTGCGGGGAATGGCCGTGGAGGGCGACACCCTGCCCCCGCCCCTGCCGGTGGCGACCCTCTCCCACGAGTTCGCCAACTACGGCCAGTACGGCTACGCGTCCTACACGAAGCCGCAGGCGGTCTTCTACATGCTGCGGGAGCTGCTGGGGAAGGAGACGACGCGCCGGATTCTGCGGACCTACTACGACCGCTACCGGTTCCGGCACGTGAACGAGGGCGCCCTCCGGTGGGCGGCCGCCGAGGTCACGGGCCGGGACCTCGGGTGGTTCTTCGACCGGTGGCTCCACACCACGGCGACGCTGGACTGGGGGGTGGCTTCGGCCTCCACGTCGGAGACCGACGAGGGGAGCTGGCGCACGACGGTGCGGGTGCGGCGCGAGGGGGAGGCGTGGATGCCGGTCACCCTGCGGCTGACCGGGCCGGAAGGAACGCTCCGGAACGTGCGGGTCGACACTCGCGAGAGGACGGCCACCGTGGAGGTGGTCACCGGCGAGCGGCCGGTCGCCGTGGAGCTGGACCCGGACCGGGCGCTGCTGGACGTGGACCGGAGCGACAACCGTCGGGAGCTGTCGGGGGGCTGAGGCGGGCGGCCCGATTGTTGAACGGATGACGTCCGAAGGGCGACAGCCCGTCGCCCCCGGACGGCCGGGTGTCCCGAGGCGCCCGGTCTTCCACGAGACCCGAGAAGAGGAGAGGTCATGGCATACCGGAGGATGCTTGCCGCGCTGTCGCTGGGCCTGATCGTGTCGCTCGCGGCATCGAGCGACCTGACGGCCCAGGAGCCCCACGTCGTGGACCGGGCCGAGCTGGACCGGGCGACGGCCGAGCGGACCCTGACGGAGGACGCGCGCCGCGACGCCATCCGGTCGGTCCTGCAGAAGCCCGAGGTCCAGCGGACGGCCGAGGCTCACGGGCTGGACATCACCCGGGCGGAGGACGCGGTGGCGACGCTGGAGGGCGAGGCCCTGGCCGGGGCCCTCGAGCGGGCGCGGACGGTGGACCAGGCCCTGGCCGGCGGGGCCGACATGATCGTGATCTCCAGCACCACCCTCATCATCATCCTCCTGGTCGTGCTCATCATCGCCGTGGCCTGAGGCGAGCCCGGACGATCGTGCTCGTCACAGCCGGGGTCTGAGAGGGGTCGTCCGGATGGCTTCGGACGGCCCGCCGCGCCCCGGAGGCGGGTCCGTGGCAGCTTTCAGCCCGCCGGGGCGAGGGGGCGAGGGCGGGACCTGGACGGCGGTCCTGACGGCCGCGCTCCTCCTTCCCCTCTCCCTCTCCGCGCAGGACAGCACGTCGACCTCGCGGCCCGGCGCCGAGGCCGATCCTCCGGCGCGGCTCGAGGCTCCCGGGTCCGGCCCCCTCCGGGTGCTGGACGTCCCCTACCTCCCCCAGAGCACGGACCTGTGCGGCGGGGCGGCGGCCGCCATGGTGATGAGGTACTGGGGGGAGGCCGACGTGCGTCCCGAGCGCTTCGCGGGCCTGATCCGGCCCGAGGAGGGGGGCATCCGGGCCGGCGAGCTGGCCTCGGAGGTGCGCCGGATGGGCTGGCGCGCGGAGAGGGTCGGACCGGAGCTGGACTCGGTCCGGGCCCACCTGGAGGAGGGTCGGCCGGTGATCCTCCTGGTGCGGGTGGCGCCGGACCGCTTCCACTACGTGACGGCCGTGGCGGCCCGGGGAGGGGAATGGCTCGTCCACGATCCGGCCCGGGCCCCCTACCTGCGACTCTCGGCCGGGGAGCTCCGCGAGCGGTGGGAACCCTCGGGCCGGTGGGGCATGGTGGTGGTGCCGGGCGCCGGGGGCCCGGAGCCGGAGGAGGCAGCCGGGGGCGGCGACGGGGAGCGGGACGCCGGCGGGACGCCCGCGGGTCGCGCCGCGGCGGGAGAGGCCGGGGCTGCTCCGGAGGAAACGGCGGGCCCGTGCGCCGACCGGGTGGCCGACGGGATCGCCGCCGCCCGGGAGGGACGGCCCGCCCGGGCCGACTCCCTGCTCCGCGGG
>CAZSKS010000121.1:0-4395 GCA_964607465.1 uncultured Gemmatimonadota bacterium | reverse complement strand
CGGAGCCGGCTGAAGCCGAAGCCCGTGCCGCCCCCCGACTGGTGGATCAGCGCCATGTTCTTCAGCGTCTCGTAGATGCCGTCCAGCCGGTCCGGGACGGGCAGGACGAAGCAGGCCGACAGCTGGCCCAGTGGCCGGCCCGCGTTCATCAGGGTGGGACTGTTCGGCTCGAACTGGCCCGAGGCCATCAGCTCGTAGAAGGTCCGGGCGGTCCGCTGGATCTCCCGCTCGCCGGCCCCGTAGCGGGCGTCCTGGCTGGCGATGACCCGCGCCACCCGCCAGAACATGTCACGGGGACGCTCGACGGGCTCGCCGTCGGCGTTCTTCTTCAGGTACCGCTTGGGGAGGACGGTGCGGGCGTTCTCGGTCAGGTCCGGCTCGGGCAGCTGATCGGGGGTGATCTCGGAACCGATCTGCTCGGCTACGGCCTCGGGAGGGTTCATCGGCTGGGCTTCTCCTCGGCTTCGGAATGCTCGTGCTCGACGCGGCTTCCGGCGGCTGGATGAGGGTGATCGTCGTCGTCCCCGCCGACGGCGGGGAGGCTCGCACCGTCTGTTCGCCGTTTTCCACACAAACGGCGGCCGACCCGGGACGCCCTGCGTCCCGGACTCATATACACGACTCGGCGTGGATCGTCGCGCCGGTGGGCGGGATCGCCGGTCCGGGCCGCGCATGCTGGTGATGACTTTTCCACCGCGCCCGACCGGTTATGCACAACTATGCACAACGCTTTCCACGACCCCCCACTATATCTTGGGGCGCCCGTAGGGTAACCCCACGACATGTTGGGGTCAAGAGGGTGTTTCCGGCGTCAGAGCAGGAAGATGAGCGCCAGCACGAAGAAGAGGAGGGCCACGAGGGTCGTGACACGCGCGGCCGGCTCTGACGACCTCCTGGCCTTCCGATGGATACGCACCACGGGCCCGTCGCCGGACCCGTCCCCGTTCGCTTCGCCGGCCGCGGCGGATCCGCCCTTCCCCTCCTCCGGCGGCGCCCCGGTCCCCTCCTCGGGCCCGGGGCGCCGCTCGCTCCGTAGGTAGCCGCCGTCCCGGGAGGCGGGCCTCCGCTTCCGGCGCAGCATCCCGCCCCGACGCAGGCTGACCCGGCGGTCGGAGCCCCGGCCCGGATCTCTCCGCCGTCGTGAGGTCATGGTCCGCTCCCTCGCTGGAGGGCGACGCTCACCCGTGCCCCTGCACCTGCCGGGGCGGATACGGGGCCTCGAGCCGCTCGATCTCGTCTTCCGTCAGCTCCAGCTCCAGCGCCCCGAGGGCGTCCTCCAGGTGCTCCGCCTTCGTGGAGCCCACGATGGGCGCCGTGACGCCCTCCTTCCCCAGCAGCCACGCCAGGGCCACCCGGGCCCGGGAGACGCCACGCTCCCCGGCCACCTCGCCCACCCGCCGGATGATCTCGTCGCGCTCGGGGAAATCGTACATGCGACGGGCGTAGTCGTCCTCCTCCCCCCGGTCGGTGGCCTCCCGGGCGTCGACGGGGCGGGCCAGCCACCCGCGGGCCAGGGGGCTCCAGGGGATGACCCCGACGCCCTCCTCCCGGCACAGCGGCAGCATCTCCCGCTCCTCCTCCCGGTAGAGGAGGTTGTAGTGGTTCTGCATGGAGACGAAGCGGGTCCAGCCGTGCAGGTCGGCCGTGTAGAGGGCCCGGGCGAACTGGTGGGCGTACATGCTGGACGCCCCCACGTAGCGGACGTAGCCCGCCTTCACGGCGTCGTGGAGCGCCTCCAGCGTCTCCTCCAGCGGCGTGTCGTCGTCCCACCGGTGGATCTGGTACAGGTCGATGTAGTCCGTGTCGAGACGCCGGAGAGAGTCCCGCACGCTGTCGAGGACGTGCTTGCGCCCCAGGCCGCTCCGGTTCGGCCGGTCGGACATGGGAAAGTAGACCTTGGTGGCGATCACCACCTCGTCCCGGCGGGCCATCTCGCCCAGGAGCTTCCCCGTGACCTCCTCGCTCACTCCGAGGGAGTACATGTCCGCCGTGTCGAAGAAGTTGATCCCGGCCTCCAGCGCCCGGCGCACGATGGGGCGCGCCTCCTCCTCGGGCAGGACCCAGGAACGCCACCCGGGATCGCCGTAGCTCATCATCCCCAGGCAGAGGCGCGAGATCTCCAGTCCCGTGTCGCCGAGCGTCGTGTACCGCATCTGTCTCCCCGTCGGATCCCCGTCTCGCGAGCTTCCATGCCGTCGTCCCGGCCGTGATGGCGCGGGCAGCGGCGTGATCCCGGCTCAAGCCCGCGCTCCCGGCGTCAGGACCCCTCCGCGTCCTCGCTCCCCGGCGGAGGGAACCACTGCCGCCACTCCTTCAGGCCCCGCCCGATCAGCGCCCCGAAGCCCGTGCCGGCCAGTCCGCCCCCGATGCCGAAGACGACGGCGGCGTCGGCGCTGTCGAAGATGCAGTCCTCCGCCTCGTTGCACAGGGCCTCGTTGATGAAGTAGCCGCCCACCGCCCCGCCCACGGTGCCCAGGATGCCCCCCCACAGGGCCCCCGTCCCCGTGCGGCCCAGGCGGATCCACAGGGCCTCCATGGCGTCGACCGGGATCTGCTGCACGTCCCGTGCGGGAAGCGAGTCGTCCGGAAGCGGGGGAGCGGGACGGGCCACGCTGTCGGCCCCGGCCCGGTCGGCCGGGCCGTCGTCCGCGGCCCCGGGCCGAGCCCCTCCCCCGCCGCGGCGGAGGAAGAGGTGTCCCTCGGCCAGCCGGAGGAACTGGCCGTCGAGGGTCCGCCCCCGCGCCTGCACCCGGACACGGTCGCCCGGCCGCAGGGACCGCGCGACGGCGTTCCGACGGGCCCGCTCCATCCGGCGGGCCGAGTCCAGCCGCGCCTGCATCGCGGAGTCCCCCGACGCCGGGACCACCACGGCGGAGTCCGGGGCCGCGCCCGCGGTGTCCGCCGGCTCCTGGACGGCCAGGACGGGAACCGAGGCCAGCCACCCCGCGCACGCCAGGGCGGCCGTCGCCAGCCGACGGCACGCTCGGGAGCGTACGGCCGTCACGACCCCCCCTCGTCCTCCTCCGCCCCCCGGTAGACCACGGTCCCACCCTTCACCACCGTCTCCACCGCCGCCAGGTGGGTCACGTCGGCCAGCGGGTCCTCCGACACCACCAGCAGGTCGCCCCGCCGCCCGGCCTCCACCACCCCCAGCTCCTGGCCGCGGCCCATGGCCCGGGCGGCGTTCCGCGTGCTGGCGACGATCACCTCCATGGGGCTCATCCCGGCCCGGGCCATCAGCTCCATCTCACGGACGATCGAGGCCCCGTGGGCGGTGCCCGGGTTGCCGGCGTCGGTGCCGGTGGCCACGGTGATCCCGGCCTCGTGCACCCGCTCCAGGTTGGCCAGCCCCCGCTCCAGATCGAGGTTCGGCGGGGGCTCGGTCCCGTCCTCCCGGGCCCAGGGCGGACGGCGCTCCGGGGGCAGGCCCCGGGCGTACAGCTCCCGGGTCCGCTCGTCCACGCACCGGGACGGGTAGGGCATCGCCCCGGCCGTACGGCCCAGGTACGCGTTCAGGTAGCCCTCGGTCACCGTGAGGGTCGGCGTGTAGACGACGTCGTTCTCCTCGGCCAGCCGGAGGAACTCCTCGTCCACGGGCTCGTCGAAGACGCTGTGCACCAGCACCTTTGCGCCCGCCCGGATGGCGTCCTTGGCTTCCCACAGCCCGGTGGCGTGGACGACGAGGGGGAGGCCGGCGCTGTCCGCCTCCGCGCCGGCCAGGTGCACCAGGTCGCTGAACCGGGCGCTGTCCGAGGAGGTCCAGGATCCGGGCACGATGTACCACACCTTGATGGCGGACGAGCCCGACGCGGCGTGGGAGCGGACCGTCCGGCGCACGACCGAATCGCCGGCCATGTGGACGAACTGGCGCCGGTCGGGGAGGTTGAGCCAGAAGTCCACCGTCGAGAGCAGGGCGCCGGCCGCGCTCACCCGCACGGCCGAGTCGTCCTCCTCCCCACGCGCCTGCAGGTCCCGGGTCCACGGGTAGCCGCCCACGTCGAAGGTGGCGGTCACGCCCGAGCAGAAGTAGGAGCGGAAGTAGCGGTCGGGGTTCCGCTCCAGCTCGGCCGCCACCGCCGGATACGGATAGGTCTCCCGCAGGTCGGCCGCGTCGGGGCGACCGTCGAACCAGCCGGTCTGGCTGAAGTGCACGTGGGCGTCCACCAGCCCGGGCAGGATCCACCCTCCCCCGGCGTCGACGACCTCCGCGCCGGCCGGCGCGCTCACCTGCCCGGCCTTGCCCACCGTGGCGATGCGGCCGTCCCGGACGACGACCTCGGCGTCCAGGATCGGCTCGCCGCCCCGGCCGTCCACCAGCGTGCCGCCGCGGATCACGAGCGGAGGCGCCTCCTCCCGCGGGGAGGGCGTACAGGCGGCCGCGAGAAGGAGGAGGAC
>CAZSKS010000120.1:0-4467 GCA_964607465.1 uncultured Gemmatimonadota bacterium | reverse complement strand
GGCGGGGTGGGAGGTGGGGCCGGCGGTCCGGCCCCGTCGACGCGGCCGGCCGGGTCAGCCGGTGGAGCCGGCCGCCGCCTTCGTGGTGATCCGGATGACGCCCTCCCGGCCCTCCTCTCCGTAGGCCTCGACGGCGGCGGGCCCCTTGATGACCTCGATGGACTCGATCTCGTCCGGTCGCAGGTCGTCCAGCGTGCCGCTGGCGTCCTCCACGTGCTTGCCGTCGACGAAGATCAGGGGGACCTCCCCGCCGTCGAGCTCGAGGGTCGGCCCGTCCGCCCGGGAACCGTCGCCGGCCTCGGCGTCGGATGCCCCGGGCCGCTCGGCCAGCACGTCGCCGACGGAGCGTCCGTCGTCGGCGCCGTCCGCCGCGGCGTCGCCGCCCCCGGCGTCCTCCGCGCCGTCGGCTCCGGGGGGCGCGAAGGTGATGCTCCGGGAGACCCACACGGCCACCGGCTCCCCCTCGTGGACCGCCGGCTCGAACTCCATGCTGGAGGCGACCGACATGGCGGCCCGGTCCAGGGCCCTGCGGCCGCTGGACTCCTGCATCTGCACCTTCGTGACCCGTCCCTCCCGGTCCACGAACATCCACACCGCCGCGGTGCCCCCGATCCCGGCTTCGCGCAGCCCGGCAGGGTAGCGGTCCTTCAGCATCCGGACGATCTCCTCGTCGTTGACCGCCCGCGGATCTTCGTCCCGCGGAACGAAGCGGGGTCGGTCCGTCGCCCCGTCGGCCGGGTCGCCGGTCGCGTCGACGCTGCGGCTCGCGGTCGCCTCCGGGACCGCGCCGTCCGGGTCCTCGGCCGGGGTCGGAGCGTCGCAGGCGGCCACCAGGAGACCGGCGCCCACCAGGGCCAGGCACGCGGCGCGGGCGGTGCGGAACGTCGGAATCGGCTCGGTCATGGCGCGTATCCTCCTCTCGAGTCGGGAGCTTCGTTCGCCGAGGGCGGCCACCGGGAGCGGCCCTCCCCGTCGGCTTCGGGTGATTTCCAGCAGCAGTGCCCCGTAGTCGCCCGGGGAGGTCCCGTCGGCCAGCACCCGGCGGTCGCAGTCCAGCTCCACGGCCAGGCGCAGGCGCCGTGCGATCCACCAGAGGGCCGGGTTCCAGGGGGCCGCCACCAGGACGGCGACGCCGAAGCCGAGCAGCGCCGGGTCGCCGGCCTCCCGGTGCTCCAACTCGTGGCGCAGCACCAGCCGCCGCTCGTCGGGCGGCAGGTCCAGCACCCAGCCGGGCAGCACCGGCACGGGATCGAGGACGCCGACGGCGGCGGGGCCGAACTCCTTCGAGACGAGGATCTCCACGCCGTCCCGCCGGGTCCGCTTCCAGCCGCGCCGCCGCCGCCGGATCTCCAGCCAGGAGCGGAGCGCGAGGAGCCCGAGGACGAGGGACCCGGCGGCCCAGGCGGCCAGCGCCACGGGCTCGACGGCGGCCGGCAGGGTGGGGAGGGAGAGCCCCCAGCCCCCGGTCTCGGGCGGGGCCGCGAGCGCCGCGTCGCCGAGGGCCGACGGGATCGATCCGCCCTCCGCGGCCGCGGAGGACGGCAGCAGGGCCGCGAGCCGCCGGGACAGCTCGGCCGCCGCGGCCGCCGGAAGGGCCAGGGCGCCGACCGCCGCCCCCAGCCAGGCCCACCGGACCGGAAGGCGATAGGCGGCCAGCGCGCTCTCGACGGCCCGGGCGGCCAGGGCGAGGAGGACGGTCACGACGACGGCATACAGCATCCAGGAGGCGATCATCGGTCACCTCCCTCCCGACCGCTCTCCCGGTCCTTCCCGTGTCCCCTCTCCCGATCCTCCAGGCGCGAGGCCAGCAGACGCTGCATCCGCCGCAGCTCGGCCCCGGACAGGTCGCGCTCGGACACCAGCTGTGCCAGGAGCATCTCGGAGGATCCCTGGAAGATCTTCTCGACGATCTTCCGGAGGGCCGTTCCGCCGGCCTCCTCGGCCGCCACCTCGGGATGGTACCGGTAGGCCCGCCCCTCCTCCTCGTGGCGGACGTGGCCCTTCTCCTCCAGGGTCTGGAGGACGGTGAGGACCGTGGTGTAGGCCAGCTCGTCCTCCAGCCGCTCCCGCACCTCGGCCACGGTGCCGGATCCCCGCCTCCAGAGGACGCTCATCACGTCCAGCTCCCGGTCGGTGAAGCTCACCTCGTCGGGCACTCGTGCCTCCTCCCGGTTGCGATCCCGTGCCGTGCCCGCCCGGGATCCGTCACGGCGGAGCGCCGCGGGGGACACGCCTACTAGATTCATCGTACACTGTACGGCGCGTGCCGCCGGCTGTCAACTACGGATCTAGTAAGCAGGGGCGGGCAGGGTCGTCCCCCCGGGGCCGAATGGCATCGGGCTTGCGCCGATGACGGAGTGAGAGGCCGCGCCCGTCGCCGGGCGCCGCCCGTGGGCGGAGGCGGAGCGTGCCCACGGTGGACCGCCGAAACGCGACGGAACGGCAGAAATCGAACGGCAGGAGGAGACATGAAAGCGATCCGAAGGACCGCCGCGCTTCTCGTACCCCTGGCGATGGTGGCCTGTGCCGAGCAGGGCGGTGACCAGGCGGCCATGAACGGGGAGGAGGCCGCCGCGGACCGCCAGGCGATGGAGGACCGGGCCGGTCAGCAGGCCACGTCCGTGCCGCTCGGCTCGAAGAACGACAGCGGCATCACGGGCACGGCGCGCATCACGCCGCAGGGCGACTCGCTGGCGGTGCAGGTGAGCCTCTCCGGCCTGACCGAAGGGGAGAGCTACGCCGCTCACGTCCACGAGGGGAGCTGCGAGTCCGGCGGTGGCGTCGCCGTGGGGCTGAACGCGGTGACCGGTCAGGCCGACGGCACCGGCTCGAGCACGGCGACGATCGCCGCGGCGACGCTGCAGGCGGACCAGGGCTACTACGTGCAGGCCCACCTTCCCGACGGAACCCCCGCGGCCTGCGGCGACATGCCGGCGAGGTAAGCGGCTTCCGGCTCGACCTCTAGAGGTCCTTGTGCGTGCCGTCGCAGTGGGGCTCGCTGCCGGTGTGCTTGCACTGGCAGAGCCAGTAGGTGTCCTCCTCCTCGACCTCGAACTCGAGAGGCTCGAACCCGGTTCCCTGGTGCGAGCCGTCGCAGAAGGGCTGGTCGTCCGACCGTCCGCAGCGACACCACCAGTAGGTGCCGGGCTCCAGGTCGACCTGCGCCGGTCCCTTCTCCGCGATCTCGGGCTCTGCCATCCTGCGCCTCCGTGTTCGGGGTGAGCGTCTCCGCCCGGCAGGGCATGGAAGCATCGTGCCGGAGGACGGAAGCGGCCCGCCGGGACCGGATCGGAACTTGCGCCGATCGGCGGCCGCAGCCCGAGGGCGGTGATCGCCCAGGGTGGGGGATCCGGCGAGGCCCCTTCCCCGCCTTCCGAACCCCGCGAGGAGCGCCATGACGTCGTTCCTGGAATCCCTCCCCTTCGGCGAGTGGGTCCTGCCCGTCGCCCTCCTGGCCGGCGGCGTCCTCCTCGGCCTGCTGGTGGAGAGCTACCTGCTGGCGAAGGTCCGCCGCGCGGTGGACCGGACCCGCTGGAAGTGGGACGAGCTGGTGCTCGGGGCGTTCCGGGGGATGGCGTTCGTGTGGTTCGCCGCCGGAGGCGCCTACGCGGCCCGTCGGGTGGCTACGCTGCCCTCCGGGCTCGGGACCATGGTCGACAAGCTGCTGATCGTGGCCGTGGGGCTCTCCTTCACGGTCGTCGGGGCCCGGCTGGCGGCGGGCTCCATCCGGGCCTGGGCCCGGACCGCCGAGGGGGCGTTGCCGACCACCTCGCTGCTGCAGAACGTCGCCCGCATCCTGGTGTTCATCCTCGGCGTCTTCCTGATCCTGCAGAACCTGGGGATCAAGGTGGGGGCGCTGGTGGCGAGCCTCGGGATCGGCGGGCTGGCGGTGGCCCTGGCCCTCCAGGACACCCTCTCCAACCTCTTCGCCGGCTTCCAGATCATCCTGGCCCGCCAGGTGAGGAGCGGCGACTTCATACGGCTCGACACCGGCGAGGAAGGCTACGTCACCGACATCAAGTGGCGGAACACCACGATCAAGTCACGGGTCGAGGACCACGAGGTCGTGGTCCCCAACGCCAAGCTCTCCAACGCCATCGTCACCAACTTCAACCTGCCCGACAAGCCGTTCTGGGTCCGCCTGGAGGTGGGCGTGAGCTACGGCAGCGACCTGGATCAGGTCGAGGGGGTCACCCTGGAGGTGGCCCGGGAGGTGATGGAGGCGTTCGATATCGGGGGGGCGGACCACCCGGATCCCGTGCTGCGCTACCAGGGCTTCGGCGACTCGGCCATCACCTTCCGGCTCCGCCTGCGGGTGGACGAGTTCACCCGGCAGTTCGCGATCCGTCACGCCCTGATCAAGCGCATCCACGCCCGGTACCGGGAGGAGGGCATCGAGATCCCCTTCCCGATCCGCACCGTCTACGCGCCCGACGGGATCCGGGTGGAAGGGGAGGGCGAGGGGCC
>CAZSKS010000119.1:0-4570 GCA_964607465.1 uncultured Gemmatimonadota bacterium | reverse complement strand
TCTCGGTGAAGGTCATGGAGCCCCAGTTCGAGGGGCAGACCAAGACCAAGCTGGGGAACAGCGAGGTGCGGGGGATCGTCGAGAGCCTGGTCAACGACAAGCTGGCCACCTGGCTGGACGAGAACCCGTCGGCGGGCAAGGCCATCATCGACAAGGCCGTGCAGGCGGCCCGCGCCCGGGAGGCGGCCCGCAAGGCCCGGGACCTCACCCGGAAGCGCTCGGCCCTGGAGACGGGCATCCTGCCCGGCAAGCTGTCGGACTGCTCGGTGAAGGACCCCTCGATGTCGGAGCTGTACCTCGTCGAGGGCGATTCGGCGGGGGGCTGCTTTTCGGGCGACACCGAGGTGGCCCTGGCCGACGGGCGGAATGTCAGCTTCGAGCAGCTGGTCGAGGAGCAGGAAGACGGAAAGGAGCACTTCTGCTACACGATCCGCCGGGACGGCACGATAGGCCTTGAGCGGATCCTCAACGTCCGCGTGACGAAGCGGAACTCCGAGGTCATCCGGGTCACCCTGGACAACGGCGAGCAGATCACCTGCACGCCCGATCATCGCTTCATGCTCCGCGACGGGACCTACCGGGAAGCGCGTGATCTGACGCCCGACGATTCTCTCATGCCGCTGTACCGGAAGGACTCGGACACCGACGAGGCGGGCATCACGATCGACGAGGCCGTGGGGACTGGGGATCAGACCGCTCTCGGAGCGGAAAAGAGGGCACGTTTGCAGGCGACCGGCACGTACAACCACCGGGTCGTAAAGGTCGAACGGCTGTCAGAGAGGCGGGACGTCTACGATCTGGAGGTCCCCGTTACCCACAACTTCGCCCTGGCCAGCGGCGTGTTCGTCCACAACAGTGCAAAGCAGGGCAGGGACAGGGCTTACCAGGCCATCCTGCCGCTGAAGGGCAAGATCCTCAACGTCGAGAAGGCCCGCATCGACAAGATCCTCTCCAACGACGAGATCCGGGCCATCATCACGGCCATCGGCACCGGCATCGGTGAGGACTTCGACATCGACGACGCCCGGTACCAGAAGATCGTCATCATGAGCGTGGACGGCCGCGAGCACGTCTTCGTCCGCACCGACGGCCGGGTTCGCATGGTCCGCATCGGGGACTTCATCGACGGGGTCGTCGAGCGGAACGCCGAGCGGGTCGAGGGCTTCCTCAACGAGTCCGATCCCGCCGCCGACCCGACGGGCTACGAGAAGGTCCGGGCCACCTGGCTTCCCGAGGATCGGGGTCCCGATCCCGACGACCTGGGGGAGGTCCTCTGCTTCGGGACGGACGACCACGAGGTGACGTTCCGGCCCATCAAGGCGGTCATACGACATCCCATGGACGAGCCGCTGTACGAGATCACCACGACCTACGGCCGCAACGTCCGGGTCACGGGCACCCACAGCGTCTTCGTCCACGAGGAGGGCGAGGTGCGGAAGAAGCGGGGCGACGAGATCGAGGAGGGCGACTGGATGGTCGTCCCCCGGAAGATCCGTCTGCCCGAGACGGCGCCCGACCGGATCGACCTCCTCCAGGAGCTGCACGCCGAGGAGGACGTGGCCGACCAGGTCTGGGTCCGGGGACCGGCCGTGGAGGACCTCTACCGGTGGCGGACGGTCCAGGACCACTGGGACGACGAGGAGAAGCTGCACCCCCGCGTGGCGGTCCCGGAGGAGATCCGTGACGAGCTGGCCGGCATGCGGAGGGCGAGCCCCCTGACCAACGCCCAGCTCTGCGATCGGATCGGCATCAAGCAGCCGGTGACCCTCTACTCGTGGGAGAAGGGCCAGACGCAGCCCACGCTGGAGAACTTCACCGCCTACGCCGAGGCCGTGGGCGGCCACATGCCCGCGCTGTTCGACCGGGGCGTGGCGATCGGTCCGAGCTGGCTGCAGCGCCGCTGGGAGACGGAGTATCGCGGGGCGCCGAGGAATCGGGTGAAGACGTACATCCGGCTCTCGGAGATCGAGGAGGAGGAGCTGGACTGGCTCGAGAACCGTGAGGACCTGGAGCTGACGCCGGAGCACTACGCCGACCGGGGGATCCCGCGCTACGTCGACGTCTCTCCCGAGCTGATGACCCTGCTCGGGTTCTACGCCGCCGAGGGTTCGGGCTCGCCGAGGGCCGGGATCCGGCTGGCCATCGGCAGGAACAACGAGCCGCTCCTGGAGGAGATCCGGGACTGCTTCGAGGCGGTCTTCGGGCTGGAGCCCAGCTACTACGAGTCGGAGACCCGGGTCGGCGACCTGCGGCTGGTGAACCGGGTGGCGGCGCTGGCCTGGGAGCGCGTGTTCGGGTTCGACGGGGACGGCGCCACCGAGAAGAGGGTGCCGGACCTCGTGTTCGAGACCTCCGAGGAGCTGCGTCTGGCGTTCCTGCGGGGGCACTTCATGGGGGATGGGTGTCTCTCCAGGCAGGGAAGGGTTTCGTTCAGCAGCTCCTCGCGCGAGCTCGCCAATGGCCTGATGTATCTTCTCAGCTCACTGGGCGTGGTTTCGTCCCTGGGGCGTCGGACCCCGGAGGTGCTCTCCACCGGGTTCGGCGACGAGTACGAGTTCCGGACGGTCCACGACCACTGGACGATCACCGTCAACGCTCGAGATGATCTCCGCCGCCTGCGGGACGTGTGGAAGACGCACCGACGAGCAGAGGAGCTTGGTGAACGTCTGGCGAACACCCGGTACCAGAAGCGACCCTTCAGACAAATTGGCGGTGACCTGATGGCCGTGCGCGTGCGGTCGGTGGAGCAGTCAACACCCTCTACTAATTACGTTTATGACTTTTCGGTGGCCGATCATGAGAACTTCGTGACGGGCATGGGACCGGTCACAACGTCCAATACGGACGCTGACGTAGACGGGGCGCACATCCGTACACTTTTGCTGACGTTTTTCTTCCGACAGATGCAAGAATTGATTGAAGCAGGCTACATTTATATCGCCCAGCCGCCCCTGTACCGCGTCCAGAAGGGGAGCCAGGAGCACTACTGCTTCACCGAGGACGAGCGTGAGGAGATCGTCCAGCGGCTGAAGGCCGACGGCTCGGGCAGCCTCAGCGTCCAGCGCTACAAGGGGCTGGGCGAGATGAACCCGGACCAGCTCTGGGAGACGACCATGAACCCGGAGAAGCGGACCCTCCTGAGGGTGACCATCGACGACGCCACCGAGGCGTCCATGCTCTTCGACCGGCTCATGGGCGACGACGTGGAGCCGCGGCGGCAGTTCATCGAGGAGAACGCCCAGTACGTGAAGCACCTGGACGTCTGAGGGCGGCCGACCGCTGAGCTCCGCACCCGCCCGGGCCCGGCGACCGTGACGGCCGACCGCTGAGCTCCGCGCCCGCCACCCCGGGCCCGGTGAGCGGGACGGCCGGGGACGGCGACCCGGAGGTGGTCGTGGTCGGCGCGGGACCCGTCGGCCTCGCCCTGACGCTGGGCCTGGCCCGGGCCGGACGCCGGGTGGTCGTCCTCGAGAAGGAGCCCTCCACGGCGGACCACTCCCGGGCGCCGGCCATCTGGCCCCGGACCCAGGAGATCCTCGACGAGCTGGGCCTGGTGGACCGGTTCCTCGAGCGGGGCATCGCTCTCCCCCGGATGAGCCTCCACGACGCCGCGACCGGCCGGGTCCTGCTCTCCATCCCCCTGGAGGAGCTGGAGGGCGAGACGTCCCACCCGCGGCTCCTCATCCTGCCCCAGTCGACGACCGAGCGGATCCTGCTGGAGGCCGTGCGCCACGAGCCCACGGCGGCGGTGCGGTTCTCCTCGAGGGTGCACGACGTCGAGGAGGACGGGGGCCGGGTCCGGGTCGCCTACCGCCGGGAGGGCGAGACGCGGGCGCTGGAGGCCGCTTTCGTGGTGGGCTGCGACGGCGCGCACAGCACGGTGCGGGAGGTGATCGGGGCCTCGTTCGACGGGGCCACCTACCGGACCCGGGCCGCCCTGGCCGACGTGGCGCCGGTGGAGGACCGGGACCTCCCGTTCCCGCGCCTGTCCACGCGTGGCGGGATGGCGGTCGCGATCCGCATCGACGACGGGCTGTGGCGGCTCATCCTTCCGTTCGGGGAGGATGACGAGTTCCCCCTGGACGAGCGGGTCGAGCGGGCCGCCACGGCTCTCTTCCCGCAGGTGACGTCGGCGGACGCCTACCGGACGGTGTGGCAGAGCGAGTTCCGGCTCCACCGGAGGGTGAGCTCCCGGTTCGCCGCCGGCCGGATCGCGCTGGCCGGCGACGCGGCGCACCTGAACAGCCCGGTGGGCGGGCAGGGGATGAACGCCGGCCTCCGGGACGCGGCCGAGCTGGCGCCTGCGCTGCTGAAGGCGTTGGAGGAGCGGCGGCCGGCGGCGGCCGGCCGGGCGGGGGCGGAGCAGCCGGAGTCGGGGCCGCTGGCGGCCTGGGCGACCCGGCGGCGCCGCGAGATCGAGGAGGGGGTCAACGCCTTCACGGATCGGCTGACCCGTCTCCTCCTGTTCCGACGGGGACGGATGGTCCGGCCGGTCCTGCGGCTCGCCAGCCTCGGGCTGGCCCTGCCGCCCCTGCGCCGGCGATTCCTCCGCCGGGTGGCCATGCTGGAC
>CAZSKS010000118.1:0-4737 GCA_964607465.1 uncultured Gemmatimonadota bacterium | reverse complement strand
CGCATCCGGGGCGTCGCCTGCATGGGCGCCGTCGAGGTCGCCGTGAAGGCGCCGGAGGGGTGGCCGAACGGCTAAGGCAGCGGTCTTGAAAACCGCCGGGGCTCACGCCCCATGCGGGTTCGAATCCCGCCCCCTCCGCTCTCTCTCCCAAGGACTTACGCGGTTCACGCATCGGTCGTCGCGGGCTCCTTCCGGTCGGGGGTGTTACCCGAACTGTTACCCGCGTCGGGGTCCATCGTGTCGAGGGTGCCGGCCAGCCGGTCGGGGTCCAGGTCCAGCAGCTCGGCGGCCCGCTGGAGCTTGTCGTCGGGCTCGGGGTCGGGGTCACGCGGTCCGAGCCCGAGCTGGCGGTCCACCCGGTCGAAGTACTCTTGCACGTCGGAGTAGTCGGGGTGGAAGCGGGCGTACTTCATCGTCTGGTCGATGTTGGCGTGGCCGAGCTGCTCCACCACGAAGCCCACCGGGTCCGCCCGGTACGGCCCGAAGCGCTCCTCCAGGCGCTCGCTCGGGCACCTCCAGCCGCTCCGCACGCTCCCGGAGGTTACGGGCGTGCCGTTCGAGATTCCGCAGACTCACCGTCGCCTCCCGACCTCCGCGCTCACGTCGTCACCGGCCGGGCGATCCCGTCCGGGCCCGTTCCCTACTCCGCCACGCCCCGGTCCGCCGGTACATGCTCGGGCGCCTCCGGCCCCCACGCCCGGCCCTCCGCCCGCTCCAGCGCCCACCGCTCGGGCATAGGGCCGTGCCGGACAGTGCTGCATCTGATGCAGATTAGGCCCGTTAGTTGACTGTGTGTGTTGATGCCGCCCGTGTTCATCGCTCATCTTCTTTGGCCAGGAGGTTGCACGGCAGGAAGACCGACGCGGCGCCCGACGTGTCCCAGTCGTTCGCAATGCCCTCCTTGAGCAAGGATCCTTTCCTTTGACCAATACCTCCTCCAGCGCCGACAAATCCACGACTGCACCGGATCGCAACGCCTCCTCGTCTCGGTTCTTCTGGGTCGGAATGGCAGTGTTCCTGACCCTCATAGTGTTCCTGGGCTTCGGGAGCACCTACGGCCGGCAACTCGTGTTGGGATTGGAGATTTCGGGTGCCGGATTCGTGGAGACCGACTGGGTGATCCACCTCCATGCCGCGGTCTTCGTCGGATGGATGGCCTTTCTCCTCACGCAGGTGGTGCTGATCGCGCGCGGTCGGACTCGGACGCACATGACGCTCGGCGGGTATGGAGGCATTGCGTTGGGGGCGACCGTTCTCGTGGTGGGCAGCCTCATTGCCTATGTGCAGGCACGAGCCGGGGTCGCAGAGGGCATGATCACATGGTCCGAAGCTCCGTTCTTCGTCCCCGGGACGTGGACGAGCCTGCTGGGGTTCGCCCTTCTCTTGACGCTCGGGCTGCTCTACCGGCGGCAGCCCGAGGTGCACAAGCGATACATGGTGTTTGCGACCATGACGCTCGTGTTCGCTGCTACCAGCCGGATGGGGTATCTGCTGGGCGAGTGGGAAAACACAATCGGCGGCGCACTGATGGTAGCGCCTGTCATCGCGTATGACCTTAGTACTGAGGGACGTATCCGTTCGGCGTCCTTCCTCGGGACCGGCGTCATGGCAGCTCTCCTGGTAGTGGAGTTCCTCTAAAGATCGGCCGCCGGAGGGACGGCTCGGCATCACCCCGCCTACAGGGTCGAGATCGGTCGCTTGCAGGCGGCTCGCTGGAAACGTCCCGAGCTCACACTCTGTGCCGTCTGCAGCAAGTGCCGCACTGTCGTGTCGGGGGAGGCCCTCGCATCCGACGCGCGTCCAGCTCCCGGCCCGCCGGTAGAAGGCCGCCCCGCCGCAGCTCCCGCACGGCTCGGCCGGCCCCAGCTGGGCCCGGATCGCCTCCCCCAGCTCGGCCGCCCGCCGGAGCAACGCCCCGGGGCCCTCCTCCACGTCGATGAACCACGCCCCCCCCTCGGCCGTCTTCGCATACCGTCGCCCCGGCGGGCTGGAGTGCCCGCAGCAGCTCGCGGGCGGCCTCCGCGTCGGAGGTCGGCGGCTCGCCCCGGCTCCGCCCGGTCACGACCGGCCCCCGCGCTCCAGCACCGGCACCTCCGGCCGGGGCGGGGCCCGCCGGTCGCCGTCCCGCCGGCGTTGCAGCTCCACCAGCGCCCGCCAGCCCGGATCGCCGGGGCGGATCTCGTGCTCGGCCACGGCCTCGCGGAGATCGCGGTCGCGGATCGGCGCTCGCGGCTCGTTCACGGGCGGCTCCCGCGGCACGGCTCCGCGTCGTCTGCCTTCTCGTGCAGCCGCGCCAGCACCCGACGTGCCCCGTCCAGCCGCTCCCGCAGCTCGCCGCCCCGGACGGTGCCGACCGCGCGGCAGGCCAGCGCCGCCCGCTCCAGCGCCCGGACCTCCCGCCTCGACAGCCGCAGGGCCAGCGCTTGTCCCCCCGGCCACGCCGCCGCGTCGAGGTCGTCCCACGGCTCCACGTCCAGGGCCTCCGCCAGCCGACGGCGCGCCCGCCGGAGGAGCCCGCGCAGCGTCGCCTCCGCCCCGACGTAGGCCGGCCCATCCCGCCCCGGCAGGTTCGCCGCGTCGACGCACGCACCGGCGCCGCGGATCAGCGCGGACACGTCTCCCGGCGCCAGGATCAGCAGCGCCTCCCCGTCGGCGGCCTCCCGGGGCACGCTCATGTCTCCCGCTTCAAGTGCGGCCGCCCGCCCAGCTCGCCCTCCAGCTCCTCCAGCCGCTCCCGCAGCGCCTCCACGTCCTCCGACACCAGCTCCCCCTCGTGGGCCCTGATCCACTCGCGGATCGCCCGGGTGGCAGCGTGCGCGGTCTTGTCGGAGATGCGGCCCGTCAGCACCGCCGTCGAGATCAGGCCGAGGCGCTCTTTCGCGTCCCCTGCGACGCCAGCGGCTCCAGCTCGTCCTCCGTCAGCTCCTCCGCCTCGGGGGCGGCGTCCTCCGGGGCCCGGCCGGCCTCGCGCTTCGCCTTCGCGGCCTCCGTTCCCCGCTGGGCGGCCTCGCGGATCGCCTCGCGCTTCGCGGGATCGTGGGAGGGGCAGTAGCCCGTCGCGGGGTCCACGAACTGCGGCGGCGCGCCGCACGGGCTGCCGTCCGAGGTGGTGGCCGAGCACCGCCGCTCCCGGTCGTCGCCGCTCACCGGGGGCTCCAGGGGGACCGCAGGGGGAGGGCTCGGGTAACGTCGCAGGTAACAGCCCCGTCAGAACCCCGGTGTTGTAGGGCCGGGCTCCGGTTTCCTGAACCGATCAACCCCTCCGGACGGCCCAGCTCGGCCCCACGCCGCGCGACCGGAGCGGATTGGCCCCGAGACGGTCTGAGGCTGCCCCCGCGGGCCACGTCTCGACACGCCGGACGTGACCAACCCCGGTCCTTCAAGCGTCGGGTCAACATCTTACTTTCCAGTGTGCATCATGAGATGCTGTCTGACGTGTCATAATCGCCCGATTCGCTGATTAGGAGTGGAGGAGTCAATGTCTGATCGGGAGCGCCCCCCACTAGGGAAATGGTACTACCGTCGCATTGAGCGAATTTCCCGCGCTGTCGATCGCTATCTACTCCTCTTGCTGCTGATCGGTGTCTATTCGATCGGGACATTCTTGTCAGGCGGACAGTCCGTCGAGGTTCCCATTCTCGGGCTCGGCCCGATGGACAAGAGCCTAGTCCATCTGGCACTGGTCACCGCGGGCAGTCTGATTGTTCTTGCCGTGCTCGGCGCGTGGCAGGCCAGGAACCGAGAGTATGAGCAGCTCTCGAAGGAATACATGAGGCAGTTGAGTGGAGCCGGCCCCGACTTCAATTTTCTCGATGCACTGGTTGCCGCAGGCTACCGATGGGATGAGCCGCTTATTGGAGGAGAGCGATGGGGATATATCTTCATCGGATCGGTCCCCGTCCTCGCCGTAGCTTGGTTCCTTTTTCTGTATCTGACAGTGGTGGTCTGTCTGGGGCGAACGTGCGAGTGGGAGTGGGGACTCGTCGCCGCTGGAGTCATCAGCGGGGTAACGCTCGTCCTTGCTGGGCTGCGTCTGATCCCATTTCTGAGGGGGCAGCGGGATATGTGGGAGCACGGCCATGTGATCGACCGAACAGGGTCGGACAGCGGAGGGTAGTGGAGCTGTTACCCGAGCTGTTACCCGAGCATCGGAATCGCGCGGGATCGAGCCGAATGCCGGGGGCCGGTAAGTCCAGGCGAGCCGGGGCCTGCTGGATCGAGTGGGACTGAGAGGGAAGGGCTCGATCCGCCTTGAAAACCGCCGGGGCTCACGCCCCATGCGGGTTCGAATCCCGCCCCCTCCGCTCTCCGATTCCCGTCAGGTCAGCACGCCGCGGGCGGCCTGCCTCCGGCTGTACACGACCAGGAAGATCGCCACCGCGGCGATCGCCGCGCCGAACACCACGCCCCCCGTGCCCATCACGGCCGCGCCGTCGCTCACCCCGTACGTGTAGATCGTGCTCACGACCATGCCGGCCAGGGAGAGGACGAAGGCGCCCACCGCCCACCGACGGCGGCGGAGGAGCCCGACCGATCCGGCCACGCCCGCCCACACGGCCACCGCCCAGCCGGCCACGGCCCAGGCGGGGAACCCGTAGAAGTAGGCGAGCTGAGCCTCGGTGAACTGGCTCATGTAGAACTCCAGCTCGAGCTGCGTCGCCAGGTAGTCGAAGGCGCCGACCGCGTTCCAGGCGAGGGCGAGCGCGCCCACGATCCAGAGGTGCTTCGGGGGGGCGG
>CAZSKS010000117.1:0-4743 GCA_964607465.1 uncultured Gemmatimonadota bacterium | reverse complement strand
CCCGTCCTTTCCACCCGTTTCGCTCTCTCGCAGCGACAGCACCGTCCGAAGCGCCGGCTTCCCGGGACCGCCGGGCGGACCATCTTCAGCGGCAGAGGAGGACGCGGTGAAGCGTACGCTATTGGGCCTCATCTCTCTCGTCTTCGTCCTCGGCGTCGGCTCCCTGCAGGCGCAGGAGCGGACGATCCAGGGCACCGTCGTCGACAGCGCCAACCAGGCCCCGGTGGCCGGGGTATCGGTGGCCGTGGTGGGCACCGAGCTGGGGGCGCTCACCGACAACGACGGCAGCTTCGCCATCCGGGGCGTCCCGGCCGGCGCCGCGACTCTCGAGGTCCGACGCATCGGCTTCCGGACCAAGGAGGTCACGGTCCCGGCGGGCCAGAGCCGTGTCCGCATCGCCCTGCAGACCAGCTACCTCCAGCTCGAAGAGCTGGTCGTGACGGGGCGGGCCACGGAGGTCCGCCGGCAGAACCTGGCCACCTCGGTGACCAGCGTGTCGACCGAGCAGGTCAACGAGGTGCCCCGGCAGACCGTGGACGCCGCCCTGCAGGGCAAGGTGCCCGGCGCCATCATCAGCCGGAACTCCGGCGCGCCCGGCGGCGGCCTCCAGGTTCGACTGCGAGGCGTCACGACCATCAACGCGGGCAACGATCCCCTCTACGTGGTGGACGGGGTGCTCGTCAGCAACGCGTCCATCCCCAACGGGATCAACGCCATCACCGAGTCGGCCGGGGGCTCGAACGCCTCCAACCAGGACGACGCGGTCAACCGGATCGCCGACCTGAACCCGCGAGACATCGCGAGCATCGAGGTCCTCAAGGGGCCCTCCGCGGCCGCCATCTACGGCTCCAAGGCGGCGAACGGCGTGGTGATCATCGAGACCAAGAAGGGCGACGAGGGCGCGCCCGATCTCAGCGCCCGGTTCCAGGGCGGCTTCTACGACCTCTCGAACACGCTCGGCGCGCGCCGCTTCCCGAACGCCGAGGCGGCCGGCATCGCCTTCGGCCCGGCCGGGGCGGAGCGCTTCACCGCCAACGACGGCCAGGTCTTCGATCACGAGGAGGTGCTCGCCGGCCGCAACGACCTCTCCTGGGAGGGATCGGCCAACATCAGCGGGGGTGACTCCGACACCCGCTACTTCGCCTCGGGCCTGTGGAAGAACGACGAGGGCATCATCGCGAACACCGGCTTCGAGAAGCAGTCGATCCGGCTGAACCTGGAGCAGAACTGGTCCGAGGACTTCTCCGTCAACGTCAGCACCAACGTGATCCACTCGCTGGCCGGCAGGGGCCTGACCAACAACGACAACAGTCAGACGAGCTACTACATGGTGCTCCAGGGCGTGCCGAGCTTCATCGACCTGCGCCCGGACGAGAACGGCGACTTCCCCACCAGCGAGCCCTTCATCGGCAACGGGAGCAACCCGCTCCAGACGGCTGAGCTCCTCACCAACGACGAGGACGTCTGGCGGGGCATCGGCTCGGTGACCGCCGACCTGCAGGTGGCGTCGAACGACACCCACGACTTCCGGCTCAACTTCGTGGGCGGCGTGGACTACTTCACGCAGGAGAACGACGTGACGTCCCCGCCGACCCTGCACTTCGAGCCCGACGACGGGCTTCCGGGGACGTCGCTGCTGGCGAACACCGACCATCTGAACGTGAACACGAGCCTCAACGCGGTCTGGAACTACAACGCGAGCGGGGGGACGAGCTGGACCACCTCCGCCGGCGTGCAGTTCGAGAAGCGCGATCAGAACGTGAACCGGATCATCAGCCGGAGCCTGCTGGCCGGCCAGGACAACGTCGACGTCGGCAACCAGATCAACATCTTCGAGAACAAGCTCCAGGTGGAGGACTTCGGGTTCTACCTCCAGGAGGAGATGCTGACGGCCGACGAGCGGCTCCTGCTCACGGCGGGCGCCCGCGTCGAGCAGTCTTCGGCGAACGCGGACAACGAGGCGCTCTTCATCTACCCGAAGGCGTCGGCCTCGTACCGGTTCCCCGACCTGAGCGGATTCCTGGACGAGGTCAAGCTCCGCGCGGCCTTCGGCCAGACGGGCAACCAGCCGCTGTTCGGGCAGGAGTTCACGAACCTCACCACCACCCAGAAGGTGGGTGGCATCCCCGGCCTCGTCATCCAGGGCAACTTCGTGCCGACCGATCCGGAGCTGGAGCCGGAGCGGCAGACCGAGATCGAGGGCGGTGTGGACATCACCGCGGCGGACGGCCGGGCCACCCTGGGCGCCACCGGCTACGTCCAGTTCATCGACAACCTGATCCAGATCCAGCAGCTCGCCGGGTCCAGCGGATTCAGCACCCGGACCTTCAACGGCGGTGAGATCCGGAACTGGGGCCTGGAGGGATCGCTGGGCCTGACGCCCATCGCCGGTGACCTGACGTGGACGGCGAGGACGACCTTCGCCCTGAACCGGGGCGAGGTCACGGACCTCCCGATTCCGTCCTTCACGGCGGCCGGGTTCGGAGCGAGCCTGGGCCAGTTCCAGATCGAGGAGGGCGAGTCGCCGACCCAGATCGTGGGGACCAACCCCGCGGGCGACCTGGTGAAGCTCGGCGACTCGCGCCCCGACTTCCAGATGACCTTCTCGCAGGAGGTCACGTGGGGCGACTTCCGGCTCTTCGCCCTGGGCGAGCTGCGCCAGGGCCAGGAGGTCATCAACCTCACCGAGCTGCTCTACGACGCCTCTCTGAACAGCTCCGACTACATCCCGGAGGACGGGACGGTCGATCCCGCCTCGGAATGCCATCCCGACTGCTCGGGAGCCGAGCGCCTGGGCCTCCTGATCGACGACGAGGGTAACGTCGAGACCGGCGAGGGCTTCATCCAGGGGACGCCGCGGGGTTACGTCCAGCCCGCCTCCTTCTTCAAGCTGCGCGAGGTGTCGCTCTCCTACGACGTGCCGAATGCCGGACGATTCGGGCCCTTCTCGAGCCTCCGCCTGACGGCGAGCGCCGAGGGGTTGGTCCGGATCACCGACTACCGCGGCCTCGACCCCGAGGTGAGCAACTTCGGGTCGCAGGGCGTCGGTCGGAGCATCGACGTCGCGCCCTTCCCGCCGAGCCGGAGCTTCTGGCTCGGGGTCGACGTGACGTTCTGAGGATCCCATGAGAGACGAGAGCCGACAACCGACGCCTGCGGAAGGGACCAAGATCATGCGATACCGAAAGATCGGCCGGACGGCGACGGCGCTGCTCGCGGCACTTCTGCTGCTGCCCGCCTGCAGCGACCTGACGTCGCCGAACTTCAATGCAGAGAGCCTCTCCAACCTGACCGAGAACCCGACCCGCGAGAACGTCGCGGCGGCGGCCCAGGGGATGCTCATCACCCGCGGCGGCTACGTCGGGGCCCCGAACGGTTACGTGGTGATGCTGGGCGTGCTCGGCCGCCAGGCCTACAACCTGGACATCGCCGACCCGCGCTTCGTGACCGGCATCCTCGCGGCCCCCCTGAACCCGGCGAGCCCGGCGTTCGGCGGGAACTTCTGGCCACAGCCCTACAGCAACGTCCAGATCGCCTCGCGAATCCTGACGGCCCTGGACAATCTCCCCGAGGGGGAGATGACCGCCCAGGAGCAGGAGGCGGTCCGGGGCTTCGTGAAGACCTTCAAGGCCCTGGAGCTGCTCACGGTCGTCAACACGCGCGACACGAACTGCGACGGCAACCTCGGCTGCCCGGTCGAGGCCCCGGAGGACCCGTCGCAGCTCGCGCCGGCGGTGGACAGGCGAGCGGTCTACGACGAGATCACCTCGCTGCTGTCCGAGGCTCGCGGCCACCTGGGATCGGCGGGCGCCAGCTTCCCGCTCCGGCTGCCCGACGGCCTGGCGGCCTTCGACACGCCGGCCTCCTTCATGGAGGTCGTCTGGGGCATCGAGGCCCGCGTCCGGGTCTACCGGGCCAGCATCTTCGATGACCCGTCGGAGTACCAGGCGGCGCTGGACGCCCTGGCGAACTCCTTCGTCGACCGGGGCGCGCCCATGGACCTGGGCATCTTCGACTCCTTCGGGAGCGGCTCGGGCGACACGCAGAATTCCCTCTTCCAGCCCTCCAGCAGCCCGAACCTGCGGGCCCATCCGTCGGTGGTGGCGGACGCCGAGACCAACCCGTCCACCGGCGAGATCGACGCCCGGGTGCAGGAGAAGACCCGGTCGGTGTCCTTCCGGGAGTTCCAGGGCGTGGGATCGGACATCGGGTTCGACATCTACCGGAGCCTCGACGCGCCCGTCTCGATCATCACGAACGAGGAGCTGATCCTCCTCCGGGCCGAGGCCAACATCGGGCTCGGCAACCTCGCGGCGGCCGATGAGGACATCAACTTCATCCGGACCGAGGTGGCCGAGCTCCCCGAGAAGGACGTCGCCTCGATGACGCCGTCGGAGGCGCTGGACGCGCTGCTCTACGAGAAGCGGTACTCGCTGCTCATGGAGGGCGGTCACCGCTGGCTGGACCTGCGGCGGTACGGCCTCATCGAGCGCCTGCCGCTGGACGCGGAGAGCCACGTCCGCAACACGGCGTTCCCGGTCCCCATCAACGAGCAGCTGGCGCGCGAGTAGCCTGCAGCGAGCCGGCCGATCCGGCCGGTGAGGGAAGTGCGACAGGGGGGGCGCCCGAGCCGGGCGCCCCCCTTCGTACTGGTGAGGATCGGCCGGACGGGTCCGGACGACCCTCAGCCTTCGGTCGCCGCCTTCAGCGTCCGGCGGGCCACCCGCCGGGCGGCGTGCAGGG
>CAZSKS010000116.1:0-4745 GCA_964607465.1 uncultured Gemmatimonadota bacterium | reverse complement strand
GTGGAGCTGGCCAACAACACCCGCTACGGGCTGGCGGCCAGCGTGTGGTCGGAGAACATCAACCAGGCCCTCCACGTGGCGCCGAAGATCAAGGCGGGGACGGTCTGGGTGAACTCCACCAACCTGTTCGACGCCGCCTCGGGCTTCGGCGGGTACCGGGAGAGCGGCTTCGGGCGCGAGGGCGGGAAGGAGGGGCTGTGGGAGTACGTGAAGCCCGCCTGGCACGCCGATCGGGAGCTGAAGGCGGAGGAGGACGCCGAGCCTCCGGCGCCCGGCGAGGAGGCGGGCGTGTCGCCGACGGGGGACGGGCGATCGGGGGACGGCGGGCCGGCGGTGGACCGGACGCCGAAGATGTACGTCGGCGGCCGCCAGGACCGGCCGGACGCCGAGTACGTGCTGCCGGTGCTCGACCCGGAGGGCCGCCGGGTGGGCGAGGTGGGGCGCGGAAACCGGAAGGACGTCCGCAACGCCGTGGAGGCGGCCCGGAAGGCCGGGGGGTGGGCCGGGGCCACGGCCCACGACCGGGCCCAGGTCCTCTACTTCGTGGCCGAGAACCTGTCGGCCCGGGAGGAGGAGTTCGCCGATCGGATCGCCGAGATGACGGGGTGCGGGGCCGAGGAGGCCCGCCGGGAGGTCGAGCTCTCGGTGGAGCGGCTCTTCCACTGGGCGGCCCGGGCGGACAAGTGGGACGGCGACGTCCACCGGACCCCGTTCCGGAACGTGACCTTCGCCATCCCCGAGCCCATCGGGATCATGGGGGTGATCTGCCCCACCGAGCGCCCGCTCCTCGGCTTCGTCTCCACGGCCATCCCCCCCGTGGCCATGGGGAACCGGGTCGTGGCCGTGCCCTCCCAGCGCTGGCCCCTGGCCGCCACCGACTTCTACCAGGTCCTGGACACCTCCGACGTGCCCGGCGGCGCGCTGAACGTCGTCACGGGGGTCCGGGACGAGCTGGCGGAGGTGCTGGCCGCCCACGACGACGTGGACGGCGTCTGGTACTTCGGCTCGGCGGAGGGGAGCGAGGCCGTCGAGCGGCTCTCCACCGGCAACGTCAAGCGGACCTGGGTGGACCACGGGCTGGCGCGCGAATGGGAGGATCCGGAGCGGGGCGCCGGCGAGGAGTTCCTCCGGGAGGCCACGCAGGTCAAGAACATCTGGGTCCCCTACGGTGAGTAGCGGGCCGTCGCGGGACGGCCCGGGACCCCGGGCGTGAGCCGGGCGCCAGCCACGGTCGGGGCCCTCCTGGCGGGGCTCCTGATCCTCGCCGTGCCCGAGTCGGCCATGGCGGTCGGCCAGGCCATGGGCGACGGGGCCGGCATCCAGGAGCCCTTCTGGCTGCGGCTCCTCCGCGGGTTGCTGAGCCTCACCGTCCTCCTCTCGGTCCTGTGGATCTTCTCGGCCCACCGGAGGAACATCGACTGGCCGCTGGTGGGGAAGGGCCTGGGGGTGCAGCTCCTCTTCGCCCTGGTGGTGCTGAAGACCGAGTGGGGGCGAGGCTTCTTCCGGGTCGTGAACGACGTCTTCGTGGCCCTCATCGGCTACACGAACGAGGGGGCCCGCTTCCTGTTCGGGAACCTGGTCCAGCCCTCGATCGCCCTCCCCGGCGACGCCGGCGCGCTACAGATCGGGGCGAACTTCGCCTTCAGCGTCCTCCCCACGATCGTCTTCTTCTCCTCCCTGATGACGCTGCTCTACTACATGGGCGTCATGCAGAAGGTGGTGAAGGCGATGGCCTGGGCCATGCAGCGGACGCTGGGCACCAGCGGCGCGGAGACGCTCTCGGCGGCGGGCAACATCTTCGTGGGCCAGACCGAGGCGCCGCTGCTGGTGAAGCCCTTCGTGCAGGAGATGACGGTGTCGGAGCTCAACACCGTCATGACGGGCGGCTTCGCCACGGTGGCGGGCGGCGTCATGGCCGCCTACGTGGCCATGCTGGCCAGCTACTTCCCCTCCATCGCGGGCCACCTGCTGGCGGCCAGCATCATGGCGGCGCCGGCGGGCATCGTGGTGAGCAAGATGCTGATGCCCGAGACCGGCGAGCCGGTGACCCAGGAGGGGCTGGACGTGGAGCTGGAGCAGCCCCACGTGAACGCCATCGACGCCGCCGCGGGGGGCGCGGCCGACGGCCTGCGGCTGGCGCTGAACGTGGGCGCCATGCTCCTGGCCTTCCTGGCGCTCATCGCCATGGGCAACGGGATGATCGGGTGGGCCGCTGCACAGGTGGGCTTCGAGCCCCTGATGGAGGAGCCGCTGCAGAAGATCTTCGGCTGGCTCTTCGCCCCGGCGGCCTGGCTGGTGGGCGTCCCCTGGTCGGATGCGGCGGAGGTGGGGAGCCTGTTCGGGATCAAGATGGTGGCCAACGAGTTCGTCGCCTTCCAGAACCTGGGGGACCTGCTGGCGGGGGGCACGGACCTGGCGAGGAAGTCGGTGGTGATCTCCACCTACGCCCTGACGGGCTTCGCCAACTTCAGCTCCATCGCCATCCAGATCGGCGGCATCGGCGGCATCGCGCCCGACCGCCGGCAGGACCTCTCGAAGCTGGGGGTCCGCGCCATGCTGGGCGGCACGGTGGCCACCTGGATGACCGCCACCTTCGCCGGGATCCTGGCGTGAGCGGAGCGGCGCCGGAGACCGGCTCGGGCCGCGGCGACGCTGCGGGGACGGGGGCGCCGCCGGACGCCGACGTGGGCGACCCCCGGCCGGCGGCGGACCGGCTCACCGACTGGCTGGACGGCCTCGTGCCGCCGGTGGCCGTCGTGCTGGGGTCGGGGCTCGGCGGGCTGGCCGACCGGTTCCGGGACGCCCGCCGGCTCCCCTACGAGGAGATCCCGGGCTGGCCGTCCAGCGGCGTGGAGGGCCACGCCGGCACCCTGCTGGCCGGCGAGCTGGCCGGGGTCGGCGCCCTGGGACTCGCCGGCCGATCCCACCTGTACGAGGGGCACGATCCCCGGCGGGTGGCCCTGCCCGTCCGGGCCCTGGCCGCGGCCGGGGTCGAGGTGCTGGTGCTGAGCAACGCGGCCGGAGCGGTGAACCCCCGGTTCGCGCCGGGAGAGCTCATGCTGCTGGCGGACCACCTGGACCTGACCTGGCGGAGCCCCCTGGCCGGACCCGTCCGGGAGGGGGAGGACCGCTGGCCCGACCTCCACGCCTGCTACGATCCGGACCTCCGCCGTGTCGTGCGCGAGGAGGCGCGGGAGCTGGGGGTCCTGCTCCGGGAGGGGGTCTACGCCGCCATGCTGGGCCCGAGCTACGAGACGCCGGCCGAGATCGAGATGCTGCGCCGGTTCGGGGCGGACGCGGTGGGGATGTCCACCGTGCCGGAGGTGCTGGCGGCCCGGGCGTCGGGCGTCCGCTGCGTGGCCGTGAGCTGCCTGACGAACTACGCCGCCGGGGTCACGGCGGAGCCGCTGAGCCACGACGAGGTGCTGGAGACGACCGAGCGGGTGGCCGACGCCTTCCAGGAGCTGATGGCCCGGAGCGTGGCGGCCATGGCCCGGGAGGCGGGGTGGTGACGCGGGGCCGCCGCCCGGGGAGGGAGGATCGATGACCGGGGAGAGCCGGGAGCGGGGCCGGGACGCGGACCGGGACGGAGGCCGGGACGAGCGCTGGATGCGGAGGGCCGTGGAGGTCGCCCGGCAGGGGGTGGAGGAGGGACAGACGCCCTTCGGCGCCTGCATCGTGCGCGGCGGGGAGGAGGTCGCCTGCGAGCACAACGTGGTGTGGGCGGCCACCGACATCACGGCCCACGCCGAGGTCCACGCCATCCGCGTCGCCTGTCGCCGCCTGGGGACCGTGGACCTCTCGGGCTGCGAGATCTACACGACCTGCGAGCCCTGTCCCATGTGCTTCGCCGCCTGCCACTGGGCGCGGCTGGACCGCATCGTCTTCGGCGCCCGCATCGAGGACGCCCGGGAGGCGGGCTTCAGCGAGCTGTCGCTGACGAACGAGGAGATGAAGGAGCGGGGCGGGAGCCCCGTCCAGGTCACCGGCGGCGTGGCGCGGGAGGCGTGCCGGGAGCTCTTCCGGCTCTGGAGGGAGCGGCCCGGCAGCCGGCCCTACTGAGAGCCCGGCACCGGGGTCCAGTGGTTCAGCGGCGCGGATCCTCGGCCCAGGTCGGGGGCCGTCTGCAGGGCGTGGCGGGTGAAGCGGACGGCGGCGTCCACCGCCTCGCGGAGCTCCCGCCCCAGCGACAGCCCCGCCGCCGCCGCGGCCGACAGGGTGCAGCCGGTGCCGTGGCCGGCGCGGGTCCGGATCCGGCTCGCCCGCCAGTCGCTCCATCCGCGGTCGTCCAGCAGGAGGTCCAGCACCCGGTCGCCCTCCATGTGCCCGCCCTTCACCAGGACGGCGCCCGCCCCGAGCTCCCGGATCTCCTCCGCCGCCCTCCGCATCCCGGCCTCGTCCTCGACGGCCCGGCCCACCAGCAGGCCCGCCTCCGTCAGGTTGGGCGTGACCAGGTCGGCCAGCGGGACCAGCTCGTCCCGGAGCGTCGCCACGGCGTCCTCCGCCAGCAGCGGGTCGCCGCTCTGGGCCACCATGACGGGATCCAGCACGAAGCCGGGCAGCTCGAGGTCGCGCACCGCTCCGGCCACGACCTCCACGATGGCGCCGTTTCCCAGCATGCCGGTCTTGCACCCCCCCGGCCGCAGGTCCTCGGCCACGGCACGGATCTGGGCGTCCACCAGGTCCGGGTCGATCATCTGCACCCCGGACACGCCCCGGGTGTCCTGCGCGGTGACGGCCGTGAT
>CAZSKS010000115.1:0-4774 GCA_964607465.1 uncultured Gemmatimonadota bacterium | reverse complement strand
ACTCCGGCGCCCGGGGGTCCCGGGACCAGATCCGGCAGCTGGCCGGGATGCGGGGGCTGATGGCCAAGCCGCAGAAGAAGCTCACCGGCGGCATCGGCGAGATCATCGAGAGCCCCATCCGGTCCAACTTCCGCGAGGGCCTCAGCGTGCTGGAGTACTTCATCTCCACCCACGGGGCCCGGAAGGGCCTGGCCGACACGGCGCTGAAGACCGCCGATGCCGGCTACCTGACGCGGCGGCTGGTGGACGTCTCCCAGGACGTGACCATCACCGAGCTCGACTGCGGCACCGTGCTGGGGCTCGAGGTCTCCGCCCTGAAGGAGGGCGAGGACATCGTCGAGCCGCTGGGCGAGCGGATCGTCGGCAACGTGGCCCAGGAGGACGTGGTCGATCCCATCGACGGTGAGACCCTGGTCGAGGCCGGCGACCTGATCGGCGAGGACGAGGCCGACGCCGTCGAGCAGTCCGGCCTGCAGGCCGTCAAGATCCGCTCGGTCCTCACCTGCGAGGCCCGCGACGGGATCTGCCAGCGTTGCTACGGCCGGAACCCGGCGACGCTGAACATGGTGGACATCGGCGAGGCCGTGGGGATCATGGCCGCGCAGTCCATCGGCGAGCCCGGCACGCAGCTCACCCTGCGGACCTTCCACACCGGAGGGACCGCCGCCCGTGTAGGCGCCCAGACCCGTCGGAAGTCGAAGCACGACGGCCGGGTCGGCTTCGAGAGGGTCGAGTTCGTGGTGGACGAGGACGGCGACCACGTGGTGACCAGCCGCGAGGGCCAGATCCTCATGTACACTTCCGAGGACCGGGTGCGGAGCCGGCTGGCCGTGCCCTACGGCGCCACCCTCCACGTGGAGGAGGGCGAGGAGGTGGAGTCCGGCGACCTGCTCTTCAGCTGGGATCCGTACTCCGAGCCCATCGTGGCCGACAAGGAGGGGACGGTCCGCTACTCGGACATCGTGGCCGAGGAGACGGTCCGGGAGGAGCTGGACGAGGCCACGGGCCGCCGGCAGCTGGTCATCATCGAGGACAAGGACAAGAAGCTCCACCCGAGGCTGGAGCTGCTGGACGGCGACGGGGAGAAGGTGCGGGAGTACATCGTGCCCGT
This sequence comes from uncultured Gemmatimonadota bacterium, assembly GCA_964607465.1. GTDB lineage: Bacteria > Gemmatimonadota > Gemmatimonadetes > Palauibacterales > Palauibacteraceae > CAYVFM01. The sequence goes on along the minus strand of CAZSKS010000115.1, from coordinate 3,663 downwards.
CGGCGCCCAGATCATGGTGGAGGACGGGGCGAAGGTGAGCTCCGGCGACACCCTGGCCAAGATCAGCCGGGAGGCCTACAAGACGCGGGACATCACCGGCGGCCTCCCCCGGGTGGCCGAGCTCTTCGAGGCCCGCAAGCCCAAGGATCCGGCCACCATCACCGAGGTGGACGGTCGCGTCTCCTTCGGCGGGATCAAGCGCGGCAAGCGCGAGATCTTCGTCACCACCGAGGACGACGACGAGCACAAATACAAGGTGGAGGTCGGCAAGCACCTGCGGGTCCACGAGGGCGACCGGGTGCTGGCCGGCGACCGGCTGTCCGAGGGTCCGGTGAACCCGCACGACATCCTCCGGGTCAAGGGCCCCCGTGCCGTGCAGGAGTACCTCCTGAACGAGATCCAGGAGGTCTACCGGCTGCAGGGCGTCCGGATCGCCGACAAGCACATCGGCGTGGTCGTGCGCCAGATGCTGCAGAAGGTCCGGATCACCGACCCCGGCGACACCGAGTACCTGGAGAAGGAGCAGGTCAACCGCATGGACTTCCGGGAGAGGACGCGCGAGGTCCTGCAGTCGGGCGGCGAGCCGCCCCGGGCCGAGCCGATCCTTCTGGGGATCACCAAGTCGAGCCTCAACACGAAGTCCTTCGTCAGCGCCGCCTCCTTTCAGGAGACGACGCGGGTCCTCACCGACGCCGCCGTTCGCGGCGCGGTGGACCGCCTCCGCGGGCTGAAGGAGAACGTGATCATCGGGCACCAGATCCCCGCCGGCACCGGGATCCACCGGTACGACGACATCGACTTCGTCGTGGGCGAGCCCCTCGGCCAGGAGCTGGATTCCATCCGACGCCGGTCGGAGCGCACCGAGGGCCTCTTCGCCGACCTGGGCGAGGGCGAGACGGTGGAGGCCGAGGCGGAGGAGGAAGAGGTCACCGCCTGAGGGCCACACCGAGCCCCTCCCGGGGACGCTTCGCGGGGGGCGACGCCCCCCGTTCGTCCCCGTCGGTACGGGGCGATCCTGCTTGACATCCCCGGTCACAGACGGTAACCTGTATGGTCTGTCGACGAACGGCGTCGACGACCCTACTGCGCCACGGGGGCGACATCGCCCCCGGGCTTTTTTGTCGGCTCGCTCCGCGCGCCGCGGACGCGGGCCGAACGCCTCGTTGCGCGGTCCACGGGCGGTCCACGGAGAGAAGCGAACGGTTCGGAGAAACCATGCCGACGATCAACCAGCTCGTACGCAAGGGACGAGAGCAGCCGAAGGAGAAGAACAAGGCGCCGGCCCTGGAGGGCTGCCCCCAGAAGCGGGGGGTGTGCACCCGCGTCTACACGACGACCCCGAAGAAGCCGAACTCGGCCCTCCGGAAGGTCGCCCGGGTACGCCTGACCAACGGCTACGAGGTCACGGCCTACATCCCGGGCGAGGGTCACAACCTCCAGGAGCACAGCATCGTCCTCATCCGGGGCGGCCGGGTGAAGGACCTGCCCGGGGTGCGCTACCACGTGGTCCGTGGAACGCTGGATGCATCCGGGGTGCAGGACCGGCGGCAGGGACGATCCAAGTACGGCGCGAAGAAGCCCGAGTGAGCGAGACGTCCGCAACGTCCGTAGAGAGAGGCGACAGGTAGATGGCGCGGAGACAGCGAGCCGAGCGGCGTGAGGCGGATCCGGACCCCCGGTACGGGAGCCCGGACGTGACGAAGTTCGTCAACACGCTGATGGACGACGGCAAGAAGGCGAAGGCCGAGGGGATCTTCTACGAGGCCATGCGCCTCATCGAGGAGCGCACGGGGCAGCCCGCCCTGAACGTGTTCCGTCAGGCGGTCTCCAACGCCCGCCCGGTGCTGGAGGTGCGGAGCCGCCGCGTGGGCGGCGCCACCTATCAGGTGCCGATGGAGGTGCATCCCCCGCGGCGCGATTCGCTGGCGCGGCGCTGGCTGATCCACTTCGCCCGGGGACGGCGCGAGGAGGACATGACCGAGCGCCTGGCCCAGGAGCTGATGGACGCGGCCAAGGGCGAGGGAGGCGCGGTGCGCCGGAAGGAAGAGGTGCACCGGATGGCCGAGGCGAACAAGGCGTTCGCCCACTATCGCTGGTGAGCGCGCACATCGCTGGTGAGCGTGCACACGGAATCGCCGACGATGAGTGCGCACACGGAGGATCGCGCGCGGTCGGCGGACGAGCTGACACGAGTACCACCTGAAGCATAGATCGAGCGAGACGATGCCCAGAAAGACACCGCTGAACAAGCTCCGGAACATCGGCATCATGGCGCACATCGATGCCGGTAAGACCACGGCCACCGAGCGCATCCTGTACTACACGGGCAGGGTGCATCGCATGGGCGAGGTCCATCACGGCGACGCCACGATGGACTGGATGGAACAGGAGCAGGAGCGTGGGATCACCATCACCTCGGCGGCCACGACCTGCCACTGGAAGCGGCACGACGAGGACTACCGGATCAACATCATCGACACCCCGGGCCACGTGGACTTCACCGTCGAGGTGGAGCGCAGCCTGAGGGTCCTGGACGGCGCGGTCGCCCTCTTCTGCTCGGTGGGTGGGGTCGAGCCCCAGTCGGAGACGGTGTGGCGCCAGGCCGACCGGTACGGCGTCCCGCGGATCGCCTTCGTGAACAAGATGGACCGGGTGGGGGCCGACTACGCGCGCGTCGTCGAGATGATGAACGAGCGCCTGGCCGCCAACGCCCATCCCATCCAGTGGCCACTGGGCGAGGGGGAGCTCTTCACCGGGATCATCGACATCGTCGAGGAGAAGGAGATCGTCTACGACGACGAGTCCCTCGGCACCGAGTGGAGCGAGGAAGAGGTCCCGGACGCCATGAAGGAGAAGATCGCCGAGCTCCGCCACGACCTGGTGGAGGCGGCGGTGGAGTACGACGACGAGCTGCTGGAGAAGTACCTGGACGGCCAGGAGCTGACGAACGACGAGGTCCGACGGGCCATCCGCCAGGCCACGCTGTCGGGCGACTTCACGCCGGTCCTCTGCGGATCGGCGCTGAAGAACAAGGGCGTCCAGAAGCTGCTGGACGCGGTGATCGACTACCTGCCGGCCCCGGTGGACGTGCCGCCGGTGAAGGGGCACCTGCCCCACAAGGACGAGCACGAGGCCACCCGGGCGTCGTCCGACGACGCTCCCTTCTCGGCCCTGGCCTTCAAGGTGGCCACCGATCCCTACGTCGGCCGGCTGACCTACTTCCGCGTCTACTCCGGCTCGCTCGAGGCCGGCTCCTACGTTCTCAACTCCACCCAGGGCGAGAAGGAGCGGATCTCCCGCCTCCTGCAAATGCACGCCAACAAGCGGGAGGAGCGCGAGGAGGTGTACGCCGGCGACATCGCGGCGGCCATCGGGCTGAAGAACACCCGGACCGGAGACACTCTGTCGGCCGAGGACGACCCGATCGTCCTCGAGTCGATGAGCTTCCCGGAGCCGGTGATCCGGGTGGCCATCGAGCCCAAGACCCAGGCCGACCAGGACAAGCTCACCGAGGCGCTGCAGCGGCTGGCCGACGAGGATCCGACCTTCCGGGTCCACGGCGACGAGGAGACCGGCCAGACCATCATCAGCGGCATGGGCGAGCTCCACCTGGAGATCATCGTCGACCGGCTCCAGCGGGAGTTCAAGGTCAACGCGAACGTC
>CAZSKS010000114.1:0-4830 GCA_964607465.1 uncultured Gemmatimonadota bacterium | reverse complement strand
GAGCAGGGGGCCAACTGGGACGCCACCGACTGGTGGGGCATGGCCTGGAACCCGGCCGACATCACCGGCTTCGGCTTCGGCAAGGACACGACCTACACCATCAACCTGCTGGACGGGAGCGACGAGTTCTTCGAGACGCCCTGGCGCACCGGTCACCTGCAGACCTACGGGGGCTCGGTCCGGGGCGGCGGTGAGAACGTCACCTACTTCGTGTCGGGCAAGTTCGACGACGAGGAGGGCAACACCCGGCCCAACGACCTGAGGCGCTGGAACGGCCGGGCGAACTTCAACGTCGCCGCCAGCGACAAGGTGGACCTGTCGGTCTCCACCGGGTTCACCAGCAACCGGATCGGCCTCCCACAGAGCGACAACAACCTGCAGGGCTACGCCAGCAACGCGCTGGGGCTGCCCTGGAACGGCCGGATGGTCCGGGCCGACCCGAACACCGGCGGGGAGCCCATCGAGACGTGCTTCCTGGCCTTCGAGATCGCCCGGGCCTTCGGGGTTCCCCTGGAGGACGCGAACGCGGACTGCGGCAGCCCGTTCTTCGCGGCGCCGGTGGAGAAGATCGACGAGATCGACGCCCGGCGTAACCAGGAGCGGTTCACCGGGAGCGCCACGCTCAGCTACCGGCCGACCGACTTCATGACGAACCGGGTCACCCTGGGCTACGACGAGAGCGACGCCAAGCTCTTCAACCTCTTCCCGGTGGATCCGGCGCGTCCCTTCGGGGCCGACTCCGACGGCTTCCTGTTCCGGCGGAACTCGAGCAGCCGCAACCTGACGCTGGACGTGACCTCGACGCTCAACTTCGACCTGGCGGAGACCGTCACGTCGCAGACGACGGTGGGCGCCCAGTACTACCGGGAGACGATCGACGCCACCGAGGCCATCGGCCGCGTGTTCCCGGCGGGCTCCCCGGCGGTGAACAACGCGGTGACCAACGAGGGCGACGACTTCTTCATCGAGTCCCGGACGGCCGGCGTGTTCGTGGAGGAGCGGCTGGGCTGGAACGACCGGCTCTTCCTGACGCCGGCGCTGCGGCTGGACGACAACGCGGCCTTCGGCGAGAACCTGGGCCTGGAGGCGTATCCCAGCGTGCAGGCCTCCTGGGTCGTCAGCGACCAGCCGGGCTTCCCCGAGCTCTTCGACCAGCTCCGCCTGCGGGCGGCGTGGGGCCAGGCGGGCAAGCAGCCCGGACCGAACGACGCGCTGTCGCTCCTGACGCCGGTTCCGGTGACCTTCCGGGACGGGGACGTCCTGGGCGTGACGGCGTCGCAGCCCGGCAACCCGGAGCTGAAGCCGGAGACCGGGGAGGAGATCGAGGTGGGCTTCGACGCCTCGGTCCTCGACGGACGCCTGGGCCTGGAGTTCACCTACTACGACCAGACGACGAGGGACGCCATCGTCCAGCGCCAGCTTCCGCCGTCCCTGGGCTTCCCCAGCCAGGAGTTCACGAACATCGGGGAGCTGACCAACCGGGGCATCGAGGTGGGGCTGGACGCCCGCATGCTGGACCGGTCGGCCGTGGTGTGGGACTGGCGGCTGAACCTCACCAGCAACGACAACGAGATCACCCGGCTGGAGGACCCGATCGTGAGCGGGTCCCAGCGGCACACGGAGGGCTTCCCGTTCGCCAGCTACTTCACCGAGGAGGTGACCCTGGACGAGGACGGGAACGCCGTGGTGGCCGAGGAGGCCACCTTCCACGGCCACCCGACGCCCGAGTGGGAGGGCTCCCTCTCCTCGACGGTGACGCTGGTCGAGCACGTCACCCTCTACGGGCTCCTGGACTTCGCCTGGGGCCACCAGCTGGAGAACGGGCTCGAGGGCTTCAGTTGCGCCTTCCTGGCCTGCCCGGAGATCATCCAGCGGACCGAGGACGGCGAGCTGACCGAGGAGGCCAGGATCAAGCGGGCGGCGGCCTTCTCGGCCTCCGAGTCGCCCTGGATCCTGGACGCCGACTGGATGAAGCTCCGGTCGCTGTCGCTCCGCTTCGAGCTCCCGCAGGCGTGGGCCCAGGCCTTCAGCACCAGCGGCATGAGCCTGCGGGTCGCCGGGGAGAACCTCGCGCTCTGGACGACCTACGACGGGACGGACCCGGAGGCGAACTTCGCCGGGCCGGACCCGCTGAACCGGGCGCAGCTCTGGACCATCCCCCCGGCGCGCCGCTTCCTGGCGACGCTGTCGCTGACCTTCTGAGGGGGGCGGACCGACATGCACGCATTCCAGTCATCCAGGCAGGCCGAGGAGAACGACATCATGGACATGCATAGTGAGCGAGAGGATCGGACGGGCCCCGCCGGGTGGAGGGGCTGGGTCGCGGTGGTGGTCGGCGTGGCCTTCCTGGCCGCGGCCGGCTGCGACGGCGGGCTGCTGGACGTGGACGACCCCGACATCGTGACCCCCGACCAGCTGGAAGGGCCGGACGCGGTGCCCCTGGCCCTGGCGGGGATGGTGGGCGACTTCCACGAGGGCTTCGACGAGTACATGCTCTACAGCGGCCTGTTCACCGACGAGGCGATCCTGGCGGGGACCTTCCCGACGCGGATCGACGTAGACGAGCGGAACGTCGTCCAGACGCCGGGCAACGTCAGCGTGACGGACGACATCTACCAGGAGATGCACGTCTCCCGGGCGTCGGCCGACCAGCTGGTGGCCAACTTCGAGGCGAACCTCGGGAGCGAGGAGTTCTCGGAGGTCCAGGGCCAGATGGAGGAGGGCATCGCCCTGGGCAAGTACTACGGGGCCTACGACCGGGTGCTCTTCGCCGAGATGTTCTGCCAGAGCATCTTCGGCGGCGAGGACGGCGAGTCGGCCCCGCTGGACTCCGACGCTCGCATGCAGGAGGCCCTGGCGCTGTTCGAGGAGGCCGAGGCGGACGCCGAGGCGGCGGGCCTCTCGGACGTGGCCACGGCGGCCCGGGTGGGCCAGGCCCGCGCCCAGCTCTGGCTGGGCAACCACGCCGACGCCGCCGCCCGGGTGTCGGAGGTGCCGACGGACTTCGTCTACACGGCGGAGTACTCGGCCAACCAGCCCACCCAGAACAACGAGTTCTTCCAGTTCTCCTGGGGCGTCATCGAGCGGCTGCGCTGGACCGTGGGGGCCGGGACCGAGCCCGCCCGTCACGACGAGCAGTACCTGTACTACGACGAATGGGTCGATCAGGGACTGATCGTCCCCCAGCCGGAGGGCTTCGACGCGGCGGAGGAGGGCCTCGAGGTCCATCTTCCGCGGCTGTACGACGAGGCGAGCACGAACGCGGTGCTGGCCTCCGGCTGGGAGGCGCGGATGATCGAGGCCGAGGACGAGCTCAGGAACGGGGACCCGGAGCTGGCCGAGGACGACGTCAACGCCCTCCTGGAGGACCCCGCCCAGGCGGCCAACCCGATGGTCGCGGTCAACCCGGGGCTGACCAGCTCCAGGACCATCGGCGGCGTGACGGCCCCGGCCATGGGGGGCTTCGATCCGGTGGACTTCGTGGCCGGCGACCTGGAGGGCAATCTCCAGCAGCTGGCCCGGGCCCGGGCCGCGGGGCTGTGGCTCAGCGGCCAGCGCCAGGGCACCGCCCGGCGCTTCGCCGAGGAGTTCGGCGACCCCTTCGGCCTGGGTCTCTATCCGCCGGGGACCGAGGGGACGGACCTGTTCCTGCCGGTGGTGGAGCAGGAGACGGACAACAACCCGAACATCAGCTCCGCCTGTCCGTGACGCCGCCGCCTCGTACGTGACATGCGGGCACGTCGTCCGCGATATGGGATATGAGACGGCACGTGTGAAAACCTTGACAGGCCCGTTACCGCGGGGTAAGGATTGCACTGTCACTCCATGCCGAACGGGTAGTACCGTAGGAGGAAGCGGGACGAGACGTTTCTGAGGTTCGCACCCGACTCCCTTGTGATGGGCGCCATGTCGTGCCATCTTCGGGTTTCCGGGTCGAAGCCAGGGGGCAGCTTCGGGATCCGAGCCGATCGCCGGCCGCTCCGGAGACGCCCCGAAGCACTCCCGAAATGCCACAGGAGGGTGATCCATGTTCTCAACGTTGTTGAATCGCGCCGGACGTACGGCCCTGACGGCCGTCACCGCCCTGGCGCTGACGCTGTGGGCCGCACCGGCCCAGGCGCAGCAGGGCGCGGTGGCCGGTCAGGTCCTGGACGGATCCAACCTGGAGCCCGTGGTCGGAGCCCAGGTCTTCGTGCCGGGCACCGAGCTGGGCGCCCTGACGAACGAGGAAGGCCGATACCGGATCACCGGCGTCCCGACCGGACAGCGGGAGATCCGCGTCCGGCTGCTGGGCTATCGATCCGCCTCCCAGAACGTGACGGTCCGGGCGGGCGAGACCACGACGACGAACTTCCAGCTCTCGGTCTCGGCCGTGGCGCTGGAGGAGGTCGTGGTCACGGCCACCGGCGAGCGGCGCTCGCGGGAGGTGGGGAACGCCATCTCCACGGTGAACGCTGCCCAGGAGGTGGAGCAGACCAACCCCCAGAACCTCACCAACCTCCTGAAGGGCCGCAGCACGGGCGTCAGCGTCCAGCGGTCCTCGGGCTCGGTGGGCACGGGTGACCTCTTCAAGGTCCGGGGCAACTCGACCCTCGGCCTCTCCAGCACGCCGATCATCATCGTGGACGGCGCGCGCGTCGACAACGACAACGCGGACGGTCCCGGCGTGGGCGGCCAGAACGCCAGCCGGCTGAACGACCTGAACCCCGAGGACATCGAGTCCATCGAGGTCATCAAGGGGCCCTCGGCGGCGGCGCTGTACGGCTCCGGCGCGGCGGCGGGCGTGATCCGGATCACCACCAAGGCCGGCTCCGCCTCGGGTGACACCCG
>CAZSKS010000113.1:0-4841 GCA_964607465.1 uncultured Gemmatimonadota bacterium | reverse complement strand
TCCGCACCGTCTACGCGCCCGACGGGATCCGGGTGGAAGGGGAGGGCGAGGGGCCCCGGGAGCCCGCCGGGAGCTGATCCGCGGAGGGGGCGCCCGGTCAGCGCTCCTCGTCGGCGTCGGCGTCGACGGCGCGCGGGGCGCCGGACGCGGCTTCCGACGGCGCCTCCTCCTCGTCCTCCGCCTCCCCCCGGGGCGGTCCGCCGTCCTTCCGGGTCTCCGGGTCGACGCCCAGCAGCTCGAAGACCTCCTCGGCGGTGACTTCCTCCCGGTCGAGGAGGGCCCCGGCCAGGCGGTCCAGCCCCTCCCGGTTCTCCCGCAGCGTGTCGACGGCGCGCTGGTAGGCCGCGGAGAGGATCCCCTGGACCTCCTCGTCCACGTCCCGGGCGGTCTGGTCGCTGTACTGGCGCTGCTGGGCGATGTCCTCGCCCAGGAAGACGTTCTCCTTCTGGCCGCCGAAGGCGATGTCCTTGAAGCGGTCGCTCATCCCCCAGTCCAGCACCATCTTCCGGGCCAGGCGGGTGGCCTGCTTCAGGTCGTTGGCGGCGCCGCTGGTGGCCGTCTCCATGACCAGGTCCTCGGCGGCCCGGCCGCCCATCATGACGGCCAGCCGGTCGACGACGTACTCCCGCCGGTAGATGTACTTGTCCTTCTCGGGGAGCTGCTGCGTGACGCCCATGGCCTGGCCCCGGGGCACGATGGTGACCTTGTGCAGGGGGTCGGCGTGGGGCAGGAGGGCCGCCAGGACGGCGTGGCCGCCCTCGTGGTAGGCCAGCAGCTCCTTCTCCTCGTCGTCCAGCGCCAGGTTCTCCCGCTCCAGGCCCATCATGACCTTGTCGCGGGCTTCCTCGATGTCCGCCGCCTCGACGCTGTCCTTGTCCTCGCGGGCCGCCAGCAGCGCCGCCTCGTTGAGCAGGTTCTTCAGGTCGGCCCCGCTGAATCCCGGCGTGCCCCGGGCGATCTCGTCCAGGTCGACGTCCTCCGACATCGGCTTGTCCCGGGCGTGCAGCTCCAGGATCTCCCGCCGCGACTCGCGGGTCGGGAGGTCGACGGTGACCCGGCGGTCGAACCGTCCCGGCCGCAGCAGCGCGGGATCCAGGATGTCGGGCCGGTTGGTGGCGGCCATCACCACGACCTCGTGGGTGGGCTCGAAGCCGTCCATCTCCGAGAGGAGCTGGTTCAGCGTCTGCTCCCGCTCGTCGTGGCCGCCGCCGAGACCGGCGCCCCGCCGGCGTCCGATGGAGTCCAGCTCGTCGATGAAGATGATGGCCGGCGAGTTCTCCTTCGCCTCCTTGAAGAGGTCCCGGATCCGGGAGGCGCCCACCCCCACCAGCATCTCCATGAAGTCGGAGCCCGTCATGTTGAAGAAGGGGACGTCGGCCTCGCCGGCCACGGCCCGGGCCATCAGCGTCTTGCCCGTGCCCGGCGGCCCCACCAGGAGGACGCCCCGGGGGATCTCCCCGCCCAGGCGCTGGAAGCGGTCGGGGTCCTTCAGGAACTCGATGATCTCCTCGAGCTCCTTCTTGGCGTTCTGGAGGCCGGCCACGTCGTCGAAGGTGGTGCGCTCGTCCTCCTCCACGTCGAAGGCCTGGGCGCCGCTCTGGCCCATGGAGAAGATGTTCTGGCCCTGGGACCGCATGCGGGTGAAGAAGATGTACCCCAGCCAGATGAGGAGCAGGAACGGGAGGACGTTGAGGAGGATGGCCCACCAGGAGACGTCGGATTCCGGCTCGGTGCGGACCTGGACCCCCTGCTCCTCCAGCCGGGAGAGGAGCTGGTCGTCGCCGAAGGAGGGCAGGTAGGTGACGAAGTCGGTGTACTGGGTGCTCCCGCCCTCCTGGGTCCGGGTCTCGGCCGCCTGCTCGAGGGACCCGGTGATCTCGTCGCCGGTCACGGTGATCCGGTCGACGTTGCCCGCCTGGACCTGGCTCCGGAACTCGGAGTAGGTGATCTGCGTCCCGTTCCCCATCCCGCCGCCCAGGGGGCCCCACATCCAGGTGAGGACGACCAGGAAGAGGAGCAGCCAGATGAGCCCCCCCCGCCGTCCCCGGGAGAGGAGCGAAGGCTGCTCCTCGTCGTCGCCGCCCCGGTCCCCGGGGCGCTGCTGTCGGCTGGGGTCGCTGGTCTGCACCGTCGCTGCTCCGTGGGGTTGCGGGTCGTCCGCTCCTGCGAGCCGTCCCCCGGGTTCGGCCCGGTGTCCCGGGTTCGACCGTCGGGGATGCGCCGGCGTCGCTCACCGTGCGGTTGGTGATCCGGCCGTACTATTTCACCGCTGAGCGAGAAGCGTTCCTATCTCGGCGGCTTCAAGCGGCGGCGGAACGGTATTTGACGCCGTCCAGGGGCGGATGTAACCTGCAAGGCTGCTGGACATCCGGCCCCGATCCGACCCCCCGTCCGCGAGCCCGAGACGATTCGGGCTCGGGGTGTCCGGGACGTCCCGAGAGAGGAGAGAATGCCCGAGCTGTCGGCCACGGCCAGCCCCATGATGCTGCTGGCGGGGACGGCGAACCCCGACCTGGCGCGTCGCATCTCCGAGGAGATGGACCGGCCGCTGTGCGACGTGACGATCAAGCGCTTCGCCGACGGGGAGATCTTCGTCAAGATCAACGAGAACGTCCGGGGGCGGGACGTGTTCATCGTCCAGCCGACCAACTCCCCGGCGGAGAACATGCTGGAGCTGCTGATCCTGATCGACGCGGCCAAGCGGGCGTCGGCAGCCCGGGTCACCGCCGTGGTCCCGTACTACGGTTACGCCCGGCAGGACCGGAAGGACCAGCCCCGGGTGTCGGTGGCGGCGAAGCTGATGGCGAACCTGATGACGGCGGCGGGCGCGGACCGGCTGCTGTCCATCGACTTCCACGCCCACCAGCTGCAGGGCTTCTTCGACATCCCGGTGGATCACCTGTACGCGTCGCCGGTGCTCATGGAGCGCTACCGGCAGGAGGGCCTGACCGACGTGGTGGTGGTGGCCACCGACGTGGGTGCCGCCAAGATGGCGCGCGGCTACGCGCAGCGTCTGGGCGAGGCCAAGATGGCCATCATCGACAAGCGACGCCCGGGCCCCAACGTGTCGGAGGTCCTGAACGTGGTGGGCGACGTCGAGGGCGAGCGGTGCCTGATCGTGGACGACATGATCGACACCGCCGGGACCATGACGAACGCGGTGGAAGCGCTGCGCTCCCGGGGCGCCCGGGAGGTCTACTGCGTGGCCACCCACGCGCTGTTCTCGGGCCCGGCGGTCGAACGTTTGCAGGAGGCCGAGGTAGAGGAGATCGTGGTCACCGACACGATCGCGATTCCCGACGCGGTGAAGCGGGAGCTGAGCTCCCTGGAGGTCCTCTCGGTGGCGAGCCTGCTGGCGCAGGCGATCGAGAACACGCATTACAACCGATCGGTGAGCTCCCTCTTCTGACGGGAGCCGCCCGAAGCGATAGACGAGGCAGACCATGGTGGAGCAAGCGACACTCACGGCGAAGACGCGGGACGTCACCGGGAGCGGCGGGGCCGGACGCCTGCGCCGCGAGGGCTGGGTGCCCGCGGTGATGTACGGCCACGGCGAAGCGTCCCGGAACCTCAAGGTGGAGGAGCTCGAGCTGCGGCAGCTGCTGGAGCGGATCAGCGTGGACAACACGCTGGTGGACCTGACCGTCGAGGACGACGGGACCCAGAAGGTGCTCATCCGCGAGATCCAGACCCACCCCTGGAAGTCCCGCATCCTCCACGTGGATTTCTTCCACATCCAGGAGGACGAGGAGATCCGGGTGGCCATCCCGATCCGCTTCCAGGGATCGCCGCTCGGCGTCCGGGAGTCGGGCGGGATCCTGCAGACGAACCGGAACGAGATCGAGGTGGAGTGCCTTCCCGGCGAGATCCCCGAGTACTTCGAGCTGGACGTCACGGACCTGGAGATCGGCGATTCCCTCCACGTGGCGGACCTGAACACCGGGGGCGTGCGACCCCTGGAGGAGCTGGACGCCACCCTGTGCGTGGTCGTTCCGCCGACCATCGTCGAGGTGGAGGAGGAAGAGCCGGAAGAGGTCGAGCTGGAGGAGCTGGAGCCCGAGCTCATCGGCGAGGAGGGGGAGGAGATCGAGGCCGAGGGCGAGGAGGAGGAAGGCGCCCCCCGCCCGGAGGGTGAGGAGCCGCCGGAGTCGCCCGAGGACCTGCTCTGACGCGGCGCCCCGCCACCGGACGCGCGGCCGTCGCAGCACGCCCCGACGTCGCCCCGTAGCCGTCGAGGGTCCGGGGTGAAGACGCTCCTGGCCCTGGGCAACCCCGGCGACCGATACCGGGACACCCGCCACAACGTGGGCTGGTGGCTGGCCGACCGCCTGCGGGCGGAATGGTCCCTGCCGGCGTTCCGCGGGGAGGGGGCGGCGGCCCGAAGCGAGGGGCGCCGCGGCGGCCGGAGGATTCGCCTGCTGAAGCCGCTCACCTACGTGAACCGGAGCGGCCGGGTGGTGGAGGAGCTCCTGGACGATCCGGATTTCCGGGTGGAGGAGGACCTCCTGGTGCTGGTGGACGACGTGTCCCTGGACCCCGGCACGATCCGGATCCGGGCGAGGGGCTCGTCGGGTGGCCACAACGGGCTCGCATCCGTCGAGGCGGCCGCGGGAACCCGCGAGTACGCACGGCTGCGCATAGGGATCGGGGAGCCCGGGGACGACCGGATCGACCTGGCGGACTGGGTGCTGGCACCGCCGGCCGGGCCCGAGGAGGAGGAGATCCTGGCGGCCTTCGACCGGGCGGTGGGAGCCGCGGAGTGCTGGCTGGACGAAGGCGTCGAGGCGGCCATGAACCGCTTCAACGCCGGCGGCGCGTGACGGACGACGAGCGAGAACGAC
>CAZSKS010000112.1:0-4911 GCA_964607465.1 uncultured Gemmatimonadota bacterium | reverse complement strand
CTGGCCCGCTCGCTGGTGGGCGCCGTGGGCGGGGTGCCGGTGTGGATGGAGCCCGCGGCCCACGACGAGGCGGCCGCCGCCACCAGCCACCTGCCGTACGCCCTGTCGGCGGCCCTGGCGGGCCACGTGGCGGGCCGGCGCCGGGAGCTCACCGGGCCCGAGATGGGGGCGCTGGTGGGCCCCGGCCTCCGTGACATGACGCGGCTGGCGGCCAGCGAGCCGCACCTGATGGCTGAGATCCTGGCCACCAACTGGCCGGAAGTGCGCGGCGAGCTGCGGCGCTTCCGGGAGGCCCTCGCCGGGTTCGTCGAGCGCCTGGAGGCCGCGGTCGAGGAGGGCGAGGAGGACGGCCGGGGCGCCGCGGCGGCCCTGGCCCGAGAGCTGGAGGAGGCGAGGAGCGCGCGGGAGACCATCCTGGGCGCCTCGCCCCGCCGCGAGGAGTGAGGCGGGGGCGCCCACCGGGGATAGGGAACGGACGCAGGATTCGCAGGAATCGACTACGACGAACGACAGCGACGGAGACGATCGACGATGATCATCGTGCTGGAGCCGGACGCGGAGGATCGAGAGGTGGAGGCCGTCTGCGAGCGGGTGGAGGAGCACGGGCTCGAGGCCCACGTCTCCCGCGGCGAGCGGCGTACCGTGGTGGGATGCGTGGGCGACGAGTCCCGCCTGGTGGACGTCCCCTTCGCCGCCATGGACGGGGTGGACGACGTCCACCCCATCGAGCGCCCCTACCGCATGGCCGCCCGGAGCTTCCGGGCGGAGCCCACCCGGATTCCGGTGGGCGAGGCGGGCGACCACAGGGTCGGCGACGGGTTCACCGTCATGGCCGGGCCCTGCTCGGTGGAGGGCGAGGAGATGCTGATCCGCACCGCACGGGCCATTCGGGAGGAAGGCGCGGACGTGCTGCGCGGAGGAGCGTTCAAGCCCCGCACCTCGCCGTACTCCTTCCGCGGTCTGGGCGAGGAGGGACTCCGCCTGCTGGCCCGGGCCCGGGAGGAGACGGGGATGCCCGTGATCACGGAGGTCATGGACCCCCGCCAGATCGAGCTCGTGGCGGGCTACGCGGACGTCCTCCAGATCGGCTCCCGGAACATGAAGAACTACGACCTGCTGGAGGAGCTGGGGACGACCGACACACCCGTCTTCCTGAAGCGGGGCATGGCCTCCCCGATCCGCGACTTCCTGCTGGCCGCCGAGTACGTGATGAACGCCGGCAACCCGCACGTGATGCTGTGCGAGCGGGGGATCAAGACCTTCGCCGAGGCCACCCGCAACACGCTGGACATCTCGGCGGTGCCGGTGCTGAAGCGGGAGACCCACCTGCCGGTGATCGTGGACCCGGCCCACGCCACCGGCGACCGCGACCTGGTGGCGCCCCTGGCCACGGCCGCAGCAGCCGCCGGCGCCGACGGGATCATGGTGGAGGTCCACCCGGACCCGAACCGCGCACTCTCGGACGGCCCCCAGAGCCTCACCTTCGAGGGCTTCCGGGAGCTGATGAGCCAGGTGCGGCCCGCGGCCGAGGTGGCGCGGAAGAACGGCGCCGCCCGCCGGGAGCTCGCGCCGGCCGTGTAGGGACCCGGCAGCTGTCGGCGGCGGTCTGAGGCTCAGTCCCAGTCCGGGGCCAGGCCCGCGGGATCGAGCACGCGCCCGTCGGGGAGCGACAGCCCGGAGATGGCGTCCATCTCACCTGCCGACAGCTCGAAGTCGAACACCTCCAGGTTCTCCCGCAGGTGGTCCGGGTCGGACGTCCGCGGGATGGCGCACACCGCCTCCTGCTGGATGACCCAGCGGAGGGTCACCTGCGCCACGGTCTTCCCGTGACGCTCGGCGGCGGCCTCGAGCGGGTCCGTCCACGGCAGGCGACCCCGCTTGAGGCGCTTCGCCCACCACCGGAGACGGTGGAGCGTCCCCCGGTCGGATCGCTCGGCGGGTATCGATCCCTGGGCCAGGGGGGAGTAGGCGGTCAGCGCCATCCCCTCGTTCCGCACCGTGTCTAGTAGGGCGTCTTGACGGAGGTAGGGGTGATATTCCACCTGGTCGGTAACGAGCGGGATGTCGGCTGTCCGCCGGGCGCGGCGCAGGAGGCGCGAGTTGAAGTTGCAGACACCGACGTGGCGCGCCTGTCCGTGCTCCCGGGCCCGGGCCAGCTCCTCGAGAGTTTCTTCGAGCGGCGCGTGCTCGAAGTTCGGCCAGTGCAGCAGGAGCAGGTCGACTTGGTCCGTGCCGAGTCGCTCCAGGCTGTCCTCGACAGCGGCCCGGAATTGCTTTCGGGCGTAGTCGTCCGGCCAGATTTTGGTAGTGAGAAACACCTCGTCCCGGTCGACGGCCGATTCTTCGAGGGCCTGGCCGACTTCCCGCTCGTTGCCGTACGCCCGTGCCGTATCCACGTGACGATACCCCATCTCCAGCGCCGCCTCCGTCACGGCGCGGGCGGTCCTCCCCTCGAGCTGCCAGGTCCCCAGGCCCAGGATCGGGATCTCCGCCCCGTGGGCCCGTACAGTTCGAGCGTCCCCTGGACCCGAGGAGTCTCCGGCCTCGGAGTCGTCGGATGACGGCGGCGGGGTCACGGGCGCACTCCCCTGCGCCCCCCGGTGCCCGCCCGGCTTCCGCCTCCCCGGGTCAGGGTCCACCCCACGAGACCGCCGGCTGCCATGACGGCGAGGTCCGTGCCGTCGAAGAAGCGCCCGGCGACCAGCGCTTGACCGCCCTCCAAGACGACGGAGATTCCCACGATGGCGGCCGCCGTCTTCCATACAGCGCGCCGCCCGCCCGCCGGGATCAGCTCCCGAGCGGCCATGGCCCCTCCGAAGGGGACGAGAAGCAGAAAGCTCCGGAGGACGTCCGAGACCGTATACAGCTCCCGCCGGACGGCCAGCGCCGAGAGCGGCGACCAGCGCGAGAGCGAGAACTGCGACACGATAGCCCCGGGATCCAGCTCGGGCGTGTAGGGACGCAGCCGCCAGGTGGCGAGCAGCAGCACGTACGCCAGGAGGAACTGACGGAGTCGTTCGGCCGCGTCGTTGCGCCGGAGCCAGGCGGGCAGATAGCGTGTCGCGAGGAGCCCGCCGGCGCCGAAGGCGGCAAGCTGGACGAGCGCCGGTCCGACTTCGATCGGACGTCCGAGGGGAGCGTGCGCGATCTGTCCCGCGGCGGCCACCGCAACGCCACAGAGTGCGGTCCAGGTCAGCGCGTCCCGCCGGCTGGAGCCGAGCTCCAGGAGGGCGGAGGCGAGGAGGACGCCGGCGGGCAGGAAGAGGACGACGTCCGCGACGGGGAGCGTGGCGACCGACTCCCACCGGAAGTGCTCCAAGACCCAGGAGGCCCGTGTCAGCGGGTCGCCGGAGCGGAGGCCGGCGTCGGCGTTTCGGAGCGCCGGAAAGGCGGCCTCGAACCCCACCGCGAGCACGTACGGAGCAGCCAGCGCCGCCGTCGGCACGCCGAGCGCCGTGGGCCGCTCTCGCCAGCGGTCCACGAACCGCTGGGAGGCGTCGGTAACCAAAGCCCCGATGCCGGCCCCTCCGGCGTTCATTGCCGCATCCAGGAGGGACGGGCTGCGCTCGGGGAGCCCGAGCTGGACGATCTCGGCTGCTAGGCCGATGCCGGCTCCTCCCGCCACGGCGGCCCAGAGGCGGCGACCGCGGGAGCGCCCGGTGTCCGTAACCACCTCCAGGAGCCCCCAGCCGGCGAAGAGCAGGACGTTTCTCGCTGCATCTACGGCGTGACCGGGCGTGAGGTCGCCGAGGGCGACGAGCCGTCCCACGCGCTCCACCAGAAAGCCCCCGTCGAGCTGAAATGAGAAGGGCGGGAGGAGGGCGAAGGCGAGCGCCACGAGATACGCGGCGCGCGACCATATTCGCGCTGGATTGCTGCCGGTCCCAGAGCTGGCTTGCTTCCGTTTCACGTTCCCCACTTCACCTCTCGTTCAGCGGCCGCGGCGTCCGGTATCGGGTGTAGCCGGAACCGGGTGTGGGAGAGCTGCCACGATCGCACCCGTCCGACCACGCAAGCCCCGCAGGTGCAAACGCCGACAATCCATTGCGCCGAAATTACTTAGCCGTGGGGCCACCGGTCAGGCAAGCCCGGCGCCGAATTTGAAGTGAGTAGGTGGCGAACGATAACCGGGAGGTGCAGAAGTGGCCTACGAGCTACTCGTGGAGGTCTCGGACGACCTCGAGCCGGAGCTCCGGGACCGGCTACTGTCTTTAGCGTATGCCGCGAGCCGGTCCGGCACGATCGGGCTCGTCCTCAGAGGAGTAGCGCCCCAGGAGGTCGATCAGGAGCTCGACCCGATCGTCAAGAGCCAGCCGATGAAGATGGCCGGCGTCCGATACCTGGCGGTGGAGGACGCCAAGAACATCCTGGCGGAGAACGGATCGCAGGGTACTATTGTCATGACCCGGGACGCGAACTGGATCCCGGCAGCCAGGGGCGCGCCGGCCCGGGTTGTGAGCCTGGAAAACGGGATCGCGATGCTAGAGAAGAAGGTGACTTCCGTCGGCACCCCGGCCTGAGCGCCGCTCTCCCTCAGCCCCCGTAGTCCAGCGTCGTCGACGCCCGGTACTCGTCCGGGGCGATGTTCTTCACCGCCACCGACTTCGCCGGGACCCCCACGTTCACGTGGTAGGGGCGCACGTCCTTGGTGGCCACGCCCCGGGCGCCCACCATCCCCTCCTCGCCCACGTGCACCCCGGCCAGCACCACCGCGCCGTAGGTCACCCGCACGCCGTCCTCCAGCACCGTCTTCGCGTTGGTGACGTCCATGATGTCGTCGATGGAGTGGGTGTGGCTGAACACCGAGGCGTAGTCGGAGATGGAGACCCCGTCCCCGATCTCGATCCCGCCCCGGTCGTCCAGCAGCACGTTCCGGTGCACCACCACGTCGTCGCCCACCTCCAGGTTGTA
>CAZSKS010000111.1:0-4935 GCA_964607465.1 uncultured Gemmatimonadota bacterium | reverse complement strand
GTGGAGATCAACAACGGGACCCGGTACGGCCTCTCCTCGGCGGTCTACACCCGGGACGTGAACCGGGCCTTCCAGGCCATCCGTCGGATGGACAACGGCATCACCTACATCAACGCCCCCACCATCGGGGCCGAGGCCCACCTCCCCTTCGGCGGCGTGAAGGGGACCGGCAACGGTCACCGCGAAGGAGGGTGGGAGGTGTACGAGTTCTACAGCGAGACGAAGGTGGCCTACCTGGACTACAGCGGGAAGCTGCAGCGGGCCCAGATCGACGTGGAGTGGTGACGGCGCCCGGGCTTGAAGCCGGGTTGAGCGAGGACCGGAGGATGTCGGGGAGGCGGGGGCGCGACGCGATGCCGGCGACCGTGGCCGCGACCCGGCCCCCGCGGCCGTGACGATCGGACGAGAGGAGACGGAGCGACGATGACGAGGCGAGCCGGAGAGGAGCTCTCCTTCCTGCGGTGGGCGTGGGAGTGGACGAAGATCATGGCCACGGCCGTCCTCGTCTTCCTGGTGGTCCGCTCCTTCGTGGCGGAGGCATTCCAGATCCCCACCTCCTCCATGGAGAACACGCTCCTGGTGGGGGACTTCCTGCTGGTGAACAAGGCGGTCTACGGGGCGGAGGTCCCCGGGACCGGGTGGGAGCTGCCGGCGCTGGACGAGCCGGGGGTCGGTGACATCGTGGTGTTCGAGCCGCCCGCGGCCGCCGGCCAGCCCCCGGACGCCCGGTACGTCAAGCGCATCGTCGGCGCTCCCGGCGACACGCTCTCCATGCGGGACGGGCTTCTCTTCCGGGACGGGCGGGCGGTCGAGGAGCCGTACGCCAAGCACGACCGCCCCTGGGAGGACCCCTTCAGCGCCCGGTTCATGTGGCAGCGGTCGTACCTTGCCCCGGGCGGCCCGGAGGGGACCGGGCGGGACGGTTACGAGCCGACGCGGGACAACTGGGGTCCCCTGGTCGTGCCGCCGGACTCCTTCTTCGTCATGGGCGACAACCGTGACAACTCGGAGGATTCCCGTTACTGGGGCTTCGTGGCCCGCGGCGAGATCATGGGCCGGCCCCTGTTCATATACTACTCGTACGACCGGGACGACCCGGCGTCCCTGCCGTGGCTGACCGACGTGCGCTGGGAGCGGGTGTTCGACCCGATCCGCTGACCGTCGCGTGTCCCGGGGCCGCCCGCACCGCCGCGAGCGGCCCCGCTCCCGACCGGGTTCCCCACGGGCGGCGCCGGACGCCGCCGGGCGGGATACGATGCCGAAGCACGCCAGAGGTCCGGGGACCGACGCCCTGGACCAGTACCTGCGGGAGATCGGGCGGCACCCGACGCTGAGCCGTGAGGAGGAGGCGGGGCTGTCGCGTCGCTACCGGGAGTCGGGCGACCGGGGGGCGCTGGAGGCCCTGGTGACGGCCAACCTCCGGTTCGTCGTCGCGGTGGCCAAGGGCTACCGCGGTCGGGGCCTGCCGCTGGAGGACCTGATCAACGAGGGGAACCTGGGGCTGATGCGGGCGGCCGCCCGCTTCGATCCCCACCGGGGGGTGCGGCTGGTGAGCTACGCCTCCTGGTGGATCCGCCAGGCGATCCTGGCCGCGCTGGCGAGGACGTCGGGGTCGGGCGGCGCTCCGTCCCCTCGCCCGGGCCGGGAGGTCGGGGGCCCAGGAGGACGGCGACGGGCGCCGCGCCGGGGGACGGCCCCGGTGTCGCTACAGCAGGGCGGCGGTCCGGGCGAGGGCGGCACGGCGCTGGCCGAGCGGCTGGCCGACGCGACGGCCGCCCCGCCGGACGCCCGGCTGCAGCGGGCGGCGCTGCGGCGCACCGTCCAGGCGGGGATGGCGTTCCTGCCGGAGCGGGAGGCCCGCGTCCTGCGCCTCTACTACGGGCTGGACGGCGGCGGCGCCCGGAGCCTGGAGCGGATCGGCCAGGAGCTGGGCGTCAGCCGGGAGCGGGTGCGCCAGCTCAAGGCTCGGGGCCTGTCACGGCTGCGGGAGAGCCCCCGGTGGGCCGAGCTGGAGAGCTTCCGGGCCCGGGGCCGCCCGCCCCGGGGCGATTCCGGTGGCATGAAGGTTGACACTCCCCGTGGTCGCGGATAGCTTGAAAGGCTGTACGAGTAGCGTATGCCACGAGGCGAGCCGTCCTGCTTGCGGGGCGGCTCGTTTTTTCGGCGCGGACCGTCCCGGACACCGGCGGTCGGCGCTCCTTCTGCATGTTCGAGCCCCGGACGCGATGAAGACGTATACGGTCAGCGCCAGCGAGATCGAGCGCGAGTGGTGGGTCGTGGACGCGGAGGACCGCGTCCTGGGTCGCCTGGCCTCGGAGGTGGCACGTATCCTCCGGGGTAAGCACAAGCCGACCTACAGCCCCCACCTCGACGTCGGGGACCACGTGATCGTGGTCAACGCCGAGAAGATCCGGCTGACGGGGAACAAGGAGGAGACGAAGCGATATTTCCGCCACTCGGGCTTCATGGGGGGCGACAAGATGGTGCCCTTCAAGCGGATGCGGGAGCGCCGCCCCGAGTGGGTGATCGAGCGGGCCGTCAAGGGGATGCTCCCCCGGGGACCGCTGGGACGGCAGATGGCGACGAAGCTCCGGGTCTACGCCGGCCCCGAGCACCCGCACGAGGCCCAGCAGCCGGAGCCCCTCGAGCTGTAGCAGCCGACGGCAGCGGCCGGCGGCCGCAGGCGCCGTCGACGCGCGAAAGCCGTCGACGCGCGGAGACCGAACAGCCCTCACGGAGGAAACTTGGCAGAGCAGACCGTATCAGAGAAGAACCCGATCCAGACCGTGGGCCGCCGCAAGGAAGCGGTGGCCCGCGTCGTGCTCCGGCCCGGCAACGGGGAGTGGGAGGTCAACGACCGGCCCCTGGAGGAGTACTTCTCCATCCTCCGCTACCGCGAGGTGGTGGCCGAGCCGCTGAGGGTCACCGAGACCGAGGGGCTGTACGACGTGCAGGTGCGAGCCCGGGGCGGCGGCCTCTCCGGCCAGGCCGACGCCATCCAGCTGGGCGTGGCCCGGGCCCTGGTCGAGCTGGACGAGGAGCACCGGGACCCCCTGCGGGACCACGACCTCCTCACCCGCGACCCGCGGGTGGTGGAGCGGAAGAAGCCGGGGCAGCCCAAGGCGCGCAAGAAGTTCCAGTTCTCCAAGAGATAGAGGCGATCGAGGCATGGCGGACGTCGGTATGAAGGAGCTCCTGCAGGCGGGTGTCCACTTCGGGCACCAGACCAGCCGCTGGAACCCGAAGATGCGCAAGTACATCTTCGCGGAGCGCAGCGGCATCTACCTCCTGGACCTCAGGAAGACGCTGCGACAGCTGGAGCGGGCCCGGGAGAAGATCCGGGAGACCGTGGAGGAGGGGAAGGGCGTCCTCTTCGTCTGCACCAAGCCCCAGCTGGCCGAAGTCGTCCGCAAGGAGGCCGAGCGCTGCGGCGCGTTCCACGTCACCGAGCGCTGGGTGGGCGGCCTTCTCACCAACTTCCAGACGATCAAGAAGAACATCCGCCGCCTGAAGGAGCTGGAGCAGGGGCTGGAGGAAGGCCACTTCGACTACTACACGAAGAAGGAGCAGATCCTCCTGGACCGGGAGCGGCAGAAGCTCGACCGCTACCTGAACGGCATCAAGGAGATGACGAAGCTCCCGGGCCTGGTCTTCGTCGTGGACGCCAAGCGCGAGGAGATCGCCGTCAAGGAGGCCGATCGCCTGGAGATCCCGGTCGTGGCCATCGCCGACACCAACGCGGATCCCGACCGGCTCACGATCCCGATCCCCGGCAACGACGACGCCCTCCGCGCCGTGTCCCTCATCACCCGGCACGTGGCCGACGCCGTGGAGGCGGCCCGCCGCGAGGTGCCCGAGGCCCAGGTGCGGGACGAGGCCGAGGTCTACACCTACTCCTCCGACGCCGGCGAGACGGTCGAGGGCGGAGAGGCCCCGCGCCGGAAGAAGAAGCGTCCGCGCCGCCGGCCGAAGCCCGAGGTCATCGCCCGCGCCCGCAAGGAGAAGGACGAGGAGGAGACGGAGGAGGAGCCGTCCGAGGCCCCGACGGCCGAAGGCGGGCCCGAGCAGGACGGTGCCGCCGCGGCCGCCGACGGCGAACAATCCGAGGCGCAGGCCGAGCAGGAGCCCGCCGCCCGGGCCGAAGAGGCGGAGGCATCCGAGGAGGAGTCCGAGGAGGAGGCCGTGGCGGTCTCGTCGGCGTCCGGGAGCGGCGAGGACGAGGAAGAGGAAGCACCACCCTCCTGAGTGGCCGGTCGACGAGAGGCCACCTCGGTGGCCTTTTTTTTTGCCGGCCGCCGCCGCCGGAGGACCGGGCGGCAGCGGAAGACGAGCGAGGACGCGGCACGAGACGACGACGCGCGGGGACGGGACCGAGGAGCATCGGCATCCCCCCACCCACACGAGGACCGAGGAACGAGGACGTACCATGACCGAGATCACAGCATCCGCCGTGAAGGCGCTCCGCGACCGCACCGGCGCGGGGATGATGGACTGCAAGAGGGCGCTCGAGGAGACCGGGGGCGACGAGGAGGAGGCCATCGACCTGCTCCGGAAGAAGGGAGCGGCGAAGGCGGCCAAGCGGTCGGACCGGGAGGCCGAGGAGGGCACCGTGCAGGTGGCCGGCTCGGCCACCGGGGGGGCCGTCGCCATGGTCGAGGCCACCAGCGAGACGGACTTCGTGGCGCGCAACGACGAGTTCGTGGGCTTCGTGGCCCGCGCCGCCGAGGTGGCCCGGGAGGCGGATCTGCCCGAGGGCGAGATCGGCCCGGGCGAGGACCTGCTGGACCTGCCGGCCGACGACCCCCTGCGGAAGGAGCTGAACGGGCTCCGGGCCAAGATCGGCGAGAACCTCCAGCTGCGGCGCTACGTGCGCTACGAGCCGGATGACGGCGCCGTGGTCGGCCGCTACATTCACTTCGGCAGCAAGATCGGCGT
>CAZSKS010000110.1:0-4938 GCA_964607465.1 uncultured Gemmatimonadota bacterium | reverse complement strand
CCCCCGGCCGTCAGAAGATCCGCTGGCGGACCCGGAAGTCCACGTTGTCGGCCATCCAGGTCCAGAGGGCCGCCTGCTGCTCCGGGGGGACGCCCTCCTGGAGCTGCTCCCGCCAGCCGGACATCACCGTCGCGTCGGTGGTCCACAGCCGGACGCGCTGCCGCCGTACGCCCCGCTCCCATCCCGCCGCGACCGTGGACTCGGGATAGAGCAGTCGGACGGTGATGCTCCGGGACAGGTACTCCAGCGGGCTGACGTCCACGCTGGCGTAGAGGCTCTCGGCGGGCACCGACCCCGCGGCCGTCGCGGCGCCCGACGAGGCGGCCTGCCTCGCGGGCCGGGCCTCGAGGTCGGGCACCCCGTCGCTGAGCAGAACGACGTTCATGGGCGACAGGATCAGGCCCTGCCGCTTCGCCAGCTCGCTGACCCGCCGGAAGAAGGCCCCGAAATCGGTGAGCCGGTCCTCGCTCTCGGCGGGGAACCACTCCCGCAGGTCGGCGGAGATCTCCTCCACGCTCTTCCCCTGGAAGTCGTGAATGGGATGGAACGACTGGACCTCGCCCGGCTGGTCGCCGCCCACGGGGCCGACGAAGAGCGCGGTGGGCTGGCGCAGCTCACCCAGACCGTTGAGGTGCCCGTAGAGGTAGTGCGCCAGGAAGTCCAGTGCGTCCTCGTAGTGGCCGCTGCCCCGGAAGGAGCCGCTCACGTCCACGCCCACCATCATGACGTACCGGGGCTCCCGGAACTCCTCGCCCGCCGGGGTGCAGCCCCGGGCCGCGAACAGCCCCACCCCCAGGACCGCCAGCAGGAGGGCGATCCGCCACGACCCGAAGTCGAGCTTGCCGCTACCCATGGGTCAGCTCCCCTCCCCGGCGGGGACGGGCGCGTCGGGCGCCCCTCCGCCGCCTCGCTCCCGGAGGGACGGTCGCCCGCGCTCCGAGGCGAGGGGCGTGGCCTCCAGGACGTCGTCGATGCTCTCCAGGGGCAGCACGAAGACCGGCTCGCCCCGCAGCACGATGACCGGGAAGTTCACCGCCGCCGCCAGGAGCTGGAGCACCGGCAGCGTGATCAGCTCGAAGGCCTCCTCCGCCTGCTGGCGGAACCAGGCCCTCTCCTGCTTGAAGGCGTTCAGCGGCTCCTTCCAGGCCGTGGCGATCTCCGCCGGCTCCGGGGCCGCCTCGGCCTCGGGGCCGTGCTCCATGTCCTCGCGGGAGAGGACGGCCAGCAGCGCCGGCGTCCCGAACCGGCCGAAGAGGAACCAGGTCATGCCCCGGATCCCGATCCAGCCGAAGGAGGCCACCGCCAGCGTCGACCACAGCCCCATCTGGACCTCGCCCGCGGTCTGCTGGGCGATCCAGGGGGTGATGGCGTCCACGAGCTCCCGGTAGAGGAACACCACCTCGAAGAACATCACGAAGACCTCGACGAAGAGCATCTCCACGATGCGGGGGATCTCCCGACTCTCCACCGCCTCGGCCAGCACCTGCAGGCAGGCGAAGCTTCCGGCGATGAGGAAGAAGAGGAAGAGCCACACCAGGGGAAGCATGAGGGCCGGATCCGGCATGTAGCCGGTGATGGCCGCCAGCACCTCCCGCAGCGTCGGCGCCAGCGTGAAGGTGAAGATCGTCGCCTCCAGCGCCGACCAGCCCACCGTCAGGAGGAAGGCCAGCCAGGGCACGCCGGGCTTGAAGTACCGGCGCGCCGACCAGTCCATGAAGCGCATGGGGGAGACGAAGATCGCCCGTACCGTCCCGACCAGGATCCGGCCGGCCAGCTTCAGGAGGCCCCACACCCAGCCCAGGGCCATGACCACGACCTTCACCAGCCCGGCCCAGTAGAGCCAAACGCTCCGGCCCGCGTCCCACCAGCTCAGCGCCACCGTCGTGAGGTACTCGCCCCGTCGGGCCCGGAAGGGGACCGTGTACAGCCCCAGCATGGTGGACCACAGCCCCACGATCACCAGCAGGGCGGGGGGCAGCAGCAGCACGGCCTTCCCCGCCACCACCGCAGTGGTGGCCCCGGACAGGACCCCGGCCAGGACGGCGCCCTGCCACTCCGGGATCCACCAGAGGGGGGCCGCCAGGAACTCGAAGGGCCGGCGCCACTCCACCGGCAGATAGGTTCGTATCGCCTCGAACATGTTGCCCTCTCCCGCGGTTTCGGTGAGGCACATCGGTGAAGCCGAACGAATCGCGCCCGGCGCGGACGCACCGGGCGGTTGCTCGAGGGTGGAGAGGGGCAAGGGGCGTACAGGATGGGTTACGCTACATGCGTAATACGCTGCATCTCGCCGTGGGCCACGCGAATGCACGTCCCAGAGAAGCGCGCGACGAAGGGGGGAGGCCGCGCCCGGGGCGAGGTGGGAAGCGCAAAGATTTCACCCCCCTGCAAGGAAACCACACCCCGGCAACGGAGGCTCCGCGCGCTCGTCGTACCACGCCAGCAGGGCTCGCGTCCCGAGCTCGGCGGTGACCACCGGCTCGCCGCCCCGGGCCCGCACCCAGGAGGCCTCGTCCTCGCCGAACACCCGGACGAGGACCGGCACGTCCCGCGGCACCAGGCCCAGCACCGTGGCGTTGTCCCGGGCGCGGCGCAGCGTCGACACGACGACCCGGGCCCGGGCCGCGCCGGCGTCGGCCAGCACGGCGGGATCCGACCCGTCCCCCCGCACGACCCCCACCCCGGCTTCCCGGAGCTCCGCCGCCACGGCCGGGTCGTCCTCCACGACGACCGCCTCGCATCCGGCCGCCAGGAGAGCCTCCAGGACGGGCCGGCCCGTGGTCCCGGCCCCCAGGAGGACGACGTGATCCGCCGGCGGCCGTCCGAGGTCCCGGCGCTGGTGAAACGGGTGGAAGTGGACCAGCCGCCAGGCCATGGTCTCGGTGGCGAGAAAGGGCGTGGCCAGCATCGTGACCGTGGTCACCAGGGCGATGACGGTGAAGGTCCCGGCCCCGATGTGCCCCTGGGCCATGCCCGACAGGCCCACCACCAGCGAGATCTCGCTGGCCTGGGAGAGCATGAGCCCCGCCTCGATGGCGGACCGGGCCGACAGACCGTTCCGCTCGCCCACGATCGTCACCAGGGGCGGCGTCACCAGCACGACGAGAGCCGCCAGCAGGCCGGCGTCCCACAGCTCGGCGCCGGTGGGGATCCGGACCAGCGCACCCAGCGCCGTGAAGAAGAGGGCCGCGAAGAAGTCGCCCACCGGCGCCAGCTCGTTCTGCACGATGGCGTGGACGGGAAACCGGGCCAGGGACACGCCGGCCAGGAACGCGCCCACCACCAGGGGGAGCCCCAGCAGGTGGGTCGCCCCCAGGAAGGCGAACAGGATCGCCAGGGGTCCCAGCAGCACCAGCTCCTCCTCCTCGGCCAGCGCCGCGAGGAGCGGAGCCAGCCAGCGCCGGACCGCCAGGGATCCGCCCCCCAGCAGGACGAGGGCGGCCAGGTGCTCGGCCGCCGACGCCCAGCCCGCCCCCACCTGCGTCAGCACGGGAATCGAGAGCAGGACCAGGACGTCCTGGAGGAGCAGCACCCCGAGGACCAGCCGGCCGAAGGGCTGGAACATCTGCTGGCGCCGCCGCAGCAGGCGAACCCCCACCAGGGTCGAGCTGGCCGTGAGCGCCAGGGCCAGGTAGGCGGACTCGATCACCGCGTAGCCCAGCAGCACCGAGGCCCCGAAGCCCAGGCACGCCAGCGCGACGAACTGCGCCGCCCCCACCCGGACGGCCGCCACGCGCTGGGCCCGGAGCCGGCGCGGATCCAGCTCGAGCCCGGCCAGGAAGAGGAGGAAGGCCACCCCCAGCACCAGGGCGTCCTGGACGAGTCCCCGGGGGATCGGCGCCGCCAGCGAGGCCCCGACGCCCGCCAGCAGCATGAGGGGCAGGGCCGGAACCTCCAGCCGGCGGGCGAGGATGTGCGCCAGGGCGGCAGCCGCCAGGAGGATCCCCACGCCGACCATCAGCCCAGCACCCCCAGCCGGCGGAGCTCCTCGACCATCCTCCGCGCCCCTTCTCGCTTCGGGATCATCAGGTGCTCCACGTCCAGCTCCAGCAGCTCCTCCTCCAGGAACGGCTCGAAGGCGTGGATCGCCACCGGCACGCCCGCCTCCCGGCACCGGTAGGCCAGGAGGCTGTTCGCGTCCTCGATCTGCAGGGCCGACACCACCAGCCGGGCCCGCTCCATCCCCGCCTCCTCCAGGACGGATCGGAGGTTGGAGCTCCCCACCACCCGTCGGGCCGGGAGGCCGGCCAGCTTGGCGGCGTCGGTGTCCACGGCCACCACCCGATCGCCCCGGCCCGCGAAGGCCTCCACCACCAGCCGACCCAGGGCGTTCATGCCGACGACCACCACGTGGTCCTCCGGGCCGGGCTCCCGGACCTCCTCCCCGGCCGGGTCCCCGAACAGCCCCAGCAGGCGCCGGCCCCATCGCCCACGGGAACGCAGCCCGTCGTACAGCCGGCGGCCCCGGGGCACGAGGACGGCCGAGACGCCGATGGTGACCAGCCCCACCACCCCCACCAGCGAAAGGATCTCCTCTCGTACGAGGCCGGCGCCCGCCGCCGCGGCCAGGAGGACGAAGGCGAACTCGCTCACCTGGCCCAGGGTGAGGCCGGCCAGGAACCCGGTGCGGTCGGGATGGCCCAGGCGGCCCAGTACCACTCCGACGATGAGCGGCTTGCCGAGCAACACGAACGCGCTCAGGCCCAGGGCCGTAGGCCAGTGCTCCGTCGCCGCCGCGGGATCGAGGTCCGCGCCCAGCGCCACGAAGAAGATCGCCACGAAGAGGTCCACCAGCGGATGGACCCGGCGGCGGAGCTCCGAGCACTGGGGCACCTGGGCCACCGCCACGCCGGCCACGAAGGCCCCCAGCTCCACCGAGACGTGCATCGCCTCGGCGGCCAGGATGAAGGCGAAGCACCAGGTGAGGCTGACGACGAA
>CAZSKS010000109.1:3890-5009 GCA_964607465.1 uncultured Gemmatimonadota bacterium | reverse complement strand
GTGAAGACCATCGAGCACGGCACCCTGATGAGCGAGGAGACGATGCGCCTCATGGCGGACCGGGGCACCTACTTCGTGCCGACCATCACGGCCGGCAAGGAGGTGGCGGAGCTGGCCGAGGTGGAGGGCTACTTCCCCGATCTGGTCGTGCCCAAGGCCCGGGAGCTCGGACCCCGCATCCAGGACACGTTCGGCCGCGCCTGGCGGGCCGGCGTCCCCATCGCCTTCGGCACCGACGCCGGCGTCTTCCCCCACGGCGAGAACGCGCGGGAGTTCGTCTACATGGCGGAGACGGGCTATCCGGTGATGGACGCCATCCGCTCGGCCACCAGCGTCAATGCGCGGGTGCTGGGCATGGAGGACCGCATCGGCGCCGTGGAGCCCGGGCTGATGGCCGACCTCGTCGCCGTGGAGGGGGATCCGCTCCAGGACGTCGAGGCGCTGAGGGACGTCGACTTCGTGATGAAGGACGGCGTGGTCTACGTGGAGGACGGCGAGCGGACGCCGGCGGTGGGCGGCGGATGATCGTCGCCGGCCCGTGACGGATCGGGAGCCCACCGACGCGATCGAGGGTGCGGCCCGGGCCGCGGCGCCGGGGCGCCCGTCCGTCGGTGGGAGGCGCCCCCCCGGGCTCCTCGTCGTCTGCCTCCTGACGGCGGCCCTCGCCTGCGGGCCGGGCGAGCCCCCGGCCGACCTGGTGCTGCTCGACGCCGAGGTGTGGACCGGGAACCCGGAGGCGCCCCGGGCGGCCGCCCTGGCGGTGCGCGGAAGCCGCGTGGTGGCCGTGGGATCGCGGGGCGACGTGGATCCGCTCGTGGGCCCGGACACCCGGGTGCTGGACCTGGAGGGCGGCTTCGTCGCCCCGGGGTTCATCGACAACCACACCCACTTCGGCCGCGCCGGCGCGCTGCTGCTCGGCGTCAACCTGCTGGACGTCGACTCGGAGGCGGGGCTCGCGCGGGCCGTGCGGGCGGCCCGGGACCGGCTGCCCGACGGCGCGTGGATCACCGGTGGCGACTGGGGCGCCTACGCGCAGTGGGCCCGGGGCTCGAGCGGCCGGGAGGCGGACGGCGGGGCGGATTCGGGCGGAGACGACGACGGTGACGCGGCGGACGCGAG
>CAZSKS010000109.1:0-3790 GCA_964607465.1 uncultured Gemmatimonadota bacterium | reverse complement strand
GGCCCGGCCGACCGCCGCCACCGGGTGATCCACGCGCAGGTGCTGCGCGATTCGGCGGTGGCCGGGCGGATGGCGGAGCTGGGGCTGGTGGCCGAGGTGCAGCCCTACCACGCCATCGACGACATGCGGTGGATGGAGGAGCGCATCGGCCCGGAGCGCGCCCGCTGGGCCTACGCCTTCCGGACGCTTCGGGATGCCGGCGTCCGCCTCTCCTTCGGCAGCGACTGGCCCGGGACCAACGCGGCCTGGTATCCGTCCAGCCCGGTGCTCGGCCTCTATGCCGCCGTCGCCCGCAAGACCCTGACGGGCGAGCCGGAGGGCGGGTGGTTCCCCGAGGAGCGGGTCGACGTGGAGACCGCGCTGCGCGCCTACACCGTGAACAACGCGTGGGCCGAGGGCGCGGAGGCGGACAAGGGGACCATCGAGCCGGGCAAGCTGGCGGACCTGGTGGTGCTGGACCGCAGCCCGTTCCGGGTGCCGCCGGACAGCCTGAAGCACCTGAGGGTACTCACCACCGTGGTGGACGGCGAGGTGGCCTTCGACGCGTCGCCGGAGGAGGCCCGCGAGGCCGTCCACTGGGCCGAGAAGCCGGGACTGGAGTGAGGAGAGAGGAACCGCCATGCGCACCGTCGTCCCCGTCGTCGCCGCGCTGCTGATCGTCGCCGCCCCCGTCGGCGCGCCGCACCTGGCCTCGCCCGCAGCCGCCCAGGAGACGGACGATCGGGCGGTCTCCGATCCCTTCCCCGAGCCCATCGAGGCCGAGGGGGGCGTCATCGCGGTGGACGTCGTGGAGTTCGCGTCCATCCCGGACGTGGACGGCGAGCCGGCCCGCATGATGACGCTGGTCCACGAGCCGGGCACCGACCGGATCTTCCTCAGCGACCAGCGGGGCCTACTCTACGTGGTGGGCGAGGACGGGTCCGTGACCGAGTACCTGGACGTGGACGATCCCGCCTGGGGCGTGGACGTCGACGCTTCCTGGCGGGAGATGGGCGTGCAGAACTTCGCCCTCCATCCCCAGTTCGCCGAAGAGGGCGCCCCCGGCCACGGCAGGATCTACGTGTGGACCGACGTGGGCGACACCGACCCCGAGCCGGACTTCCTCCCGGGCGGCGGCGAGGAGGCCCACCACACGGTCCTCCTGGAATTCACCGCCGACGACCCCGGGGCCTCCGTCTACGACGGCGGTCCGCCGCGGGAGCTGGCCCGCTTCGAGCAGCCCTTCGCCAACCACAACGGCGGCGAGCTGACCTTCAACCCCCTCGCGGAGCCCGGCGACGCCGACTA
This sequence comes from uncultured Gemmatimonadota bacterium, assembly GCA_964607465.1. Lineage (GTDB taxonomy): Bacteria > Gemmatimonadota > Gemmatimonadetes > Palauibacterales > Palauibacteraceae > CAYVFM01. The sequence goes on along the minus strand of CAZSKS010000109.1, from coordinate 2,503 downwards.
CGGCATGCTGTACGTGGGCGTGGGCGACGGGGGCAGCGGCGGCGACCCGCTGGACCTGGGCCGCGACCCCGGATCGGCCTTCGGCAAGGTCCTGCGGATCGACCCCCTGGGCTCGGACGGCCGCACGGGCGAATACGGGATCCCCTCCGACAACCCCTTCGTCGGGGCCGCCGATACGCTGGACGAGATCTACCTGCTCGGGCTCCGCAACCCGCAGCATCTGGCCTGGGACCCGGCGACCGGCGACATGTTCGTGGCCGACATCGGGCAGAACACGGTCGAGGAGGTCAGCCGCGCCTCGGCGGGCGACGACCTGGGGTGGAACGAGTGGGAGGGGAGCTTCCGCTTCGTCGGCCGCTCCGGCGTGCTCCTGGAGGGGGCCCGGGGCGAGCCAGGGGTGACCTACCCGGTGGCCGAGTACGACCGGCAGGGGCCGCTGCTCGGCGGACGGTCCGCCGTCACCGGCCTGGAGGTGGTCCGGGACGGGACGGTCCCGCAGCTCGAGGGCCGGCTGCTCTTCGGCGACCTGCCCAGCGGGGAGCTCTTCCACCTCGACGCCGACGACCTGCCCGACGGCGGCCAGGACGCCGTCCGGCGGGTGCTGTTCCGGCCGGTCGATGGGGAAGGGAATCCCGAGGACGGCCGCGAGGCCCGCCCCCTGCTCGAGCTGGTGCAGGAGAAGAACCGGGCGCAGGACCGCTCGCCCGCCTCCCGCGTCGACCTGCGGCTGGGCACGGCGCCCGACGGCCGGATCTTCCTGCTGAACAAGCACGACGGCACGTTGCGCTTGATCGTGCCCGACGGCAGCTGATCCGCACGTGACGGACGACCCCGGCGAGGTCCTGCGTCGGGTCTTCGGCTACGAGAGCTTCCGGCCGGGTCAGCGGCGGGTCATCGAGGCCGTCCTGCGGGGGGACGACTGCATCGCCGTCATGCCGACGGGGGCGGGGAAGTCGCTCACCTTCCAGCTCCCCGCCCGCATGCTGCCGGGCACCGTGGTCGTCCTCTCCCCCCTCATCAGCCTGATGAAGGACCAGGTGGACGCCCTCCGGGAGCTGGGCTTCCGGGCGGCGGCCCTGAACTCCACCCTGGAGCCCGCCGAGCGCCGCCGCCGGCTGGAGGCCCTGCGCCGAGGCGACCTGGAGCTGGCCTACCTGGCGCCCGAGGCGCTGACCCCGGCCATGCGGCGCCGGCTGGCCGACGCGCCGCTCTCCCTCCTCGTGGTGGACGAGGCTCACTGCATCTCCCAGTGGGGCCACGACTTCCGGCCGTCCTACCGGCGGCTCCGGGGGCTGAAAGAGGAGCTGGGCGGCCTGCCGGTGCTGGCGCTCACCGCCACGGCCACCCGGAAGGTGGCCCGGGACATCGTGGGCCAGCTCGGCATGCGGAAGCCCGACGGCTTCAAGGGCTCCTTCTTCCGCCCCAACCTGCGCCTCCACTGCCGCAAGAAGGGCCAGGGTGTCACGCGCCGGGAGATCCTGGGCCTGGTGCGCCGCCACGCCGGGGAGAGCGGCATCGTCTACTGCCTCTCGCGGAACGCGGTGGAGCGGACGGCCGCCTTCCTCGAGAAGAACGGTGTCCGGGCGCTGCCCTACCACGCCGGCCTGGACGACGCCCGCCGGCGGGACCACCAGGAGGCCTTCGCCCGGGACGAGGCGGAGGTGGTGGTGGCCACCGTCGCCTTCGGCATGGGGATCGACAAGCCCGACGTCCGCTTCGTCGTCCACCGGGACATGCCCCCGGACATCGAGTCCTGGTACCAGGAGCTGGGACGGGCGGGACGGGACGGCCTGCCGTCCGAGTGCTTCCTCTTCTATTCCTGGGCCGACGTGAAGATACGGGACGGCTTCCTGGACGAGGTGGAGGACCCCCGGCTGCGGCGTGCGAAGGCGCGGGCCATGCGGAAGCTCTTCCGGCTGGCCGACGGCGACGGGTGCCGTCACCGGGGGCTGGTGGCCCACTTCGACGAGGAGATCCCGGCCTGCGGGGACGCCTGCGACGTCTGCGCCGGCGTCGACGTGGCGGACCTGGCCGGCGCGGAGCTCGCGGGCGCGGAGGCGGCCGGGGCGGCGGGGCCGACGGCGAGCCGGCGAAGCTCGGGCGCCTCCGCCGCCCGGGGCGCATCGCGGGCGGTGGAGAAGGCCCCTGGGACGGGGAAGGACGGCCCGTCCGGCGACGGTTCCGGGAAGCGCGGTCGGGACCCGTCGCACCCCGTCTTCCAGCGGCTGCGGGCCCTGCGCAAGGAGCTGGCCGACCGCCAGGACGTGCCCGCCTACGTCGTGTTCAGCGACCGGACGCTGTGGGACATGATCGACCGGCGCCCCTCCACGCCCGACGAGATGATGGAGGTGACGGGGGTGGGGGAGGTGAAGCTGGAGCGCTACGGCGAGGTGTTCCTGGAGGCCCTGGAGGCGGCGGAAGCTGGGGCGGAGGCGGCGGCCGAAGCGCGGCGGGAGGCGGGGGCAGGGGCGGCATCGGAGACGGAAGCGTCGGGCCCCTGAGG
>CAZSKS010000108.1:0-5446 GCA_964607465.1 uncultured Gemmatimonadota bacterium | reverse complement strand
CGCCTGGCCCCCGGCCGGAAGGGCCGTGAGGACCAGGAGGGAGGCGGCGAGCAGGACGGCGAGACCGGCGGCAGGGGCGCTCGGCGAGGGAGGGGGATCTCGTCGGGTCACGTGCACCACCGTCACCGCCCTAGCTCCTGGCGGTCACGGTCGTCATCCGCACCGCGCCGGCGAGCGCGCCGTCCTCCACGAACTCCCGGCAACGCTCGGCATAGCCCCGCTCGAGGGCGTCGCGGCCGTCCTCGTCGAGGTCGGCGACGGCGGCCGCCAGGGGCGTGCTCCCGACGTACTGCCACAGGAACTCGCCCGGGGGCGGGAGGCGGAGGGGGCGGTCGCCGGAGCGGACGTCCACCTCGCCGAAGCCGGCGTCGGCCGCCAGCGTCCGTATCTCGTCGGCGTCGTGCAGCGAGAAGACGGCCTCGACGAAGGAGCCGCCCTCGGGGCCGACGTGGCGTGCCAGCTCCTCGGCCATGATCCGCAGCGGCGGGGGCGTGGGGCCGGGGAGGCTGGCGACGAGGCGGCCGCCCGGGACGAGGACGCGCCGGATCTCCCGCAGGCCGGCCGCGCGGTCGGAGAAGAACTGGAGCCCCATCCCGCAGAGCGCGACGTCGAAGCTCGCGTCGGGCAGCGGCATCGCCTCGGCCGGCGCCTCGTGCCACTCGATGGTCGCGCCGGGGGGCGCCACCTCCCGGGCGACGGCCAGCATCCCCGGGTTGGGGTCCAGGCCGGCCACGGCGCCGTCGGGCCCGACCCTCTCGGCCGCCAGCCGTGCCACCACCCCCGTCCCGCAGGCGACGTCCAGCACCCGCTCGCCCGGACCCAGGTCCGCCGCGTCGACCAGGTCGGCGGCCATCGGGCGGCCGATGGCCGGGACGAAGTAACGCTCGTAGTTGTCGGCGGCCTGCTTCGCGAACGCCTCGTCATAGGACGGCTCGGTCATGACTCCGCCTCCTCCGCCCGGCCCTCGCCCGGCGCCTGGTGGACGTCCCGCCGGACGTCGCGGGACACGTCACGGGACGCGCAATCTACCGGCGCCCGGGGGCGGGAGCCACGGTGGGGCGGGCCGTGCACGGTGCCTCCGCCGCGGCTAGATTCCCGCGTGATCGCTCCCGCCGCTTCATCGCCGGGGCGCCGGCGCGCTCCGGCCCGAAGATCGTCCCGCTCAGAGGGAGGCGCTGATTCCGTGACATCTGCCAGGCGACGTCGTCGATTCTCGGGCCGGCCGGCCATGATCGCCGCGGCCGTCGTCCTCGTGCTCCTGGTGGCCGGGGGCGCCTGGCTGTGGCTTCGGGCGGGGGACGACGACGGGACGGGCGGCGGGGCGGACCCCGCCGACACGACGGCGACGGCCGAGCCGGCGGACTCCGCAATCGACCTGCCCGAGCTGGAGGCCAGCGACGAGCTGGTCCGGCGGATGGCCGAGGGCCTCTCCTCCCGCCCGGAGCTGGCGGAATGGCTGGCCACCGACCGCCTGGTGCGGCGCTTCGTGGGCGCCGTCGTCGTGGTGGCGGCGGGCCGGAGCCCGCGGGAGGAGCTGGAGTTCCTGGATCCCGAGGCGAGCTTCGAGGTCCGTCGGCCCGACGAGCCCACCGTCGTCGATTCCGCCAGCTACCGCCGCTACGACGTCGTGGCGGCCACCGTCGCCTCGCTGGACACCCGGGGGACGGCGGAGCTCTACCGCCGCCTGCGGCCGCTCTTCCAGGAGGCCTACCGCGACCTGGGCTTCCAGGAGGGATCCTTCGACGGAGCGCTGGCCCGGGCCATCGAGACGCTGCTGGCCGTGCCGGTGCCCGAGGGGCCCGTGGAGGTGGTGCCCGTCGGCGGGAACGCCTACGAGTACCGGGACCGGGAGCTGGAGGCGCTGAGCCCCGCCCAGAAGCACCTGCTGCGCATGGGTCCGGAGAACATCCGGCGGATCCAGGCGAAGCTGCGGGAGCTGGCCGGGGCCCTGGACCTGCCCGTCGTCATGGGCCGGGGCGAATAGGGAGGTGAGCCCGCCGACGGCCCGGGCCGCGCTCGGGCTCGACCCCGGTCAGCGAGCCGCCGTTCGCCGGCCGGCCGCCGTCAGGCGTGGTCCACCCGTCCCTGGTCGCCCCCTGCCTCCAGGCGCTCCCGCAGCTCCGGCGGCCAGGGGTCGGCCGTCCCGCCCGGGGCGCCGGTGACGTGGACGGCCACCATCTCGCCCTCGGCGGCGGGCTCCTCCTCCGGGTCCGGCTCGCCCTCGGCGGCCGGCTCCTTCTCCCCCACGGCATACAGGGAGAAGGCGTAGCGCACGGAGGTCCGGCCCACCTCGGCGACGACGAGCTCGGTGCGGACGGCGTCGTAGAAGGCGAGCTCCCGCCGGAAGTCGCAGGAGACGTGCACCCGGGGCGTCCGCCCGAAGGTGTGCTCCCGGATCCCGAGCCGGTCGTGCAGGACCGCCTCGGCCGCCTCCACGAGCCGGAAGACGGTGGACCAGTGGTAGACGCCGGCGGCGTCGGTGTCGCTCCACTCGATCCGCCGGACGAGGGTGATGCGGGCGGGGTCGTCCGTCATGGGGTCTCCGGGTTCGGTCGGGGCGTAGGGTCCGGGGCGGAGCTCATGGCAAGATCTCGAAGCGCTCCCCGTCGGGCCCGCGGTAGACGGAGAAATCCTTTCGATCCAGAGTGAAGACGGTCCAGGTGTCTGTCTCCTCGGCCAGCGCCACGAGCGTGGCGTCGGCGAAATCGGCGGGCAGATCGGCGTACGTCATCATTACGTGACGGCAGCGGGCCAGGGAGGCCCGGGACGAGGGCGCGAGGAGGGCGCCGTCCCGGAGGAAGAATTCCAGGCATGCCGACGGCCCGTCCCGGGTGTGAGCCAGGAGGTACATGCTCTCGGTAAGCACGGCCTCGGTGGTGATCAGAGGACCCCGAGCACCGCGGATCGCACTTGCGGACCGCTCGTGGTCCTCGTCGTCACGGTGAAGGAAAGCGACGAGCACCCCGGTGTCGAGGAGGGCCCGGTCAGCCGCCACCCAGGATCTCCTTCAGATGCTCGCGGTGACGCCCGCCGAGGTCCCGGGGACCGCCTGACGCCACGCCCGCCAGGTCCCCGATTCGGTCCCACGGGCGTTCGGATGCCGAAGCCCCTTCCAGGTACAGCCGCAGGGCGTCGCGCACGACATCGGACCGGTCGACCCCGCGGGCCCCGGCTGTTTTGTCCAGGCGGTCCGCCAGCTCTCCCGGAATCCGGACCGAAATCTGAGTATCGAGGGCCATGGTCGTGTTCCTCCCTGCGGGTCCTGCGGGTGGGGCGTCTGCTACCGGCGTACCGGCCCAGTCGATCCCGATGTATGTCAATTGTAATGCAAATGTAGGACAGAAGGGCGCCGCTGGCAACGTCGTCGAACGAGACTGTCCGCATGACAGGTCACGCCCGCCGGAAGACTTCCTCCAGGACCACCTCGCCCACCGCCTCGCCCCCTGGGCGCACCGGCAGCCGGTCGCTGAAGCGCTGGTGGCGGGCCGCCTCGCCCGCTGCTTCGAAGCGCCAGACCTCCACCGCGTCCTCCTCCGGGTCCACGATCCAGTACTCGCGGACGCCCTGGCGCTCGTACAGCTCGCGCTTGAGGCCCCGGTCGCGGTCTTCGGTGGTCGGGGAGAGAATCTCCACCACCAGGTCGGGCGCTCCCTTGATCCACGCCTCGGCCAGGATCCCGCTGCGCCGGTTCGAGGCGAAGAGGAGGTCGGGCTGTACGCCCTCGCCGGTGGCCGGAAACTCGACGCCGACGGGGGCGCGGAAGACCTCGCCGTGCCCGGGATCCTGCAGCAGGCGGCAGAGGACGCGCTCCAGCCGCTGGGCGACCCGCTGATGACGCAGGCTCGGCGCGGCGGTCACGTACAGCTCGCCGCCGATGGCCTCCCGGCGCTTGCCGTCCTCGGGGGCCTGCTGGACGTCCTGCCAGGTGATCTGCGAGACGGACATGGGATCCACATTCTACCTCCGCCCGGGCGCGCCGGCCATCACTCGAGGCCCGGCGGCAGGATGCGCCCCCGGATCAACGGTGGCTCAACCCCGTGTCCGGGTCACGCGGGCCCTCCCGCCACCTTCCGCTGTCCGACCCCTCCCCCTACGTTGATCCCCGTCCACGCGTCCGTTCACGAGCCCGTCGCCGGCGTCCGGTCGGATCCCGTCCGGCGGGGCCCCGGCGGGCCGGCCGACGCCGACGACGCGGACCGCATCCACCGACGGAGGCCACGCCGTGCGACCGCTCAGCGCTTCGAGCCTCAAGACCTACCGCCGCTGCCCGCAGCAGTGGAAGTTCAAGTACGTGGACGGGCTGGAGGAGGAGGACAAGCCCTTCTTCAACCTGGGCACGGCCGTCCACGCAGCGCTGGAGACCTTCCACGACGGGCGTGTGGCCGAGCCGGCCACCGTGGAGGAGATGCTGGAGGCCTTCGACGAGGCCTTCGACCCCGAGGCCTACGAGAGCCCCGAGGAGGCCGAGCGCCGGCGGGCCGACGGCGTCAAGATGGTCAGGGACTTCCACGCCAGGCACGCCCCGGACTTCGAGCCCGCCCTGGCCATCGAGAAGTTCCTCACCTTCGAGCTCGAGGGGGTCACCTTCCGGGGCTACATCGACCGGATCGACAAGGTGGACGACGACCGGATCCGGATCGTCGACTACAAGACGGGCGGCAGCTTCGACCTGGACCGGGTCCGCACCGACCCCCAGCTCACCCTCTACCAGATCGGCGCGGAGCAGAAGTACGGCATGGAGGTCTCGAGCCTGGCCCTCTACCACGTCCCCTCCCAGACGCCCTTCGAGGTGGAGCGCCACCCCGAGGAGCAGGTGGAGAGCGTGCGGGCCGCCGTCCGCGAGGCCGCCCGGGGCATCGAGGGAGAGCGCTTCGAGCCCGAGCCGGGCTACTACTGCAAGTGGTGCGACTTCCAGCCCGTCTGCCCCGCCTTCGCCGACGAATATCCCGAGAACTGGGAGGACGAGGCGCCCGAGCCGCCCGCCCCCGACGCCGACGAGGCCCGGGAGCTGGCCGACCGCTACGGGGAGCTGTCGGCCGAGAGGGACACGATCGACGACGAGCTGTCGGAGGTGGAGGACCGGCTGGAGGCGTTCTTCGAGGCCACGGGCCGGCGCGCCGTGGCCGGCGACCGCTGGCGGGTGAAGGCGAGCCGGCGGGAGGAGTGGCGGATCGACGACGACGAGGCGCTGCGGGAGCTGCTGGAGCCCGAGGGGCTGTGGGAGCGGGTGCTGGTGACCCGACCCGACTGGCGCAGGAAGGCGGCCCTGCCCGAGGCCGACGACCTGCCCGAGGACATCCGGGAGGCGGCGCGCGAGCTCGGCTACCGGAAGGTGTTCTGGCGGCTCACGCCGGGCGAGGTGGCGGAGGAGGGCGGCCAGGAGGGCGGGGCGGTGGAGGAGGGAGACGAAGGGGAGGGCGGCGAAGGCGGCTGAGGGCGGTTGTGG
>CAZSKS010000107.1:0-5646 GCA_964607465.1 uncultured Gemmatimonadota bacterium | reverse complement strand
GGGCGTCGACGCTGAACGGGCTCGCGTCCTGTGCGCCGAGCACACCGGGCGCGACCACCAGCCCCAGAGCGACGAGGGCCGCGGTGATGCTGGCTCTCTTCTTCATTCCATCCCCCCTCGAGGTTTCCACGACATCCCGATGCTATCGCGGGCGTAGAACGCTTGATAGTCCATCGCCAACGTGAGCTCGTCGATTAACCCGGGCGGTTCACGTAGGTGGTAGCTCGCCGAGCAAGATCGGATTCGTGCATGGGGACCACCGGCCTGCCATCCGGCGGATACACTACGGCCCAAGCGAAGGGTCGTAAGCTTCTCCTTCCGAGAACTGCTGTGTCACCCGTGTGTCACCACGCCGAGCGATCCCTGGGTCGGTCGACTGCTGGACGAATTCGAGTATTCGTCGCCCGCTCGGCTCCCGCTACAACACTCCTTACAGTCCCCCCCTCGCCCCGTCAGGAAGTTTGAGCTCGAATCCTACCGCGGGGGACCGAGTAGATGCTTGGAGCGGCAGGTGGGACCGAAATTACGGGAACGGCAAGCTACAGTGGAAATCTACCTGAAGCCTCGAAAAGCATGGGAGGATCACGTGCTCGACAAGCGCTCGATGTTGACGGGAGCGGTCGCGACTATCGTTGCCCTGGCGCTCGCGGGCCTTCTGGCCCTGAACGCGGGATGGTACAACGTGGCGGCCACCTCGGGGCACAGCGGCGTTATCGAGTGGACCCTGAACACCCTGCAGCACAGCTCCGCGTCGGCGAGAGCCGGAGATCTGCAAGTCTCGCTTCCCACCGACACGGCCGCGCTGGAGCACGGGTACGAGCACTATGACGCCATGTGCGTGAGCTGCCACGGGGCGCCCGGCGTGGAGCGCGGCGAGAGCGGCCAGGGGATGACGCCCACGCCCCCCGACCTGGCGGAGGAAGCAGACGAGTGGTCCGACGCCGAGCTGTTCTGGATAACCAAACACGGCATCAAGCTGGCGGGGATGCCGGCCTTCGGCCCCACCCATTCGGACGAGGAGATCGCCATGATCGCGGCTTTCGTCCGGAGGCTTCCCGAGATGACGGAAGAGGAGTACGCCGGCTGGAGCAACTCGAGCGCCTCGGACACCGCGGCGGTCGACTCCTCAGCCGGCGGACACACCCACGCCGGCGACGGACACCAACATCAGCACTGAGGTGCTACTCGCGCACCCTCGCCGGGCGCTGCCCGAATAGACGAGCCTTCAAATCACACGCCTCGCCGGCCTGAGGTCGCCCCCTAACTCCAGTTCGCAACCGAGATCCAGTGCGGTCAGTGGCGTAGTCTTCGGGAATGAGGTTGCTGGCCCCTCTGACTTCACTCCTCCCGACCCTCGACCGTGAGCGCGTCGCGCCGCACCTCCAGCTCCTCCGCCATGCGGTCGCACACCAAGTCACACAGTTCCATCACCACCGGATCAGCGATTCGATAGTAGCTGTGCAACCCCTCCTTCCGTCTGCGTACCATTCCGTGACGTCGCAGCAGGCCCAGGTGCTTCGACACGTTCGCCTGTCCGCTCTCCACCTCTTCGGCCAGCTCGCCGACGGTCTTCTCCTCCCCGTAGAGAGCGTTGAGAAGCCGGATGCGTGTGGGCTCCCCCAGCATGCTGAAGCGTTCCGCGACCATCTCCACGGCCTCTTCCGTGAGTCGGTTGGGCATGGTGCCTCTCCTTCTCGCCCGCGCGGGACCTGGTTGATCGTCCATCTTTTTTACTGTATGAATGAACAGTGATATGATCAATCGACCCTTCCATTGCTACGAGGAGGTTCGGAACCTTTCTGCGACCATAATATAACTATATAGTAAAACAGTAATGTAACCACCGAACGGGGGAGGTCCACCCGAGATGCCGCACCAGAGGATCGCACGATCGATGAATCAGCTCCTGCTCGCCGGCGCCTCGGCGCTGGTCCTCCTCCTGGCCGGTCCGACGTGCGCATTCGGCCAGACGGACACAAGGCCCGACACCGTACCCCGTCGACCGCTCACGCTGGAGCAGACCGTGACCGAGGCGGTGGAGGGGAACCCGGACCTGGAGGCGAGCCGTCTCCGCGAGCGGATGGCCGGCGCCGGCGTCCGGGAGGCCACCGGCGCGCTGCTACCGCGGGTGCAGGTCACCAGCGGCTGGCAGCGGACGACGGACCCGGTGGGCGTCTTCGGCACGAGGCTCCGACAGGGCCGGTTCGCGGCGCCGGACCTGGCCATCGACGCCCTGAACGACCCGGCCGCCATCTCCGACTGGACGTCGGCCGCGGAGGTCCAGTGGAGCGTGCTGGACCCGAGCCGCTGGGCCGAGAGGAACGCGGTTTCGAGTCAGGCAGCCGCCGCCCGGTGGCGGGCGGAGCGGAGCCGGGAGGGCACGGAGTTTCGCGCCCGGGCCCTCTACTACGGGACGGCAAGGGCCGAGGCTCGGCTGGAGGCGGCGCGGGCGTCGGAAGACGCCGCGGAGTCCAACCTGGAGCTGTTCCGGAAGCGGCGCGACGAAGGGCTCCTGACCGACGCCGACGTCCTGCAGGCCGAGGCGGAGGTGGAGGCCGCCCGGGCCGCCCGGATCGAGGCGCGCAGAAAGCTGAGGGAGGCCCGGGAGCGCCTGGGGCTCTTCCTGGGGTGGAGCCCCGACTCGGTGCCGGTTCCCGCCGACACGATGGCGGCTCCCGAGCCGTCGCCCCCCGAGGGGAGCATCCGTCCCGAGGACCGGGCCGACCTGCGGGCCCTCGAGGCCATGGTCGAGGCGGCCCGCTCCGACGAGGACGCGGCCTGGCGCCGGTATCTGCCGGCCCTGGACGCCTTCGGCCGCTGGGCGCTGCACGACGCCGACACGCCCCTCGGCTCCGACGGGGACCACTGGTCGGTGGGCGTCCAGCTGCGGTGGACGCTGTTCGCCGGCCTGGGCCGGGAGGCGGCCCGGAAGCGGGCCGACCTGGCCGCCCAGGAGGCCCGACTCCAGTACGCGAGCGCGGTGCGGGAGGCCACCGCGGAGGTCCGGCAGGCACGTCGAGCGGTCGAGTCCGCCAGCCAGCGGGTGCAGGCCACGCGCGCCGCACGGCGGGCCGCGGAGCGGGGCCGGGACCTGACCCGGCGCCGCTTCGAGGAGGGGCTCGCCATCGCCTCGGACGTGCTCCGGGCCGAGAGCCGGGTCACGGCCATGCGGAGCCGGGCCATCGAGGCGCTGGCCGGCTACCACGTGGCGCGCGCCCGACTCCGCTTCGCCCGATCACAGGAGTTCAGCGATCCGAGCAGCCCCGGAGGAGGACAATGACTGAATACGATCGCAGGGACACTTCGCCCCCCGCCCGGGGCACGAGGCTGCTGGCCGTGGCGGCCGCGGCGGCGGTGCTCGTCGCCGCGGGGCTGGCCGCCTGCGACAGCGAGGAAGCGGCTCCCGACGGGGAGCCTCTCTCCCCGGTGGACGTCCAGGTCACCGGCGCCGCGACCGCGGCCACTGGCCGCTCCGTGGCGGCCACCGTGGAGGCGGCCAGCACCGCCGGGATCGCCACCCGGACGAGCGGCACCGTCGAGCGGGTGACGGTGGACGTGGGCAGCCGCGTCAGCCGGGGCGACACCCTGGTGGCCCTGGACGGCGAGGACGTGCGGGCCCGAATCTCGCGGGCCGAGGCCGCCCTCCGGAAGGCGGAGGCCTACTACGGACGCATCCGGTCCCTGGCTGCCGACGGCGCGGCCACCGAGCAGGAGCTGGACGACGCCCGGGCGAGCCTCGAGCAGGCGCGGGCGGCGCTGGAGGAGGCCCGGGCCCAGCGCTCGTACGTGGTCCTGAAGGCGCCGTTCGACGGAGGCGTCACCCGGCGGAGCGTGGATCCGGGGGACCTGGCGTCCCCGGGCCGGCCCGTCCTCGATCTGGTCGAGACGGGGTCGGTGAAGATCGTGGCGGACCTGCCGGCGGAGCTCGCACCGGAGGTGGAGTCCGGCACCCGGGTGACGGCCGTCGATCCCGCCAGCGGGCGGACCGCCGCCGCGGAGATCGTCCGCGTGTCGCCGGCCGTGGACGCCTCCACCCGGCAGTTCCGAGTGGAGGCCCGCTTCCGGGAGGGAGGGACCGGCGGACTCGCCCTCTCCCCCGGCAGATTCGTCCGACTCCGGCTGCCCGGATTCGCGCCTCCCTCGGTGTGGGTCCCGGAGGACGCCGTGGTCCGGCGCGGCCAGCTCGCCGGCGTCTTCGTCCTGAGCGCGGACACGCTCCGGCTCCGCTGGATCCGGACCGGTGAGCGCCGCGAGGGCGGAGTGGAGGCCCTGGCCGGCCTCTCGCCCGGCGACCGGGTGGTGCGGAGCCCGGCGCCGAGGCTGGCGGACGGCACGCCCGCCGGCGACGTGGCCCGTCGCTCGTGGACCCCGGCGGAGACGGGAGGCGGTCGATGAAGACGGGAATCGCCGGCCGCCTGGCCGAGGGCTCGATCACCTCCAAGCTCACGCCGCTGCTCCTGGCGGTCGCGCTGGCCATCGGCCTGTACTCGGTGTTCACCATGCCGAGCCGCGAGGAGCCCGAGATCGTGGTGCCCGTGGCCGACATGTACATGCCCACGCCCGGCTACGAGCCGCGTGAGATCGAGAACCGGGTCCTGATCCCGGCCGAGAACGTGGTCGCCGGCATCGAGGGCGTGAAGTACGTCTACAGCCACGCCTCGCCGGGCATGGCCTTTATGACGGTGCGCTTCGAGGTCGGCGCCGACATGGAGCGGAGCCTGGTGCGGCTGTACAGCACCCTGATGAAGAACATGGACCGGATGCCCGAGGGGCTCCGGACGCCCATGGTCAAGACCGTCACCATCGACGACGTGCCCTTCTTCACCCTCACCCTCTCCAGCGACTCCCTGGACCACCGGGAGCTGCGGGCCGTGGGCGAGGAGGTGGCCACCAGCTTCAAGGCCACCGAGAACGTGCGGGACGTCTCCGTGATCGGCGGGTTCTCGAGGGCCATCCGGGTCGAGCTCAGCCCGGACCGGATGGCCGCCTACGGCGTGTACCCGGCGCTGGTGGCCCGGCGGCTGGAGGCCGCGAACACGAACCTGGAGTCCGGACGCTTCGCCCGGGGGGACCGGGTGATCCGGGTCGAGGCCGGCCCCTTCCTCAGCTCCGCCGCCGACGTGCGGGGCGTGGTGCTGGACGTCCGCGACGGACAGGCGATCCGCCTGGGGGACGTGGCCACGGTCACCGACGGCTCGGAGGAAGTCGACAGCTACACCTTCAGCGGGCCCGCCGGAGGCGACCTGTCGCCCATGGTCACCCTCTCGGTGTCCAAGCGCGGCGGCTCCGACGCCACCGAGCTCGGACGTCAGCTCGAGGACCGGGTCGAGGCCCTGGAGGCCCAGGTCATCCCCGAGGGGGTCCGGGCCGACGTCACCCGCAACTACGGCGAGACCGCCCGGGAGAAGGTGAGCACGCTGCGGCTCCACCTACTCATGGCGATCCTGGCCGTGGGGCTGGTGGTGGCGCTGTTCATGGGGTGGCGGAGCGCGGTAGTGGTGATGATGGCCGTGCCCATCACCTTCGCCCTGACCCTCTTCGTGTACCGGATCTTCGGCTACACGCTGAACCGGGTGACGCTCTTCGCCCTGATCTTCGTCACCGGCATCGTGATCGACGACTCCATCATCGTCGTCGAGAACATGT
>CAZSKS010000106.1:0-5664 GCA_964607465.1 uncultured Gemmatimonadota bacterium | reverse complement strand
TCCATGGCCAAGCGCAACAACGTGGACATGGCCTGCGAGGTCGCCCGGGAGGCCCGGCGCCTGCTGGGCGCCAACGGCATCCTGGTCGAGTACCAGGCCATGCGCCACATGGCCAACCTGGAGTCGGTCTACACCTACGAGGGCACCCACGACGTCCACGGCCTCATCCTCGGGGCCGACATCACGGGCCTCCCGGCCTTCTGAGCGCCCGGGAGGCCTCCGTCCCGGAAGCCGAGGCGCCCGCCGCGGAAGCGTCCGCGCCGGAGTCGGAGGGGGACGCGGAGGGGCGGGAGGCCAGGGGCCTCGCCGCCCGGCTCGGGCGGGCCCTCACCCGTTCCCGCGGCAACCGGACCTGGGACGGCGTCGTGCGGGGCAGCGGCGTGCTGGCCCTGGGCGGGATCGCGCTGGTCCACCTCTTTCCCGCGTCGGGGCCGCTGGTGGGGCTCGAGCTGTTCACGATCTGGATCAACGGGCCCTACTCGATGGTCTTCCCGGCCACCTTCGAGCCGGTCCTCATGCTCTTCGGGCGGCTCTACGACCCGCTGCTGGTCGCCGTCGTGGCCACGGCCGGCAACCTCTACGTCGAGTTCCTGAACTACCACCTGTACCGGAAGATGATGGGGCTGGAGAAGGCCGAGCCCCTCCGGGAGAGCCGGGTGGTCCGCTTCCTGGTCCGCCTCTTCGAGAAGGCGCCCTTCCTGACCGTGTGGATCTGTGCCTGGTCGATCCTCCCCTACTGGGCCGTGCGGATCGTGGCCCCGGTGTCGGGCTACCCGCTGCGGAAGTACATGTGGGCCACCTTCCTGGGCCGGCTGCCCAAGCTGTGGTTCTTCGCGGCCCTGGGCGCCTGGTGGAGCGTCAGCACCGAGCTGCTGCTGGCCTTCACGCTCGCCGGCGTGGCGCTGGGGCTGGGCGCGTGGGGATGGAAGCGCTGGCGGGGCGAGGAGGGGGCGGCGGAGCTGCGGCCGGGGAAGGTCGGCACGGCGGGCGAGGGCGGCTGACGGCGGGCCTACACCCCGCCCTCGGCGCCCCCGCCGAACAGCGCGAAGGCGATGGCCGCGAGGACGCCCAGCCAGACGGTGACGTAGAGCGGCACGAACCAGTACCGCCGCTGGAACATCCGGGGATGACGGGCCGTCCTGCCTTCGAACTTGCCCGGGTCCTCGCCCGGGTGCCGGAACGTCTTCCAGGTCTCGATCGCGGCCACCGTGTACCCCAGCGAGCCGACGAAGACGGCCGGATAGCTGGACGTGAACGTCGCCACCACCAGCCCGAACAGGAAGGCCAGCAGGGGGCTGCGGAAGAACTTCAGCAGGTGGAAGCCCTCGACGGGGGCGTCTTTCCAGGCGCCGCCGAAGGCCGAGATCCAGCCACCGAGGCTGCCCACGGCCAGCGCCACCCCCGCGGTCCCCAGCGGGGGCCCGCTCCGCTCGAGCCACCAGGTGCCCCACAGCACGGCCAGGACGGCGCCGAGGTACAGGAGGCCGACCAGGACGCGGAGGGCCCGGCTCTCCACCACCTCCCCCCCGACCGAGAAGCGCATGGGGATCGTGTACTCCGTGTCGTCGTCTGCCCGGAGGAAGGTCGTATAGATCTCGACCAGGGCCCGCTCCAGGCCGTACGTGACGCCGAAGAGGACGACGATGCCGGCCGGCCGGCCGGCGTCCAGGGGGGTGAACCCGGCCAGGGCGGCCGCCACGAGGGCCGCCACCACCGGGCTCCGGAGATACGTGCCCCAGCTGAAGCCCTCGTGGGGGGAGTCCTTGAACATCCCCCAGGTGGCCGCGTGGAGCCCGGCGGCGCCGCCCACCAGGGCGGCGACCACGATCTCGCCCACGGCCTACACCCCGCCCTCGGCACCCCCCCCGAACAGCGCGAGGGCGATGGCCGCGAGGACGCCGAGCCACACGACCACGTAGACGGGGACGAACCGGAAGCGCCGCTCCAGCATCTCGGGGTGGCTCGGCGTCTGGTCCATGAACTTCCCGCGGTCCTTGCTGGGGTCGGAGAAGGTCTTCCAGGTCTCGGTGGTGGCCACGGTGTAGCCGAGCGCACCCAGGAAGACGGCCGGATAGCTGGACGTGACGCTCGCCATCAGCAGCCCGAACAGGAAGGCCAGGAAGGGGCTGCGGAAGAACTTCAGGAGGTGGAAGCCCTCGACGGGGGCGTCCTTCCAGGCGCCGCCGAAGGCCGAGATCCAGCCCCCGAGGCTGCCCACGGCCAGGGCGACGCCGACGGTACCCAGCTCAGGTCCGTTCCGCTGGAGCCACCAGGTGCCCCACAGGACGGCCAGGACGCCGGCCACGTACAGGGCGCCGGCCCCGAGACGGGCCGCCCGGCTCTCCACCACCTCGCCCCCCACCGAGAACTGCATGGGGATCGTGTACTTGGACTGGTCGGCCTCCCGAAGGAAGGTCTTGTAGACCTCCACCATCCCCCGCTCCAGGCCGTAGGTGACGCCGAAGAGGACGACGATCCCGGCGGCGTCGCCGGCGTGGAGGCCGGCGAGGCGGGTCAGCCCCACGGCGATCAGCACCCCGAGGACGGGGCTGCGGGCGTACGTGCTCCAGGTGAAGCCCTCGTGGGGGGCGTCCTTGAACATCCCCCAGGTGGCGATGTGGAGGCCGGCGGCGAGGCCGACCAGGGCGGCTGGGACGAGGTCCATCGGCAGCGGCTCCGTCGTCGGGGTCGTGGTTTCAGCTCGAGGGGGCGGAAGCGGGCCGGGCGGCGCGTCGGGGCGGCCGCTCGGCCCGCCGTCCGATCCGGCGTCGCGGCCGGTCAGCGGCCGGTCGGGCCCCGCGTCGGAGACCCGTCACGGGGCGACCTCCATCCCGGCCGTCCGGTAGGCCGCCTCCACCAGACGCACGTCCCGCTCCGCCTTCGCCAGCGTCATGCGCGGCTCGCGACCGGTCCGGAGCGCGTCCACGATGTCACGGAACATGGCCCGGTAGCCCGAGATGTCCCGCAGCCCCGGAAAGTGCAGACGGAGCCGGCGGCCGCGCTGGAAGACGAAGAGGCCGTTGGACTCGAAGGTGAGGGCGCCCTGCCGGCCGTAGATCCTGGACAGGCGGAGCCCCTGCAGGGGAGAGGGCACCTCCCAGGAGTAGGAGAGGGTGGCCACGGCCCCGCCCTCGTAGCGCAGGACGACCAGCATGCTGCGCTCCGGGCCGCCGTCGGGGGCCGGCCGGTGGCCCTGCACCGCTTCCACCTCCAGGCCCAGGTCGGCCATGAGGCTGATCCAGTGGATCCCGCCCTCCATGAGAGCCCCGCCGCCGGCGAGCTCCGGATCGTCGCGCCAGCCGTCGATCTCCTGGTCCTTCACGGCGTCGAAGTGGAGGAGGAGGGGGCGGCCCACCGCGCCCCCGGCCAGCAGGCGGGCCAGGGTCTCGCGGAGCGGCTTGTAGTGGTAGTTCTCGGCCACGAGGACGCGCCCCCCGGTGGCCTCCATGGCCTCCCGGACCGCGCCGAAGTCGGAGGACCGCGGGTAGGCGGGCTTCTCGACGACGACGTCCACGCCGGCCTCCAGGGCCTCCAGCGTGAGCTCGCGGTGGAGGTGGGGGGGCGTGAGGATCAGGGCGGCGTCCACGTCCGGGTCCTCCAGGGCCGCGCCGTAGGAGCCGTGGCCCCTGAGGCCGCCGAGCTCGTCGGCGAAGGCGGCCGCCCGCCGCCCGTCGCGGCTGGCGAACACCCGCCGCACCTCGGGGGCCACGGCGTCCAGGGTGCCGGCGTGCATCCGCGCCGCCTGGCCGCACCCGAGGAAGGCCAGGGTCAGCGGCTCGTCCGTCACGGGCCCCTCCAGCCGCCGGGCGCCGCGTCGCGGTCCTTCCCGCCGTCCTCGGGCGTCCGGACGGCGCCTCCGCCTTTCGCCGGCTCGGTCCGGGCGGCCGCGCCGGGCTCGCCCCCGGCCGCCCGGGCCCCCACCCGCAGGCCGAGGGCGGCGATGGTGAGGCTCGGGTTCACGCCGGCGGAGGTGGGAAACAGGCTTCCGTCGGCCACCCAGAGGTTCTCCGTCCCCCGCAGGCGGCCGTCCGGGTCCACCGGGTCGGCGTCCGGGTCCTCGCCCATCCGCAGGGTCCCCAGGGCGTGGGAGAAGGTGTGGATCCGGTGCTCGTAGCAGAGCAGGGCGCCGGCCTCCCGGTGGAGCTCCCGTGCCCGCCGCGCCAGGGACGTCCGGGCCGTCAGGTCGCGGGGGGTGTGCCGGTGGTGGACGACGGTCTGCGGCAGGCCGAAGCCGTCCCTCCCGGTCGGATCCAGCGCCACGTGGTTCCCGTAGCGGGGCTGGTCCTCGGCCAGCACCAGCAGACCCGTGGCCCGGCGCAGGAGCGGCGAGAGCATGCGGGGGAGGGGGGAGGGCAGCAGCGTCCCCACCGTGGCCGGCGCGGGGCTCTGGACCTGCTGGATGTTGCCCAGCTTCCCGTCCGGCGCCCCGGGGGCGTCGTCGCCGAAGTAGAAGTCGTTGATCCCCAGCTGTTTGTGGAAGGTGTCCCCCCGGTCCGGCAGGCTGGGGTAGAGGCCGAAGACGATGCCGGCGCAGTGTCGGGTCAGGTAGCGCCCCACCGCGTGGCCGGCCGGCCCGACCCCCTGCAGCCCCGAGGCCAGGGCGATCTGGGCCGACCCCAGCGCCCCGGCCGCCAGGACGAAGGTGTCGGCCGTGACCGTCAGCTCCCGCCCCGTCGCCCCGTCCCGGCACACGGCCGCCCGGACCCGGCCGCGCTCCAGCTCCAGGCGGAGGACGGCCGTGCGGGGCCGGAGCTCCATCCCCCGCTCCAGGAGCCGGGGGATGACGCGGGCCGCCAGGTCGTTCTTGGCCCGGACGGCGCAGGCGAAGGTGTCGCAGGTCTCGCACGCGACGCAGGCGGGCCGCCGGTCGGAGGCGCCGTAGTTGATGGCCAGGGGGAGCCGGTAGGGCCGCCAGCCCATCCGCCTGGCGGCTTCGCCGATCATCCGGGAGGTGGGGGACAGCCCCGGCGCCTCCTGCGGGTAGGGGGCCCGGCGGCCCGGGGCGGTGGGATCCCCGTCGCCGTCGGGTCCGGCGATCCCCAGGATCTCCTCCGCCCGGCGATAGGCGGGACGCAGATCCCCGTAGCGGAAGGGCCAGCGGGCCCCGGAGCCGTCGACGATCTCGGGATGGGGATCGAAGTCCGCCTCCCGGAAGCGGGTGGAGACGCCCCCGTAGAAGACCGAGGGGCCGCCGACGCAGGCGCAGGTGCCCTCGCTCCGGGTCCGTCCCTCTTCCACGACCCGTAGCTGGCCGTCGGCGAAGTAGGGGGAGCGGGTCAGCGTCCCCTCCGCCTCCCAGTTGTGCGGGCCCCGCTCCACCCAGGGCCCCCGCTCCAGCATGAGCACGTCGCGGCCGGCCTCCAACAGGCTCCAGGCCGCCATGGAGCCGCCGAAGCCGCTCCCGATGACGACGGTGTCGCGGTGGATGGACTCGGCGCTCATGGAGGCTCGGCGTGGGTTCGGTGAGGGGGCGTGCGGGGCGTGGGCGCGACGGCCCGGCGCCGCGGGGCCCGGACCGCGCACCAACTTGCCATGGAGCGGCCGCCGGGAACAGGGGTAGGGAACGTAGACGGCTTGTCGGCTCCGGCCGCCGCCGCTAGGATGCGCTCCGCATGCGCCCGTAGCTCAACTGGATAGAGCGCCGGACTTCGGATCCGGAGGTTG
>CAZSKS010000105.1:0-5732 GCA_964607465.1 uncultured Gemmatimonadota bacterium | reverse complement strand
TCCGGCACCGGCTCGCCCCGGTCGCGCAGCCAGTCCGCCATCAGCGCGATCTCGGTCTTCTGGCTGTTGAGGATGCGGGCGGCGAGGCGGCGGACCGCCGGGCCCGCGTCGTGGGTGGGCGCCATGCGGGCCATGACGATCGCCTGGGCGTGATGGTGGATCATGCCCCGCATGAAGTCCACGTCGGCCTCGACGTAGGCGCTCCCCGCGCCCTCCGCCCCGGCGGCCTCCGGCGACGGAGCCCCGGGGGTCGCCGCCCCGCCCGACCCCGCGCCGCCCGAGGCGCACGCCGCCGCCGCCAGGCAGGCCGCCGCGGCCAGGCCGTGGAGGCGGCCGCGGGGAAGCAGGGTCGGGGGGGTCGGTGGCATCGGATCGCGGCTCGAAGTCGGGAGAGCGGAACGTGATCGGGCGCCTCCGCGGAACGCGCCGGGAGGCTCCCGGTCCGGCGGGGACAACTTACGGTTTCGGGCCCCGCCGGGCGAGGTGGCGGGGCGGTCACCGTGGGCTGTGAAGCGAGCCGGTGGCCTACATGGTCGGGATCGGCGACGAGGACCCGGAGGAGGTGGCCGACATGGTGCGGCAGGCCCGGGCCCAGCGGGCCGTCTCCCGGATGCGGCGGCGGGCCGCCGAGCGTGGCCTCGACCGCCTCTCCCCCGAGGAGATCCGGGAAGAGATCCGCCGCGCCCGGGACGAACGCGCCGTCACGTGAGGGGGGTGCTGGACACCAACGTCCTGGTGTCCGGTCTTCTGAACCCCCACGGCGCCCCCGGAAGGCTACTGGACCTCCTGTTCGTCGGCAGCCTGCAGCCCCTGTTCGATGACCGCATCCAGCACGAGTACAGGGACGTCCTGGGCCGGCCGAAGTTCGGGTTCGATCCCGGCGACGTCCGGTCCCTCCTCGAGTACCTGCGCGCCGTGGGCCGCCGCCTTACGGTCCCGCCCCTCGCGGTGACCCTCCCCGACGAGGACGACCTTCCCTTCCTGGAGGTGGCGGCAGCCGGGGGCGCCCGGGCGCTGGTGACCGGCAACGCCTCCGACTACGAGCCCCGGCGGGGATCCCACGGGGTGACCGTGCTGGCCCCCGACGACTTCCTCGAGGCAACACGGGAGGCGTAGGGGCGCGGGGGCTCGGCCCTCCAAGCGACCCCTCGGCCCTGCCCTTGCATCCTCCGGGTAGTGAGAGTGTTCCAGCGCCGGGCGGCTTGCGGCGGGTGAGATTGCCAACGATCCGCCCCTTGCTGAGCTCGCGCGGCGTCGTTTCCAGCCGATCGTCCCTTCCACTCGAATGTCAGGAGGCTCCGACCATGGCCGACCCCCAGTACCGCTCCAGGGTCCGCATCCAGAAGCTGGAGGGACCCCACCGGAAGGCCTACATCGAGCCGTTCGAGGAGCCCCTCGAGTTCGGCGTGCACGCCGAGATCGCCGAGTTCTACGGCGCCACCACCGCCGAGGAGCTGCCGACCACCCTGGACCACGTGGTGGCGGCGGCCGGCGGTTGACTGACGGGCACCCTGGGCGGAGCCCTGGAAGCCCGTGACATCCCGAGTCATCCCGACAGGCTCGAGGCCGACGTCGTCGGCGACGTCGAGGCGATCGACGGCGTGCTGCGCATCACCCGCGTCCACGTCACCTACCGGCTGAAGGTGCCGGAGGGGAAACGGGAGGCGGCCGAGCGCGCGCTGGAGAAGCACGTGAGCGGCTGCCCCGTGGCCCAGACGCTCCTCCCCTGCGTGGAGATCAACTGGGACGCCGAGATCGAGGAGGGTTAATCGGCCGTCAGTCGGCCGGGGCCTCCAGCGCCGCCAGGATCCTGCGTACGACTTCGTCCAGCCGGGCCCCGTCGATCCACCGCACGGCAAGCACCAGCTCGTGCTCGGGGTCGATCCACAGCCGGTTGCTGCTCCCGCCGCTGGCGTAGTAGCTGGAGGCGGGCGCGCTGGGCAGCGCCTCCCGGTCGACGTTGAGCCACCACTGCATGTAGCCGTACCCGGGGTTGGCCCCGGTCGGCGTGGTGGCCGTCTCCACCCAGCCCTCGGGCAGGATCCGTCGCTCGCCCCACCGGCCGTCTCGCAGGTACAGGAGGCCCACCCGGGCCAGGTCCCGGGTGCTGATCCACATCCCCCCGCCCCAGTGGCCGCCCCCGGCCACCGACTGCATCCGCCGGCCGTCCACGTTGACCCATGAGGTCTCGTAGCCGTGCCACCGCCAGGTGCGGGAGGCCCCGATGGGGTCCATCAGCCGCTCTCGGAGCACGACGGGCAACGGCTCGCGCCACAGCTGCAGCAGCGCCAGGGCGGCCAGGTTCACCCGGACGTCGTTGTACAGCCAGTGCGTGCCGGGCTCGTGGCGCTCGCGCCGCTCCCCGTCGAAGCGGTCGGCCCAGTCGGGCTTCCCGAACAGGGTGCCCTCCCACTCGCTGGTCTGCCGGAACAGGTGGTCCCAGGTGATGCGGGCGTTGTGGGACGACGCGAAGAGGCTGTCGGCCACGTAGCTCTTCACCGGGTCGTGGACGTCCCGGATGAGACCCTCCTTCGCCGCCAGGGCGCCCACCGTGGAGACGAAGAGCTTGGTGACGCTGAACGCCATGTCCACCCGTCGGGTGTCGCCCCACTCGGCGACGACGTAGCCGTCCTTCAGGAGAACGCCGTTCACCGCGCCCCGCTCCTTCATGGGGCCCACGATCTCGTTGTGGGGCTCACCGGCCAGGTAGTTTTCCAGCAGGGCGTCCCGGATCCCGTGTCCCTCCGGCCACACCTCCGTCTCGATGTCCCGCGTGAAGGCGACCGCCTCCGCCAGCTTCGCCGCGTCCATGCCGGCCTCGGCGGGCGAGCGCCGGTCCCACGCCTCGGCGGGTCCGGGAACGTAGGCGTCCTGCTGGCCGGCGAGGGCCGGCGGCGTTCCGGCGAGCAGCGTCAGGACGGCCGCCAGGGCCCGAACGGCCACGCGGGGCTCGGCCCACCTGCCCGCGCCGCCCGCGCCGCTCCAAGCACGGGGCGCGCTCCTGAGGGTCGGCAGGGTCGGCAGCGTCGGCATCCCGGCTTCAGCCCTCGAGCGAGGCCAGCACGCGGCGAATGAACTCGTCGTAGTGCTCCCCGTCCAGCCAGCGGAGCACCACCACCAGGTCGTTCTCGGGGTCCACGTAGATCCGGTTGACCCCGGCCCCGGAGTGCGTGAAGGCCGTCGCCGGCGCCGGCATGCCGTCGCCGTCGGTGTTCAGGAACCAGTTCATGTAGCCGTAGTGCTTGTTGCCCTCGGTGGGAGTCTTCGCCATCTCGATCCACCCTTCCGAGATGAGCTGCTTTCCCTTCCAGCGGCCGTTCCTCAGCCACAGCAACCCAAAGCGGGCCTGGTCCCGGGCGGTGAGCCACATGCCGCCGCCCCAGTGGCCCCCGCCGCTCACCGACTGCATCCGGTAGCCGTCGATGGTGACCCAGGTGTTCTCGTAGCCGTGCCACCGCCACTTCCGGGAGGCGTCGATGGGGTCCATGATCCGCTCCTTCAGCACCTGGGGGAGCGGCTTGCGCCACAGCTCCAGCAGGGAGTACGAGAGGAGGTTCACCCGGACGTCGTTGTACTCCCAGTGGCTGCCGGGTTCGCCCAGCTCCCGGATCTCCCCGTCGTAGCGGTCCACCCAGTCGGGCTTGCCCCACAGGGTGCCCCGCCACTCGCTGGTCTGCCGCAGCAGGTGGTCCCAGGTGATCTTCGAGCGCCGCTCCCCGGCGTAGAGACTGTCCGGCGCGTAGTCGATGACCGGATCGTGGATGTCGCGGATCAGCCCGTCGTCCCAGGCCAGCCCGGCCACGGTGGACAGGAAGCTCTTGGTGACGCTGAACGTCATGTCCACGCGGTGAGGCTCCCCCCACTCCCGGACGATGTAGCCGTCCTTCACCACGACGCCGGTCACCGGGCCACGGGCCTTCATCGGACCGATGATGTCGTTCTGGGGTTCGCCCGCCAGGAACTCCATCAGGTCCTGCCGCAGATCCGGGCCCCAGCCGTCGTGCGCCGGATCCTGGGCCCAGGCCACCGCCCTCTCGAGGAGGGCGGAGTCCATGCCCACCTCCGCGGGCCGCCGCGTCTCCCACCGGTCGGCCGGTCCCGGATAGTAGGGCTCCTGCGCCGGTGCCGGCGCGGCGACCAAAGCCGCCAGGAGCAGCGCGGCCAGCGGGGCCAGGGGTCGCGAGGCCGGGACGGTCGGTGGCCGGCGGCGCCGATTCGGCGGTGGCGCAGAGGTGGCCGAGCGGAGGGTGGCACGAGGCTCATCGCGGTCGATCATGGTGCTCTCCCTGCTGCGGGTGGTTTCGCTTGCGGTGTCTCGGTCCGGTCGGCAACCCCGGCTCACTCGACCAGCACCGACTTCTCGGGGTCGATGCGGAGCCAAAGGAGCGCCGCAATCACGATCATGACGCTGGCGATGAGGAAGGGCAGCTCCCAGTGCCCGGTCCAGTCCACGAGCACGCCGAACAGGAAGGGCGACAGTGCGCCGCCCAGGTTCCCCATCATGTTCATGAAGGCGGAGACCGTGCCGGCGTGCTCATGTCCCACGTCGATGGCCGTGGCCCAGGAGATGCCGGTCGTGAACTCCAGGCCGGCCGCGGCCAGGGTCAGGAACGCCACGGCCAGGTACGCGTCCGCCACCAAGACCCCCGGCACGATGAAGGCAGCGCCGGCAATGAAACCGGCGATGGCGGGGTAGCGACGTCCGACCCTCAGCCCGCGCTTTGCCGACAGCCGATCGCTGTACCAGCCGCCCAGGCTGTTGGTCAGGGCCCCCGCGAAGAGAGGGAGTCCCGCGCCGACCCCCGACGCCACGATCCCGAAGCCTCGCTCTTCCACCAGGTAGGTGGGCGTCCAGGTGAGGTAGATCCAGAAGCTGTAGACGTAGCACAGGTACATGAGCGAGAGGAGCCACATGTTCTTGCTCCGGAGGAGGATCCGCCACGGGACGCCTTCCTCCTTCGGATCCACCTCCACCGGCGGCTCGGCGGCTCCGGAGGGCCCGGCCGCAGCGGCGTCCCCGTCCGCCCCCGGTCCCCCCTCTCCCTCGTCCGGACCGTGCGACCCGTGGCCCGACAGGATCCCCGCGGCGGGGCTGAGCTTCGAGGCCGGCTCCTTCTCCTCCCGGATCACGGCCAGCTCCGCCTCGTTCACGCCTGGATGGTCCTCGGGCTCGTCCCGGTAGTACCAGTACCAGACGGCGCCCCATACGAACCCCATGAGCCCGAAGGCGATGAACGCCGACCTCCATCCCCACTGCACAATCATCAGGCCCACCAGGGGCGGGGTGAAGGCCCCGGCCAGCCGCGCGCCGGAGTGGGTCACGCCCTGGGCGATGCCCCGCTCGGTGGCCGGCAACCAGCGCGAGAACGCCCGGGTAGCGGCCGGGAACGCCCCGGCCTCGCCCGCGCCGAACAGGAAGCGGATCGCGATCAGCGAGGTCTTGTTCCACGCGGCAGCCGTGCCCATGGTGAAGATCGACCAGTAGGAGACGATTCCAGTGAGGATCTTCCGGGGCCCGAACCGGTCGGAAAGCCAGCCTCCCGGCACCTGGAAGAGGGCGTAGGCCAGGGTGAAGGCGGTGAACACGATGCCCAGCTCGGTCTGGCTCAGCCCGAACTCCCCCCGGATGGAGGGGCCCGCCTGGGCGATCACCACGCGGTCCATGTACGTGTTGGCGTAGTGGAGGACCAGGAGGAAGATGACGACGTGGCGGACCCGCGTCGGCTTCTCCT
>CAZSKS010000104.1:0-5736 GCA_964607465.1 uncultured Gemmatimonadota bacterium | reverse complement strand
TTCACCTTCACCGCCGACAACCCCGGCGACTGGCTCTTCCACTGCCACAACCTCTACCACCTGGAGGCGGGCATGGCTCGCGTGGTCAGCGTGGGGTGAACCGGGCTCCGGAGCGGAACGAGCTCCGGTCCCGCCGGCGCAACTCACATGTCTCCGCGGCTCGCACGCTCCCCGTGCTCTCGCCCGCTCCGACCGCAGCGTTGCCGCCCTCACGTCGTCCCCGTCGCCGTCCACGTCGGTCCGTCTCGCGGGGAGCCCTTGACAGGGGATAGGTATTCATATAATCATTTGAACCAATGAACGAAGGCAGCTCTTCAGCGGAACCAGGGCAGGGAATGACCGAGACGACGACGCGAGGCTTCAAGGACCGGATCTACGAGCAGTTCGCCCGCATCGGGAAGGCGCTGGCCAGCCCGCGGCGGCTGGAAATCCTGGACCTGCTGGCCCAGCGGGAGTGGTCGGTGGAGGAGCTGGCCGGGGCGACCGGAAACAGCGTCGCCGGCACCTCGCACCACCTGCAGAAGCTGAAGGCCGCGCGGCTGGTGACCGCCCGCCGGGAGGGGAACTACGTGCACTACCGGCTCGCCAGCCCGGAAGTGGCGGATCTATGGCGCGCCGTCCGCGAGGTGGGCGAGCTCCGGCTGGCCGAGATCGACCGGGTGGTGGAGGAGTACCTCGGCCGCCGGGAGGAGCTAGAAGCGGTCGGCCTCGAGGAGCTGAGGAGGCGGCTCGAGACCTCGGACGTGCTTCTCCTGGACGTCCGGCCCGAGGACGAGTACCGGGCCGGCCACGTCGACGGGGCCCGGTCGGTTCCGGTGACCGAGCTGGACGAGTACCTCGACGAGCTCCCCACCGATCGGGAGGTCGTCGCCTACTGCCGGGGTCCCTACTGCGTCTTCTCCGACGAGGTCGTGGCCGAGCTCCGGGAGCGCGGCTTCCGGGCCCGGCGGCTCGACGCGGGCTTCCCGGATCTCCGGTCGGCGGGCTTTCCGGTCGCCGCCGGATCCGAGGCCGCCGCTGACGGCGGGACCGCCGATGGCCCCGACACCGACGCATCCTGATCGACCAGGAAACGATCCACCGAGAAGCGATCCGGAGACGATCCACCGAAGAGCGACGAGGGAGGACGGACGATGAGCCATCGAGCGACGGACCGGGAGATCGAGATCAGCGTGCGGGAGCTGCAGGACCTGCTCCGGCGGAACGCGCCCGTGCGGATCCTCGATGTCCGGGGGGTGGAGGCCCACCGGGAATGGAGGATCCCCGGAAGCGAGCGGATCGCCTGGCCGCCGGGTGACGAGGCCGCGGGGGACGGAGACGTCGACTGCGACCGCTTCCGCGGAGGCGACCCCGTCGTCGTGGTCTGTGACCGGGGCCGGACCAGCCGGACGGTCGTCGAGGCGGTCCGCGAGCGGTGCGGCGTGGCGGCCCGCTCCCTGGAAGGGGGCATGGCCGCCTGGAGCTTCGCCTGGAACCTGGCCCCCGTCTCGGAACCCGGCGACACCACGACGGTCCTGCAGCTCCGGCGGACCGGGAAGGGATGTCTCTCCTATCTGGTCGCCTCGGAGGGCGAGGCCCTCGTGATCGACCCCTCCCTGGATCCGGACGTCTACCTGGAGGAAGCCCGGTCTCGCGGCTGGACCATCGAGGGGGTCGTCGAGACCCACATCCACGCCGACCACGTCTCCCGGGGACGGCCGCTGGCGGAGGCCGCCGACGCGCCCCTCCACCTGCCCGCGCAGGAGCGAGCGCGGTTTCCCCACCGAGCCCTCGGGGACGGGGACCGCGTTCCGGTCGGGGCGACCCGGCTGACGGCGATCCACACCCCGGGACACACCGACGAGAGCCTCTCCTACCTGCTGGGCGGCCGCTACCTGTTCACCGGGGACACCCTCTTCCTGGACGCCGTGGGCCGTCCCGACCTGGAGGCCCGGGGCGAGGAGGACGCGGTGCGCCGGCACGCCCGGAAGCTGTTCGCGTCCCTCTCGGAGCTGAGCGGGCTGGGAGCCGAGGTACTGGTCCTCCCCGCCCACACGGCCCGGCCCGTGCCGTTCGACGGCCAGCCGATCACCGCGTCCCTGTCCGAGGTCCGGGGCCGGGTCGAGGCGCTGGGCCTCGTCGAGGAGGCCTTCGTGGCCAGGCTCGTCGGGGAGACGCCGCCCACCCCACCCAACTACGAGCGCATCGTCGAGCTCAACGAGTCGGGGGCGTGGCCGGGCGACGCCCTCCTGGAGCTCGAGGCGGGAGCCAACCGATGCGCGGCGGGCTGACCGGCGGGGAGGCGCTCACCGTGGAGGACGATCGGGAACCTCGGGGACAGGACGATCGTCGCCCCGGGGGCGAGGGACCCACGGGGGGTGACCGACCCACTCTCGGGCTCCGGGCCAACTGGGCCCAGTTCTCGCTCCTCGTCCTCGTCAACGCCTTCGTGGGGGCGATGGTCGGGCTGGAGCGGACCGTCGTCCCCCTCCTGGCCGAGGCCGAGTTCGGCGTGGCGTCGGCGACGGCGCTGCTGGCGTTCGTCGCCAGCTTCGGCCTGGCGAAGGCCGCTGCGAACTACGCGGCCGGCCGCCTGGCCGACCGGACGGGGCGCAAGCGCGTCCTCGTCGCGGGGTGGCTCCTGGGCCTTCCGGTGCCCCTGCTCCTGATGTGGGCGCCGAGCTGGGGCTGGGTCATCGCCGCCAACGTTTTCCTCGGCCTGAACCAGGGGCTGGCCTGGTCGGCCACCGTCATCATGAAGATCGACCTGGCGGGTCCGCGCCGGCGCGGGCTGGCCATGGGGCTGAACGAATCGGCCGGTTACCTGGCGGTGGCCGGCGCCGCGTTCCTCAGCGGCGAGGTCGCCGCCCGCTTCGGCCTCCATCCGGAGCCCTTCTACCTCGGTATCGCGCTGGTGGCCGTGGGGCTCGCCCTCTCCCTCCTCCTGGTCCGGGACACCGGCGCCCACGCCCGGGTCGAGGCGGAGCAGCGCGAGCGGGCCGGCGAGGGCGGCGGCGGCCACGCGACCGACATCGCGACATCCGGCGCCGGCGACGCGCACGCGGCCTACGCCGTAAGCCCCGCCGCCGACCTCACCGGGGCCGAGGTGTTCACCCTGACCAGCTGGCGGGACCGGACGCTGCTGAGCTGCAGCCAGGCCGGCCTGGTGAACAACCTCACCGACGGGCTGGCGTGGGGGCTGCTACCCGTCTTCTTCGCCCGCGGGGGGCTCTCCGTGGAGGAGGTGGGCATCCTCGCCGCCGTCTACCCGGCCGTGTGGGGGCTCCTCCAGATCGGCACCGGGGCGCTCAGCGACGCGCTGGGACGGAAGCGGCTTATCGTGGCCGGGATGCTGCTCCAGGCCGGTGCCCTGGCGATGCTCCCCCTCTTCCCGGGCTTCTGGCCCTGGCTGGCGGCCTCCGTCCTCCTGGGTCTGGGGACCGCCCTGGCCTACCCGACCCTGCTGGCGGCCGTCGGCGACCGGGCCCATCCGGCCTGGAGGAGCAGCGCCGTCGGCACCTACCGGCTGTGGCGGGACCTCGGCTACCCCGTGGGCGCCCTGCTGGCAGGGGCGACCGCGGACCTCCTGGGCATGGGCGGCGCCATCTGGATGGTAGGGGGACTCACCCTCGTCTCCGGGACCGTGACCGCGGCGTTGATGGCGCCGACCCGGCCGGGAACCGGGATCGATGGCGATCGACTCGCCGGGGTGCGCTCGGCTGCGGCACTACGCGACGGATTCCGACCACGAAGACCTCGAAGTGACCGTGAAGACCTCGAAGTGAGAACCTGAATCCAGATACGAGGAGAAAACCATGGGAAGCGAAGCGATGCTCGCCCTGACGCAGAGCGGAGGCATGATGGGAGAGGGAACGATGTCCGGCATGATGGGCGGGGGGATGCTGATCGGCTGGCTCGTCCCCCTCCTGGTGCTGGCCGGGCTCACGGTGCTGGTCGTGTGGGGGATCCGGGAGCTGACCCGCGACCGCGAGACGGGGAACCCCGAGGAGGACGACGCGCTCGCTACCGCGCGCCGTCGCTACGCGCGGGGCGAGATCGACCGGGAGGAGTTCCGCACGCTCCGGTCGGACCTGGAGACGGCATGAACGACCCGACGACCCTCGCCTGCGACATGACGGCGATCCCCGATGGGGAGAGGGAGCGCCACCGCCGGGCGGCCGAGCATCTCCTCGGCGCCGTCGCCGACGTGGAGGAAGCGTCGAACGGCTACCGTCTCCGCCTCCCCGCGGACGGGGAGACGATCCGGCGGACCGCCGCCTTCGTGTCGCGCGAGCGCCTCTGTTGCCCCTTCTTCGACTTCACCCTGGAGGTCGGCCGTGGCGGTGGCCCCGTCTGGCTCGCGCTGTCCGGTGGCCCCGGGGTGAAGGACTACCTGGAGGATACGTTGATCCCACGGCTGGAGGAGGTGCGTCGTGGCTGATCCGGCACGTCGGAAGTCGGCGGGCGAAATCCAGGAGCTGTACGCGGACCTCGCCCCGCAGATGGACCGGATGGCGTGGCTCAACCGACTCGTCACGGGCCGGTATCGCCGACGGCTCTTCGGGAAGGCCCGCGGGCGGACGCTGGACGTCGCCTGCGGGCTGGGGCTCAACCTCCGGTACCTGCCCGAGGCCGTCGACTACGTGGGCGTGGACCTCAGCCCGGAGATGCTGGCCCGGGCGCGGGCGCGGTTCGCCGAGCGCGACCCGACGCCGACGTTCCTGCAGATGGACGCCTCGAACCTGGAGTTCGAGGACGACGCCTTCGACACCGTCCTATCCTCCCTGTCGACCTGCACGTTCCCCGACCCCGACGCCGTCCTCCGGGAGATGGGCCGGGTGTGCCGGCCGGACGGACGGATTCTCCTCCTGGAGCATGGACGAAGCAGCGTGGAGATGCTGGCCCGCTTCCAGGACTGGCGCGCCGAAGCCCACTACGAGAAGCACGGCTGCCGGTGGGCCCAGGATCCGCTGGAGGTGGTCGCCGAGGCCGGACTTTCGGTCCGCGAGCACCGGACGTCATTGCTCGGGATCCTCACCGCCATCGAGGCCCGTCCCGGATGATGCAAAGCCCCGCGGACGGGAGCGACGAGCGACCCCACGACGGCGATCGCCCCGCCTCCGCCGCGGGGCGATCCACGTCGACGGGGTGGAAGCACCGGTGGAACCGGACCCGCTACCAGATCTACGCCCCGTTCTACGACTGGCTCGCCCGGCCCTGGGAGAAAGGACGCCGACGTGCGATCGATCGACTCGATCTCCGCCCGGGGTCGCGGGTCCTGATTCCCGGCTGCGGCACCGGGAGCGACCTCGAGCACCTTCCGGCGACCTCCGAGGTGACCGCCATCGACCTCGCCCCGGCGATGGTACGACGGACCGCCGAGCGAGGCGAACGGCTTTCCCTCGAGGTGGACGCCCGGGTCGGCGACGCACAGGCGTTGCCGTTCGCGGACGACGTCTACGACGCCGTCCTGCTCCACCTGGTCCTCTCCGTGGTGCCGAGACCGAGGGCGGTCGTCGAGGAGGCGGCCCGGGTCCTGAAGCCGACGGGCCGGGTCTCCATCTTCGACAAGTTCGTTCCGGAGGGAGAGCGGCCCTCCCTCCTCAGGCGGGCGGTGAACCCTCTGGCCCGGTTCGTCTTCGCGGACCTGAACCGCAGCCTCGATCCGATGCTATCGGGCACGGGGCTCCGGACCGGAGACCGGGAGCCGTACATGGCGGGCATCTACTCCATCACCGTGGCCCGCCCAGCCTCCGC
>CAZSKS010000103.1:3365-5754 GCA_964607465.1 uncultured Gemmatimonadota bacterium | reverse complement strand
CGGAGGAAGGAGCTCGAGACCGCGAAGACCGCGGCCGTCGCGGGAGGGGTGGCGCTCGGCGTGGGTCTCGGCGCGGCGCTCCTC
Organism: uncultured Gemmatimonadota bacterium; assembly: GCA_964607465.1. Lineage (GTDB taxonomy): Bacteria > Gemmatimonadota > Gemmatimonadetes > Palauibacterales > Palauibacteraceae > CAYVFM01. The sequence continues at coordinate 5,670 of CAZSKS010000103.1, read as the reverse complement.
CTGGAAAGCTTCGGGGGAGGCGGCTCGAGCCCCGGCGATGGCGGCGACGGGATCGACCGGGTCCTCTTCCGCTTTCCCTAGAGGCTCCGGGACCCGTCGGGACCGGGCGCCGGCACGGTCGCCGCCGAGCTACAGGGCGATAAAGGACATACTGCACCCCGAATATTTGTGTTCGAGGTGCGATCGTATTACATGATCGAGGTACGGATACAGTATCGTCTTCAGACCTCCGGGCGGTCGGAGTAGATTCTGTTCGGACGCCCGAGCGACGCATTCGGGCCGAACCGCTCATACCGGACGCCGAGCGAACGGTCGAGAACACGTACCTGGCCGGACCGCGGCCGCCAGGCCGGGGTCAGCGGCCTGCGTGCTCCGCTGTCGCACTCGCCCTGGAGTTTCGGGTCGTCAGGAGGAAGACGATGAGTCCTCGCTCTCCGGGCCGCGTCATCGCGGCCGCTTTCGCCTTCTTCGCGGTCTCCACCCTGGTCGGGACCCCGGCCCTCGCCCAGCAGGGAGCCATCACCGGCACCGTGGTTCGGGCCAGCAACGGCGAGCCCCTGGACGCGGCCCAGGTGACGGTCGTCGGCACGGGGCTCGGCACCATCAGCGACGCCGACGGCAACTTCCGGATCACGAACGTCCCCGCCGGGGAGCAGCGTGTCCGGGCGCAGCTCGTGGGCTACAGCACCCGGACGAGAACGGTGACGGTGCAGGCCGGTCAGGCGGCCACCGTGGACTTCGAGCTCCGGCAGAGCGCCGTACAGCTGGAGCAGATCGTGGTCACCGGGACCGGCACCGGCGGGATCCAGAAGAAGAGGCTCGGCAATACCGTGGCCACGGTGAACACCGACCAGCTGGAGAACGCGCCCACGACGAGCGTCACCGAGATGCTGTCGGCGCGGGAGCCGGGGGTCCAGATCCTCAACTCCAGCGGCAACACGAACGAGGGGGGACGGATCCGAATCCGGGGCGCGGCCAGCCTCTCACAGTCCAACGAGCCCGTGGTCTACATCGACGGGGTCCGGGTCAACTCCGGCGGCGGATTCGCCGGCGGGGCCAGCGCCGGGGCCCAGGGCGCGGGCGCCAGCTCCCGCCTGGACGACCTGGACCCGGCGTCCATCGACCGAATCGAGGTGCTCAAGGGGGCCGCGGCCGCCACGCTCTACGGCACCGAGGCCGCCAACGGCGTCATCCAGATCTTCACCAAGACTGGCCGGGAGGGCCGGACACGCTGGAACTTCGAAGTCGAGCAGGGCCTGGAGTTCATGCCCACCGGGCGGCTTATCCCGCACTCTGACTTCGCCCGGAACCAGACGCAGCTCGACCGGATGCAGGAACGCTGGGGCGTGCAGGACCTCGAGCTGTACGAGCCCATCACGCGCATGCTCCAGGACGAGATCTCCGAGACGGGGCGGCTCACCAACCTGGGCGGCTCCGTCAACGGAGGCGGAGGCGGGCTCACCTACTTCGTCTCCGGCCGGTACAGCAACATCGACGGCATCATGGGGCTCGAGAACCTCGGGCCGGCCTCGGACAAGAGCGAGCGCTGGCAGACGGCGGCGAACCTCAACGCGACGCCGGCCTCCGACCTCACCGTGACCCTGAGCACCAATTACTCCTTCATCCAGCAGCAGGCGCCGCAGACGGCGAACAACATCTTCAGCCCGTGGGCCTCGATCTTCGACTCCCAGCTCCGCCTGGCGGAGTCGTGCGACTTCAGCGAGCCGTGCAACAACTTCGGCACGCCGGCCTGGAACACGATCGAGGAGGGCACCCAGATCACCACCGGGCAGGAGGTGAGTCACTTCCGTACGAGCCTGCAGCCGCAGTGGCAGCCGGGTGAGAACCTGACGGTGGCGGCCACCTTCGGCGCCGACGTGAGCACCAACGAGTCGTGGGAGCACTTCCCGTTCGGGTGGAACGTCGACAATTTCTCGCCCTTCTTCGTCAACGGCACCCGGGACGCGGCCACCGAGAACCACTACGAGATCACGGCGGAGCTTCGCACCGGGTGGGACACCGACATCAGCGAGACGTTCTCCAGCAGCTTCACGGCGGGTACCCAGAGCTTCCTGCGGCAGACCCGGCTCCGTGAAGGGACCGGGGACGGCTTCGGCGGCCCGGGCCTGGAAGACGTGGGGGCGGCGGCGTCCCAGACCACCAACGAGTCCCTGACCGAGAACGTCAACATCGGGACCTTCGCCCAGGAGCAGATCGGGTACCGGGACTTCGCGTTCCTGACCCTGGGCGGACGCTGGGACGTGAACTCGGCCTTCGGCTCCGAGGTGCAGGGCGAGTTCTATCC
>CAZSKS010000103.1:0-3265 GCA_964607465.1 uncultured Gemmatimonadota bacterium | reverse complement strand
TCTCCGGCGGCTTCACCAGCCTGCAGCTCACCAACATCGGCACGCTGGACGCCCACGGCGTCGACCTGAGCGTCAACGGCACGGTGATCCAGGGCGACGCGATCCAGGCCAGCGTCTTCGGCAACACGTCCTACCTCAGCCAGAACGTGAGGGATCTGGGCGGCGCGGCTCCGATCAAGACCGGCGGGTCCTATCCCAGGAACCGGAACTTCATCAAGGAGGGACTCCCGCCGGGGGCCTACCTGGGGGCGAGGCTGGCTGACGAGCCCATCCCCCTGGACCTGGACGACAGCTGCTCTCCCCCGACGGAGCAGGAGGCGCTCAACTACTTCTCCCAGCCGCGCAACCCGAGCGACTTCGAAGTCCTGCCGGAGGACTGCGGAGAGGTCGACGTGCTTCAGAACTTCCTCGGGAACCCCTGGCCGGACTGGTCCGGGAGCGTGGGTACCGACGTGAGCTTCCTGGACCGCTTCCACTTCCGGGCCATGGCCGAGTACAAGTTCGGCCACCAGGTGCAGGACCTCTCCGGCGCCTTCCGACGCTCCAACGCGTTCATCGGCCGCAACACGCCGGGAAGCGCGCAGGTGACCGCCACACTCATGGACCCGAGCAGCAGCGCCGAGCAGCGACTCGAGGCGGCCCAGGAGTGGGCGCGCGAGTACCGGGCTCTCTCTCCCATGAGCGGGCTGAACCAGATCTACGACGCGGACTGGATCCGGTGGAGGGAGGCCTCGCTCACCTACGACATGCCCCGGGGGATCGCATCGGCCATCTCGGCCCGGTCGATGTCCGTCTCGCTGCAGGCCCGGAACCTCGCACTCTGGGTGACGGACGACTACCGCGGGCTCGACCCCGAGCTGAACAACAGCGGCCGGTGCGCCGGCGGCGGGCAGGGCACGAACGTGGACTGCAACTTCCTGATGGGGCAGGAGGCCTGGCGCATGCCGATCCCGCGCCGCTTCATCCTCTCCGTGTCGGCCGGGTTCTGAGGGGGAAGCGATGACTCTGAACGGCCGGGACGCTTCGATGGACGCGGCGCATTCCAGGACGGGAGAGACGGCGATGAGCTTCCTCCACTCGAGCATCGATGACATTCGCGACGCCCTCGGCACCGGCCTGCTCCGGGCCGGCGCCGCCCTCCTCGTGGTCGCGGTGACCGTGAGCGCCTGTCGGGATCCGCTGGACATCCCGGACCCCAACAGCATCCAGGGCGAGGACCTCGACAACCCGGCGGCGGTACCGTCCCTGGTTTCCGGCTCGCTGAAGAACACCAACGAGATGATCGGCGAGCTGGCGGCCATCTACGGAGCGGCCTCGGACGAGATCCGGTGGATCGGCTCCCGAGACGCCTGGCAGTCGCTCTCGCAGGGCTTCCTCGACGACCCGGTGAACGAGTTCTCCGACGCCGCCTACCCCGACGTCACGGACGCCCGCTTCATGGCCGACCGGGCGATCTCGAAGGCGGAGGAGTTCGAGGGACAGCTGGCGGACCAGAACGACCTGGTGCGGGCCTACCTCCAGGGGGCGGTCGTCTACGCCACGATCGCCGACACCTACGACGACTTCGTGATCCCGGACGACCCGCAGGAGGCGGCGCCGTCCATCGGGAGCGGCAACATGGGTCAGCTCTACGACCAGGCCATCCAGTGGCTCGACAGCGCCGAGAGCATGGCCCGTGACCTCGATAGCCCGGAGCTGGTGACGAGGGCCATCGCCTACCGGGCCCGGGTCCGCCACGCGAAGGCGGTGTGGAACAAGCTGAACCCGCCGGGCACGACGCCCTCGGATCCCCTGGTGGAAGACGCCGAGATGGCACAGGACGCCCAGGCCGCCCTGGGGCGGATCGGGCTGACGGCCGACTGGCGGTGGGAGGCCACCTTCAGCAGCGCCTCCGCGGTCAACAATCTGGGGTTCCAGGTGAACGAGCGGGGGGAGCTCCAGTTCGGCCCGGAGTACGTGGAGGTCGTGGAGGGGAACGAGTCCAACGTGGAAGCGGTGGTGCTCACCGACCCGGTCACTGGTGAGCCGAGCCCCGTCTTCCAGCGCCGGCTCAGCGACTTCCAGTCGGGCGGCCAGTTCTCCTCCCTCTACGTCACCACCGCCCGCGAGATGCATCTCCTCCTGGCCGAGCATCGCCTGGCGCAGCAGGACACCGCGGGTTTCGAGACGCACATCAACCACGTCCGGACGATCGCGGGGCAGGAGCAGTACACGGGCCCCGGCCAGGTGCCGGTCATGGAGATGCTGGAGCACACCCGGCAGGCGAACCTGGTGATCATGAATCGGAGGCTGGCCGACATGTACCGCTTCGGCGTCACCTCCGCGCGGTGGCTGCCGCAGTCGCCCGCCGCCACCGAGCCGGGCACCTTCTTCCCGATCGCCATCACCGAGGTGCGGTCGAACCCGGAGGTCGGCGGATGAGCTGAATCCGGCCGTCCACCGGTGCGGCCGTCGGCGCTCCTGTCTGGAGGCGGCGGTCGACCCGCGGCTCCCGGCGTCTCCCCGATCCGTCTCCCGGCGGGGAGGCGCGGAACCCCCCTGTCCAGCGCGTCACTCGTCACTGCAACGGCGGAGGTTCTCCACTCGTGTCGTCACTCGTGTCGTCCGTGTCATGCGAGTCCGATCTCGTCGCCGGCTCCACCACCGACGGCGCCGTCCTCCCGGCGTCGGGCCTGTGCGCCCTGCTCCTGGCCCTGTTCGTCCTGGGGCCGGGCCGCGCCGTGGCGCAGGAGCCCGCCGTGCCGCCGGGGGCGCTGGAGGGGCTCGAGTACCGGCTCCTGGGGCCCACCCGGGGCGGACGGGCGCAGGCCGTGGCCGGCCACCGGGAGCGCCCGCACACCTTCTACATGGGGACCACCGGCGGCGGCGTGTGGAAGACCACCGACGACGGTGAGGTGTGGCGGAACGTGTCGGACGGCTACTTCGACGCCGGCTCCATCGGGGCGATCGACGTGGCCGACTCGGACCCGAGCGTCGTCTGGGCCGGGACCGGCGAGCACGACATCCGGGGCAACGCCTCCGCCGGCCGGGGCGTCTACGTCTCCCGGGACGCCGGCGAGAGCTGGGCCTTCGCCGGGCTGGAGGCGATCGGGCAGACCGGGGACATCGTGGTCCACCCGCGGAACCCGGAGGTCGTGTACGTGGCCGCCCTGGGCCACGCCTTCGGCCCGAACCCGGAGCGAGGCGTCTACCGGACCACGGACGGGGGCGAGAGCTGGGAGAAGGTGCTCTTCGTCTCCGACAGCACCGGCTTCGTGGACCTGGC
>CAZSKS010000102.1:0-6042 GCA_964607465.1 uncultured Gemmatimonadota bacterium | reverse complement strand
CCAGCTGGTTCAATGGGCGCTGGAGGATTCGAACCTCCGACCTCTGCCTTGTAAGGGCAGCGCTCTGGACCAGCTGAGCTAAGCGCCCGAGCGCCGGGCTCCCCCGACGGGCCGCCGGGGCCGTCCTCGCCCCGAGCCGTTCCGCGGCGGGCCCGACGGTGCCATCCGCCGGCAAGTCCTAGGCCGTCCGCCAGCGAGCCAACAGCTGGCCGACGGCGGGCATGACGCGCTTCAGGTTCTCCCGGAAGGACGCGGCCGCATCGGCGTCGGCGGCGTCGGTGACACCACGGACCTCTAGGAATCCGAGCTCGTTGAAGCTCGCCACCCTCGCCCCCCCGGCTCCCTCCCACGCCACGCACAGGGCTCCCGTGAGGTTCCTGATCTCCTCCGCCCGTCCCGGATCGACCACGTCCTCATCCCCGCTGGCGATGCGGCCGAAGCGGACCTCGAAGGAGAATGGATGGTCACGCACGGTCTCCCGGACCTCCCCGAGCAGCGAGGCGGACGGCTCGTGGCAGGGGGGAGGGCGCTCAACGAACCGCAGCCTGTAGTCATGCTCCACGGTGGCGGTGCCCACGACGACGTCGCCGGGTCCCACCCTGTCCGCGAGGCTCCCGGCGGCCCCGACGCAGACGAGGGAGCGCAGGCCATCGATCCGGTCGACCAGGTGCTGCGTCTCGGTCGCGTATTGCGCCTTTCCGTGGCCGCCGACCGCCGCGACGAGATCCAGCGACGGCACGGCGTGACAGGGTACGCTTCCCACCCGTCTTGGCCTCGATGGATGGCCAAGCCTGCGCCACGTCTCCAGCAGAGGCTCCAGCTCCTCGGCTTGCGGGGTGGCGATCAGGACGGTCGCCATGCCGCCGCGCCCGCCTCGCCCCGCCTCTGCCTACTCCTCGCCGGCCCCGCCGTACCCCAGCAGCAGGCCGGTGGGCAGCAGGACGACGTAGCCCAGCACCAGGAGGATGGGCGCGGCGGTGACGGAGCCGCGGTCCAGGAGGACGTACCCCACGACGATGGACACGACCGCGGCGGCCAGGACGGCCAGGTTGGTGCGGTCGAAGCCGAACCAGGGCTCACGCCGGGGCTCGGAGCGCGACGGATTCTGCTTGCGGGCGTTCATGACGGCTCCAAGTTGGAGTGCGGCCCCCGCCCCGTCAACGTGGGCTGGCCGGCCCATCCCGGTCGTCGCCCGGCCCTGTCTCCTCCTCGCCCGGCTCGGCGTCGGCGCGGCGGCTGAGCAGGATCCAGCGGACCGGCCACCGCCCCCGCGCCTCCTCCTCCGCCTCCTTCCGGCGGAGCTCCTCCCAGCGCTTCCGCTCGTGGCGCCAGCGCCGCCAGCCCAGCACCAGCAGGGCCACCGTCAGCAGGAGCCAGAAGACCGACGCCCGGGAGAGGGCGTAGAGCCACCCGTACCGGCCCTTCACGCCCTCCCGCCACCGCTCCTCGAACTGGGCGGCGGTCATCCCGTAGGTGGTCCGCAGGGCCTGGTCCATCGTGGCGCCCTCGCCCAGCCGCCGGAAGAAGGAGCCCAGCGCCCGGGACCCGCCGCGCCGCACCAGCTCGTTGACGGCGGTATAGGAGAGGAGGTAGGCGATCTGGGCCTCCTGCTCGTCCTCGGGAAACCGGAGGGTGAGCCGCTCCAGGACACTCCCCTCGGCCCGGAAGAGGGCCCAGCGGAGCCGCCAGGCCTGGCTGGCGTCCCAGGAGCCCGAGACGATCTGGGCGTAGCCCTCGTGCAGCCAGCGCGGCGCCCGGCCGCCGGTGGCCCGGTCCAGCGCCAGGTGGGCCAGCTCGTGGCGGAAGGTGCGGCGCAGGCCCTGCAGGCCGCCCGCCGCCCCGTGGCCGGCCCGCACGGCCAGCAGGTTGCGGCTGGCGTCAGCGAAGCCGGCGGCCCACGGCTCGGTCCCGGGCCCGGGCACCCGGCTCAGGTCGCTCAGCACCCACACGGTGGGCGGCTCCCGGAACCAGGTGGCGGGATCCCCGATGCCGGGCAGCGGCGCCCAGGCGGCCCGGTCGGTGGCCAGCGAGCGGGCCAGCTCCTCCAGCCCCGGCTCGGCCCGGATCGGCAGGGGCGCCCCGTCCACCCGGACGGCGTCCCCGAAGCCCTGCAGGTCGGGCGTCTGGGCCGACGCCGTGGACGGCCCGGCCGCAGCGAGGAGGACGGCCACGACGACGCCAGCCGCCAGCGCGAGGGCCGCCGGCAGCACCGCTCCGGCGCGTCTCCGCGGAGACGCCTCCGGCCGCCAGCCGGCCTTCGCGGCGCGCCCCCCGCGGCTCACGGCGCACTCGTCTCCCGGGCCCACGCGACGGCGGCGTCCAGCCGCTCCGGCAGCTCGGAGCTGAAGATCATCTGCTCGCCGGTGGCCGGGTGGTCGAACACCAGCCGGGCGGCGTGCAGGAAGAGCCGCCCGCAGTGGCGGGCCAGCTCCTCCGCCCACCGGCCGCCGGCGCCCACGAAGCCCTTCTGCCAGTCCTCGCCGTACAGCTCGTCGCACACCAGCGGATGGCCCAGGTCCCGGAGGTGGACGCGGATCTGGTGGGTGCGGCCGGTCTCCAGGCGCACGGCCAGCAGGTCGGCCGAGATCCAGCGCTCCACCCGCTTCACGTGGGTCACGGCCCGCTTGCCGTCCTCCACCACCGCCCGCCGGCGCCGGTCGTTCGGGTCCCGGCCCAGGGGACGGTCCACGGTGAGCTGGTCCCGGTCCAGGTGCCCCCACGAGGCGGCGAGGTAGCCGCGGCGCACCTCCCGGCGCGCCAGGGCCCGGGAGAGAACGCGGTGCGCCTCGTCGGTCTTGGCCACCACCAGCAGGCCGCTGGTGTCCCGGTCCAGGCGATGGACGATGCCGGGCCGGGTGTCGCCGCCCACCCGGGACAGCCGGTCCACCCGGTGCAGCAGGGCGTTCACCAGGGTGCCGTCGGGGTGGCCGGGGGCCGGGTGGACCACCATCCCGGAGGGCTTGTCCACGACGACCAGGTCGTCGTCCTCGTGGACGATGCGGATCGGCAGGTCCTGGGGCTCCAGGGAGGGCTCGGGTCGGGGGGGGACGACGACCTCGATCACGTCCCCCGCCACGGGGAGGTAGCTCTTCTGCGGGGGCTCGCCGTTGACCAGGACGTGGCCCTCGGCCACCAGGTCCTGGACCCGGGAGCGGCTCAAACGCAGACGATCGGCCAGATAGCGATCCAGCCGATCGTCGACGTCCTCCTCCAGCCGCAGGCTCTCGGTCCGGGCCTCCGGTTCCGTCTCGGCCTCCGGCTCCGTCTCAGCCGTCGGCTCCGGGCGGGTCTCGCTCACGCCGCTCCTCCAGGTAGAAGGACACCAGGAGCAGCACCGCGCCGACGCTCACCGCGGCGTCCGCCACGTTGAAGACCGGCCACCGGTAGGCGCCGATCCCGACGTCCAGGAAGTCCACCACGCCCCGCTCGAAGCGGATCCTGTCCACGATGTTGCCCACCGCACCCCCGGTGACCAGGGCCACCGCGTAGAGCCGCAGGCGGTCCCACGCGGGGGTGACGACGTAGAGCCAGGCCAGGATCCCCAGCGCCAGGATGGCCAGCACCAGGAAGAAGATCCGCGAGTGCTCCCCGATGTTGATCCCGAAGGCGGCGCCGGGATTGTGGGTGTAGGTGAAGCGGAAGAACTCCCCCAGCACCGGGACGGTCTCGTACAGGGTGAAGGTGTCCAGCACCCATGCCTTGGTGAGCAGGTCGGCAGCCAGGACCGGGCCGCCCACCAGCAGGAGGAGCAGCGCCTTGCTGCGCCCTTCGCCCCCGGTCGCCGAGGCCCCGGCGGATGCCGCTTCCCCGGCCGGCCCGCCGCCGGCCGTCGGCTCCGCCCCTCTCACGCTCGCGGCGTCCGGCTCAGGGCTGGACACCGCTGCTGCTTTCTTCCGCTTCCTTGCAGCGGATGCACAGCCGGGCGTGGGGGAGCGCGTCGAGACGCTCGTAGGCGATCTCCTCCCCGCACTCGTGGCAGATGCCGAACTGCTCCGGCGTCTGGTAGAGCCGCCGCAGCGCCTGGTCGATGTGATAGAGGAACCGGCCCTCCTTGCTCGCGAAGAGGGCCGCCTTCTCCCGCTCCATGGCATCGGTCCCCTGGTCGGCCATGTGGAAGCTGTAGGCCGACAGGTCGCCGTCCGAGCCCTGGGGCGTGTCGGAGAACGACTCGTCGTAATATCCCAGCTCCTTCAGGACGCGGGCCCGCTCCTTCAGGAGCCGCTCCTCGAAGTGCTTCAGATCCTTCTTCTTCATGCTCCTGAAACCCCTGCCTTCCGCTGTGGGGACCCGTCGTCGGGCGGGGATACGCTCTCCCCCACCGTCGCCGTCTCGCCCTCGCCGGGGGGCGCGTCGCGTTCCCTGGCGGGCGTCTCACACCCCCTACCGGACGCGAACGAGACGGATGCGTACGCGGTGCCCTTCTATCTCGACTTCTTCCGAGTGTTCCGTGCCGTCCCCGTCCGGGGGAGTGCCGCCCACCGTGACCCGGGGCTCGCCGTCCCGCAGCGCCAGCGTCTCGCCGGCCAGGTAGCTCCGGTGCGCCTCGGCGGCCTCCTCCAGCTCGGCGGCGCCCTCCAGCGCCAGCTCGATGCGGTCCTGGACCTCCAGGCCCGCGTCCCGCCGCAGCCGCTGCACGCGACTCACCAGCTCCCGGGCCAGACCCTCGCGGCGGAGCTCCTCGTCCACCGCGGGGTCCAGGGCGGCCATGTACCCCCGTCCGCTGCCCACGGCCAGCTCGCCGCGGGGCTCCTCCACCACCTCCACGTCCTCGGGCCCCACCTCGGCCTCGCCCCCCCCGTGCTCCACGGCGACGCTCTCGCCCGCCCGCAGCCGCCGGGCCGCCTCGGGGCCCAGCGCCTCGACGGCGGTCGCCACGGCCTCGGTCTCGGCCCCGAAGCGGGGTCCGAGGGACGCGTAGTCGGGCTTCACGCTGAGCCGCACGATCTCGTCGCCCTGGTCGAGGAACTCGACCCGCTTGACGTTGAGCTCCTCCCGCAGGATGCCGGCCACCTGGTCGGACAGCCGGCGCCCCTTCGGCAGCACGACCTTCACCGTGCGCAGGGGCTGGCGCACCTTGAGGCCGGCTCGCTCCCGCGCGGCCCGGCCCAGGGCGGCCAGCTCCCGGGCGTCGGCCATCTCCCGCTCCAGCCCCTCGTCCCGCCGCCCCCCGTCGACGGGGAAGTCGGCCAGGTGGGCCGACGCACCGGCGGCGAGCGAACCGTCGGCCGCCGTGCCGCCGCCCCCGGAGGCGGCCGTGCCGTCGCCCTCGCCGGGGGGGTCCAGCGTGAGCGCCCGGTGCAGCCAGTCCGACAGGAAGGGCGCGAAGGGCGCCAGCAGCAGGGCCACCGTCCGCAGCGCCTCGTCCAGGGTGGCGAAGGCGTCGGCCGTGTCCTCCCGGCTCGCCTCCGACGGCCGGGTGGCCCAGAAGCGCTCGCGGCTCCGGCGCACGTACCAGTTCGACAGCTCGTCCACCACGAAGTCGGAGAGACGCCGGGCCGCGCGGGTGAGGTCGTAGCCGTCCAGGTCGCGCCGCGTGCGGGCCGCCAGGGTGTCCAGCCGGCTCAGGAGCCACCGGTCCAGGGCCGAGCGCTCCCGCCACGGACGGGGCTCGAGGTCGCCGGGCCAGCCCTCCAGGTTCGCGTACATGGCGAAGAAGCGGTAGCTGTTCCGGAGGGTGTCGAACAGCTTGCGGCTCACCTCCGTCAGTCCCTCGGGGTCCCACCGCTTGGGCAGCCACGGGTTGCTGCTGGACACCAGGAAGAAGCGGATGGCGTCGGCCCCGTGCTCCTCCAGCGCCTCCCAGGGATCCACCGTGTTGCCCCGGGACTTCGACATCTTCCGTCCCTCGGCGTCCAGGATCAGGTCGTTCACCACCACGGCCCGGTAGGCCGGCTCGTCGAACAGGATCGTCGACAGCGCCAGCAGGGAGTAGAACCAGCCGCGGGTCTGGTCCACGCCCTCGGCGATGTAGTCCGCCGGGAAGTGGACGTCGAAGGCCTCCTCGTTCTCGAAGGGGTAGTGCCACTGGGCGTAGGGCATCGA
>CAZSKS010000101.1:0-6258 GCA_964607465.1 uncultured Gemmatimonadota bacterium | reverse complement strand
GTCAACAGCCTCGGGTTTCGAGGCGAGAAACCTGAGGGGAAAGCTGCCCAGACGCGGATTCTTTTCTTGGGCGACTCGTTTGTGTTTGGTCAGGGAGTAGAGTCTGACGAGGCACTACCGTCAGTCTTGGAGAAACAACTCCGAGAAAGCGGTTGGCCCGCGACCGTCATCAACGGGGGAGTCCCAGGATACGGCACGGTAGACGAGGTGGCTTGGCTCCAGAAGCTCGGCCTGAGGCTGAATCCGGATATAGTGATCCTCGGTGTATTTTTGGGGAATGATTTGCGGAATAACGCTGCGCCCGTCGAGGAAAGGCCTACCCTCAAGTTCGGTCACGGCCGCAGTGCAAGTCAATGGTGGCGTCCGTTCACTGATGGGCTTTATCGATACTCTCACCTTTATCGAAAGTCTCGGAGGAGCTTCCAGAGGTGGTGGGCCACGCTTCAGGACCGGAAGGATGACCGAAGTTCTCCAAACTTTGTTCGTCGGTACCATCCCATGAACGATTCACTTCGTCGGCGCCAAATCACCCGGACCAGGAAAGCGCTCCGACAATTTCGAAGTGTTGTTGATTCGGTCGATAGCGTGGGCTTGGCCGTTCTTATCCCCAGCAGACTGCAGGTGGATTCTGGACTGCGACAGCGCCGGCTGAGCAACAGGTCGCAGGAAATCCCACCGAGCTTTGATCCTAAATACGTCAACGACCTGTGGGGTGAACTTCTGAAGAAGGCTGGGATTCGCTTTCTCGATCTCACGCCGGGACTGGAATCTGCTGTGTCCGAAGGAGACGAACTCTACTATTCGCTTGACGAACACTGGAATGCGAGAGGCCACGCTGAGGCGGGACGGATGGTAGCCGAGTGGTTGATGTCAGAAGTTGCCGAACCCACGGATACTGCTCCTGCACTTCCGATAAGATAGCCAAATCAGTCCTGTAATCGCTGATCAGACCCAGTGGCACCGTGTCCGCGTGAAGAGACATGCCTAAAGCAGACGTTGTCACGGGGAGGCAGGAGGTCGGTTGAGAGATAGGAGCTGGAGGAGTCGTCTGCTCGGACGGTTTATCTCCCCCTCTCCTGCCTCTGCTCGTCTGTGGATCCGGCTCCCGGCGGTGAGGCTGCCCTCCCATGATCCGGCTTCCCGCAGCACCGGGGTTGAGATCAGGGCTCGCCCTCGGGGACGCGTTGTTGGCGTGGGACGCCGTTCAGCTCGTGCGATCGCGGCGGCGGAAAGCTAGCGCCGCCAGCTCGACCTCGGTGACCGAGAGAAGCCAGCCGTCGACGCGGACCGTGTCGCCCCGCCCAAAATCCCGGCGGATGGCCCGGTCGAGGAGTCGGCGGGGCCTGGAAGAGGAGGGGTGGACCCTCCGCAGGCCGGGTACGCGCCTCTCCACGTTCCGGATGAGCTCCGATTCCGATGGCGGCCGGCGGATCGTGGCCAGGTATCGGCGGCCGACCTCGCGCGTGTCCTCACCGAGCTCGTCGAGGCAGGTGAACCAGTCCGCCCCTCCCCCCGACCTGGACCGATCCGCCGCGGCGGTCACGCCAGGGACCAGCGTCACGGCCGTTGCGGCGCCCAGAGCCCGGAGGAAATCACGACGCGAGAGGAGCGCGCGGCGGTCCAGCTTGGGTTCGTTCATGCGACCTCCTTCAGGTGATCCGCCAGCCGGAGCGTCAGCGCCACGATCGTGAGGGTCGGGTTGGCGGAGCCCGAGGTCGGGAAGACGGAGCTCCCCGCCACGTAGAGGTTGTCGACGCCGTGGAGCCGGCCGTGGGGATCGACCACACCGTCGCCGGGCGACGCCGACATGCGAGTCGTGCCCATGTGATGGAAGCCACCGGCGATGGAGAGCGCGTCGGAGCTTTCGGGCTGGTGGAACCGTCCGATCCCGTCCCGCCCGAACTCCTCGGCCAGGATCTCCGTGCCCCGGTGGACGGTCCGGAGGTCCCGTTCCGTCAGCGCCCAGTCGAGCCGTACCTTCGGGACTCCGACGGCGTCCGTCTCCGGGGCGAGAGAGATCCTGCTCCGCATGTTCGGCTCCTGCTCGCAGCGGCAGTAGACGATGTGCAGGGCGTTCTGGTCCCGAATCTGGCGGACGACCCCGGAGAACAGGCCATCCAGGTCGGAAAGCATCGTACCAACATGGCTCCAGAAGTCCGGGGCGACGTCGAGATCGGCGGCCTCGCGAAGGATGGTCTCGAAGGAGTCGTACCCGCTTCGATAGGCGATCGGGTCCGACACGTCGTACCGGCGCTGCGACAGGCCGGCGCTGAAGTTCAGGAGGTCCTCCCGGCGCCGGGTCTCGGGATCGAGGACGAGGACACCCATGCTCCGGTGGGTCCGCCGTCGACCGAGCCGGTACAGCGGAGGCGGCTCGGTCCCCGGGGCCGGCAGGAGGTAGGCTCCGTAAGCGTGGGGATGCTCCATGAAGCAGCGTCCCATGTACGGTCGGTCGCGCCCCAGGCCGCTGGCCATGAGGAGGCGTGGGTTTTCGATCCCGCCGGTGGCGAGGACGAAGAGATCGGCCTCGACCCAGTGCTCGCGGCCTTCCAGGGTCCGGATCCGGATCCCCCTGATGGAGCCTCCGGTCCTGCCGGTCTCCAGGTGGGCCGCCGTCGCGTGGAGTAGGATCCGGATGTCGGGGGCGTTCCACAGCTCGGATCGGTAGACCTGACCGAAGTTCGTCGGCGGGCTGAACTGGTACACCCGCGTCGCTACGCGGTCGCTGTCGGGGCAGAGCAAGGTCGGGGCGTCGGACCACCCCTCGGGCCGGTAGCGCTCGAAGGGGCCGAGCTGACAGATGGTTTGGGCTCGTCGGTAATAGGGGAGCAGGTTCTCGTAGGCGATCGGCCACCCCGTATGCCCGTTCCGACGTCCCGTCATGTCCTCCGGATCCAGCGGTCGGCACCATCCCGCCCAGTGGTTCGTCGAGCCGCCGAAGAGGCGGAGCCGGGACTTCGTCAGATCGAAATACCGGCGACCCACGTTCTCGCCCTCGGCCAGGGCCTGGACCTCCGGATCCGGCTCCAGCCCTCCGCTCTCGCAGAGGAGGACGTCGCGGCCCGTGCCCGCGAGCTCCCTGGCCAGCGTGATCCCCGCGGCGCCCGCACCGATGATGCAGACCTCCGCCTCGAGACGCTGACCGTCCGGGAGCTGCCGCGCGTCTCTGGGCTCAGCCACGGTCCGCCTCCGGGTCGTGCGGTCTCGGAGGTCGACGTTCCCGCCCGTCGCCCGATCCGCGGCCGCCGGGTCTCGGCTCATGGAACATGTCGAGCACCAGGGCGGTGAGCAGGCACTGGAATCCGAGGATCACCGGCAGGGCGGCGAGCAGCGTGGTGCCCGCCGTCGCGGGCACGCCGGTGGCCACCGAGCGCCACCAGTGGTAGCCGCCGAAGACGACCCCGAAGGCCAGCGCGGGGAGCGCGGCGAGCACGCACACGGTCACGGCGTTGAAGTCCCGGATCATGTAGCGCCAGAAGAACCGGCGGCAGAGGCCCCGGAGCAGGAGCGGCGGGAAGCGCACCAGGACGGGCAGGATCCGGAGGCTGCTCTCCTCGTCCCCGTAGCGGGCGGGGATCGTCACGTCCCGGATCCGCGCGTCGATCAGGCTCAACTCGACCAGCATGCTGGTCTCGAAGAACCAGCCCCGGTGGAGGCGCGAGAGGTCCAGGCTCCGGAGCACGTCCGACCGCACGGCGGTGAAGCCGTTGGTGGGATCGAACACGGACCAGTAGCCCGAGACCAGCTTGGTGAGGAAGGAGAGGACGCCGTTTCCGAGGAGCCGGACCGTCGGCATGAGGCCCAGCTCGCGGCTCTGGAAGAACCGGTTCCCCTTGACGTACTCGGCCTCTCCCCGGCGGAGGGGTTCGAGCAGGCGGGGGATGTCGGCCGGATCCATCTGCCCGTCGCCGTCGACCTTCACGCACACGTCCACCTCCAGCTCCAGCGCCTTCCGGTAGCCCGCGACGACCGCCCCCCCCACCCCGCGGCTCTCCTCGTTCCGCAGGACCACCAGCCGGGGATCCGAATGGCCCGACAGGGCCTCTCGCGTGCCGTCGGTGGATCCGTCGTCCACCGCGACGATCACGTCCACGGCGTCGGGCATCGCCTCGAGGACCCGCCTCACGCGGGGACCCTCGTTGTAGCAGGGGACGATCGCCGCCACCCGGAGGGGAGCGCTCACGGGGATCCCCCTCCGGGGCCCTCGCCGCTGCTCGCGGGACCCAGGTAGATGCGCATGGCCCCGTCCCCGACCGTTCCGGGCAGGTAATCCACGCGCCGGTACGTGTCGTGGATTCGGCGATGAAGCGCCTCGTCGTGGGTTCGAAGCAGCCCCTCGAGGGTCGTGACGAGGACGAGGGAGTCGCTCCGGGATTCGAGATGAGACAGGTCGTCCAACGTCTCCACGGGCGCGAACCCCGCCCCATAGAAGCCGTTGAGCACGTGCTCGGCCAGGTGCACGCCGGCGGCGCGGGCCTCCCCGCGCGTCAGCTCCCGGGCCCGCTCCATCGCCCCCGTGTAGTCCTGCTTCGGGTACCGGTAGTACCGTGCGAGGGGAACGGCCGACGCCAGGACGACGCCTGTCAGCAGGACCCCGGCCACGGCGCGCCGAACCCGCTCCCGCCGCGGCAGCAGGCGTCGCAGGGCGGGGCCGCCCAGCCGGAGGAGGCCCGTGGCCCCCAGCAGGCAGGCGACGGGAAGCGCCGGCAGGAAGTACCGCGGGTGGAGCCCCGTCCCCAGGGCGCCGAAGACGACGGCTTCCAGGAGGAGAGGCGCCACGAGGAGGGCGAGGGCGAAGGGACGGCGCCGGACCCAGGACCACAGCCCCACCCCTGCCACCAGCACCGCCACGGCCAGGGGCAGGACGCCGCCGAGGGCCGCCTGCAGGCCCTGGTAGGCTTCGGTCAGCAGCCCGAGGCCCAGGCGCGGACCCTCCCCGGGGGAGGAGACGTTGGCCCTCAGCTTCTCGAGCATGGAGCCCAGGTAGGGGAGGTACAGGAGAGCCGCCAGCGCTCCGCCCGCCAGGCTCCACCCCGCGACCGAGCGGGCCCGGGGCGAGACGGCCTCGCCGCGCAGTGTGTCCGCCAGGGCCTCCAGGCCCACGACGAGCAGATGCGCGGGCAGCACGAAGAGCCCGAACGGGTGGCTGTAAGCCGCCAGCGCCCCGGCCCCGGCGTAGAGCCCCCCCCTTCGCCGCCCGAGGGCCCTGCCGGCGGGCTGCATCAGGAGGGCTGCGGCCGCGACATAGAAGAAGAGGAGCAGAGTGTAGCCGCGGGCGTTCTGCGAGAAGAAGACGTGATGGTAGGAGACGGCGAGGAAGCCCGCGGCCAGGAGGCCGGTGAGACGATCCGCCGCCCGTCGCCCCACCTCCCAGAGGATCCACACGCCGGCCACCCCGAAGAGGGCGGCCGGCAGCCGGAGGGAGAACGGGCTCTCGCCGAGCAGGACGGACGAGCCGTGGGCCAGCATCTCGAACAGCGGATGGCTCGCCACGCCGGGCCACTCGGTGGCGATGTCGAGGATGGGCCGCCGGATGCTGGCGGTGAGGGCGGCGATCTCGTCCAGCCACAGCTGACGTCCGAGTCCCAGGAAGCGGAGCGCGGCGGCCCCGGCGAGGATCGCGGCGAGAGCGCCTCCGACCGGGACGTCGTCGACGGGCCGCGAGGGGCGGCCACGTCTAGGATCGGGTCGACTGCCCGTCACGCCGCCCACTCCGGGCTGCGGCGCGCCCCCTCACCCATGGTCGTCGAAGAACCCGGCGAAGGCGTCCAGAACGTAGCCGATCATCTCCTCGGTGATGCCCGGGTAGACGCCGATCCAGAAGCTCTGCCGCATCACCGTGTCGGTGTTCTCCAGGTCGCCGACCTGCCGGTACTCCACGTCGAGGTAGGCCGGCTGGCGGGTCAGGTTCCCTCCGAACAGGAGCCGCGTCGCGATCTTCCGCTCCTCCAGGTGCTGGACCAGATCGTTGCGGGAGAAGGGGGCGTCGGGCCGTACGGTCAGGAGGAACCCGAACCAGCTCGGATCGCTGGAGGGGGTGGGCTCGGGGAGGATCAGGTGCTCCCGGTACGGCGCCAGCCCCTCGCGCAGCAGCCGCCAGTTGCGCTTCCTCGTCTCGATGAAGCCCGGCAGCTTCTCGAGCTGGGCGACGCCCACGGCGGCCTGCATGTCCGTCACCTTCAGGTTGTAGCCGACGTGCGAGTAGATGTACTTGTGGTCGTAGCCGTGGGGCAGCTCCCCGAGCTGCCAGTCGAAGCG
>CAZSKS010000100.1:0-6391 GCA_964607465.1 uncultured Gemmatimonadota bacterium | reverse complement strand
TGGTGGCGGGGCTGTGGCTCATGACGAAGGTGCGGACGTAGAGGCTTTCGCGGGCCGTCCCCACCCACCTATAATATTGTATACAATTTGAGACATCGGTGAAGCTTCCCCTTGGTTCGATCCACCGGCCGGATTGTCATGGGAACCCAATTGTCATGAGAACCCATCTTCTCATCACCGCGGGGTTGTTGTCGGCCGCCGGGCTCGGCTATTTCACCTTCCCGCAGAGCGCTGCAGAGGGACTGGGAGCCGCGCGACCGGAAGCGACCGAACCGATCCCGGTTGATCCCGTCCGTCGATCCTTCACCTGCGCCGCCGCGGACACCGTCGAATCCGGCCCCGACTATTATCGGATCGACCTCCGCCCCCCCGCCTCCTCGCCCGGAGGCCGGGAGGCCGTGGGACACGTCCGAATCTCGTATCCCCCGTCCCCATTCGGACTGCCGCTGGACAGGAGCGGGAGGCTGGTCCAACGCCTCAGGTTCGTCGTCGACGCGAAGTTTCGGACGGGGACGGCAGGACGCCTCGTGGCGTGGGTCGCCTCGCCGGACCTGGATCCGGTCCACAGGCTGGGCGAGATCGGAGCCGGGGGATCGGCCTCCGGAGAGGTGACGCTGAACAAGTTCCTCGTCTTCGTCACGGAGGAGCCCGCCGGCACCGTCGAGGGCAAACGTTGGGAGGGACCGGTGGTATTGAAGGGAAAGTCCCGCAGCGGGCGGATGCAGTCCATGGCCAGCCACGGAATGTTCGAGCGGGAACCCTGCTGAACGCCGAGTGAGCGTTCCGAACCGGACTCCGGCGGCGTCGGCCGTGCTGGCGCTCCTCCTCCTGCTCCCGGCCGGTCTCGTGGGTCAGTCCGCTGACCCCGCCGATACGGAGGACTGGCGCAGGCCGCCCCTGCCATCGGACATGCCGCCGGTCCCGGGCCTGGAGGGGGCGGTGCCGTCTGTCGAGGCCTATCTGCCGGGGTCGGAGCTGGACCGCTCCGCTCTCCCCGAGGCCGTGCCCAGGGAGACGCTGCGGCTGGAGGACGGCGACACTCTGCGCCTGCTGGCCACCCCCGTCCGCCGGACCATCCGGGGCAGGGAGCTCGTCCTGTTCGGATTCAACCGGCAGGTCCCCGGACCGCTGATCCGGGTGGGCCAGGGCTCCCAAATCATCGTCGTCTTCTCCAATTACCTCCCCGATCCGACCACCGTACACTGGCACGGCATCCGGATCGAGAACCGCTTCGATGGCGTACCGGAGGTGACCCAGGAGCCAGTGGAGCCCGACGCGCGCTTCGTCTATCGAGTGCGCTTCCCGGACCCGGGCGTCTACTGGTACCACCCTCACCTCCGCGAGGACATCCAGCAGGACCTGGGGCTCGCCGGCAACCTGCTGGTCGAAGCGGAAGACCCGGACCACTACGGTCCGACGAACCGGGACGAGATTCTCATGCTGGACGACCTGCTGGTGGACGATGCAGGTCTCCTCCCCTTCGGCCGGGAGGGGGCGAACCACGCCCTCATGGGCCGGTTCGGAAACGTTCTGTTGGTCAACGGACGACCCGACTACCGACTCGAGGTCCGCAGGGGCGAGGTGGTCCGGTTCCATCTCACCAACGCTTCCAACACGCGGACGTTCAACCTCGTCTTCGGTGACGAGAAGTCGAAGGTCCTGGCGGCGGACGTCAGTCGCTTCGAGCGGGAGCAGTGGACCGAAAGCGTAATGATGGGTCCCGCGCAGCGCTACGTCGTGGACGTCCGCTTCGACGAGCCGGGCACGGCGGCTATCACGAACCGCATCCAGGCGGTCAACCACTTCCTGGGCGAGTTCGAGGCCCGGGTCGACACCCT
The DNA here is from genome assembly GCA_964607465.1 of uncultured Gemmatimonadota bacterium. Taxonomy (GTDB): domain Bacteria; phylum Gemmatimonadota; class Gemmatimonadetes; order Palauibacterales; family Palauibacteraceae; genus CAYVFM01. The sequence goes on along the minus strand of CAZSKS010000100.1, from coordinate 4,553 downwards.
GGGTCTGGTGACCGTTCGGGACGAACCGGTCGAGCCGGACCACGGTGCTTCATTTGACACGCTCCGGGAGCATCCGACCGTGCTGGGAGAGGTGGACTCGCTCCGGAGGCACCTGGACCGTCCCCCGGATCGCCGCCTCGACCTCTCCGTCGAGGTGGAAGGGCTGCCCCCGGGCCTGATGCGGATCATGGCCCTGGACACGGCCTACGCCCCGCCGGTGGAGATGAACGACGCCATGCCGATGATGAACTGGCTCTCGACGACCCGCGAGGTCCGCTGGATCCTGCGGGACCCCGCCACCGGCCGGGAGAACGACGAGATCGACTGGACGTTCCGGACCGGTGAGCGGGTGAAGCTCCGGCTGCACAACAACCCCCGCTCCTTCCACCCGATGCAGCATCCCATCCACTTGCACGGCCAGCGCTTTCTGGTGCTGGCTCGGGATGGCGAGCCCAACGACAACTTCGCGTGGAAGGACACGGCCATCGTGCCCGTGGGGAGCACCGTCGATCTCCTCGTCGAGTTCTCGAACCCCGGCGAGTGGATGCTCCACTGTCACATCTCGGAGCACCTAGAGGCCGGCATGATGACGACCTTCCACGTGGAGGGAGAGACAACTATCCGATGAGGAGGAAGATGATGATCGACCCATTCCGGGCGGGACAGGCGGGAGCGTGGGCCCTGGTGGCGACGACGATTGCGGCACTGGCGTCCCCTACGCTGCTGGGCGCCCAGGAGCCCTGGCCCGAGGGCCAGCGGGGGAGTGACAATGTCGAGTTCGTGAAGCACATCGAGCTGGGCGAGCCCTTCACCGTCGGAGACGTGGAGATCGAGCAGGAGCCCTCCCGGCCCTACGCTTATGCCTCCCGTTGGACCATCGGAGGGGTCGACGTCATCGACCTGAGCGATCCATCCGAGGCGAGGGTCATCCACCGGTGGCGGATCGAGAATCCGGGGCTGCACGAGGGCAGCGGGGGCACCGATGGCAAGTACTTCAAGCTCGACGGCCGCTACTACTACGTGCAGGGGGTCCAGTTCAGCCAGGGCACGCCCGACGCCGACCTGGGCGCGGTGGTGTTCGACGTCACCGACCTGCCAGAGAAGATGGAGGAGGTCGGGCGGATCCGGGCCCCTGAGACGCCCGGTGGCTTCCACAACCTCTACGCCTATAAGCACTCCGACGGCCGCGTACTGCTCTTCACCACGGCCACCGCCCCCCACGCCAACGTGTACGACATGGACCGGTTCCTGGCCGGGAACGAGGATCAGGGGCTCGTGGCCCGGGTTGAGGTGCCCGACAACCCCTGTCCATCGGGCGGGCTGTCGGAGGTCTGGCACGACTTCTACGTCGCCTACCACCCGGCGTCGGGACAGGACCGCTTCTACGGCGCGTCGCAGCCGGTGGGAGCGTACGTGATCGACGTGTCCGACCCCGCGAACCCGGAGCTTCTGACCCCCATCGCCTGCGCCCACGGGGTGACGCGGGACCACACCATCCAGGCATCGCCCGATGGGCGCTGGGCGGTGGTGGACTCCCATCTGCGGTACAATCCGATGCGGATCTACGACCTGGAGCCGGGTCTCTCGGGGGAGGTGGACATGATTCGTCGCCCGGTCTCCGCGTGGACCGCCAACTGGCGCACCCATGCACACAACCAGGAGATGCGCTGGCCGTATGTCTTCGTGGCCCACTACATGGAGGGCTTCCAGATCTTCAACATTCGGGACCCGGAGCATCCCTATGCGGTGGGACACTACCGGACCTACGACGGCGGCGAGGACCTGGTGTTCGGAGGGGGCACGTCCTTCTTCACCGAGGTGGCCAACGGCGCCTTCGGGCTGGACGTGCGAAACGCCGACGGCCTCGTCGTGGTGAACGATTTCACGACCGGATTCTGGGTCTTCCGCCTCGAGGGGTTCGACGGTTGGAACGGCAGGGATTACGGACTGCCCAACATCTCCAGCGTCCAGGACTGGGACCGGGGTCCGGTGGAGCAGGCCCGACGAGGCCGTCAGCCGTGAGACGCCGGCCGGCCGAAGACCCGTGTCCGGTAGCGACGAGCTCTGGATCGATTCCCGAATCAACCGAAGAGGGATGGAGATGAGATACGCGTCTCTGGCCTCGATCGCCGTCGCCGTCCTGTCGGCAGCCGTGGTCGTCGGACCGGCGGCGGCCCAGGTCTCCGCGACCGGAGGGGACGCCCTGCCCGTGGACCTGCTGCTCGAGGTCTCGCCCGTGGTGGGCGGGGAGACCCCCCGCTGGTCGCCCGACGGCTCCCGAATCCTCTTCTCCTCGGGCTTCGGAGGGCTCATGACCGTCCCGGCCGGCGGGGGAGTTCCTCGCAGGTTGCCCGTGGGGCTCGGCGAGGCCGGACATTTCCTGGCCTCCCAGACGCCGCGCTGGAGCCCTGACGGCGAGTGGGTCTCCTTCATCTCGGACCGCTCCGGCGCCCCCGAGGTCTGGATATGGTCCACGGAGACCGGGGAATCCCGGCAGCTCACCCGGCTCGGCGGCCGGCTGATCGACTCGTATCGCTGGTCGCCGGACGGCGCGTCCGTGGCCCTCGCCACCGACCGTCACGGGAACATGGACGTATGGCGGGTCTCGGTTTCGGACGGACGGGCCGCGCGGTTGACCGACGACCGGCGCTACGAGGTGCAGCCCTTCTGGAGCCCCGACGGCGAGAGCCTGCTGTACGTCCGGCTCGACAGCACCTGGAGCGAGCACACGATCCTCGAGATCCCGGCCTCCGGAGGCGAGGCCAGGAACGTGGCCCGGGACACTGGCTTCTTCGACTACGCGGGCGGAGGCGACTTCGGCCCTCCCAGGGTGTCTCCGGACGGGGAGCGGGTGCTCTTCCCGTCCCACCGGAGCGGCTGGATCAACTACTGGGTCGTCCCCCGGTCGGGCGGCGACGCGCGGCGGATCGCCCCCGAGGAGGCGGATCAGAGCCACGCGCGCTGGTCCCCCGACGGTTCCCGGATCGCGTTCGTCTCCAACCGGAACGGGACGCAGGTCCTGCGGGTGGCGGCGGCCGACGGCGGGGACGCCCGTACGCTGGCCTCGCCCCCCGGGATGGGCCTGGTGGAGAGCCCCGAGTGGTCACCGGACGGAACCCACGTCAGCTACACCCTGGAGACCCCCACCTCGCCGCGGGACCTCCATGTGGTCCGGGTGGCGGACGGCGAGTCACGCCGGCTGACCCGGTCGCTTCCCGAGGGAGGATTCGACGACCGGCTCGTCCCCCCGGAAAAGGTCAGCTACCAGAGCACGGACGGGCTCACCATCCACGGCTACCTCTACCGTCCACCCGGCGCGAGGACCGGGGACGGGCACCCGGCTCTCCTGTGGATCCACGGCGGCCCCACGGCCCAGTGGAAGGACGCCCTCCAGCAACACGTGCAGTACTTCGTGCAGCGGGGCTACGTTGTACTCATGCCCAACATCCGGGGCAGTTCGGGCTACGGGAAGGAATTCGAGCATGCCAACAACGGCTGCTGGAACCACTGCGACCTCGAGGACGTGGTCCGGGGCGCCGACTTCGTCCGGGACCTCCCGTATGTGGATGAAGACGCGGTGGGGATCACGGGCACCAGCTACGGCGGGATCATGACGATGGCGGCCGTAGCGTTCGCCCCGGGCGAGTTCCAGGCCGCCGTCTCCCAGTCCGGCTACGCCGACTGGGTGGCCTTCATGGAGGGCGACAACGAGCTCCGCCACCAGAAGCTGCTGGAATACGAGCTGGGGCCTTACCCGGAGAACCGGGACGTGTATCGGCACATCTCGTCCATCCGGGCGGCCTCCGAGGCGGAGACCCCGATCTTCATCGTCCACGGCGAAGGCCGATACCCCGGCTCCCCCCAATCCCGGATGTTCGCCGCAGCGCTGCAGGAACACTACAAGCCGCTCCGCTACAAGGCCTACACCGGCGAAACGTACTATGTTTACGGTCGGGAGAACCGCCGCCGGCTTCTGCTGGACATGGAAGCGTTCCTGGACTTCTACGTGCTGGGGGAGGAGACGACGCTGCCAGGCGTGAGGCACGTACCGGAGGGCGGAGGGTGACGACCGATTCGGGAGCGGGGTCGACGGGGGCCGGCGGTCCGGCAGCGGAACCCACGACGCCGACGGGCGCCAGCAGGTGGGACCAGGTGTCGGTCCAGCTGAAGGCTGTGGCACCCCTCTTCGCCCGGCTGGCGCTGGCCGTCGGCTTTCTCTCCGCGGTGGCCGATCGCCTGGAGCTGTGGGGGGCGCCGGGGGACGACAGAGTAGCCTGGGGCAGCTTCGAGCGTTTTCTGGCCTATACCGGGACCCTGAACCCCTGGTTTCCCGACGCTTGGATCCCGGCCGTGGGGGTAGCCGTGACGATCGCCGAGGTCGCCCTGGCCGTGGCGCTCCTGGTGGGGTGGCGGTCCCGGGTCGTGGGCGCCGCCGCGGGCGTCCTGCTTCTGAGCTTTGGCATCGGTATGACCGCCGGAACGGGCATCAAGAGCGCCCTCGACGCCTCGGTTTTCGCCGCCGCGGCGGCGGGTTTCCTGCTGGCCCGGACCGG
>CAZSKS010000099.1:4846-6535 GCA_964607465.1 uncultured Gemmatimonadota bacterium | reverse complement strand
CCATGCGGAATGTTGGCGTCGCGGCGAGTGGGCCGTTCATGTTCGCGTGGCGTCCCTTCGTGGCGCCCTCGGATCCGAGCCGCTCTCGAATCGACGTACCCTCGAGGCCGGTGCCGGGCCCCGGCCCGTGCCCGGCCGTCCCGAACCCGTCCCGATCCAGGAGCCGAGCCCTCGTGCCCAGCCGAGCCGAAGCCAGGCGCTGGCGGTCCCTGAAACGCCGCAAGGGCCGCGCCGAGCACGGCCTCTTCGTGGCCGAGGGACACCGCCTGCTGGAGGACCTCCTGTCGTCGTCCCTGTGGATCCGACAGGTGCTCCATACCGCCGACGGATCCGGCCAGCCGGAGGTCCGCCGCGTCCTGGAGCGGGCCGCGGAGCGGGGGATCGACCGCGAGGAGGTGGACGCCGGGGAGCTGGCGGAGTTCGCCGACACGGTCACCCCCCAGGGGATCCTGGCGGTGGCCGAGATCCCCGGGTGGAGCTGGGACGACATCGACCCCGGCGACGTTCTGGTGCTGGACGCGGTGCAGGATCCGGGCAACGCCGGCACGATCCTCCGGACGGCCGAGGCGCTGGGCGTGGCCGGCGTGGTGTCGCTGAAGGGGACCGTGGACGTCTGGAACCCGAAGGTCGTCCGGGCCTCCGCCGGCTCCCTCTTCCGCCTGCCGGTCCTCCACGGGACGTGGCCGGAGGTCGGTGAGCGCCTCCGGGCGTCCGGTCTCCGGCTGTGGGCCTCCGACGCCAGCGGGGAGCCGGTGGGGCGGGGGGACGAGGTGCCGTCGGGCGTCGCCCTGGTGCTGGGCAACGAGGGCGCCGGCGTCCGGGAGGAGATCATGGAGGCCGCCGACCGACGGGTCGCCGTCCGCCTCCGGGGCGGGGCCGAGTCGCTCAACGTCGCCGTGGCGGCGGCGATCCTCATGGACCGCATCTTCTCGGCGCGCCGGACGTGAGCGCGCTCTTCGTGGCGTACGCCGCCGTCCTGGGGGCGGCGGTCGGGTCCTTCCTGAACGTGTGCATCGCCCGCCTGCCGGCGGGGGAGAGCGTCGTCCGCCCCCGGTCCCGCTGCCCGGCCTGCAGCGCGGAGATCGCCTGGTACGACAACGTCCCGGTGCTGAGCTGGCTGTGGCTCCGGGGACGGTGCCGCCACTGCGGCGAGCCCATCGCCGTCGCCTATCCCCTGGTGGAGCTGGCGGGGGCCCTGGTGTGGGGCGGGATGGCGGCCCTGTACGGGCCCACCTGGGAGGCGCTCACGGGCGCCGTCTTCCTCAGCCTCCTGCTGGGCATCGGCGTCGTCGACGCCCGCCACTACCTCATCCCCGACCCGCTGAGCCTGGGCGGGCTGGCGGCGGGCCTGGCCCTGTCGCTGCTCCCCGCCGGGGTCACCCCGCTGGACGCGGTCCTGGGGGCCGGGGCGGGCTTCCTGGTCCTGTACGCCGTGGGCTGGCTGGGGGAGCTGGCTTTCAAGAAGCCGGCGATGGGCGGCGGCGACATGAAGATGATGGCCATGGTGGGGGCCTTCGTCGGACCCGTGGGCGCGCTCCTCACCATCTTCCTGGGGGCGGCCGCCGGCTCGGTGATCTTCGGTCCCATCAGCCTGAAGACCGGGAAGCTGGTGCCCTTCGGGGTGTTCCTGGCGGTGGGGGGCGCGGCGACGTTCCTGGTGGGCGACCAGCTTGTCGCCTGGTACCTGGG
>CAZSKS010000099.1:0-4746 GCA_964607465.1 uncultured Gemmatimonadota bacterium | reverse complement strand
CCTCCACGCCGCGGTCCCGGCGGCCGGTCGTCGGCCGCCCACTCTTCAGCGGGGTCCGGCGGCCTGCTCCGCGTCGAAGCGGTCAGGGCGGAACGCCGTCCAGTCGCCCTCGGGCGGCCGGTCCAGGGCGAAGGCGGCGGCCGCCCGCCCGGCGAGGGGACCCAGCAGGATGCCGTTCCGCCCGAAGCCCGTGGCGTGGACCAGCCCCTCGAGCTCCGGGTCCGGCCCGAGGATCGGGAGCTCGTCGGGGGTGCCGGGCCGCAGGCCGGCCCAACGCTCCGTCGGCTCGACCCCCGAGAGCGCGGGGAGCAGGCGCTCGGCGGCCCGCCGGACGGCCCGGACCCCGGCGGCGGTGGTGGACGTGTCGAAGCCGGCCGCCTCCATCGTGCTGCCCGCCAGGACGCTGCCGTCGTCCCGGGGCACCAGGTAGCGGCCACCGGGGTTGGCCAGCAGCCGCCGGAGGTCGGCGGCGCCCGCCGGGTAGCGGAGCATCTGTCCCCGGACGGGCCGGACGGGCAGCGGGCGGGGCAGGCCTTCCAGCCCGCCGGACCAGGCGCCGGCGGCCAGCACGGCCCGCTCGCCCTCCAGCCCCCCCCCGTCGTCCAGGTCGACGCCGGCCACCGCGCCCCGGCGGGAGGTCAGGCCCCGGACCCGGGCGGCGACGACCGCGACGCCGGCCGCCGCGAGGGCGGCCGGCAGGGCCCGGGCCAGGCGCTGGCTGTCGACCTGCGCCTCGTCGGGCAGCCACAGGAAGGCCTCCGCGTCGGGAGCGGCCCCGGGCTGCAGCCGCCGGGCCTCGGGGGGGTCCAGGATCTCGGCCCGGAGGCCGGCCTCCCGGTGGCGGGCGGCGGCTTCGGCGGCCCGCCGCCGCTCGTGGGGCTCCCAGCAGGGCACCAGCATGCCGTCGGCCCGGTAGCCCACCTCCGCGTCGGCGAGCCCCTCGATCCGGCGGGCGAAGCCGGGCCACGCCTCGCGGCTCCGGAGGGCGAGGGGGAAGAGGGGGTGCTCGGCCCACTCCCGCTCGTACTGAGGGGCCAGCATCCCGGCCGAGGCGCCGGTGGCGCGGGCCCCGGGCCGTTCCCGCTCCACCAGCACCACGTCGGCGCCCTCCTCCCGCAGGGCCAGGGCGGTGGCCGCGCCGGCGATCCCGCCGCCGACGACAATGACGCCGGGCGGGCTCACCTGGAAGCTCCGCCCTCCGGCTCCTCGTACCTCGTCTCGCGGGCGACCCGCTCGGCCTCCCGGACGGCCTCGGCGTGGCCCGGTCGGTCCCGGGCCGTCACCCGGGCCCGGGTGACCTGCGTGTCGGTGGCGCCCATCACCTCGATCACCAGGCCGCCCCGCTCCACCGTCTCGCCGGACTCGGGCACCTCCCCCAGCTCCTCCAGGAGGTAGCCGTTCAGGGACCGGTGCTCGACGGCGGGCAGCGCCGTGTGGAAGAATTGGTTGATCTCCCTGAGGTCGGTGGAGCCGTCCACCAGCACCTGGTTGCGGTCGACCCGGACCATCGTCTGCTCGGGGATGTCCACCTCGTCCACGATGTCGCCCACCAGCTCCTCGAGGATGTCCTCCAGGGTGATGAGGCCGTCGGTGCCGCCGTACTCGTCCACCACGATCCCCAGGTGGATCCGCCGCGCCTGGAACTCCCCCAGCAGCTCCACCAGGGTCAGCGTCTCGGGCACGAAGAAGGGCTCCCGGGCCAGCTCCTCCAGGGTGAGGTCGTCCCGGCCGGCGATGAGGGCCTGGTACGCGTCGCGCAGGTAGAGGATGCCGACGACGTCGTCCAGGGAGTCCCGGTACACCGGGATGCGGCTGAAGGGGACGCGCCCCAGCTCGTCCATGATCCCCAGCAGGCTCGTCTTCGCCTCCCACGCGAAGACGTCGACCCGGGGGACCATCACCTCCCAGGCCCGGGTCGTGTCCAGGAGGAACGTACGCTCGATGATCTCCCGCTCATGCTCCTCGATGGCGCCGGCCACGTGGCCCATCTGCGTCATCCGCCGGATCTCCGCCTCGGTGATCCCCGACCCGCCCCGGGGACCCCTGCGGGGCACCATCCGCCGGGTCAGCGACGCCAGCGGCTCCACCACGAAGAAGAGGACGCGCGACAGGAACTGGAGGACGGGCGCCGCGATCAGCGAGAGCCGGACGGCGTTGGCGGCGGCGTAGCTCTTGGGGGTGATCTCACCGAAGAACAGGACCAGCACCGTCACGATCCCGGTGGCCACGCCCACGCCCGCCGACCCCATGGCCCGGGTCGCCAGCCAGGTGGCCAGCGAGGCCGCCGCGATGTTGGCCACATTGTTGCCGACCAGGATCGTGACCAGGAGCCGGTCGGGGTTCGCCTTCAGCGCCACCAGGGCCCCGGCGCCGGCCCGCCCCTCGTCGGCCAGGGCACGGGCCCGGGCCTGCGAGACGGAGAACATGGCGATCTCCGAGCCGGAGAAGAACCCGGAGAGGACGAGGAGTACGAGGAAGAGGAGGACGGAGCCGATCATCGTCGGCCACGGGACGCGTCAAACGTGCCGTCGACGAGGAGGGGCCCGGACCCGGTCGGGACGCGGTCCGGCGGTCCACTCCTTGCGGGTCCCTGTCGCACCCGCGGAACCGGCTTCATGAGGCCGAAAACCTAGATTTCCCCGCCATCGTCCGTCAAGCGAATCGGGGCTTGCGTAATTTTTCACAAGCGGCTACCATCCGGGCGGCTTTCCCCGGCGAGGAGCGTACGACCGTGACGTCACCCCCACGCTCCCCCCGCGACGAGGAGTCCGGCGGACCCGCCGACTCCTCATCGCTGGCCGGAGAGCTGGGCCAGCACGCGGGACACGGCCTGACGCTGGCCGCCGCGACGGCCCTCTTCGCGTGGCTCGGCCTGCAGGCGGACGAGCGCCTGGGCACCGGTCCGCTCCTGGTGCTGGTGGGGGCCGCCCTGGGCTTCGGGACCGGCTTCTACAGCATGTACCGGGCGCTGACCGGAGGCGACGGAGACGCCGGAGCCGGCGAGGCGGACGGCGAGGCCGGGACGGCCGAGAGGGAGGAGGGGCGCTGACCCCCTGGGGTCGCCCCGGCTACCTGGTCGTGACCGCCGTCCTGGCGCTGGCCGGGGCGGCCGCCGCACGGGCCGTGCTGGACCCGGCTGAAGCCGGCGCCGCCGCGGTGGGCCTCGGGGCCGCGTGGGCCGTGCAGGCCGGGGCGTACTGGACCCTGGCCGGACGGCTGGCCAGCGGACGGCGGGCCCTCGGCGTCTGGGTCGGCGGCATCGCCGCCCGGATCGCCGGCCTGGCGGTGCTGGTGGTGGCCGCCGGGCCGGCCGGCTGGCCGATGGCGACGGTCGTGGTGGCGTACGGCGTCGGCGTGGTGGCGGGCCTGATGCTCGAAGTGCTCTGGCTCTGGAAGGCTCCGGGCCGGACACCCGCGAGAACGACAGATCGAAGACGGGAATGATCGGAACGACAGGCACAGGCGAGGCCCTGACGTCCCGGCAGGCGGCCGGCCAGGAGGCCGGACACGCGGCCGGGGAGGCGGGCCACGGCGCCGAGCAGGCGGGCCAGGAGGCCGGCCACGCCGTCCAGGAGCAGGCGGCCCACGGCGGGGAGCACGCCGAGTGGGGCCCGGACGTGATGCTGCATCACGTCACCGACGCGCAGACCCTGGACCTCGGCTTCGTCACCTTCCACCTGCCGGAGTTCCCGCCGGTCCAGGTGGCGGGCCTCACGTTCGACCTCTCGATCTCGAAGCACGTCGTCTTCCTCTTCCTGGCGGGCCTGCTCACGATCCTCACGATGTGGTTGGCTGCCCGGGAGGCGCAGAAGCTGAATCAGGGGGAGGAGGCGCCCGGCGGGCTGCTGAACGCCATGGAGGCGTTCTATCTCTACCTCCGCGACGAGGTGGCCCTGAAGAACGTGGGCCACGGGGGCGAGCGGTACGTGCCCTTCGTCATTTCCCTCTTCTTCTTCATCCTGTACGCGAACCTGCTGGGGATGGTGCCCTTCGGCGCCACGGCCACCGGCAACATCATGGTCACCGGGGCCCTGGCCTTCGTCTCGTTCGTGGTGATCGAGGCGGCGGGCTACCAGGCCCTGGGCCCGAAGGGCTACCTGGGCACGATCTTCTTCGTCCCGAAGGGCATCCATCCGGTGGGGCAGGCCATCCTGCTCCCCATCTTCTTCGTGGTGGAGGTGGTGGGGAAGCTGACGAAGCCCTTCGCGCTGGCCATGCGGCTCTTCGCGAACATGACGGCGGGCCACTTCGTGATCCTGGCCCTGCTGGGGCTGATCCTCACCTACGGGGCGGCCGGGCCGTGGGCCGGGGGAGCGACCATTCTCGGGTCTCTGGCGCTGGGCCTGTTCGTGATGTTTCTGGAGATCTTCGTGGCGTTCTTGCAGGCCTACATCTTCGCCATCCTGACGGCGGTGTTCATCGGGCTGATCCGGGAGCACTGAGAACCACGTAGGAGCCGGCCGGGCCCCGGCCCGGTCGATCGGAGCGCGCCGCCCCGGCCGCCACGGACGTGGCCGGCCCGAGAGGGGCGGAAATCTAGAGCGACCAAGACAAAGGAGACGATTCGATGCTCGACATACTGACCCTGCTGCAGGAAGGCGCCGCCCAGGTGGGCATCAGCCTCGGCTTCGGCCTCACGGTCGTCGGCGCGGGCCTCGTGGTCATCGGCGCCGGCCTCGGCATCGGCCGGATCGGCGGCGACATGACCGAGGCCATGGCGCGCCAGCCGGAAGCCGCCGGCCAGAT
>CAZSKS010000098.1:0-6585 GCA_964607465.1 uncultured Gemmatimonadota bacterium | reverse complement strand
AGATGTACTTGTGGTCGTAGCCGTGGGGCAGCTCCCCGAGCTGCCAGTCGAAGCGCTTGCCGCAGGTGTTGGCGTCGCCGGGCGCGCACCAGCAGTCCCGCCCCCAGTCGCGGAAGGACTCGACCAGGACCCTGAGCTGCGGGCGGTCGGTGATCACGCACCCGCCCTCGCCCATGGTGATGTGGTGGGCAGGGTAGAAGCTGACGGTGCCGAGGTCCCCGAACGTGCCGGTCAGCTGGCCGTCGTACCGCGATCCCAGGGCGTCACAGTTGTCCTCGATGACCCAGAGGTCGTGCTCCTCGGCCAGGTCCAGCACGGCCTCCAGGTCGAACGGGTTTCCCAGCGTGTGAGCGAGCATCACGGCCCGGGTCCGGGGGCCCACGGCTTCCCGCAGCTGGTCGACGTCGGCGTTGCAGGTGGCCAGGTCCACGTCCACGAAGACGGGTACGAGACCGTTCAGGAGGATGGGATTGACCGTGGTGGGGAAGCCGGCCGCCACGGTCAGCACCTCGTCGCCGCGACGAAGCCTCCGGTCGCCGAGCTTCGGGGACGTGAGGGCCGAGAGGGCCAGGAGGTTGGCCGACGAGCCGGAGTTGCAGAGGGAGACGCTTCGCGACCCCAGGTACCCGGCCAGCTCCTTCTCGAACGTCCGGGCGTAGCGGCCGGAGGTCAGCCAGAAGTCCAGCGAGGCGTCCACGAGATGCCGCATGTCGTCGGCGTCGTAGACCCGCCCGGAGACCGGGACCGGGCTCTCGCCGGGCACGAACTCCCCCGGGGCGTGCTCCTCCCGGTAGAACTCCTCCACCCGGGAGAGGATCTCCTCGCGGCTCGCCGTCGCGACGTCGACCTCGCTACTCATAAAGCCGGGCCTCCTCCTCCAGGATCCGGACGTCGGGAATCGGGACGATGAACCGTCCACCCGCTTCCCGGTAGGCCGCCTGCTGCTCGACGATCTCGTCGGCGAAGTTCCACGCCAGCAGGAGGACGTAGTCGGGCCGGTCCTCCACGAGCCTCTCCGTCTCCACCACCGGTATGTGGGTGCCCGGCGTGTAGAGCCCCTGCTTCAGCTCGTTCCGGTCGGCGATGTACTCCAGCCAGTCCGGCCCGAGGCCGTAGTAGTTCAGCAGGGTGTTCCCGCGGGCCGAGGCGCCGTAGCCGGCGAGCCGTCGTCCGCGCTCTCGCAGCTCCGACAGGAGCCGCATGAGCTCCCGGCGCTTCTCCTCCACGGCCCGGCGGAACCGGTCGTAGGTGGCCGCCTCGAAGAGGCCCGCCTCGGCCTCGCGCTCCAGCCAGGCGTCCACCTCCGGGCTCGGCCGTCGGCGGGAGCCCTCCCGGGCCACGAACACCCGCATCGAGCCGCCGTGCACCGGGAGCTTCTTCGCGTCCACCACCCGGAGGCCGAACCGCTCCACGTGATCGGCCACGGACCGGAGGGTGAACTGGGAGACGTGCTCGTGGTAGATGCCGTCGAACTGATGCTCGCGGACGAGGTCCAGCGCGTGGGGCACTTCGATCACGAAGACGCCCTCGTCCGACAGGAGGTCGGCCACGCCCCGGGTGAACGTCTCCAGGTCGCCAATGTGATGGTAGGTGTTCGTCGTGACCACCGCGTCGGCGGATCCGTGCTCGTCCACGATCCGGCCCGCCACGTCCGGGTCGAAGTACTCGCCGACGACCTCGAGCCCCTTCTCGCGGGCCATCTCGATGATGTTCTCGGCCGGATCGACGCCCAGCGTGGCCACGCCGCGGCGTCGGACCGCGTCCAGGAAGAGCCCGTCGTTGCACCCGATGTCCACGACGAGGCCGTCCCCGCCGTTCGGGAGGGCGTCCACCACCACGTCCGCGAGCTCCTCGAAGTGACGCCGCATGGTGTCCGACGCCGAGGGCACGTAGACGTAGTGCTCGAAGAAGCCGTCCGGGACATGGTCCGGGATCTGGATCAGGCCGCAGTCCAGGCACACGTGGCCGTCGAGGGGAAAGGTGGCCTCGGGCTCCTCGAGCTGCTCCTCCTCGAGGAAGCCGTTGGCCAGGGGGTGCGACCCCAGCGGAAGGAAGAGGTCCATGCGCCGGCCCCGGCACCCCCGGCATCGGGTCATCGTCCCGGTTCCCGCGCTATCCCGCTCGCTCATCAGCCGTCTCCCGTAGTCGTGAGGCCCACCATTCGGCGGCGGCCCGGACCCGCTCCTCGAGCGGCGCCGGGACCCGCCAGCCCAGCTCCCGTCGCGCCCGGCCGGGGTCCGCCACCAGGCGGTCCATGTGCTCGTCGGCGGTCGTCCTCCCGCCGAACCGGATCAGGTCGCGGTTGCCCGTGACGTCGGCCACCATGGCCGCGAACTGCCGCACCGTGGTGCCGCGTCCCGAGCCGACGTGATACACCCGGCCACAGGCCTCCTCCCCGGCGCGGAGGGCCAGGAGATAGGCCCGGGCCATGTCGTCGACGTCGTTGAAGTCCCGGACACGATCTCCGTCGGAGAGCTCGGCCGGACGCGACCGCGAGAGCCGGTCGACCAGGTAGGGCAGGAGCCGGCTCGCGGGCTCGTACCTGCCGAACACGTTGAACAGGCGGAGGTTGATCCAGGGGACGCCCGTCTCCCGCCCCAGCTCGAGCAACCGGCGGTCCTCCCGGGCCTTGGCCGTCGCGTAGGGGGTCACGGGCTCCAGGGGAGCCGACTCGTCCAGGTCCGTGCCCGGCGGGAGGACCCAGGCGCTGCCGGTGTGGACGAAGCGGTCGCCGTCCACCGCCGCCAGGGCGTCCACCAGCGTCTCCAGGGGGGCGATCACCAGTCTCTCCAGGCGATCGTCCGGCATAGGGTCGTGCACCGCCCCCTCCAGCGCCAGGTGGAGGATGGCGCGCGGTCGCAGCCGCTCCACCAGGCTCCGGGCGGCGAGGAGGTCGGTGAGGTCCACCTCCGCCAGCTCCCATCCCTCGTGGGCCTCCAGCTCGTCCAGCCGCGCACGGCTCCCGCCCGGGCGGAGCACCCCCACCACCCGGGTCGCTCGCCCGCCGCCGGCGAGGGGGACGCCACCGCGGCCGACCCGGCGGGCCAGGGCGCGGAACACCGCGGAGCCGACGAAGCCACCGGCCCCGGTCACCAGCAGGGGCCGGCTCACGGGCGGCACCCCCCGAACGCTCCCGCCCGGCCATCGGTGGACGTCACCACGCGTAGGGGACGACGTCGGCGTCGGGCGGCACCCGCTCGAACTCCTCCGGATCGTGGGGCTCCGTGGCGCAGTTGGCGACGACGGCCATGGGTCGGGACATGCCCTGGAAGCCGTTCCACACGCCCGGCGGGATGACCACCAGGGCGTGCAGCTCGGGGCCGAGGAAGACCTCCATCAGGGTGCCCCGGGTCGGCGACGCTTCCCGCCCGTCGTACAGGACCAGCTTCACCCGGCCCACGACGCAGGCGTAGTTGACCGTGACCCGCTCGTGGTTCTTCCAGGCCTTCACCACGTCGGGATACACGGAGGAGAAATAGACCTCCCCGAACGCCCGGAAGTGCGGATCCGTGGACTTCAGCATGTGGAAGACCGTGCCCCGCTCGTCCGGGATGCGCCGCAGGGGGACGACCTCGACCCCCTCGATCCCACCGTCGCCCTCCAGGACGTGGACCCCGTCCATGGCGCCGGTCCCGTTCCGGCTCACGGCGCGGGCCGTGAGGGGGCGGGCCGGTCTCCGGAGGCGGAGGGTCCGGCCAGCAGGTCGCGGTACCAGTCGATGGTCGCGCGCAGCCCGGCCTCCAGGTCGTGATCGGGGGTCCAGTCGAGGCGCGACCGCGCCTTGGCCGCCGACAGGTACTGCTCCTGGATCTCGCCCTCCGCCACGTCCAGGACTTCCGGCTCCAGCTCGGCCCCGCCGTCCATCAGCCCCCGGATCCTCTCCACCAGCTCCAGGACGCTGAGCGGGGTCTCGGTGCTGAAGTTGAACGCCTCCCCGCGCACCCCGGGTTCCCCGAGCCGCTCGGCGAGCCGCAGGTACGCCTCCACGACGTCCTCCACGTAGATGTAATCCCTCACGTAGGTTCCGTCGCTTCGGATGACGGGGGCGCGGCCGTCCAGGATCGAGCGGACGGTGCCGGGGACGATGCGGCTCCAGTTGAGGTCCCCTCCGCCGTAGATGTTGCCGCAGCGGGCGATCGCCACCGGAAGGCCGTAGGTCACGTGGTAGGTCCGGGCCAGCAGGTCCGCGCAGCTCTTCGAGACCTCGTAGGGATGCCGTCCGTCGAGCGGCGACTCCTCGGTGTAGGGGAGGTCGGGCTGGCTGCCGTAGGCCTTGTCGCTGGAGGCGACGACCACCCGGCTCACGAGATCCGCGTGCCGGCGGCACGCCTCGAGGAGGTGGTAGGTGCCGCGGATGTTGCTCTCGAAGGTGGGAAGCGGGGCGCGATGGGCGGCTCCCACGATGGTCTGGGCCCCGAGATGGAAGACGACGTCGGTGCCGTGCTCGTTCACGGCGCGCTCCACCGTGGAGAAATCCTCCAGCCGGCCGTTCACCACGGAGATGCCTCGCACGTCCCCGCTCCGGTAGAGCTCCGACTGGGGATCGGCGTCCCGCACCAGGCCCACGACCGAGGCCCCACGGGCCAGCAGCTCCTTCACGAGCCACGCTCCGACCATGCCGGTGGCACCGGTCACCAGCACCCGACGGCCCCGCCAGAACCCTTCGCTCACGTCCCGTTCCTCCGCCACGGTACCTCGCCGTCGGTCCACATCTCCCGGAGCAGCCGGACGTCCCGCATGGTGTCCATGCACTGCCAGAAATCGTCGTGCCGGTAGGCCATCAGTTGGCCGTCGTCGGCCAGCCGCTCCAGGGGCTCGCGCTCGAAGCTCGTGTCGTCCCCGTCGATGTACTCCAGCACCTCGGGCTCCAGGACGAAGAAGCCCCCGTTGATCCACCCCTGCCCGATCTGCGGCTTCTCGACGAATTCCTCGACCCGGTCGCCGTCGAACGCCAGCCCCCCGAAACGGGAGGGAGGTCGGACGGCGGTGACGGTGGCGAGCCTCCCGTGTCGGCGGTGGAACTCCACCAGGCCCGCCACGTCGACGTTGGACACGCCGTCGCCGTAAGTCATCATGAACGTGTCGTTCCCGATCCAATCGCGAAGGCGCTTGATCCGACCGCCCGTCTTCGTGTGGAGGCCCGTCTCCACCAGGTGGACCGTCCAGTCCTCGCCGTTTCCGTCCCGTACGTCGATGGTTCCGTCCGCGAGCCGGATGCTGAAGTCGTGGGACAGATAATAGTGGTTCAGGAAGTACCGCTTGATGACGTCCCCCTTGTAGCCCAGGGCGACCACGAACTCGTCGTAGCCGTACGCGGCGTAGATGCTCATGATGTGCCAGAGGATCGGCCGGGTGCCGATCTCCACCATCGGCTTCGGCTTGAGCTCCGTCATCTCGCCGAGGCGCGTCCCGAAGCCTCCGGCGAGCAGGATCGTCCTCATCCCGTCCCCCTCCCGTTCTCGTGGGCCCGGGCCACGTCGCGGAGCACGTCCAGCGTGCGTCGGGCACAGTGGCGCCACGTGAACTTCTCCGCCCGGGCCAGGCATCTGGCCGCGACCTCGTCGCGCAGCTCCTCGTCCGTCAGGATACGGCGCATCGCGTCGGCGAGCTGATCGACCGTAGGCTCGTCCACGGTCAGGGCGTGGCCGCCGGCGATGTCGCCCATGGCCGCGCGGTCCACCGTGACCACCGGCAACCCGCAGGCCATCGCCTCCACCAGGGTGACCGAAAAGCCATCGTAGGAGGAGGGATAGACGTAGAGGTCGGCGGCGTTGTAGACGTCCACGACCTCCTCGTGGCGGGACACCTGGCCGTCGGTCTGGATCAGGCTCCCCTCGATCCCGAGCTCGCGGGCCATCTCCTCGAGCGGGTGATCCAGGACGTTCCGTCCGAACAGGAGGAGGGCGTGCGGGAGATCCTGCTCCCTCTTCACCGCGGCGAACGCCCGGACCAGCTCGGGGATGTTCCGCCGTCGGGACATCTTCCCGACGAAGAGCACGTAGGGACGGTCCTCCCCCAGCCACCTCAGCCTCGTCTCCCGCAGGCGGTCCTCGTCGCGAACGGGGCGGAAGATCTGGCTGGCCCCCTCCTCGGCGACGGAGATCTTCTCCGGCGGGATTCCGTAGTATTCGGCCACGTCGCGCTTCGTGGACTCCAGCGGGGTGATGACCCGGTCCGCCTTCCTCGCGCTGGCTCGATACAGGGGGCTGTAGGTGAGGTGGTACCACCACTCGTGGGCCCCGTCGTACCGCTCGTTCACGCTGTGGGTGGCCACCACCGTGGGCCCCCGGTAGGTGAGGGGGACGGTGTAGCTGGGCCCGAACAGGACGTCCACGTCCCGCACCTTCGGGGGGAGGACGACGTTCTCCCAGACCGTCCCGAGCACCCTCGGGCGCACGACCTCCACCTCGATCGCGGCGGACAGGTCCACCTCCTGCAGATCCAGCTCCTCCCACGTGTAGAGGACCACCTCTTCCTGGTGCTCGAGCTGCTCGTTCCAGTTCTGGAGGAGGTACTGCATGTACCGGCCGATCCCGAACGGCTGACCGGACAGGCGCCTCGCGATGACGCCGATCCTCATGGGTG
>CAZSKS010000097.1:3510-6852 GCA_964607465.1 uncultured Gemmatimonadota bacterium | reverse complement strand
GACCAGCACCGGTGAGCCGCTTCGCGTTGACGAGTCCCTGATGAGGCGTTGACGGGCCGTTGACGGGGCGTTGACCAGGCGTCTCCGCGGAGACGCGTTCCCGTTGACGGGCCGTTGACGCGAGGTCTCCGCTCCCGGGGTCGGGACCCCCACGCCGCGGGCCACGTCTCATGGCCGGACGCCGGCGACGTGACCGCCCACCTGGAGGACCTCCAGCGGCCGCTCGGGTCGCTCCTCTCCGGGTGTGCGCGATCGCGGGTCGTCTCCTCCGGGGAGGGGGCGACAGGATGCCCGACGATCAGAAGATCGCCGCCTGGTGCTCGCCGAGGCCGAAGAAATCGCAAATGAGGCCGACGGCGCGCTCCTCCTCGAACGGGCCGCAGGTGTAGACGATCGTGGAGAGGAAGCGAGGGTTCACCCACGCGGCGACGTAGATGCCCGAGTCGACGAGCGGGACGAACCCGTCGAACCCCTCGTTGATCTCTTTGCCCTCTCCGCTGGTGCGGTGGATGATCGGCTCGCCGTAGGGCGTGAGGTCGAGCTCCCCCGTCAGGTGCTCGAAGTACGACCTCAGGGCCTCGGCGTCGATCTCCCGGGTGAAGAACCCCTCCACGAGGAGGCGTTTGCGGAAGATGTCGGGGGCGATGGTGGTGAGCGGCGTCCTGTTCACGGCTTGCCTCCCTTAACTAGCGAAACTTATTTTGAGGGTTACAGGGTAGCCGGGTTGCCGTAACTTGTCAAGGTGGATTTGATGGTTATATGGTGCGTTTGCCGAGAGCGGCGGACGCGAGGACCCCGGAAGGAGGCGTGAAGAAGAGGATGACCCGGACCGACTGGGCCTGCGTGGCTTTCACGAAGACGACCGGCTGGGAGGCGCGGGACCGGTCGGGGGACGACCTCTCCTCCTACGGCGGGCTGCTGGAATGGGCCGGGAAGCGGGGGGTGGTCGACGGCGACACGGCGGCCGGCCTCGGGAGGCGCGCCGAGGAGCGGCCGGAGGAGGCCGCCCGGGTGCTGAGGGACGCCAGGCGGCTCCGCGAGGCCCTGTACGGGACGCTGACGGCCGTCGCCCGGAGCGAGCGGCCTCCGGCCGGCGCCCTGGACGAGCTGAACGCGGTCCTCCGGGCGGCCGCGTCCCACCTCCGGCTGTCGGGGGATGGCCGATCCTACGGGTGGACCTTCGAGGCGTCGGCTCGTGAGAAGCTGGCGTGGCCGGTGTGGCGCGTGGCCCGCTCCGCCGCCGAGCTGTTGACCGCCGAAGAGGTCGAACGGCTGAAGCTGTGCGACGCCCACGACTGCGGCTGGCTCTTCGTCGACGCCAGCCGGAACCGGAGCCGGCGCTGGTGCGACATGGCGGACTGCGGCAACCGGGCCAAGGCGCGGCGCTACCGCGAGCGGCACGAGGGGTCGTCGTAGGGCCTCGTGCCCCCGCTCATTGTCAGCGTGTTGACGCGACGTCTCCGCGGAGACGCGTTCCCGTTGACGGGGCGTTGATCTGTCGGCCTATCGTTCGGATCCCTGTCTCCGCGGAACCCGTCCGCGGCGCCCCGGGTCTGGCATCGGGCCACACCTTCGGTTATTTTGCCGAAGTGAGGTGGAGTTCGGCCCGACAACCGAAGTACGGGTCGGGGCCGGTCCGGGGGAGGCGTTTCAGCTGAAACGTTTTCCCGGCCGGGATTCGCCTCTGACACCGAATTGTCCTCGGGTTCGCCGCAGGAGCCGAAGCGACGGCCGGACCCGGGCGCCACGGCCGCCGCGCCGCCGCGGGAGGGGACCATGACGGGAAGCCGGAGCAGGACGGGGCAGGGCGGCGGCGAGCCCGTCCACCCCTACCTGGCGCTGATCGGCGACCTGGTGGGCTCCCGCGAGCTGGAGGACCGGGCCGGCGTCCAGCGGCGGCTGCGCGGGCTGCTGGCGGCGCTGAACCGGGAGCTGGGGGCGCCGGGGGAGGGCGAGAACCCGCTGCGGGGCGGGGCGGACGCGGACGGCGCTCGCCGGGTGACGCGTGACGGTCCGCCCCTGGCCGCCCCGCTGGCCGTCACGGCGGGCGACGAGATCCAGGGCCTCCTCCTCCGGCCCGACGCCGCGGTGGACATCCTGGTCCGCCTGGCCGACGAGCTCCATCCCGTCCGCATCGCCTGGGGGCTCGGCGCCGGGGAGCTCGAGACCGACCTCCACGGCGACGTCTCGCTGCTGGACGGCCCCTGCTTCCACCGGGCCCGGGAGGCCCTGGAGCGGGCCACGAAAGACGGCGCCTGGGCCCGGGCGGTGGGCCTGGATCCGGCCGTCGACCGCGGCCTCTCGGCCCTCTTCCGGCTCATGGGCGCCGTCCGCGACGGCTGGACCGACACCCAGGCGCGCTACGCCCGGGCGGTGCGGGGGCGGCTCCAGAAGGAGGTGGCCGAGCGGTTCGACGTGAGCCCGTCGGTGGTGAGCGAGAGCCTGAAGGCGGCCCGCTACCGCGAGCTCGTGGAGGCGGAGGCGGCGGCCCGGGCCCTCCTGGCCCGCTTCGGCGCGAGAGGCGAACCGGCGCCCGATTCGGCCCCGGCGCCGAACGCGGAGCGGGAGCTGAACCCGGCGCCGGACCTGCCGGAGTACCTGGCGTGAACGTCCCGCCGGGGCCCGTGCAGGCGCTGCTGGCCCTGCTGGTGGCGGGCCACGCGCTGGGCGACTTCGTCTTCCAGACCCGGACCATGGTGGCGGAGAAGGGCCGCCCCGCCGTCCTGCTCCGCCACGCCGGCGCGGTGGCGGCGGCCCATCTGCTGGCGCTCCTCCCCTTCCTCTCCTGGCCCGTGGTCCTCGCCGCGGCGGCGCTCGGCGTGGCCCACGGCGTCGTGGACGGGGTGAAGGCCCGCTGGCAGGGGCGCGGGCGGAAGGCGGCGCCGGACGGCGGAGCGAACGCCGGGCCGGACGGTGGGGCGAGCGCCGGGGACGCCGCAGCCGACGCCGGAGACGCCGCAGGCCGGCGCCTGCCGCGAACGTCGATCACGGTCTTCCTTGCCGACCAGGCGGTCCACGTCGCCACGGTCATCGGGGCGTGGCTCCTGCTGCGGGGCCTGGACCCGGACGCGTGGCTCCTGGTCGACCGGAACCTCGCCCCCACCCTCTACTCCGCCGGCGTGCTGGTCACGGGCTTCGCCTTCGTCGGCAACGGCGGCAGCGGCCTGGTCCGGGGCGTGCTGGCCCATCTTGCGCCGGGGCCCGCGGGGACGGCGGGGCCCGGGCGCCCGACCGACGCCGGGGGGCTGGACGAACGCGGGGGGACGGCCGCTCTCGACGACAGCGGCCTGGAGGGGAGCGGCCGGCTCATCGGGATCCTGGAGCGGCTGCTGGGGCTGATCC
>CAZSKS010000097.1:0-3410 GCA_964607465.1 uncultured Gemmatimonadota bacterium | reverse complement strand
CTGGAGCGGCTGCTGGGGCTGATCCTGGTGCTCATGGGGCAGTGGGCGGCGCTGGCCGTCGTGCTGGCCGCCAAGTCCATCGCGCGCTTCGAGGAGCTCAGGGACCGCCCCTTCGCCGAGTACTACCTGGTGGGCACCCTGGCCAGCCTGCTCGTGGCCGTGCTCACCGGGCTGGCCGTCCAGCTGGCATTGCCGTGACGGCCCGGCGGCCCGCCCGCTCGTCGACCCGACCCCCGCCCGGGCGCTCCCCGGGGAGGCCCCTCGCGCCGTCCCGGAGGAGGCGCCCGCGTGCTCCGTAACCTCTTCCTGCGGGCGTCGCGCAGCCGCTGGCTGTCGGAGTGGCTGCCCCGCCGGGCGGCCGTCCGCCGGGCCGTCCGGCGCTTCATCCCCGGCGAGACGGCCACCGACGCCCTGGACGCGGCGGCGGAGCTGGAGGAGCGCGGCATGGCCTCGGTGTTCACCCACCTGGGCGAGAACGTCACGTCCCTGGCGGAGGCGGACGCCGAGGTGGAGCACTACCTGGACGTCCTGGACCGAATCGAGGACCGGGGCCTGGACGCCGAGCTGTCGGTGAAGCTCACCCAGCTGGGGCTGGACCGGGGCCGGGAGGAGGCCGAGGCGCGAGTGGCGACGCTGGCGGCGCGGGCGGCCGGGATCGGCTCCTACGTGTGGATCGACATGGAGTCCACCGACTACACGGACGTCACCCTCCGCGTGTTCGAGCGGGTGCGGCGGGACCATCCGGACGTGGGCGTCTGCGTGCAGGCCTACCTCCACCGGACGCCGGACGACGTGGAGCGGCTGCTGGAGGCGGGCGCGAGCCTCCGCCTGGTGAAGGGGGCCTACGACGAGCCCCGCTCCGAGGCGCTCCAGAAGAAGTCCATGGTCGACGCGGCCTTCGCCCGGCTGGCGCGCCGGATGCTGGTCGCCGCCCACGGGCGGGGCACCCGCCAGGTCTTCGGGACCCACGACCCGCGGATGATCTCGCGGGTGACGGGCGACGCGCGCCAGATGGAGGTGCCGCAGGACCGCTACGAGGTCCAGATGCTCTACGGCATCCGCAACCGGGCCCTGGAGCGGCTGGCCGAGCGGGGCTACGCCACCCGGGTGCTCGTCAGCTACGGCGAGGCCTGGTTCCCGTGGTACATGCGCCGGCTGGCCGAGCGGCCGGCCAACGTGCTCCTCGTGCTGCGGAGCCTGTTCGGCCGCTGATCGAATCGCGACGGGCCCCGGGTCCGTAGGGGGAGCGGGAGGATCGAACCGTTCGCACGCACAGGGGGGACACCGTGGACAAGCACGTCACCGCCGTCGCCGTCATCCACATCGGGTTCGGCGCGCTGGGCCTGCTCGCCGCCCTCTTCGTCTTCCTGGCCATCGCCGGCGGGGGGCTGCTGTCGGGCAGCCTGGAAGCGATCTTCATCACCTCGGGCATCGCCACCGTGGTGGGGGCCTTCCTGGCCGTCACCTCGCTGCCGAGCATCATCGGCGGGGTGGGCCTGCTCCAGCGGAAGGAGTGGGCTCGCATCCTGATCCTGATCGTCGCCGTCTTCGACGTCTTCAACGTGCCGGTGGGCACCGCGATCACGATCTACACCTTCTGGGTCCTGCTCCAGGACGAGACGCGCGCGATCTTCCAGCCGCGCTACGGCTGACGGCCGACCGCCAGCCGCGTTCCCGCCGGTGCCGCGGCAGCCTCGACCGTCACGGTCCGGTCCAGCTCGATCACCTCGTCCACCTCTCCGTCCACCCGCCGCCCCACGATGCGGACGGTCCGCTCGCCGGCCTCCCCGAAGGTCAGGTCGGCGCGGTGCTCGAAGATTCTCAGGACGTCGGGGCAGACCACGTCAGGATCGTCGGGCGCGAGATCGAAGGGACGGATCCGGATCACCGCATCCACGGTGTCCACCCGGGTCGGACCCTTCGAGAAGCAGCCGCCCCCGAAGGTGCGGACCGTCACGGTGAACTCCTCGCCGACGGTAGCCGACGCCGGCGCGGACACCTCGGGCCCGTCGCCGTGAAACTCGACGATCCCCAGCCACGTGACCTCCCCGGGCCCGGTGACGTCGTCCCCGCCGCAGCCCGCCGCGACGGCGAGGGCCGCCGGCAACGCCAGCAGGCCCGCCGCGCTGAGAAGCCGTCGGGCTCGTGTCCTCATGGCTCGCCTCCGTGGGCAGGTGTCGGATCTGGCGGGCTCGGATCCCGTGGCCGCGGGGTCGGTCGTGGCCTCGGGGTCGGCCCTGGCCTCTCGGGGTCCCGCGTCGCCCCCCTCACAGCCGCCCCACCAGCGTGAGGGAGAGGGCCACGTCGCCGGACCCTCGCGGATCCTCGCCGGGTCCGATCACGGCGGGGTCCAGGCCCAGGAAGCGGTAGGCGGCGCCGGCGTCCACCGCCACGTGACGCCCGACCGGCACCCGGACGCCGGCGGTGGGTCCGTGGAGCAGGCCCTCGTCCTCCGGGGTGATCTCCGTGCCTTCCACGAACAGCACGGCCTCGAAGATCGACGTGTCGTAGTCCACGCGGACCACGCCCACCTGCCAGCCGGCGTAGGGCCGCACCGGCCAGCCGGGGGCGAGATGCGCGCGGGCCTCGAGCGCCGTGGTCGCCAGGTCGGCGTCCGGGACGAGGAAGTCCCTGGAGGGCAGGGTGTTGGACACGTGGAAGACGGCGAGGCGCCAGGTGCCGGCCAGCTCCACCCCCGCCTCGACCCCGAGTCCCGCGTCCGACTCCAGGTTTTCGAGGGCGGGCCCCGAGAGGCCCGCGGCGTGGCCGGCCGTGAGCCCGACCTCCGGCCGGACCTGGGCGGCGAGGGCGGCGGGGAGCAGGGCGATGAGCAAGGCGGCCGTCGTGAGGCCGACGTGTCGGCGTGATCGCATGGCTCCGGTTCGCTTCCGGTCGGCGGTTCGCCGCGGTGGATTCGTCTCCGGTGGAAGGACGAACCTGTGGCCCGAAGGTGGACAGCCTCGGTCACCCTACACCCCCGGCCGACCCTTCCTATATTGAGAGCGTCGGCGGCGCGGACGCCCGCGCCCCGACCTGGCGCCCGCGAATCCCCCACCCCCGGAACGAGGGCGAGCCATGCAGCAGTCCTTCACGCTGACGGTGAACGGCGAGCGGCACGAGGTGACGGCGCCGCCGGACACGCCGCTCCTCTGGGTGCTCCGCGACGAGCTGGGGCTGACGGGGACGAAGTTCGGCTGCGGCATCGCGGCCTGCGGCGCCTGCACGGTCCACCTGGACGGCGAGCCGGTGCGCTCCTGCCAGACGCGGCTCTCCTCGGTGGGCGACGCCGAGGTCACCACCATCGAGGGCCTGTCGGAGGACGGGGACCACCCGGTCCAGCGCGCCTGGCGGCAGGCGAACGTCCCCCAGTGCGGCTACTGCCAGGCGGGCCAGATCATGAGCGCCTCGGC
>CAZSKS010000096.1:0-7014 GCA_964607465.1 uncultured Gemmatimonadota bacterium | reverse complement strand
CCGTCGTCCAGGCCGTAGTAGAGGACGAGGATCTTCCGCTCCCGCTCGGTGAGGTAGCGCCCGAACATCCGCTCGAGGAACTCGCGCCGGGCCCGGGCCTCGACCGATTCCTCGATCTCGTCCTCGCTCTCCGAGGCGAAGCGGTCGCCGAAGGAGGGGCTGTCACGGTCGGAGCGGTCCAGCGGCGCGTCCAGGCTCATCTCCGCCGACGCCACCCGCCGCAGGGTCCTGACGGCGTCGACCGACCGGTCCATCTCGTCGGCCACCTCCCGGTCGGTGGGCGGGCGCCCGAGCCGCTGGGTCAGGCTCGTCTCGGTGCGGGAGAGCTTGACCAGGTTGGAGTTCTGGTTGAGCGGGATCCGCACCGACCTCGTCTGCTCGGCCAGGGCCTGGAGCACGGTCTGGCGGATCCACCAGACGGCGTAGGAGATGAACTTCACCCCGCGGTCCGGGTCGAACTTCTTCACCGCCTTCAGCAGCCCCTCGTTCCCGATGCACACCAGCTCGGCCAGGTTCAGGCCCCGGCCCTGGTACTTCTTCACGTAGGAGATGACGAAGCGGAGGTTCGCGGTCACAAGGCGCTCGGCGGCGTCCCGGTCACCGGCCCGCGCCCGCCGGGCGATCCGCGCCTCCTCCTCGCGATCCTTGATGAGGGGATGACGCTCGACGTCCTGCAGGTACTGGTCGAAGGAGTCGAGACCGGAGCGGGAATCGAAGAACATGGCCGCCGACGCTGGGGGTGGGTGGGGGGATGATCGACGCTTGATACCGGGACCGTGCGGGGAAGTTCCCGGGCTCGGGTGCGTTCAGGCGCGTTCCCGCATCGCCTCCTCCAGCCGGCGCTCCTCTTCCTCCGACAGGCCGTCGCCGGGGACGGTCCCGGCGTCGGTCGGGGCCGGGCCGGCCGCCCCGGACCCGGCGGAGCCGCCGTCGGACCCGGCCCGGGGGCTCCACCGCCGGAGGAGGGCCCACACCAGGAGCCCGCCGCCCACCAGGAGGAGCGGGGGGAGGACGTAGACCAGGAGGTTCAGCCCCCGGGGCTCCGGGCGAAGGAGGACCCACT
Organism: uncultured Gemmatimonadota bacterium; assembly: GCA_964607465.1. Classification (GTDB taxonomy): domain Bacteria; phylum Gemmatimonadota; class Gemmatimonadetes; order Palauibacterales; family Palauibacteraceae; genus CAYVFM01. The sequence goes on along the minus strand of CAZSKS010000096.1, from coordinate 5,951 downwards.
CGCCGTACCGGCTCACGAAGTAGGCCTTCACCTCCTCCGGCGTCTGCCCCTCGGCCAGGCGACGGCGGATCTCGGCCTTCATCTCCCGGGCCAGCGTGGAGGAGGACTCCAGCACGGACTGGCTCCGGCAGACGGGGCAGCGGAGCTGGTCGGCGACCCGGGCCGTCCGGGCGTCCAGCTCCGAGCTGTCGGCAGGGGCGTCCTGCACGCCGGCGGCGGGAGCGGTCAGCAGCAGGGCGGCGGCAAGAGCGGCCACCGCCCCGGCTGCGCCGGCCCGCCGCCGGCTGCCGGACGCGATGCGCGGTGAAGGCGCGCGCGACGCTCCCGGAGGCCAGGAGGCGCCCGAGCCGGCCCGGCCGCCCAGCCCCCGGCGCCTCACCCGCCGACCCGCAGCGAGTCCACCGTGCTCCGGACCAGGTCCCAGGTCACCGGACCGATGTGCTTCCTGGCCACCGTGCCGTCGGGCGCCAGGAAGAAGGTCTCGGGCACGCCGTAGACGCCGAAGTCCATGGCGATCCGGCTGCCGGGGTCCATCAGGCTCGGCCACTCCCCACCCAGCTCCCGCATGAAGCTCCGGGCGGCCGAACGTCCGTCCTGGTAGACGACGCCCACGACCCCGGCCACCGAGTCGGGGTACGTCCGCGAAGCCCGCACGAGCACGCCGTGCTCCTCCCGGCACGGCACGCACCAGGAGGCCCAGAAGTTGACGATCACCACCCGACCCGCCAGCTCCTCGGAGGAGAGGGTGTCGCCGTCCAGCGTCTCGCCCCGGAAGGAGGGCGCCTCCTGGCCCACCAGGGCCGAGGGCAGCTCCTGCGCGTCGCGGGTCAGGCCGAAGGCCAGGAGGGCCAGGAAGCCGACCGCCACCGCCGTGGCCACGGCCACCCCGGTCGACCAGGAGCGCGAGCCCCCCTCGGGCTCCCGCTCCGGGCCGCCCCGGCCCTGCGGGTCGCCCCCGGCCGTCGAGCCCCCCTCGCTCATCGGCCGCCCTCGGCGGTCCGGGCGGCGGGCGCCCGGTGGGGGAGAGCCACGCTCCGGCCCTTGCGCCCCGGCCGGGGCCAGATCGCCAGGACGGCGCCCAGGCCGACGATCAGGCCGCCGATCCACAGCCAGGGGACCCCCGGGTTCACGATGACCCGCAGCGTGGCGTGGCTGCCGGCCTCACGGTCGAAGGCCAGCAGGGTGAGATAGAGGTCCTCGCCCGGCGCGGAGCGGACCGCCGGGGTGGCGATGGGCTGGTCGGCGTTGGGATAGAAGTTCATCCGTGGCTCCATGCGGCCCGAGGGCTCGCCGTCCAGCAGGACCGTGAACGTGCTGCCCACCACGAAGCGCTGGGGCTGCTCCTCCCGCCACACCTCCTCCAGCCGCACCTCGTAGTCGCCCACCCGCGCGATCTCGCCCCGGTTCAGGGTGACCTCGCGCTCGAAGCGCCACGTCCGCGACACCGAGATGGCGACCACGATGACCACGATGCCCAGGTGCACCACGTAGCCGCCGTACCGCCGCCGGTTCTTCATCAGGAGCTCCCAGAGCGCCTTCGGCCCGCGGGCCCCGGAGACCCGGCGCCGGGCCTCCATCCCCTTCCGGAACTCGTCGACGATCGTGGTGGCCACGAAGCCCGCCAGGCCGAAGGTGAGCAGGGGATAGACCTGCCGGACGCCCAGCGCGAAGCTCCCGATGATCACCGCCAGCCCCACGAGGGTGGGAACCGCGAAGCGCTTCCGGAGCACCTCCCGGGTGGCCCGTCCCCAGGGGAGGGCGGGGCCGACGCCCATCAGGAAGAGGAGGAGCAGCCCGATGGGCGCCGAGACCATGTCGAAGTACGGGGCACCGACGCTGACCCTGTCCCCCCGGGCCGCTTCCACCACCAGCGGGAAGACGGTGCCCAGCAGCACCGTGAGCGTGAGGGCCACGAACAGGAGGTTGTTCAGGACGAACGCGCTCTCCCGGGACACGGCCCCGTCCAGCGCGCCCGGGGCATGGAGCCGATCGCTCCTCCAGCCCACCAGGGCGATGGAGGCGAGGACGATGACGGCGATGAAGGCGAGGAACACGGGCCCGATGACCCCTTCGGTGAAGGCGTGCACCGAGTCCAGGACGCCGGACCGGGTGAGGAACGTCCCGAAGAGGGTGAGGCAGAAGGTCCCGATGACCAGCGTCAGGTTCCAGGTCTTCAGCATCCCCCGCCGCTCCTGGACCATGACGGAGTGGAGGAAGGCGGTGGCCGTGAGCCAGGGCAGGAAGGAGGCGTTTTCCACCGGGTCCCAGGCCCACCAGCCGCCCCAGCCCAGCACCTCGTACGACCACCAGGCCCCGGCCACGATCCCCAGCGACAGGAACGCCCAGGGCGCCAGCATCCACCGTCGGCTGGCCCGGATCCAGCGCTCGCCCAGGTTGCCGGTGACCAGGGCCGCGACGGCGAAGGCGAAGGGGATGGTCATCCCGACGTAGCCCAGGTAGAGCAGCGGCGGATGGAGCCCCATCAGCGGATGGTTCTGCAGCAGGGGGTTGGGGCCGGGGCCGTTGGCCGGGACCGGCGACACCTCGCCGAAGGGGTTGGCGGGCCCCAGCAGCAGCCCGAAGAAGAAGATCCCCACCACCATCATGGTGGCGTGGACGTACGGCATGAACCGGGGGTAGGTGTTCCGGTTCACCCGGGCCACCAGCGCGGCGTAGGCGGCCAGGATCCAGCCCCAGAAGAGGATGGATCCCTCCAGGCTGCTCCAGAGGGAGATCGCGGTGTAGTAGGTGGGCGTCTCCCGGCTCCCGACCTGGGCCACGTAGGAGACGCTGAAGTCGTGGGTGAGGAGGGCCACCTCCATCGCCACCACCGCGGCGCTCATGGCGACGAAGACGAAGTAGACGCCGTACCGGGCGTAGGTCTCGAGATCGGGCCGGCGACGAAGGCCGGCCCACACCCCCGCCACCGCGACGAAGGCCGCGCCGAGGAGCGCGGCCGCCACCGATGTCGTGCCGAGGAGGTTCAGGTCCATGGCGGGGCTACGATCCGCCGCCCCTCGGCGTCAGCGTCTCGTAGGCCTCGTGGGGCGTCTCACCCTCCTCGGGCGGGCTGTACTCGTTGGAATGCTTCACCATGACGCGGTCCGAGGTGAAGACCCCGTCGGACCCGTACGTTCCCTCCACCACCACCCCGATGCCGGGCTGGAACATGGCGGGCGGGGCGCTCCGGCTGTGGACGACGACTTCCGATCCCTCGTCCCGGAGCACGAAGCGCAGATCGGTCGCCTCGGGGTCCCAGTCCACGCTGCCCGGCTTGACCTGTCCGCCCAGCCGAACGGCCTGCCCGTGGATCTCCGTGCCCCGGGCCTGCAGCTCCGAGGGGGTCAGGAAGAACACGACGTTCTCCTGGAGCCCGCCGCCGATCAGCAGCGCGAGGGCCCCCGCCACGGCCGCCAGGCCGACGCCCGCCCAGATGCGCCTTCGGGTCTTGCTCGAGGTCATCGCGCTCCTGCTCGCGTCGGGGTGAAGGGGTCAGTCGACAGCCGGGGCGGGGGGCTCCCCCCGGCGGAGTCCCCGGAGCCGCTCCCCGGCGTCCGACACACGCCGCCCCAGCCGCCAGGCGTATCCGGCCAGGGCCAGCCAGGTGATCAGGTAGCCCGCCCACAGGTAGGTCACGCGCGCTCCACCTCCGCCGTCTCGCGCTCCAGCTCCCGGCGGGTCCGGGCCAGCCGGTATCGCCGGATCATGAGGTACCCATATACCATCGTGAACGCCAGAAGATTCAGCCCCAGGGTCCAGAGGAACTCCGGGGCCATGGACCGGGGCGTCGAGGGAGGCTGGTGCAGGCTCCGCCACCAGGTGACCGACAGGTAGACGATGGGGACGTCCACGAAGCCCACGATCCCGACCACCGCCGACCACCGGGCGCGGCGGTCCGGGTCGCCGGTGAAGGACCGGACCGCCAGGTAGCCGACGTAGATCACCAGGAGGATGGCCGTCGTGGTGAGGCGGGGATCCCAGGTCCACCATACCCCCCAGGTGGGCCGGCCCCACAGGGAGCCCAGCACGAGGGTCAGGGCGGTGAAGAGGACCCCGATCTCCGCCGAGCTCTCCGCCACCAGGTCCCACCGGTCGTCGCGCTGGACCAGGTACAGGACGCTCATGACGAAGACGACGAAGAAGGCGAGCATCCCCACCCACGCCGTGGGGACGTGGACGTACATGAGCCGCTGGACCTCGCCCTGCAGGGCGTCGGCCGGGATCATGAAGAGCCCCACGACGTTGCCCGCCACCAGCGTGACCAGGGCCGCCGGCCCCAGCCACCGGCGCCAACCGCTCACGCCTGTCCGTTCGTCCACATTCCGCCCCCTCTTCCCTCTTCCTCCGAGCTTCGTCCCCGCCGCCGACCGCGGGGGAGCCTCCGGACCGAGGCCCGGGCGCCCACCCCGGACCGGTCGACGTCCCGGGGGACGCCAATCTGGGGGAGCGCGAGGGCGCCACGCCAGCGACTCACCGCTCCAGGACGACGGGAAAGAGCCAGGTGCACACCACGAAGTAGATGACGTCGAACGCGACCAGGAGGCGGATCCACGCCCCCACGCCTTCGGCCCCCTGGCCCGTCACCAGCGCCGTGGTGGCGCTCACGGCGCCCAGGAGCACCGGGACCAGGAGCGGGAGGAGGAGGAGCGGGAGCATGATCTCCCGCGCCCGGAGGTGGAGGGTGAGGGCGGCGTAGAAGGTCCCCATCACCGAGAAGCCGAACGTCCCCAGGAGGGCGACGGCCGCCAGCCCGAAGGGTCGGACGGTCAGGTCGAGGTGGAAGAGCACCGCCGCCAGCGGGAAGAGCACCGCCTCCACCACCAGGAGGAGGACGAAGTTCCCCAGGAGCTTGCCCACGTAGATGGCCCGCACCTCGCCGGGATAGAGCTCCAGCCCCTCGAGGCCGCCGCTCATCTCCTCGCTGTGGAAGGTGCGGCCGAGGGAGAGGAGGCCGGTGAAGACGATCCCGACCCACAGGAGCCCGCCGGCCAGCCGCTCCAGGAGCCGGGGGTCGGGCCCGACGGCGAAGGCGAAGATGAACAGAGCCAGGGCGGCGAAAAAGGCCATGGCGCTGAAGGCGGCCCGGGTCCGCACCTCGATGAGGAGGTCCTTCCAGAGGATGGCCCAGGTCCGGAGCACGAACTCCACGGCTCAATCCCTCCCGGCCGTCGGCGGCGCGCCCGGCCGGGCCTGCTCCCCCGGCGAGGCCTGCTCCCCCTGCGGGGCATGCTCCTCCGGGGGACCGACCCGAGCCAAACGGCCCTCCTCCAGGACGGCCACCCGGTCCGCCTCCCGGAGGGAGCGCCCCCACCGGTGGGAGGCCACCAGGACCGTGCACCCGCCGGCCCGCATCTCCCCCACCAGCTCGTCCACCAGCTCCATGCCCCGGGCGTCCAGGCTGGCATAGGGCTCGTCCAGGAGGACCAGCTCCAGCGGCCGGAGGAGGAGGCGGGCGACCGCCAGGCGCTTCCGCATGCCCGAGGAGAACGCCGCGACGCGCCGATCGGCGAACCGCGTGAGCCCCGTCCGCTCCAGGGCGGCGTCCGCCGGGTCCTCCCAGTCCCGTCGTCCCGACATCAGCGCGGCGAAGCGCAGGTTCTCCCGGCCGGTGAGGTCGTCGTACAGGTAGTCGTCGCCGGCCAGCAGCCCCACCCTCCGCCGGACGGCCCGGCGGTCGGCCGCCGGGTCGTGGCCCAGCACCCGCACCCGCCCGGCGGAGGGCTCGAGGAGGGTCGCCAGGATCTCGAGGAGGGTGGTCTTCCCCGCCCCGTTGGGCCCCACCACGGCCAGCAGCTCGCCCCGGGGGACGGTCAGGTCCACCGAGCGCAGCGCCCAGGTTTCACCGAAGCGGCGGGAGACCCCTTCGAGTCGGACGGCCGGCTCCGCCCCGGGAGCGGCCGCGCCCGCCGCGCCCGGCGAGGGCTCGCTCACGTTCGCCTCCCCCCCCGGCC
>CAZSKS010000095.1:0-7215 GCA_964607465.1 uncultured Gemmatimonadota bacterium | reverse complement strand
GTTCCACGGAATCGCGCACGAGGCCCTCGTGGAGAGCCTGGCCCGCGAGACGGGCCGGATGCCCGAGCGCGTGGACGCGATGACACTGCAGCTCGGCGCCGGCTGCTCGGCCTGCGCCGTGGAGGCTGGGCGCTCCGTGGAGACGAGCATGGGCCTCACGCCGGCCGGCGGCCTGATGATGAGCACGCGGAGCGGCGACGTGGATCCCGGGGTGCTCGTCGTGCTGGCCCGAGGGGGACTGCCGCCGGACCGGCTGGAGGAGGTCGTCAACGAATGCTCCGGCCTCCTCGGCGTGGGCGGCTCGAGCGACATGCTGGAGTCGAGCGGGAGTCCGGGGGAGACCGCGACGCGGAGCTGGCGGTGAGGCTGTTCGTCCGCCGTGTCGTCCAGCGCGTCGGCGCCTACTTGACCCTCCTGGACGGGAGGGGGGCGCTGGTGTTCGGCGGCGGAATCGGAACCAACTCACCCGAGATAAGGCGACGGGTGGCCGAAGGACTTTCCGCGTAGAACGTGCGTCTGGACCCGGAGCGGAACGAGGGCGGCGATCCGGGGCGCATCTCCGCCGGCGGGAGCCGGCCCGTCTACGCCTTCCGCACGGACGAGGCCCGGGTCATCGCCCGGAAGGCAGCCGAGCTGTTGGACCTCGCTACCTGAAATCGACGAACAGGTCTGGTGCGCCAGAGAGGAGGAGGGGATGGAGGAGACCGCCTACGTGCTGCCCTTCGCCGAGCTAAGCTCCGGGGACGTCGCCCTGGTGGGAGGGAAGAATGCCTCCCTGGGGGAGATGGTCCGCGAGCTGTCGGAGGCGGGCGTACGGGTACCCGGCGGCTTCGCCACCACGGCGGACGCCTACCGGGCGTACCTGCGGCACAACGACCTGAACTCGCGCCTGCGGGAGCTCCTGGAGGCGAGGGAGCGGGGAGAGAGCTCCCTGGCCGAGACCGGCCAGGGGATCCGGGAGGCGATTCTGGCCGGCGATCATCCCGCCCGCCTGGCCGAGGCCGTCCGGACCGCGTACGGGGAGCTGTGCCGAGCGACGGGGGGAGAGACAGCGGTGGCCGTTCGCAGCAGCGCCACCGCCGAGGACCTCCCGGAGGCCAGCTTCGCGGGCCAGCTCGAGAGCTACCTGAACGTCTCGGGCGAGGAGGCGCTCCTCGAGGCGTGCCGGAAGTGCTTCGCGTCGCTCTTCACCGACCGCGCCATCGCCTACCGCGAGGAGAAGGGCTTCGGCCATTTGGACGTGGCCCTCTCCGTCGGAGTGCAGCGCATGGTCCGCTCCGATCTGGCGGGCTCCGGTGTCCTCTTCACCCTGGACACCGACACCGGCTTCCCGGACGTGGTGCTGGTGAACGCCGCCTGGGGGCTGGGCGAGAGCGTGGTGCAGGGCACCGTGAACCCCGACCAGTACTCCGTCTTCAAGCCCTTCCTCGACCGCGAGGGCGTGGTCCCGATCCTGGAGAAGAGCCGGGGCGAGAAGGCCCATAAGGTCGTGTACGGGACGGACGGCTCGGGCACGGAGAGCGTGAAGACCACCCCCGAGGAGCGGACGGCCCACGTCCTGGAGGACGACGAGATTCTGCGGCTGGCCCGCTGGGGCACGGCCATCGAGGGCCACTATGGCCGGCCCATGGACGTGGAGTGGGCGAAGGACGGGGAGACGGATGAACTCTTCGTGGTGCAGGCTCGCCCGGAGACGGTGCAGTCCCGGCGCGAGGCTCGCACGATGCGCAGCTACCGGCTGACGGAGCGGGGCGAGCGACTGTGCACCGGGCTGAGCGTGGGAGACGCCGTGGCCTCGGGACCGGTACAGGTGCTCGAAAGCGCTCGGGAGATCGAGCGATTCGAGGAAGGAAGCGTCCTGGTCACCGACCGCACCGACCCCGACTGGGTGCCGATCATGAAGAGGGCCGCGGCCATCGTCACCGACCGCGGCGGCCGCACGTCCCACGCCGCCATCGTGAGCCGGGAGCTGGGGGTCCCCGCCGTGATCGGGACCGGCGACGCCACGGACGTCCTGTCGGACGGACGGGAGGTGACGGTCTCCTGCGCCGAAGGTCAGGAGGGGCACGTATACGACGGACGGCTGTCCTTCGAGGTGGACGAGGTGAACCTGGAGGGGCTGCCGGAGGTGCGGACCCGGATCAACCTGAACGTCGCCAGCCCCGCGGCCGCCATGCGCTGGTGGAGGCTCCCGGTAGACGGCGTGGGGCTGGCCCGGATGGAGTACCTGATCAACAGCGTGATCAGGATCCATCCGATGGCGCTGGTCCGGTACGACGAGCTGGATGACGTCGACCGGAGGCGCGTCGATGAGCTCACGGTCGGCTGGCGGGACAAGACGGAGTACTTCGTCGAGCACCTGGCCCGCGGGATCGGGACCATCGCCGCGAGCCGGTACCCGGATCCCGTGCTCGTCCGCACCAGCGACTTCAAGACCAACGAGTACGCCGAGCTGGTCGGGGGCGAGAAGTTCGAGCCCAGGGAAGAGAATCCCATGCTGGGATGGCGGGGGGCGTCCCGCTACCACAGCGAGGGCTACCGGGAGGGCTTCGCGCTGGAGTGCCGGGCCCTGCGGCGGGTGCGAGAGGAGATGGGATTCGAGAATGTGGTGGTGATGATCCCCTTCTGCCGCACCGTGGAGGAAGCCGACCGGGTCCTGGGGGCGATGTCAGAGCACGGGCTCCGTCGAGGCGAGGACGGGTTGCAGGTATGGGTGATGGCCGAGGTGCCCTCGAACGTGCTCCAGGCCGCGGAGTTCGCCGAGCGCTTCGACGGCTTCTCGATCGGCAGCAACGACCTCACGCAGCTCGTCCTGGGCGTGGACCGGGACGCCGCCAGCCTGGCGGAGCTCTTCGACGAGAGGAATCCCTCGGTGAAGAAGATGATCCGCACCCTGATCGCCGAGGCCCATGCCGCCGGACGGACCGTGGGAATCTGCGGCCAGGCGCCGAGCGATCATCCGGAGTTCGCCGAGTTTCTGGTCCGGGCCGGGATCGACTCCATCTCTCTCACCCCTGACTCCGTGGTGGGCGTGATCCGCCGGTTGGCCGAGGTGGAGCGGGAGATGGGGCCTGCGATGCAGCCACCGCCCGACCCTGCCATCGCCGGGAGGGACGATTCCTGAAGCCGTGGGGAATTCCCCGCCCCCGCCGGTCGACCCCGTCCGGAGAGCCCCGGGGCGGGGCGGAGTGTATTCTCACAACACTCGGCGGCGTACGTCCTCGGCCGGCGCTGTTCCGAGAGATCGCCGTGTTCGCAATACCGGAACTTCTCACGGAGGCCTGAACAGGCACGGCACGAATGTTCACCCTGCTGACGCGACGGCACTCATTGGCTTCTACTCAGGCCGTCGAAGCCACCCGATCGGACGTAGGCATTGTCCACCGCGGTACAGCGGTCCATTCGGAGCATCAATAACAAGGAGATCATCATGACTCGGGACACCATGCGGGCGTTCGTGATGAAGCGGGTCGGTGAAGTCGGATGGGCGGAGAAGCCCGTCCCGGATCTTGGGCCGGGAGACGCCCTCGTCCGCACCACTGCCGCTCTCGTCTGCACTTCGGACGCACATACCGTCCACGGCGCGATCGGCGAGCGGGAAAACCTGACCCTGGGCCACGAAGCGGTGGGGGTCGTGGAGGAGGTGGGCCCGGGCGTGGAGGAGGTCCGGCCCGGAGATCGCGTCGTCGTCGGCGCGATCACCCCCTGCTTCCGCTGCGACAACTGCCAGCGGGGCTACACCTCCCAGTGCCGGGAAGCGCTGGGCGGATGGAAGTTCGCGAACGTGAAGGACGGGGTCTTCGCCGACTGCTTCCACGTCAACGCCGCCGACGCCAACCTGGCGCCAATACCGGAGTCCATCTCCGACGAGGAGGCGGCTTACTGCTGTGACATGCTCTCCACCGGGTTCGCGGGAGCCGAGAATGCTCAGATCCCGATGGGTGGTACCGTGGCTGTCTTCGCCCAGGGACCGGTGGGGCTGATGGCGACGGCCGGAGCCCGTCTCCGCGGCGCCGGGCTGATCATTGCCGTAGAGAGCGTGCCGAAGCGGCAGGAGCTCGCTCGAACCTACGGAGCCGACGAGGTCGTCGACTTCACGAAGGTGGATCCCGTCGAGGCGATCCTCGATCTGACGGACGGCCTGGGGGTCGACGCGGCCATCGAGGCTCTGGGCGCCCAGAAGCCGTTCGAGGACTGCGTCAAGGCGACACGTCCGGGAGGAACCATCTCCAACGTGGGTTATCACGGCGAGGGCGAGTACGTCCAGATCCCGCGGGTCGAATGGGGTGTAGGCATGAGCGACAAGACCATCCGAACGGCACTCTGCCCCGGGGGAGCCACCAGAATGAGCCGTCTTCTCCGTATCATCGAGCGGGAACGGGTCGATCCGACGCTCATGACCACCCACCGCTTCGAGTTTGGAGAGCTCGAGCGGGCCTTCAAGCTGATGGACTCGAAGGAGGAAGGGATCATCAAGCCGCTGATTCGCTTCGAGTGATGTAGATGGCCGACTCGCGCCAGCCGGTCGGGTCGTGGGCGAGGCGGCCCGGGACTTCGATCTCGAGCAGGCCTACAGGATGTCGGATGGCGCCCGTGTCCCTCGTCCCCTTTGGTAGCAGACGTGCGCGGAGACGTCTTCCCTTGGGCGACAAGCGACGGATCACTCCAACCGAGGGAGAATGACAATGGACGCGGCACACATTCACCTGATGCTGAACCACGTTCCGGTGCTGGGAGCGGTCTTCGGCGCCGTCCTGCTCGGCGTCGGGCTGCTGCGGAGCGACGATACGTGGCAGCGAATCGGGCTCTGGACGCTAATCGTCACCGGCGTGGCCGGCGTGGTCGTGTACCTCACCGGCGAGCCGGCCGAGGAGCTGGTGGAGGGGGCGGCGGGCTTCTCCCACGACGCCCTGGAACGGCACGAGGAGATCGCCGTCTGGGCCATGTACACCGGGGGTGCGGTGGGCGCCGCGGCTCTGGGAGCACTCGCCTGGTTTCGGTCGAGGGAACTCCCCCGGGGGCTCGTCACGGGGATCTTCGTGGCGAACCTCGCCCTGGTGGGAGTCATGGTCTGGACGGCCAACTCCGGCGGCAAGGTCAGTCACCCCGAGCTCCGGGGCGAGACAGCTGCAGAGGTGGATCGTCGCGGCGACAACAGTGAGCTCGGACCGGCCTCCCCGGTCGAGGGCGAGGAGCACAGTACAGGGATCAGTTGAGCCCGCCATTGACTCTTGGTTGAGTCCCGTGCCCAACATGGACGACCGGGGAATACAGGGAGGCCGAAGGCATGTGGTTCACCGGTCTCTAATCTGCCGGTTAGCCTTTGTCCCCTGATCTTGAGGCGACCGAACGGGCGCTGACGGTCAGACTGTGTGAGGGGGCGTCAACGGGGGCGGGCCGTTACCACTCAGGACTTTGCCGCAACGGCTGCCGGTAGTCGGTGTGGCAGCTGGAGCAGCGTTGGAGCAACTCGGTGGTGAGCTGAACGATCCGCTTCATGTTCCGCTCGCTGGCCACCTTCGCGAGTTCGGTGGCTTTCTGATGCCAGTACTGATCCGCGGCAACAAACCCCTTCAGCCCCTCCTCGCCGAGGGCGGTACGGATCCTCTTGATCTCACGCGGGGGGATCTTGGCGTGGTCGGCCATGGCCCGCGCGGCCTCCTGGATGACGTCGTAGTTGCCGCGCCAGATTCCGGCCTGCACGGCGGCCATGTTCTGCTCGAGGTTCCGCATGATGAGCAGGAGGGGAAGGGTGTCCCGCGTCGAGCGGACGGGCTCGAACGGGATGCCCGTGCGTTGGGTCAGCCCGGAGGTGTCCGCGGCGATAGTCCCGGAAGACGCCCCTCGGGATTCGGCGACCGTGTCAGCGGCCTTTTGAGAAGAGATCTCCGACCCGTCCTCGGAGCCGCAGCCCGCGGTGAGTACGAGCCCGGCGGTAGCGAATATTACTGCGCGCCGCTTTCCGAGCTCCATGACGGAATCCCTGTCGGAGTCCCTAACTCTACTCGCGCTCTCGAGTGCGACGGAAATGGAGCCGAATCTTCCCACCCGGCCGCGGGCACATGCAACTGCTCCACCCTGACCTCGCGGGCCCGGTGCGGGCCCGGCGCGGGCCCGTTGCCCTATTGGTCTCGGAGCAGTTCCTCCCCTGCCAGACCTGCCTTCCGCAGGATGTCCTCCATCAGGCACCAGCGCGTGAAGGACGACTGGAGCAGGTTGAATCCCACGAAGGCGGTGAACAGGAACCACCACGGGCTCACCCACCACCCCAGCGCCAGGCTGGCCAGGCTGAAGGTTCCCGCGATGGCGCGGATCCGGTAGTGCAGGCTCATCGTCTCCTCCTCATTTTCGTGCAGTCGCTCGGGTGTTCAACGCACGGGGATTGGCCGAATTAGACATCCCTCGGGCCAGTGGCCGCCGTCCGCTCGATGCCCATCTGGTAGGCGTGGATCGGGTGCCTGACGTCCTCCAGTCCCGTGCATTCCTCCACCGCCGTCAGCAGCTTCGCCGCCCGATCGTCCGGCAGTACGGCCACCACCATGGACGAGGCGTAGGGGGCGCTCTTCCCGTACCAGCCAGGCCCCGACCCCGGACGGTGGCCCTCCGCGTCCATCCCTGAAGACCGGGACCTCGTGCTCGGCCAGGAGGCGCTCCACGCACCTCCGGTCCGCCTCCAGGTACATCAGCAGGACCATCTTCATGTCGATTCTCCCGTTACAGTCGCCCGTCCCTCGGACGGCGCCCCGACCGGCTCGCCCGAAGGCTCCCCGTCGGCCGACCCTCCGTCGTCTTCACGGTGGGCCAGGAAGTAGATGCTCGGCACCACGATCAGCGTGAGGGCCGTGGAGGCCACCGCTCCCGTGATCAGCGAGACCGCCAGCCCCTCGAAGATCGGATCGAAGAGGATCACGGCGGCGCCGATGATCACCGTGCCGGCGGTGAGCGCGATGGGGCGCGTCCGGACGGCTCCGGCCTCGATGACCGCCTTTTTCAGCGGCACGCCGGCGTCCAGCCGCACCTCCAGATAGTCGATGAGCAGGATGCCGTTGCGGACCATGATGCCCGCCAGGGCGATCATCCCGATCATGGAGGTGGCCGTGAAGAAGGCCCCGAAGGCCCAGTGGCCGGGGGCGATCCCGATCAGCGTGAGCGGGATGGCCGCCATCATCACCAGCGGCGTGGTTAGGGAGCCGAACCACCCCACGATGAGGGCGT
>CAZSKS010000094.1:1691-7244 GCA_964607465.1 uncultured Gemmatimonadota bacterium | reverse complement strand
CGCCCCGGTCGTCCGACCGCCACACGCGCTGCGAGGCGTGGTAGATGCGCGCCGGATCGTGGAAGCTGACCTCCACCGGCGCATCCCAGTTGAAGCGCTCGAAGTCCTCCCCCTCGCCCGCCTGGGGCTGGATGAAGACCGGCTCGCCGGTGGTCCGGTCGATTCGGAAGAGTACGCCCTGCTGGTACTCACCGTAGTGGATCGGGCTGCCGGGCTCGGTGGCCTGGTCGTGGCCGTCCGCCCCCAGCGTCTTCCACCAGTCGGCGTTGCGGATCCCGCTCTCGTCGTCGGTTCGGGACGGCCCGGCGTTGGAGCCGTTGTCCTGGGTGCCGCCGTAGACGTGATAGAAGGGCTCGGCGTCGTCCACCGCGATCTTGTAGTACTGCATGACCGGCAGGTTGTCGACGAACCGCCAGCTCTCCATGAGGTCGTAGGTCTCGTACAGGCCGCCGTCGGATCCCACGAGCAGGTAGTCCGGGTCGTCCTCGCGGAACGCGATGGCGTGGTCGTCCACGTGCTTGTCGTCGACGTTGATCGTCTCGAAGGTCGCCCCGTGGTCGGTGGAGGTGAGGGTGCGGACGCTGACCAGGAAGAGGCGGCCGAACTCGTGGGGCGAGGCGTAGAGCTCCTGGTAGTAGTGGGGGCCCGTGCCGCCCGACACGGCGTCCGACATCTTCCGCCAGGAGGCGCCACGGTCGGTGGACATGAACACGCCGCCGGAGCGGCGGTCCAGCTCGATGGCCGCGTACACGCGGTCAGGGTCCTGGGGGGAGACGGCCAGCCCGATCTTGCCCAGGTTGGAGTCGGGCAGGCCCGTGGTGAGCTCCGTCCAGGTCTCACCCCCGTCCTCGCTGCGGTGGATCCCCGAGCCGGGCCCGCCGCCCATGTAGGCGGCCACCGTCCGGTGGCGCTGCCAGGTGGCCGCGTAGAGGCGGTCCGGGTTCCGGGGGTCCATCACCACGTCGGTGGTCCCCGTCCACTCGTCGTCGCCCAGCACCTTCCGCCACGTCTGGCCGCCGTCGTCCGTCTTGTAGAGCCCCCGCTCGCCGCCCGGGCTCCACAGCGGACCCTGGGCCGCCACCCAGACGACGTCGGAGTCCTCGGGGTGGACGACGATGGTGGAGAGGTGCTCGGAGGCCTCGAGCCCCATGTTCTCCCACGTCCGGCCGCCGTCCTCGCTCCGGTAGATCCCGTCGCCGAAGCCCACGTGCCGTCCGCCCACGTTCTCGCCGGTGCCCACCCAGACCGTGGAGGGATCGCTCGGGTCGATCGTGACCGAGCCGATGGAATAGGAGCTCTGGTCGTCGAAGATCGGCGTCCAGGTCGTCCCGGCGTTCTCCGTCTTCCACACTCCGCCCGAGCCCACCGCCACGTACCAGACGCTCGGATCCTCGGGGTGGAGGTCGATGTCGGCGATCCGCCCGCCGTTGATGGCCGGTCCGATGCCGCGGAGCTCCAGCCCCGACAGGTCGGTCTCCGACAGCGCCGGGTCGGTCTCCTGGGCCGCCAGCCCCGCCGGCGGGGCGAGGAGCGGCAGCGCCAGGAGCACGGCCGCGATCGGGGCCGTGAGCGAGGCGAGGAGCGGGACGCGGCGCGGGGTCGGACGCGAGGTCGTGCGCGTGGCCGGGCGCGGGATTGAGCGCGGGGCCGGGCGCGAGGTCGGCGCGGGAGCTCGGTCGGTCATGGGGGGTCCGGGTAGAAGGAGCGTGGCGTCGGGCTGGATCCGTGTGTTGCGTGGGCCATTTCGGCCGAGATCGACGCGTCGGCCGGATCTCGGGCGTCGATCGACGTCGCCGACCCCGGCTCGCGGCGGGGCGCCGGGCGGTCCGGGGCGACGAGCGCGGCAAGCTAGCGAGGGGGTGGGGGTCGGACAAACCCGGAGCACTCTTCAGATCTATCTGAAGAGGCCCGCCCGCCCCCCTCCAGCGGCCGCCGAGCAGCCCGTATATTCCTCCCCATGCTCGCCCGATCGCTGTTCCGGTCCCTCGGCCGGCGCCCCCTGCCGCATCCGGCGGCTGTCCTCCCCGCCGCCGCCTCGCTGGTCCTCCTGGCGGCCCTGGTCGCCTGCGATCCCTCCGGCGACACCACGCCGGCGGCCAGCGCGGAGGACGTCCTGTCCCAGGAGGCCGGATCGGCGGTCGCCTGCGACGTCCCCATCCGGTGGCGGGTGGGGGAGATCGACGACGGCTTCGAGCGTCCCTGGGACGCGCTGGCGGCCGCGATCCAGACGGCCGTGGGCCGCTGGGAGCGTGCCGCGGGCCGCACGCTGTTCGTGTACGACTCCGCCGACGGCATGCCCGTCCACCTGGTCTACGGTGAGCGCCAGGAGGAGCTCCGGAGCTGGCTCCGCTCCCGTGACCTCATGGAGGGTCAGGCGGGGAGCATCGTGGAGCGGAAGCGAAAGCTGGAGGAGCGCCAGGACTCCCTGTCGGAGGCGTGGAAGACGTACGATGATCGACAGAAGGCCCACAACCGGCGGGTCGCCCGGCACAACGAGAAGGCCCAGGAGCTGAAGGCGAGCGGCCGGGCCACCGAGGAGCAGCTGGAGGCGCTCGAGCGCGAGCGTGAGGCGATCCAGGCGGAGCAGGAGGCGCTGGACCGCCGACTCCGCGAGCTCCGGGACCGGGAGCAGAGCCTCCAGGAGGCCATCGACCGCCTGAACCGGCGGGTCGACGAGTTCAACCGGCGGAACCAGGCGTCGGCCGACGGCTCCACCCCGAGGGTCCGGGACGCCGGCCGGTATTCCGAGGACGTACGCATCCGCGGCGACCGGATCGAGGGGGTGGAGAACCGGCAGATCGAGATCTACCAGTTCACCAGCCACGAGGTGCTGGCCCGGGTCATCGCCCACGAGCTGGGGCATGCCCTGGGCCTGGGCCACGCCGAGGATCCCGCGGCCGTCATGGCCGGGCGGACCACGATCACCGGATCGACGGACGAGCCGTGGTCCATCCAGCCCGCCGACCTGGAGATGCTGCGGGCCGCCTGCGGCGACGCGGGCTCCTAGCGCCTCCCGGGACCGCGGGCCCGGGCACGCGGTGGCCCGCCAGCCGGGAGGGTCGCGGCCGGACGAGGGTTCCCGCGGCCCCTATCGTACCCGCACCGCGTCGCCCACCACCACGCTGCCCGACGGCCCCCGCCGCGACAGCACCACCTCGTTCCAACCGGCCGGGAGGTCCCAGCGGCCCAGCTCCCGCCACGTCCCGCCGTCCTCGCGCTGGTCCACCTCCACGGTGGCCAGCGTGTCGCCGCCGGCCGCGACCACGCTGTAACGCGCCGCGGCCGAGCGGTTCGTGCCCGCCGTCCAGCGCGCCTCGACGGTGCGCTCCCCCGGCTCCTCCACCCGGAAGGCGAAGACCAGAGGATCGTCGGCCGTCTCCGAGGTGGGGGCCCATCGATAGCCGGCCGCGTAATAGCCGGCCGTCCGGTCCGTGGGCTCCCAGGCGGAGGGGGCCTCGACCCGGGCCACGTCGCCGTCGTGGAAGGCGGAGGAGTCGTCCACCACGGTCTCGCCGCACCGGCGCTGGATGCCGGTGACGTACTCGGTCCACGGCCAGTTGGGGCCGGGGTCGGTACGGTTCGCCTGAAGCTGGCCGTGGGCGACGACATGGCGGTAGTCCCGGGGCATGCCGGTCCGCTGGCTGATCCGGCATACCAGGGCGGCCGAGGCGTCGACCTGGGAGGTGGGGAAGGAGTCCTGGGAGGCGAAGCCGGCGTGCTCGATCCCCACGGTGAAGTGGTTGGACTGGACGCCGTCCAGCCGGCAGTCGTGGCCGTGGTTCAGCGAGCAGTCGTAGGTGGCGGCGATGTGCCACGCCCGGTCCGCCTCCCGCACGAGCTGGGAGATCTCCGTTCCCTCCTCGTCCACCACGTAGTGGGAGCTCACCCCAGAGGACGGATTCGTGAGCCAGCTCCAGCAGCTCGCGTAGCCGCCCTCGCAGGTGTGGACGATGACCATGTGGACGTCGCCCGTGGTGCCGCCGGAACGGTCGTCGAAGTTGGGCGAGGGACGCCAGACGGCCTCCGGGTCGTCCGTCCGGCTTCCCGGCTCGGGCCCGGACGGGCACTCGTGGAAGGGGTGGTGATCGGCATCCGGCGAGAGGTCCCCGGCGCCACCGGGGCCGGCGGGCAGGGAGATCCCGAGGGCGCCGAACACGCCCCGCCGGAGGTAGGCCTCCCGACCGGCCGGCATCTCGATGCCGCTGAACTCGGCCACCGCCGGGGCCCAGGCGGCGAGGTCGGAGCGCTCGATCCCCCGGGCCTCGGCCAGCGAGTCCAGCAGCGCGGCGGCGGCGCGGACGTTGGCCCCGGGGTCGGACCGGGCGGCCCCGGCGCTCACGCCGGCCAGGTCGGCGCCGCGCTCGAGCCGCTCGCCGCGGAGCGCCATGACGCCGTAGGCGGGCGGCCGGCCCGGGAACTCCTCCTCCCCCTCCACCATCTGCCAGCGGGTCTCCTCCCAGCCGATCGCCCGGAGCAGCTCGGGCGGCACGTCGAGCTCGCGGCCGGCGGCGCGGAAGGCCTCGTCGAAGGGGGAGGCGCGTTCGGGGAGCAGGGCGGCCTGGACGGAGGCGTCGGCCGCCGGCGCCATGGACCCGTCGGGAGCCGGAGCGACGCGGCCGGTGACCTCGGGGCAGTCCGGCTCGAAGGGCGAGCCGTCGAAGCACGCCGCGCTCGCCAGGCCGACGAGGAGGAGAACGGCGCCGCTTCGCCCGCCCGCCGCGACGCGCTCAGTCGGCATGGGAGACACGCTCACTCGGTACGGGAGGCGCGCTCAACGTGCACGGAGGGAATCCGAGCGGGCCGGGAGCTCGGCCACGTCGGCCTCGTGGCGGCGCTCCTCGCCGTCGGCCGTCGTCACCACCAGTGTGGCGTCTCCCGTCCACTCCGTTCCGGTGACCCGGCAGCCGTCCCGGGGCCGGCAGGCCTCCTCCCACGGGGCCCGGAGCCGCGTCCCCGCCTCCGCGTCGTACACCCGGGCCTCGAGCATGCCCGAGGGCGGCAGGTGGCGGACGATCAGGTACCGGCCGCCGGGGGCCCAGGTGAGCTCCTCGGCCGAGGAGTCGAAGTAGAAGTCGAGGACCGTCACCGGACCGCCGTCGGCCGGGACGACGCCCACCAGGTCGTGGGTGCTGCCGGCCTCCCAGGCCACCCACCGGCCGTCGGGGGAGGGGACCACGTGGCGGAACGCCGTCGCGCCGATCCGGAAGGTGGCGTCGGCCGCCGGGCGCCAGGCGGCGGGCACGGCGGGAACGCCGGCGGGGGCGGCGGCGGAGTCCAGCGCCAGGAGAGGACGCTCCCCGTCGTCGGCGCTCCGGACCAGCACGCCCTCCCGGACGGTGAAGGCGACGTCCTGGCTCGCGGCCCGCGTCTCCTGGCTCGCGGCCCGCCCCTCCGCGTCTGGCGCCCGCCAGAGGGAGTCGCCGGCGGTCTCGCCGGCGGTCTCGGCCGGGGTGTCCGCTCGGCCATCGGCCGCCGTGTCGGCACCTCCGGTGTCTCCCTCCTCCCCTCCCGAGCACGCGGCGAGGGCCGCGACGGCCAGGAAGGCCAGCGCGG
>CAZSKS010000094.1:0-1591 GCA_964607465.1 uncultured Gemmatimonadota bacterium | reverse complement strand
TCCTCCCCTCCCGAGCACGCGGCGAGGGCCGCGACGGCCAGGAAGGCCAGCGCGGTCCCCAGGCTCCGGGTCGGCGTCGGTCGGGGCATCATCCCTCGCCATCGTGTCGGGTCCGGGCTCCGGCGGGGCGGCGGGCCGCCGGGGCCCCGCCGCCGCTCCTCACCCTATACACGAGCGCACGCCCTCGGGTGTCACCCCTCCCCTCGGCGTCGGCGCCCGGATCTGTCCCGCTCGGCGTCGGCGCCCGTCGCGGTCCCCGCACGTCGGTCCCGTTGAGGATAGGTTCAGGGCGAGGCGCAGCGTCACACCCGGGACCGCCACCGAGAGGGAGCCCGACATGCCCGACGAGAAGCCGGAAAAGATCGCCCGCAGCCGGTGCCCCCACACCGACCGGCTGGACGACAGCGTCACCTCCGAGGCGGAGGCCTGCGAGGCCTGCGGCGAGCGCGAGCACCTGAGGCTCTGCCTCACCTGCGGCTTCGTGGGCTGCTGCGAGTCGAAGCAGGCACACGACCACGAGCACTACGACGAGACGGGCCACCCTTTCATCACACCCCACCGCCAGGATTACGACTTCCTGTGGTGCTACGACTGCGGGGCCTACCTGATCTGACCCGACGTGACCGGGAGGGCCCGACCCCATACCATTGCTCGCAGCCATGTGCGGCGCCGCCGATTCCCCGTGAACCCGTCGATTCCACCCGGAGGTCCATGATGCGCGCGACCCGACTCGTGCCGGCGACGGCCGGCCTCTCCTTCCTGCTCGCGTTCTTCCTTCTCGCCCTCGTCCCCGGCGACCTTCCGGCCCAGAGCACCTACGTCCACGCGGGCACCCTCATCGACGGGAAGGCGGACGAGCCGCGCTCCGAGGTGACGATCGTCGTGGAGGACGACCGGATCGCCGCCGTCGAGGACGGGTTCCTCGACCCCGGCGAGGGGGACCGTCTGGTGGACCTGAGCGACGCCGTCGTCATGCCCGGGTTCATCGACATGCACGTGCACCTCGAGGGCGAGATGAACCCGAACCGGTACCTCCAGGAGTTCACCCTGGACCGCGAGGACCGGGCGTTCCGGTCGGTCGTCTTCGCCCGCCGGACTCTGGAGGCCGGCTTCACCACGGTCCGGGAGCTGGGCGGCAGCGGCGTGAACACCGCGCTCCGCGACGCCATCGCGGCGGGACGGGTGGCGGGCCCCCGGATCCTCAGCGTCAACAAGAGCCTGGCGGTGACGGGCGGGCACGCCGACCCCACCAACGGCTACCGCCGGGACCTCGCGGGTGAGCCGGGCCCCCACGAGGGCGTGGTGGATGGCGTTCCGGAGGCGCGCAAGGGCGTACGGCACCAGATCAAGCAGGGGGCGGACTGGATCAAGATCACCGCCACCGGCGGCGTGCTCAGCGTCGCCCGGGAGGGCCAGCGCCCGCAGTTCTCGGAGGAGGAGATCCGGGCGATCGTCGAGACGGCGGCCGACTGGGGCATCGACGTGGCGGCCCACACCCACGGGGACGAGGGGATGCAGCGGGCCGTCCGGGCGGGCGTGAAGACCATCGAGCACGGCACCCTGATGAGCGAGGAGACGATGCGCCTCATGG
>CAZSKS010000093.1:5345-7349 GCA_964607465.1 uncultured Gemmatimonadota bacterium | reverse complement strand
GCCCGTCCCCACCGAGGCCAGCCCCGTGCCCGTCCCCGACGCCAGCCCGGCCACCAGGGTGAGGGCGAGGGCCACCGCCACGTCCTGCACCAGGAGGACGCCCACGGAGAGACGGCCGTAGGCCTCCGCCATGTCGCCGGCCCGATCCAGCAGCTTCACCACGACCACCGTGCTGCTGAAGGTGACCGCCAGGCCCAGGAAGACGGCCTCGGTGGCCGCGAAGCCCAGGCCCGTCGCCAGCGCCGCCCCGAGCCCGAAGGTCAGGGCCATCTGGACCAGGCCCGTGATCACCGCCGAGCGGCCCACCTCGCGGATCCGGTCCACGCTCAGCTCCAGGCCCACCAGGAAGAGAAGGAGCGCCACCCCCAGCTCGGACAACAGCTCGATGGACGCACCCACCGAGAGCAGGCCGGTCACCGGGCCCAGGACGACGCCCGCCACGATGTAGGCGACGATGGGAGGGAGCCCCACGCGTCGCGAGACGGCCAGGACGAGGACGGCGGCCACGATCACGTAGCCCACCTGCTGCAGGACCGCGAGCTCGGTCACGGTGGAGGCCTCCGGGAAGGCGTGGGACGGATGGGTGGGCGCATGCTACGGCGAGCCCGGAGGGCTGTCCACGCGACGCTCCGCCCGGCTACCTTGGAACCCATGACTCCCGAGCCTTCCTCGGACGCCGGGCTGCCCCGCGTCGTCGTCATCGGCGCCGGGTTCGGCGGCCTGTGGGCCACCCGGGCCCTGGCCGACGCCCCCGTGAGGGTGACCCTGCTGGACCGGCACAACTTCCACACCTTCTACCCGCTCCTCTACCAGATCGGGGCGGCGGAGATCGACGCCACCGACATCTGCTATCCGGTCCGGAAGATCCTCCGGAAGCAGGCGAACGCGAGCTTCCGGATGGCCGAGGTGCGGGCGGTGGACCTGGACGGGCGGACCGTCCGCGCCGGAGGACGGACCTTCCCCTACGACCACCTGATCGTGGCCACCGGCTCCGACCCGCACTACTTCGGCGTGGAGGGGGCCGCCGAGCACGCGTTCCCGCTGCGGGAGGTGGAGCACGGCGAGGCGCTGCGGAACCACGTGCTCCGGAAGTTCGAGCAGGCCGAGGCCGCGGACGAGCCCCCGCCCCCCGGCCGGCTGGACTTCACCATCGTCGGCGGCGGGCCCACGGGGGTGGAATACGCCGGGGCGCTGGCCGAGCTGGTCTCCGGCCCGCTGAGCAAGGACTACCCGGTGACCCGGGAGCACCCGGTGCGGATCCGGCTGCTGGAGGCCCAGGACCGGATCCTGTCCACGCTCCCCCAGAAGCTGGGCGGCTACGCCCGCGATCGGCTCGAGGCCATGGGGGTGGAGGTGCTCCTCGGGGCCATGGTGGAGGAGGTGGGCCCGGCGTCGGTGCGCATGTCCGACGGAACGGAGCTTCCCACCGAGACCGTGGTCTGGACCGCCGGCGTCCGGGGATCACCGGAGGCCGAGGCATGGGGGCTGCCCGTGGGCCGCGGCGGCCGGGTGCCGGTCGAGGACACCCTGCAGGTGCCGGATCGACCGGAGGTCCAGGTGGCCGGCGACCTGGCCGGCTTCCGGCAGGACGGAGACCCCCTGCCCATGATCGCCCCCGTGGCCATCCAGCAGGGCGAGCACGCCGCCCGGAACGTGGCGCGGCTCGTCGCCGGCGAAGAGGCCGAGCCCTTCGTCTACGACGATCCGGGCATGCTGGCCACCATCGGCCGCAACCACGCCGTGGCCCAGCTCCCCTGGATCACCCTCACCGGCTTCCCGGCGTGGGTCACCTGGGTGCTGGTCCACATCGCCAAGCTCATCGGCTTCCGGAACCGGCTGGTGGTGCTGGTGAACTGGGCCTGGGACTACTTCACCTACGAGCGCTTCGCGCGCCTCATCCTGCCGGGCGGCGGGGACCGGGACGCGTCCGACGGGCCCCCGGACGAGGCCGCCGCTTCCGCGGGGGTGACGGCCGCGGAGGCCGCCGCCGGGCCCGGGCCGGAA
>CAZSKS010000093.1:1499-5245 GCA_964607465.1 uncultured Gemmatimonadota bacterium | reverse complement strand
CCTCAGGCCAGGGGACGCCCGAGCCCCGCCTCCCGGAGGACCTCCAGGTCGGGACCCCCCTCCTCGCAGCACCCGGCCAGCCGGCCGTCCACCGCCACCGCGGGGACCGACGCCACGCCCAGCTCCCGGGCCCGGCGGGTGCCCTCGGGCTCGTTCACGTCCAGGACCTCCACCTCACACGAGGGGCAGGCCGCGTCCCGGATCTGCTCGACCACCGGCTCGCAGACGGGACATCCCGCGCTGAATACCTCGATGGTTCTCGTCGTGCCGGCCATGGTCTCCTCTCCTCGGGCTGGAGTCTCCTCGTCCACACGGCTCCCTATACCCCCACCCCCTATCTGGGATCCGGCAGCCGCCGTCTACAGCGCGTCGACCCGATCGAAGCGAATTCCCCGCGCCCGATCCGTGTCCAGGACGAAGCCCGGCGACCGTCCCTTCACCGGCGCGTCGAAGCGAAGCTCCAGGCGACCGCGCTCGAAGACGCCCTCCCCGGCGGGCTCCAGCTCACCGTCCAGCCGGTTGCCCACGACGAGCCGGAGAGCTTCGCCCCGGGCCTCGATCCGGTAGACGGCGTCGAGCTCCGGGCTCTCGTAGCTCCCGGCGTAGGCGGCCGGGTCCCCGATCCCGACCGGCCGTCCCCCGGCGGCCCCGTCCTCCCCGTCGTCCGCCGGGGCCGGCCGGCTCGCCTCGTCGGCTTCCGCGGCCGCGTCGGCCGCCTCCGCCGCCGCCTCCCCGTCCGCCCCGTCCCCGTCGTCGGCGGGCTGCATGGCGTCGGCCAGGTAGATCCCGGCCACGCGCTCCAGCCGGTCCATGGGCCTCGCGTCGGCCCGGTTGCACAGGGCCACCGCGGAGAAGCGCTGGCCGGGATAGCGGACCATGCCGGCCCGGTAGCCCACGAAGGCGCCGCCGTGGGCCACCCGCTCCAGGCCCCGGTGGCGGTCCACAGCGAGCCCCATGGCGTACTCCAGGGCGTCGCCCCCGGCCAGGACGCCGGGCTCGGTCATCCGCTCCGCGAAATCCGGCCCGCCCACCACGGGCCGCTCGAAATTCGCGTCCCACCGGAAGACGTCCTCCACGGAGGTGAACACGCCGCCGTCACCCACCATCGGCAGGGGGGTGACGCTGATCCGCCAGCCCCCGTCCTCGCGGGGGGCGTAGCCGGTGGCGCGGCGGGGGACCAGGTGGTCGGGGTCGTCGTGGAAGTGGGAGGAGGTCATGCCCAGGGGCCGAAAGATCCGCTCGGCGGCGAACTCGCGCAGGCTCCGGCCCGAGGCCGCCCGCACGACCTTCCCCAGCAGGAAGTAGCCCGAGTTGCTGTACAGGTGCTCGCTGCCCGCGGGGAAGTTCGACCCCCGCTGGCGGGCCAGCATCTCGAGCACCTCCCCGTCCGTGTAGTAGTCCCGCTCCCGCTTTCCGGAGAGGGCCATCAAGCCCAGGTAGTCCCGGATGCCCGAGGTGTGGTGCAGCAGGTGACGGACGGTGGCCGGCGGGTCCCGCTCGGGGAGCTCGGGCAGCCACCGCCGCACCGGGTCGTCCAGCGACAGCTCGCCGTCCCGGGCCGCCAGGAGCACGGCGGCCGCGGTGAACTGCTTGGACACCGAGCCGATCCGGAAGACCGTGGAGGGGCCGATCGGGATGCCGTGCTCCAGGTTCGCCATCCCGTAGCCCCGCGCCAGGACGACCCGGCCCTCCCGGCGGACCCCCACGGCGCAGCCCGGCTCCCGGGTGCCGTCGACGTCGGCGAAGACGCTGTCCACCCGGACGGCCTCCGCCCCCGGCGACGCGTCGCCGGTCGCCTCGCCGGCCGCCGCCTGGGCGGCCGCGGCGTACGGGGCCACCAGCGTCGCGGCCGCCAGCACTGCGGCCGCCGCCGCCGATCGTGGGACGGCGTCGCGCAGGGCAGCCGCGCATCGGCGCGCCGCGGCCCCGCCGCCGGCCGCTCGTCCGGTCGTCCCGCCCCTCACGGCCGCACCACCGGCCGGCCCGGTCGGGCGCCCGTCATGCCGTCGGGCCCGTAGACCCGGGTCCCGTTCACCCACACCCCGTGGATCCCCTCCGCCGTCAGGTGCGGCCCGGCGAAGGTGGCCCGGTCCTCCACCGTCTCCGGGTCGAAGAGCACGAGGTCCGCCGGCGCCCCCGGCCGCAGGACGCCGCGCCCCTCCAGCCCCACGTTGTCGGCCGCCAGGCCCGTCATCTTGTGCACGGCCTCCTCCAGGGCCAGCCGACCGGTCTCCCGGATGTGGCGGGCCAGCACCCGGGTGAAGGCGGCGTAGCCCCGGGGATGGGCGCCGGCCACCCCGCCGTCCGTGCAGACGCTGGCGTGCTCCCAGGCCAGCAGCTCGGCCACGTCGTCGCGGTGCATGCCCTGGGCGAGGACGCTCTCCACCCGCTCGTCGCTGCCGTGCTCGGCCCGGTACTCCCGGGCCATCCGGATGAGGGCCAGGTAGGTGGTCACCGGGTCCTCCTCGCGCTCGCGGGCCACGTGGGCCAGCGTCCTCCCCTGGTAGGAGGGCTCGGGCCGGAAGGTGGCCAGCGTCATCCGCTCCGGCCGGACCAGCTCCTCCAGGGCGAAGGCGGCCGCCTCCCGGTCCTCGTAGTCCCGCTCGGGCAGGAGGACCGTCAGGGTGGACTGCCAGTGGGTGTACGGATAGACGTCGGCACTGACGCGCAGGCCCGAGTCCCGGGCGGCCTCCAGCCGGGCCAACAGCCGGCCGGCTTCCCCCCAGTCCCGCCGGATGGCGATCTTCAGGTGGGAGAGGTGGACCGGGATCTCCGCCCGCCGCCCGATCTCCAGCGCCTCGTCCACGGCCGCCCACAGCTCCCGGTCCTCGCTCCGCATGTGGGTGGCGTAGCGGCCCCCGGCCCCGGCGGCCACCCGGGCCAGCGTCACGAGCTCGTCGGTGGAGGCGTAGATCCCCGGATCGTACTCCAGGCCGGTGGAGAGCCCGAGGGCGCCGGCCTCCAGGTCCTCCCGGAGGCGGCGCGCCATCTCCTCGATCTCCTCCGGGGTCGCCTCCCGCCGGTAGTCGCCGCCCATCGCCTGGCGCCGGATCGTGCCGTGGCCGGCGAAGGAGGCCACGTTCACGGCCGGTGGAGTCTCGCGCAGGGACGCGAAGAAGCCCGCCAGCGGGCGATGGGACCCCCCGTCCTGTCCCACCACGACGGTGGTGACGCCCTGGTTCACCGCCGCCCGGACGTCCCGGTACTCGAAGATGCCGACGTCGTGATGGCTGTGCGTGTCGATGAAGCCCGGCGCCAGCACGCGCCCCCCGGCGCGGACGACCTCGTCGCCCTCCCCCGCCGTCAGTTCGCCGACGGCGGCGATCGTGTCGCCCCGGACCCGGAGGTCCGCCGTGCGGGCCGGCGCGCCCGTGCCGTCCACCACGCGGGCGTCCAGGAAGAGGAGGCCCGGCGTGGGCTCCTCCGGAGGCGAGCACGCGGCCAGCGGAGCGACGGCGAGCACCGCCCCCAGCAGGAAGCGGAGCGGGCGTCGGACGGGGCACGGGTCGGCTTCCGGTCGCACGGCTTCTCCCGCTCGTCGGATCAGGTAAGGGGGCACCGCCCGGGCGGCACTCCCGAAAGCGCGTCCGCCGGGGAGCACCCTGCTGGACGTGGCCACGGGCGCACGCGCCTCACTATACGTGTCCGCCGGCCGCTGTGCCCGACCGCGACCCCGCCGGAAGGAATCCTGCACCCCCTGTCGGCGGCCGGGCACTCGGAGCGCGGACGCAGCGCTCGGAGCGCGG
>CAZSKS010000093.1:0-1399 GCA_964607465.1 uncultured Gemmatimonadota bacterium | reverse complement strand
CTCGGAGCGCGGACGCAGCGCTCGGAGCGCGGGCGCAGCGCCCGGAGCGCGGGCTCGGTGGGGCCGCCGTCGGGCGCGTCGGCCGGAGGAGAGATCACCCATACCCCGGGAGGGACCGTCCATGGACTTCGTGTTCGAGCAGAGCAAGACCGGCGGGGACCGCAACTTCGGGTACCTGCTGGGAGACCGGAGCGCGAGGGTGGCCGCCCTGGTGGATCCCGCCTTCGAGCCCGACGCCCTGGTGGACCGCGCGGAGGCCCAGCGGCTCGAGGTGGAGCTCATCCTGAACACCCACGGTCACGCGGACCACACCAACGGGAACGATCGGGCCCGGGAGCGCACCGAAGCTCCGGTCGTCGCCCACCCGGACGCCACGCACGACGTCCAGGTGACCGTGGAGGACGGCGCCACCCGCTCGCTCGGCGACCTGACCCTGGAGTTCCTCCACGTGCCGGGGCACGCCGACGACCACCTGCTGATCCACCTCCCCGACCATCGGGTCGCCCTCACCGGCGACCTCCTGTTCGTCGGAAAGATCGGCGGCACCGTGGGCCGGACGGCGGCCCGCCAGGAGCTGCAGAGCCTGGAGCGGGTGCTGGAGGAGCTGCCGGACGAGACGACGGTGTGGCCGGGCCACGATTACGGCTGCCGGCCCTCCTCCACCCTCGGGATCGAGCGCGCCACGAACCCGTTCCTGCAGTGCGCCGATTTCGAGGAGTTCCTCGACCTCAAGCGGCGATGGGCCGCCTTCAAGCAGGAGCACGGCCTGGTCTGACCGATCTCTCATCGATCGTCGGTCGGTCCGACCGTGATCGCCTCAGCCGAGGTCGGATCCCCCGGGGTCGGCGCGATCGTGGGCGGCCCGATCCTGATCGAACCCACCGGGCGGACGCACGCTGGTCGCGGCGATCAGCCAGTGCGAACGATTGAAGCGAATCGCCGGGAGTGTTATGTTTTTAGCATCCAACGCGACGGTTCGTACGGACAACACAATGTTCGGAGGAGAGGCCCGGATGACCCCCGTCACACGCCACGCCTGCCGTCCCCTCGCCCTCCTGGCCGCCGGTCTCCTGCTCGGCTGCGCGTCGAGTCCGGGAGGCGCCGCCGCCGACGGCGATCCGGCGACGGCGACCGCGGACGACCGCGCCACGGCGACCTCGGCCTGCACGGGAGACTGCAGCCTCCGGGTGGAGAACCGTCTCGACGTGGACGTGGAGGTCTCGACCGAGCGCCAGTCCGCCCTGCCGGACCTGGGCGTCGTCCGGACCGACCGGACGGAGACGTTCGAGCTGCCGGACTTCGAGGGGCAGCAGCTCGAGGTGTGGGTCCGGGCCGTGGAGTCGCAGGAGCTCCTCCACGTCACCTGCGTGCGGCAGTTCCCCCGGGGCACGGGCCGCCT
>CAZSKS010000092.1:0-7465 GCA_964607465.1 uncultured Gemmatimonadota bacterium | reverse complement strand
GTGCTCGTGGAGGGCGCGCTCCTCTCGGTGGGGGACGGCCACGCGGCCCAGGGCGACGGCGAGGTGTCGGGCACCGCCATCGAGGCGCCCCTGCGGATCGTCTACCGGGTGGAGCTGGTCCGGGACCCGGGCTTCGAGCTCCCCTCGCCCCAGTACGTGAACGAGAGGGGCTACTTCGTCACCGGGATCGCCGAGACCATCGACGAGGCGACCCGGGCCGCCACCCGGAACGCCATCGACTACCTGGTGCGCCAGCACGGCCTCTCCCCCACGGAGGCATACGTCCTGGCCTCCACCGCCGGCCACCTGAAGATCGCCGAGGTGGTGGACGTACCGAACATGATGGTCACCATGCACCTGCCCCGTGGCGTGCTGCCCGGCCCGGTGGAGCCGGGCGGCGGCGGGGGCGAGGCCGGCGACGGCGGGGGCGGAAGCGGCGCCGCGGGTGGCGGAAGCGCAGGCGCAGGCGCGACCCCGAGCGACGGCGCGGGACGCTAGCCCATCGCGGCGACGACCCCCCTGGAGGAGGCCCGGCGCCTGCTGGCCGACGCCGGCCCCGTGCTGGTCCTCACCGGCGCCGGCGTGAGCGCCGCCTCGGGCATGCCCACCTTCCGGGGCGAGGAGGGCCTGTGGAAGGACCGTCGCCCCGAGGAGCTCGCCACCCCCTCCGCCTTCCGGAGGGACCCGCGGCTGGTGTGGGAGTGGTACGCGTGGCGGAGGCAAACCGCCGCCGACTGCGAGCCCAACGCCGCCCACCTGGCGCTGGCCCGCTGGTCGCTCGCCCGGCCCGACGCCTGGATCGCCACCCAGAACGTGGACGGCCTCCATGGCGAGGCGCTTCGGCAGGTGGCGGAAAGGGGAGCCGGCGCACCGCAGGCGGGTCCCGGGGGCGCGACGCCGGACCCCGGGGACGAGGGCGCCGACGCGGAGGACGCGCTCGACACAGGAGCGGCCCCCGCCGCCCGGGACCGGCTGCTGGAGCTGCACGGCTCCCTCTTCCGCGTGCGGTGCACCGGCTGCGATCGCCGGGCGATGCACCGGGAGCCCGTGGACGCCGACTCCCGGGAAGCCCTGCCCCGCTGCGGCGACTGCGGCGACCTCCTCCGCCCGGACGTCGTCTGGTTCGGCGAGAGCCTGGAGGCGGGGGTGCTCGGCGCCGCCCGGGAGGCCGCCGTCTCCGCCGACGTGTGCCTGGTGGTGGGGACCAGCGCCGTGGTCCAACCCGCCGCCTCGCTGGCGTCGGTGGCCGCCCGGTCGGGCGGGGCGCTGGTGGAAGTCAACCCGGAGGCGACCCCCCTGAGCGGGCGGGCGGACGTGACGATCCGGGCGGGCGCGGCCGCTGCGGTGCCCCGCCTGCTGGACGGCTGACGGAAGACCGGGGCACGGCGGTCCGGATGACGCGAGCGCGGCGGGGGGGAGAGCCCCGGACGGGGGGGCGGGCGTGACGGGGCTGCGGGGCCGCTTTCCCGCGGGCATCCGGTACATGGCGGCCAGCGCCTTCTTCTTCAGCGTCATGAGCCTGCTGGTGAA
The DNA here is from genome assembly GCA_964607465.1 of uncultured Gemmatimonadota bacterium. Taxonomy (GTDB): domain Bacteria; phylum Gemmatimonadota; class Gemmatimonadetes; order Palauibacterales; family Palauibacteraceae; genus CAYVFM01. The sequence continues at coordinate 5,935 of CAZSKS010000092.1, read as the reverse complement.
GCTGGCCGGACAGACGCTGCCCACCATGGAGATCGTCCTGGCCCGGGGCCTGGTGCTGGTCACCGCCACCGGGCTCCTCCTCCGCCGGAGGGGGATCTCGCCCCGCGGGGGTCGGACCGGCCTCCTGCTGCTCCGGGGGGTGCTGGGCTTCACCGCCCTGAGCTGCTTCTACTTCGCCCTGGTGCACCTGCCCCTGGCCGACGCCACGGTCATCCAGTACACGAACCCGGTGTGGACGGCCCTCATCGCCGCGGTGGTCCTGGACGAGCGGATGCGGAGGGTGGAGGCCGCCGGGGTCGTGGCGAGCCTGGCCGGCGTCGTCCTCATCGCCCGGCCCCGCTTCCTGTTCGGCGGCGGCGGGCTCGATCCCGTGTGGGTGCTGGTGGCGCTGGGCGGGGCCCTGTTCAGCGCCGCCGCCTACGTGACGGTGCGGAAGCTCGGCGAGACCGAGGACCCGCTGGTCATCGTCTTCTGGTTCGCCGTCGTGAACGCCGTCGCCGCCGTGCCCGCCGCCGCCCCGTCCGCCGTGTGGCCGACGGGCGTGGAGTGGCTGCTGCTGCTGGGCGTCGGCCTGTCGGCGCTGGGCGGCCAGCTCTTCCTCACCCACGGGCTGGGCCGGGAGCGGGCCGGCAAGGCGATGGCGGTGGCCTACCTGCAGATCGTCTTCGCCGCCGGGTGGGGCGCCCTGGTGCTGGACGAGATCCCGGACGGCTGGATGGTGGCCGGCGCCCTGCTCGTCATGGTCGGCACCTGGGCCGCGGGCCGGCGACGGGACGAGGCGGTGGAGGTCCCCGGATGACCGCCCTGCGCGTACGTCGGCGCCGCCGCCGCGGCCTCAGCCGCCCCCGGGGTCGTGCTCAGCCGTCGCCGTCCCCCTCCTCCGGCCCCGCCAGCCAGTCGCCGTAGAGCTCCGGCCGCCGGTCGCGCCAGAAGAGCCGGCGCGCGGTGGACCCGGCACAGCGCCCGAGCTCCACGTCGACCACCAGGAGGTCGTCCACCAGCTTGTCGGCCCGGGCCACCACCCGACCCTCGGGATCCACGACGAAGGACTCGCCGGCGAAGGTCATGTCCCCCTCCACCCCCACCCGATTGCAGAGGGCGGCCCAATAGCCGTTCTGGAAGGCCGCCACCCGCAGCTCCGCCTCGTAGAGCCCCTCGGGCCACTCGCCCACCACGCCGGCCTGGGGGACGGCCACGATCTCGGCGCCGGCCACGCCCAGCGCCCGCATGTACTCGGGGTAGTGGCGATCGTAGCAGATGGCGACCCCGACGCGGCCGGCGGCCGTCTCGTAGACCGGCGCACCCCGGTCGCCGGGATCGTAGTACCGGCGCTCGTGGAAGCCCTGGTAGTCGGTGATGTGGACCATGCGGGTGACGCCGAGAAGGCTCCCGTCGGCGTCGAGGACGGGAGAGGCGTCGAAGCGCCGGCCCCGCTCGTCCTCCTCGTAGAGGTTGAAGACGGTCACCAGCGACAGCTCCGCCGCCCGCTCGGCGATCCGCCGGGTGGTGGGGCCGGGGACGGGCTCGGCCAGGTCGGCGGCCCCGTCCCAGCGCTCCTTCCGGGGGAAGAAGCGGTCCACGGCCAGCTCGGGGAAGACGGCCAGGTCGGCCTCCCGGTCGGCCGCGCGGCCCATGGCCTCCAGCGCCCGCTCCAGGTTGGCCTCGCGGTCGGCGCTCGCGTGCTGCTGGATCAGCGCCACGCGCACGGTCGGTCCTCCCTCGGCCCGCTCAGCTCCCGGGTCGGTCCGGGGCGTCGCCCCCAACCGGGAGGTCCCCCGCGTCCCGCTCCCGACGGGCGTCGGACGCGTCCAGCTCCTCCCGACGGATCCGGGCGAGCTCCTCCTGCTCCTCGTCGTCCAGGCGGTGCTGGAGCAGCGCCTCCAGGAAGTCCTGTCGCTCGGCGAGCATGTCCAGCCGGTCCCGGATGGCCTGCATGTCCCGCGTCTCGGCCAGCGCCTGGTGGCGTTCCTGCTGGATCTCCCGGATCAGCTCCAGGATCCGAGTCCCGTACGGCTTGAGCATGCGCAGCGCGACCAGCCCCCCGATGATGGCCAGGAAGACCAGCGGAACGAGCAGCTCGGCGAGCCCTTCGAAATCCATGGTGTCTCCTTCGTGATCGGTGCGCGTCGGCCATGAGGATAGGGACTTCGCCGCCGGTCCGCGACGTCCCGTCGGGCCCGGAGGCCGGGCCCGACGTCCGACCGGGGCGATCGGTTGCGGCCTCCGGAGCCCCGGGCGACGTTGTGGGCCTCGCACCGCCGACACCACAGCGGAGGACACCGTGACCCGATCCGCGCCGACGCCCACGCCCCCCGCGCCCGTCCGACGCCCGACGACGTCACCTCCCGGCGCAGCGGTCCCGCGCCGGGCCGGTGCGCACTCGGGTCGCCGCCCTGCCACCGCGCTCCCGACCGTGGGCCTCGTCGTCGCGGCACTCGTGGGGGCGGCGATGTCCCCGTCGACGGGAGCCGCCCAGGCCGCCCCCGACACGGCCGCCCCGCCCACCATCGAGGAGAAGACCGCGGACACGCGTCCCATGGAGGGCTTCTTCGATCTCTACTGGGACGACCGCGCCGGCCGGCTGTACCTGGAGATCGACCGGTGGGAGGAGGAGTTCCTCTACCAGACCTCGCTCTCCACCGGGCTGGGCAGCAACCCCGTGGGGCTGGACCGGGGCCAGCTCGGCGCCACCCGGATCCTGGAGGCCCGGCGGGTGGGGCCGCGGGTGCTGCTGGTCCAGAAGAACTACGGCTACCGGGCGCGCAGCGACGACCCGGCCGAGCGGCGGGCCGTTGAGGAGGCCTTCGCCCCCTCCACGATCTGGGGCTTCGACGTCGTGGCCGAGACCGGTGACCGGGCGCTGGTCGACGCCACGGACTTCTTCCTGCGGGACGTCCACGGCGTGGTCCGCACCCTGCGGCGCTCCGACCAGGGGAGCTACCGGCTGGACGGCGACCGCAGCGCGCTCCACCTCCCCCGGACGAAGTCCTTTCCGGAGAACACCGAGGTGGAGTCCTCCCTCACTTTCGCGGCGGCCGAGGATCCGGGTCCCCTGGTGCAGCGGACGGCGGCCGACGGCGACGCCTTCACGGTCCGCCAGCACCACTCCCTGGTCCGGCTGCCGGACGCCGGCTACGAGCCCCGCCGCGCCGATCCCCGGGTCGGGGCGTTCGGCATCGAGTTCCACGACTTCGCCACGCCCATCGACCGCGACCTCCGGACGCGGTGGGTCGCTCGCCACCGCCTGGAGAAGCGGGACCCCTCGGCCGACGCCTCCCCTCCCGTGGAGCCGCTGGTCTATTACGTGGATCCGGGCGTCCCGGAGCCGATCGGGTCCGCGCTGATCGAGGGGGCCGAGTGGTGGGCCGAGGCGTTCGAGGCCGCGGGGTTCCGCGACGCGTTCCGGGTCCGGGTGCTGCCCGACACCGCCGATCCCATGGACATCCGGTACCACGTGATCCACTGGACGCACCGGCGGACCCGGGGATGGTCCTACGGCTCCTCGGTGGTGGACCCGCGGACGGGGGAGATCCTGAAGGCCAACGTCAACCTGGGGAGCCAGCGCCTGCGGCAGGATCACATGATCGGCGTGGGGCTGACGTCGCCCTTCGGCTCGGGTGGCGAGTTCGGGTCGGGCGGCGCGTCCGGCGGGCCCCGCGGCTTCGGTGAATTCGCCGAATCATCGTGCGACTTCGGCGGGGGACCCGACTTCGGCTACCTGGCCACCGCCGCCGCCGGGACCACGCCCACGGAGATGGCGCTGGCGCGGATCCGCCAGCTCTCCGCCCACGAGGTCGGCCACACCCTGGGTCTGGCCCACAACTTCGCCGCCAGCACCTACGGGCGGGCCAGCGTCATGGACTACCCGGCCCCGCTGGTGCGGGTGGCCGACGACGGCACGCTGGACCTGTCGGACGCCTACGACGTGGGGATCGGCGAGTACGACGCCTTCGCCGTGCGCTGGCTGTACGCCGACTTCCCCGAGGGGACCGACCGGGAGGGCGCGCTGGACGCCATCGTCCGGGAGGGGCTGGACGCCGGGATGCGCTTCCTGAGCGACGCCGACGCCCGGCCGCCCGGGGCCGCCCACCCCCTGGCCGGGCTGTGGGACAACGGATCCGACCCGGTGGCCGCCCTCCGGCACGAGATGCGGGTGCGCCGCATCGCCCTGGAGGACTTCGGGGTCGGGGCCGTCCGTGAGGGCGAGCCCGTCGCGGAGCTGGAGAAGGTGCTCGTCCCGCTCTACCTGCATCACCGCTACCAGGTGGAGGCCACGGCCCACACGCTGGGCGGCGTGGACTACGCCTTCGCCGTCCGGGGGGACGACCAGACGCCCCGCCGGCCGGTGCCGGCCGACCGGCAGCGGGCCGCGCTGGAGGCGCTGCTGGCCACGCTGGACCCGGCCGAGCTCACCCTGCCCGACCGCATCCTGGAGCTGCTGCCGCCCCCCGCCTACGGGACGCCCGAGGGCGAGCCCTTCGAGCGGCGCACCGCCCCGGTCTTCGACGCCGTGGGGGTGGCGGCCTCGGCGGCGGACTTCACGCTGCGGTTCGTCCTCCAGCCCGACCGCATGGCCCGGCTGGTGGAGCAGCACGCCCGGGACGGGGACCTCCCCGGCCTGGCGGAGGTCGTCGACCGGCTGCTCGACGTCACGTGGCGCGCCGACGCGCCCGGCGACCCGGCGGCCGCCGCCGTGGACCGCGCGGTGGAGCGGGTCGTCCTGGACCGGCTGATGGCGGAGGCCGGGAGCGGGGACAACCCCGCCCGGGTCCGGGCCGTCCTGACCGAGGCGGCGGCGGGGCTGGCGGACCGCCTGGCCACGCTGGAGGCGCCGGACGCCCACCAGCGTCTGGCGCTGGAGGACCTGCGCCGCTGGCAGGACCGGCCCGAGGGCACCACGCCGCCCACCCGGCCCCAGGAGCTGCCGCCGGGCAGCCCCATCGGCGAGCGGAACTAGCCCCGCCGCTCCGGCGTGCCGGCCTCCCGGGCCAGGGGGCGCCGGCCTCCCGGGCCAGGGGGCGCCGGCCTCGACGCCGGAACGCCGCTTGCAGCACCCTCTCGCCGCAATGGAATTGGAATTATTCTAATATGAATCCCGAACCGACCCCGTCCGAGGACGCCCCGGAGGGCGGCGACGCCGGTCCGGCTCCGGCCGGGACCGGAGGGGAGCCCGCGACCGGAGGCCAGGCGGAGGAGCGGTGCGCCGACCGACTCCGGGCCGCGGGGCTACGGGTCACCCGACCGCGCCTCTCGGTCTACCGCGTCCTGGCCGAGGCGGACGACCACCCGACCGCGAACGAGATCTACGAGCGGGTCCGCGACTCCTCGCCGGGCGTCTCCATGGCCACCGTCTACAACTGCCTGGACACCCTGCAGGAGACCGGCCTCGTCGGCGTGATGAACGAGGTGCACGAGGCGGCCCGCTACGACGCCGTGATGGAGCGCCACCATCACCTGATCTGTCGGAGCTGCGACCGGGTCGTGGACCTCCACGACCCGCAGCTCGATCGCCTGACGCCGGAGGGAGCGGAGGGCTTCGAGGTCGAGGACCTGTCGGTCCATTTCTACGGCCTGTGCGAGGAGTGCTCCTCGGAGCCGTAGCTGGCGCTCGGAGCCGTAGCGCGCGCTCGCAGGCCCTGTCACGGAGACGGATCGAGCGTCGCATCCGGATCCAGCATCGAACGCGATCATCGTCACATCACATCGAACATTCAGCATCGGGAGTGAGAGGCATGTCGGAAGAGCACGCTGCGCACACGAAGGCCAGGGGCGACCTCAGCGAGTGTCCGGTCACGGGCGGATCGGACAACCAGGGGGCCGAGGAAGCGACCATCCGCAACCGGGAGTGGTGGCCGAACCGGCTGCCCCTGTCGGTCCTGGAGCAGGACTCCCCCCATCTCGATCCGACGGACGAGGACTTCGACTACGCCGAGGC
>CAZSKS010000091.1:0-7514 GCA_964607465.1 uncultured Gemmatimonadota bacterium | reverse complement strand
CCGCCAGGTCGCGGATCTGGCGGCGCCAGGAATACCAGAACTCGGGAAAGCCGTGCAGGAGGACGACGAGGGGGCCGTCGCCCGCCTCGACGCAATGGAGCTCGACGTCGCCGACGGCGAGGGTGCGGTGACGGAGGCGCACCGCGGAGCGCCCGGCCGGCCCGTCCGCGTCCTCCGGCGACGGCCGGCCGGAGGGGCTCACACCTCCGTCATGGCCTCCCGGACCTTCTCCAGCATCTCGCCGTCGATCTCCTCGATCCCGTGCGCGTCCCGGGCGTGCGCCCGAACCATCTCCAGCATCTCCTCCTCGGTCTCGGCCCAGGCGGTGTAGTCGCAGTCGGGGCCGACGTCGGAGCACTTCAGGAGCTTCGCCATGAACGCCTCCTGGCTGAGTTGGAGAGGCTGGAAACGTCGCCTCCGGCGACCGGACCCGCAAGCGGGGGCGCGACGGGACCCCTCTCCTGGCGGGACGGCCGGGGGCGCCGCCCGCCCGGACCCGTGACGCATTCGTGACCGGGACCCGCTCCCGTGACGCATCCGTGACCGGGACCCCCTCCCGTGACGCCGCCCGGACCCCTGTCCTCGGGACGACGGAGAGGACCTTGCGCCCCCACTGGACAGCGTCTCCTCGAAGCCCGACCTTTGGGGGCAGACGGGAGGTCGATCCCAGAGATGCCGAAGCCGACGGTGCCCCGCGCCGCCTCCATGGCGCTGCCACTCCTCGTCGCCGGCCTGCTCCTGCCGGGAGCGGTCGCCGGCCAGCAGCCGTCCCCCGTCCCGATCCCCTCCCTCGACCAGGTGCGGCCCGAGTCGGCCGACCGCGTCCGGCCCGCGTCGACAGAGGACGTCCGGCCCGCGTCGACGTCGGCTCCCGACCCCGGCCAGCAACCGGGGCTGGCCGTCCCGCCCGGGCCGGCGTCCGGATCGTGGCTTCCGGCGGCCCGGGACGCGGTCTTCGCCCTGGCCGGGTCCCCGGAGGGCGCGCCCGCCGACGCCCGGCGGGATCTCGGGGGGCTGGAGGACGTGCTCCCCCGGGAGCTGCTGCGTGACCTGCTGGAGCTCCAGGCGCGGGTGCAGCGCTACCGCACCGTGCTCTTCGGCGACCGGGGGATCGTGCGCTGGGGCGAGCTGGAGGGAGCCACGGAGGCGAGCCGCCTGCGGCTCAACCTGCAGGCCGACCCCCACCCGGGTCTCCGCGTGACGCTGGTCACCCGCTGAGCGGGCCACGGCACCTCCCTTCACCGTCCCCGTCCATCCCATCGCCGGCCGCCGCGACCTGCCGTCCGACCCGCCGGATCACCGCGCGCCCCGCTCGCCGGTCCGGGCGCCTTGACGGCGCCGTCCCCTCCCGGGTACCTCTCCTGACGGGCGGTTGAAAGGTCCTGTCGAGGGGGTAGCCATGGAGCAGGGAGCGCGGGAGCAGTGGGGCAGCCGTCTGGGGTTCATCCTGGCCGCCGTCGGCTCGGCGGTCGGGCTGGGCAACATGTGGCGCTTCCCCTATCTCACCGCCGAGAACGGCGGGGCGGCCTTCCTCCTCCTCTACGTCGTCTTCGCCCTCTTCATCGGCCTGCCGGTGATCCTCGGCGAGTTCGCCATCGGCCGGGGCGCCAAGAAGAGCCCCATCCAGGCGCTGGAGCGCTTCGGCGGCGCGACCTGGAAGCCGCTCGGCATCCTGTTCGTCGTCACCGGCTTCCTCATCCTCGCCTACTACGGCGTCATCGCCGGCTGGACGCTGCGCTACGGCGTCGTCGGGCTGACCGAGGGCTTCGGCGGCGACCCCGGCGCCCGCTTCGGTGAGGTCAGCGGCGGCTGGGACGCGGTCCTCTGGCACCTGATCTTCATGGGCGCGACCATCGGCGTGGTGGCCGCCGGGGTCCGCCGGGGAATCGAGAAGACAGCGATGGTGCTCATGCCCGTCCTCCTCCTCATCGTCGTGGGCATCGGCATCTACGCGTCCACCCTGCAGGGCTCCGGCGAGGGATACGCCTTCTACCTGCAGCCCTCCTTCGACCGGATCCTGTCGCTGGAGGTGATCTCCGACGCCGCCGGACAGGCCTTCTTCAGCCTCAGCCTGGGCATGGGGGCGATGCTGACCTTCGCCAGCTATCTGTCCCGGGACGACAACCTGCCCCGGGAGTCGCTCATCATCGCTGGCTCGGACTTCGGCATCGCCTTCCTGGCGGGGCTCATGGTCTTCCCCATCGTCTTCGCCCTGGGCCTCTCCGGCGAGGTGGGCGAGAGCGCGGTCGGCGCCCTCTTCATCAGCCTCCCCGAGGCCTTCGGCCAGATGGGCGGGGTGGGGCGGCCGGTGGGCGTCCTCTTCTTCGCCGCCCTGCTGGTGGGCGCCGTCACGTCGGCCATCTCCCTGCTGGAGGTGGTCACCTCCTCGGTCATCGACACCATGGCGTGGCCCCGGAAGCGGGCGGCGATCCTCTTCGGGCTCCTGATCACGGCGGCGGGTGTGCCGGCCGCCTTCGACCTGAACGTCCTGGGCCTCATGGACCAGGTGGCCGGGAACATCTTCCTCATCGTGGGCGGCCTCTTCCTGGCCATCTTCGTCGGATGGGTCATGCCGGACCCGGGGGGCGAGATCCGGAAGGGGGCGGAATCGGTGGGCTGGCTCCCCCTGTGGCGGAACTTCCTGCGCTGGGTCGTGCCGCCGGTGCTCGCGCTGGTGCTCTTCAACTCCCTCCGTGACACGGTGGAGATGGTCCGAGGGCTCATGGGCTGAGACGCGGCGAGGCGGGGCGCGCCACCGGGTTCGTTCCGGCCGCCGCTTCCGTCCGGTCGACCGTCCGTCAGCCCGCCGCCTCCAGCTCGGCCTCCAGCTCCTCCCGGAAACCCTCGTCCCTCTCGTGCACGGCGCGGGCGCGCTCCACCTCCTCCCGGCGGCGCGACTCGTCCCACCCCAGCTCGTCGCCCATGAGGCGGGCCACGCGCCGGCAGCCCTCCACGAAGGCGTGGCGGGTCTCGTGGCCCAGGCGGGTCCGGCGGAAGACCACGTCCTCCACGTGGAGGGCCATCTCCCCTCGTGCCGCATGCACCACCTCCGCCGCCAGGTAGGGCCGCTCCTCCACCACCGGCTCCCGCAGGCCCGGGCGTTCCTCCAGCAGCGCCAGGACCCGATCCGCCCGGGTGCCGTACGCCCGGGCCAGCCGCTCCACCGAGGAGGCCGGGAGGCGATGGGGAACGGCCCGCTCGGCCAGCTCGCGGCGGAAGGCGTCCAGCTCCTCGAAGTCGCCCCCCGGCAGGGGCACCCGGTCGGTGTCGCACCCGGAGGCCGGATCCAGCTCGAAGGCCGCCTGCAGGAAGGCGGCGGCCCGGTCCACCAGCACCTCCGCCATGTGCCGGTGCGACGTCAGCTTGCCGCCGGCGATGGTCAGCATCCCCGGCGGCCCCTCGGTGATCACGAAGTCCCGGGAGATCTCCTCCTCGCTCTCCGCCTCCGCGTCGGCCACCAGAGGCCGCAGGCCCGCCCAGGCCGACAGCACGTCGTCGGGCCCGAGGGCGGCGTCGGGGAAGAGGCGGTTCACCGAGGCCAGCAGGTAGGCCACGTCCCGGGCGGTGGGGGCCACCTCCTCGGGCGGACCCTCGTGCTCGACGTCGGTGGTCCCGATCATGGTCAGGTCGCGCCAGGGGAGGACGAACATGATGCGCCGGTCCAGGGGCGACTCGAAGATGAGGGCGGTGTCGTGCCCCAGCGCCCCGCGGTCCACCTGGATGTGGGTGCCCCGGGTGGGCCGCAGCCGCCGCGACCACGAGGTCCCGGCGCGCCGGACGGTCCGATCGGTCCAGGGGCCCGTGGCGTTGAGCACCAACCGGGTCGGGATCGTCCACGCCTCGCCCGCCTCGCTCCGGACCCGGACCCCGCTCACGGCTCCGTCCCTCCGCTCCACCTCCACCGCCTCCACGCGGTTGGCCACGGCCGCGCCGGCTCCGGCCGCCCCCATCAGGGTGGTCAGCACCAGACGGGCGTCGTCCACCTGGGCGTCGTAGTAGCGCGCCCCGCCCAGGAGGCCCTCGCGCCGCAGCGCCGGCTCCCGCTCCAGCAGCTCCCCGGGCTCCAGCATCTGGTGACGCTCGATGTTCCGGAAGAAGGAGAGGGCGTCGTAGAGCCACATCCCCGCGTCCAGCTTGCGGCGTCCCACCCGCCCGTCCTCGTAGAGGGGGAAGAGGAAGGGGAGGGGACGGACCATATGGGGAGCGATCCGCAGCAGGGTGCGCCGTTCCTGGCTGGCCTCGAAGACGAGGTCCAGCTCCAGGTTCTCCAGGTAGCGCAGGCCGCCGTGGATCAGGCGGGAGGAGCGGCTGCTGGTCCCCTCCCCGAAGTCCCGGGCCTCCACCAGCGCCGTGCGGTAGCCCCGCCGTGCCGCGTCCCGGGCGGCGGCGGCGCCGGTGATCCCGCCGCCCACGACCAGGACGTCGAAGTCCTCCTCCTTCAGACGCTCCAGGTGGGCGGCCCGGTCCAGCGCGGTCACGGCCGGCGGCGGCGACAGGTGTCCGCGGCTCTCACGGCGCCGATCCAGATCGCCCGCCCGACCGGGGCGCGAGCCGTCACGGGATCAGGACGACCTTTCCGAACTGCTCCCCCGTCTCCAGGCGCTCGTGCGCGTCCTGGACCCGATCCAGGGGCCAGACCACGTCCACGACGGGCTGGAGGCGGCCGTCGAACACCAGGCCCATGACCCGCTCGAACTCTCCCCGGCTGGCCATCGTGCTCCCCATCACCCGGACCTGCTTCCAGAAGAGGCGGCGGATGTCCAGCCTCCCCTCGGCGCCGGTGGTGGCGCCGTAGGTCACCAGGCGGCCGTCCTTCGCCAGGGCCCGGACGCAGCCCTGCCACATGGCCTCGCCGACGCTGTCCAGCGCCACGTCGACGCCCCGCCGCCCGGTGGCCTGCCAGGCGGCCTTCGAGAAGTCCTCCTCCAGTCGGTCGATCACCAGATCGGCACCCAGGTCCCGCACCCGCTCGGCGTTCTTCGGACCGCTGGTCACCGCCAGCACCCGCGCGCCGGCCAGCCGGGCGATCTGGATCGCCGCCGTGGAGACTCCGCCCGAGGCCCCGGTGATCAGCACGGTCTCCCCGGCGCGCAGTTCCGCCCGGCCCACGAGCGCCCGCCACGCGGTCTGGAAGACGAGGGGCACCGAGGCGGCTTCCTCGTAGGGGACCTCGTCGGGCAGGGGAAAGAGGTTGCGGGCCGGCACGGCGACCCGGTCGGCCGCACCGCCGGCCACGTGCTCCCCCAGGATCAGGAAGCTGTCGCACAGGCTGTGCTCCCCCCGGGCGCACCACTCGCACTCGCCGCACCACAGGGCCGGGTTCACCACCACCCGGTCGCCGCTCTCCCAGCCCTCCACCTCGTCCCCCACGGCCTCGACGAACCCGGCCACGTCCGAGCCGCCGACGTGGGGCAGCTCCACGTCCAGCCCCGGCAGGCCACGCCGCACCCACAGGTCCAGGTGGTTGAGGGCCACAGCCTCCACCCGGACCACCACCTCCTCCCGTCCGGGCGATGGGTCGGGGAGCTCGCCGACCTCCATGACCTCCGGACCACCGTGCTCCTCGAAGTAGGCCGCTCGCATCTCGGTCTCGCCTCCTGTCGTCTGCTCTCCGCCTCGGGATCGTCGGATCGACCGCGCCGTCGGCTCGGGACCCCACCGGACGCGGGATTGCCCGGACGTCCGCTCGGAGGGGACGCTGCCCTCCGACGGGGCGGTGCCGCCGCCCGACAGGTCCTTGCGAAAAGGATACCGTCCCCGGGGCGCCGTGCCCGGGTGCGCGGACGACTCCGAGCCGCCGGCCCGACGCGCCTGTCCGAACGGTTCGGTCGCGCCGGCCCGACGCCCGTCCGGGCGGCTTCCCCGCGCCGACCGGAAACCCCACCGGACGCCGGACCGGGCCCGCTTGAAATCCGTTCTCAACAGCGTTAGGTTCCGAATCCTCAAACGATAACGGTTATCGATACAGAGGCTGCGACCCAATAGACCCCACAGACGACGAGCGAGGCGGACATGGCTGAACATCTCCTGGAGGTGCGCGACCTCCACGTGGAAGTGGAGGACGAGGGAACGGAGATCCTGAAGGGCGTGGACCTGGTCCTGGACCACGGACAGATCCACGCGCTGATGGGCCCGAACGGATCGGGCAAGAGCACGCTGGCCAAGATCATCGCCGGCCACCCGGGGTACGTGGCCACCGAGGGCGAGGTGCTGTACCGCGGTGAGAACATCCTGGAGATGGAGCCGGACGAGCGGGCACGGGCCGGCGTGTTCCTGGCCTTCCAGTACCCCAGCGAGATCCCGGGCGTCACCATCTCCAACTTCCTCCGGACCGCCCTGAACGCCCGGCGCGAGGAGGGGGACGAGGTCGACGTCTTCGAGTTCCAGGCCGACCTGAAGGAGAAGCTCGAGCTGCTGGGCATGGACGAGGACTTCGCCGACCGCTACGTGAACGACGGATTCAGCGGTGGCGAGAAGAAGCGGAACGAGATCCTGCAGATGGCCGTCCTGGAGCCGGCCCTGGCCCTGCTGGACGAGACGGACAGCGGCCTGGACATCGACGCGCTGAAGGTCGTGGCCGAGGGCGTCAACACGATCAGCGAGCAGAGCGACGAGCTCGGGATCCTGCTCATCACCCACTACAAGCGCGTCCTGAACTACATCGAGCCGGACCGGGTCCACGTGATGATCGGCGGCCGCATGGCCGAGAGCGGCGGCCCGGAGCTGGCCGAGCAGCTGGAGGAGCACGGCTACGAGTGGCTCCGCGAGGGAGCGGAGCCGGCGCCGGCCTGAGCCGGCGAACGCGCCGGCCGCGAGGGCGTATCACATCAGGTGCGCCCGCCGGATCCGCCCGGGAGCGCTTTCCGGGCGGACGCAGGTGACGGCAGAGCGCAGAGCTGCGGCGAACACCCGCCGTACCACCCGAGGAACCGGAGGGTTCTAGATGCCCCGCAATCAGGCCATCGAGGAGCTGGACCTCGACGATTACAAGTACCACTTCATCACGAAGGACAACCCCGTCTTCAAGTCCGAGAAGGGGCTGAGCGAGGACGTGGTCCGGAAGATCTCCGCCCACAAGGAGGAGCCGGAGTGGATGCTGGACTACCGGCTCCGGGCCCTCGACATCTTCAACTCGAAGCCGATGCCCGACTGGGGGGCCGACCTCTCGGGGCTGGACCTGGACGACATCTACTTCTACCTCCGGCCCCAGGACCGCATGAAGCGGGACTGGGACGAGGTCCCCGACGAGATCAAGGAGACCTTCGAGCGGCTGGGCATCCCGGAGCAGGAGCGCGACGTGCTGGCCGGGGTCGGCGCCCAGTACGAGTCGGAGATGGTCTACCACTCGCTGCGGGAGGAGTGGGAGGAGCAGGGCGTCATCTTCGAGTCCATCGAGGACGGGCTGAAGATGTATCCCGAGCTCTTCCGGGAGCACTTCTCGACCGTGATCCCTCCGGCCGACAACAAGTTCGCGGCGCTCAACGCCGCCGTGTGGTCCGGGGGCTCCTTCGTCT
>CAZSKS010000090.1:0-7570 GCA_964607465.1 uncultured Gemmatimonadota bacterium | reverse complement strand
GCGAGCGGAGCCGCGGGCGGCGACGAGCCGGCGCTGCGGCTGGGGCTCCGGCTGGTGCGGGGGCTGGGGTCGGCGGCGCGGGAGAAGCTGGAGGCGGCGCGGGCGGAGGGACCGTTCACCTCGGTGGAGGACGTGGTCCGCCGGAGCGGGCTGGACGAGGCGGCGCTCCGGGCCCTGGCCGAGGCGGGCGCCTTCCGCAGCCTGTGGCCCGGCCGGCGGGAGGCGCTGTGGGAGCTGCTGCGCGAGGTGCGGGGCGACGCGGGGCCGCTGGCGCCGCGGGTGGGGGAGGGGGCTCCGGCCGCCGGGACGCCCCCGGCCCGCGGGCCGCACCCTCCGGCGTCGCGGACCGGGAAGGGCAGCGGTCGCGCGGAAGCCGGCCGCTCCCGGCTCTTCCGGCCGCTGTCGCGCGCCGAGCGGGTGGCGGCCGACTACCGGGCGGTGGGGCTCTCCACCGAGGGGCATCCGATGGAGTTCCTGCGGGAGGCGCTGGAGCGGCGCGGCGTGCTGAGCGCCCGGCAGCTGGAGGAGCGGGCGGCGGCCGGCGACGAGGTGGCGGTGGCGGGGATCGCCATCTGCCGGCAGCGGCCCTCCACCTCGAAGGGGGTCACCTTCGTCACCCTGGAGGACGAGACGGGCTTCGCCAACTTCGTGGTGATGGCCGACGTGCGGGAGCGCTTCCGGGTGGAGCTGCGGTCGCCGGTCCTGCTGCTGGAGGGGGAGGTGGAGCGGGAGCAGGAGGTGGTGAACGTCCTGACGCGCCGCATCCGGCCGCTGAACCCCGCGCCGGCGCCGGGCGCCCGCTCGGTGCCGAGCCGGGACTACCGGTAGCGCCATGAACACGGTGCACATGACGGAGAACTTTTCGGATCGCCGGCGTCTCGAGAGTCGTTATCTTCCTTTCAGGTCGTGACTTGGGTCGTGGAATGGAAACCGCATGTACTATGGCTTCCCTCCGCCGTCCGGGACACGCCGCCCGGCGGGCGCGCCGGGCCTTCGGGCGCGGTGGAGACGCCGACGCCAGGAGTGTGACGGCCGGCGGGGGAGGCTCGTCTACAGGGTGTAGCGAGCCGAGGCCCGGCCCGCGAGGAGGCGGGCCGCGAACCACTCACGACCGAAGACGAGGTGCCGCACCATGTCGAGGAAATCAGCTACAATCTTCACGATCGCCGCTTTTCTCGCGCTGCCCCTGGCGGCGTGTGACGACGGCCCGACCGCCCTGGGTACGACCGGGACGACGAGCGTTCAGCTCACCAGCGGCTCGAGCGGTGCCTCCGCTTCCCTGATCAGCTTCTCGCAGCACGGTGAGGCGGGCGGCGGCAACGTGTCGCTGGACATGGTGAGCTCCATCGACGTCACGCTGACGAGCGTCGAGGCGCTCCGGCTGCAGGAGGACGGCGAGGCACAGTGGGCCGCGCTCGAGGTCGATGACCAGGAGCTGAACCTGCTCGACCTGCCCGAGGGCGGCGTCGAGGTGGCCCGCGGCGAGCTGGAGGCGGGCGACTACTGCAACGTCCGGTTCTTCGTCGGTGACGCCACGATCACCTTCAGCGAGGAAGCGACGCTGGGCGGCGGACCGAATGCCACGACGTTCGCGGCCGACGAGCCCCACGACCTCTTCATCCCGAGCGCCGAGAACACCGGCATCAAGATTCCCACGGCCCGCTTCTCGGTCGACGACGAGCAGGAGACCGTGACGGTCGCCTTCGAGGCCGGCGAGTCGGTGCAGACGGTGAACGTGACCGGCCGCGGCGTCCTCATGACGCCCGTCCTGACCGCCGAGGAAGGCGCGGACATCCCCGAGTGCGACGACGTCGACGACGGGGAGAACGGCGAAAATGGTGAGAACGGCGAGAATGGCGGGGAGGAGTAGCGCTCCGCCGGCCGAGCTCACCGAGTTCACCGAGCTGGACTGACGCCGGAGATGCGAGCGGGGGGCGTCACCGCCCCCGCCCCGGCAGCGCGACGAGGCCCGCTTCCCGCGAGGGAGGCGGGCCTTTGGTCGTCATGGCTTCGGGAGGTCCGGAAATCGGGTGGACTCAGCTACGATCGGGCGGTTCTCGAAGCTTCCGCCTTCGGGCCTCGCACTCTCGCCGCTGACGCTCTTGCTGCTGACGTTCCCGCTGCAGACGCTCCCGCTCCAGGCGTCTCTGACGTGCACGAGCGATGGGTCGCGGCCGCGGGACCATGCTGCTCTCGACCTGGAATAGGCGAGCAAGCGGCGGGGTCAGCGGATGGTGCGGATTCAGGAGGTACCGCGAGGCTCTCCCTGGGGACGAAGGGGGGAGTTCCTCTACGAGCCCCGCCTTCGCCAGTCGCTCCAGACTCTCGGCGGCGCCCTGGACGCTGACTTCGGATCGAAGGGCCACGTCCCAGGCCCGCAGGGGAGACCGGCCCGGAGGGTCCTGCCGGTGGAACAGCTCGCGCAGGGTCCGCAATGTCCCCACGCCGACCAGCACGTGGTTGAGAGGCCAGCCTTCGGGTGGTTCGCGTATACCACCGCTCGCTTGAGGCCTGGACACTCTGGGCACCCTCCCCTCACTCTGACGATCCTCTTCAGATAGATCTGAAGAGATGCCCTTTCCCAAGGAGCGTCCCGCTCGAAGTCGAACTGTCGCCCCTCCCCGCGCCCCTCTTCAGATAGACTTGAACCGCTGCCCGACGTTTGAAGACCCCCCCGTGCCGACGGTGAGATTTCTCGGCGGGCGTCGTGGGACGTCTTGGCGGGCGTCCCAGTGTGAGCATTCTCTTCAACCGGGCGTCAACGCGCCGCCGGGCCCTGGGAGGCCGCAGCCCTCGCAGCTCCGGCGCTCGGCAAGTAGTTCAGATCTATCTGAAGAGGGTCCTGCAGTGGACCTGCTCACCGCCGGCCAATGCCCTCTGCACTGGAACCGTCCCCCTGGGCACCGCACTGGAACCGTCCCCCTGGCACCGCCGGGTCTCCCCCTCAGCATGACGCTCGCCAAGACCCGCGTCTTCTCGGCCGCCGCGGCTCGCTACAGCTCGCTAAAGATGGAGGAGAGGGCCGGCCGTGCTGGGATAGAACAGCAGGCTGCCATCGGACTCTACCTGCTCGTTGAGTTCTCGGAAGCGATCGAGAACGTGACATCCTGAGGCCCGGGAGACGGTGTCCGGGGTCGTAGTGGGGACGCCGCCGCCGTCCCTGGTTTCTCCGGTGCTTCCGTTCGACGGCCCGGCGCCGCCGTCAGCCGGCGGCTCGAGCCGGAACAGCCAGGTGCGGGGCGGAAAGTGCTTGACGGGCTTCAGCCGTTCGCACTCCGCCTCGAGGCGGTCAGGATAGACGGACAGCTCGAAGGTGCGGAGGCCGCCGAGCAGCACGTAGTCGGCGCCCTGCTCGTCGAGGTAGGGGTAAAAGGAGGAAGGGTCGACGTTCGCTGCTGTGTGGTCGTCGACGGTGGATCGCCCCGTGTGCCAGTACAGGGGTTGCGGTTTGGCCGTGAGGAAGACGGCGTCGGAAGCCGCATGTTCACGAATCCAGCCAAGCGCACGGAAATAGCTCTTCTGGTCATCCGTCAGGCATGCCTCTCCTCCTCCCCTGAAGTCGAGGTCCGAACACTCCATGCGGTGGCGGACGAAGTCGACGGTCCGATATGCTCCGGCGACGCCGATGGCCAGAACCATCAACCCGCCTGCCGCGAGAGCCGCCCGACGCCCGAGCCAGCTCCGGGCGATCGCCGCTGCGCCCAGGACCACTGCCGGAACGAGCAGGGGGAGGACCGGTTCGAGGAACCGTCCGTAAGGCCACGGCCAGTATAAGAGCAGGAGCCCGTAGGCCACGAGGTAGAGCGCCGCCGCCCGCCAGCTCCGGTACAGCAGGATGATGCCCGCCAGGAGGGCCGGGAAGAGCGCCAGGAGGACGATCCCGTTGTCCACGGGGGTGCCCGCGATCGTCGGCATGGGCAGGGACCAGGGGAGCATCTGTCCGGCGTAGGTCGCACCGTTCTCGAGCATGTGCCGCCCGACGGCCACGACCACCCCCATGGCCTGGACCACCCAAGAGGCCGCGCCCCCCTCTCCTCCATTCCCTCCGCCGGGAGCACCGGGCACGAAGGTGGCATCGGCAAGATAGGATGAGCCCACCATCTGGTTCGGGTCCATGGCGGTCCAGCCGAGCCAGGCTCCGACGGTCAGGCCGGCGATCAGGGTGAGCGTCACGCCCGTCTTCCACCTTCGGGACAGGAGCCAATGGAGGATCAGGGCCGCGAGGAGCGTCACCCCGATGCTCCGCGTGAGCGCGGCCAGGATCGCTGCCGCTCCCGCCGCCGTCAGGACCGTTCGCCGGTCGGAGGACGACCATGCCAGCCAGAGGGCGGCGATCGAGAGCAGGGTGTACAGCGGCTCGCTGTAGGCGGTGGCCGGACGGGCGACGAGGAACGGATTGACCGCGAGGATCGCGAGACAGGCCAGCGCTGCCGTGGGGGTCGTCATCCTGCGGACCGCGAAGAACACCAGGGCGAGCGTTCCCGCCGAGGCGGCGATGTTCAGCACGGCCACACTGCGGGCGCTCTCCCCGACGATTCCACCCCAGAGCGCGAGGACGGCGGGATAGAAGGGCGGATACTTGGTATGCAGCGGCTGTCCCACCTCGTACAGCTCTCGGTAGCCGAGACCTTCCCGGAGCGACCGGGCGAGGGTCAGGTAGGTGGAGTTGTCCTGCCCCGTGAGGATGCCGGGAGGTCGACCCAGCCACGCCAGCAGCGCGTGGAGGGCCAGCAGGGAGAGGGCCAGACCCAGGATCAACCGGGGATCCATCCGGTCGGACGGGAGCGCCGGGATCGGCTCGTGGCTGGGGAGGAGCCTGGCCAGCGGACCTTTTTCCGCCCGTGGGTTCATCGACCGCCCACCAGCCAGTTGTAGACGCTCCCCACGACCCTGCCGATCGCGTACCCCACGACGAAGAGGTAGACGAACCCGATGAGGCTCCCAGCGAAGGTGACCCGATAGCCCGGGAAGAAGACGCTCAGGAGCTGCAGGTGCTCACCCACGTTGGGGCCGCCCTTCAGGACGAGGAAATTCGTCGCAATGAAGAGCCCGCCTCCCAGGAGGAGTCCCGTGGCGATGCCCCACGCCCGAGCATTGAGATGTCGAATCGAGCGGCGCAGCTGTTCGCGCGAGGGACCTTCGTTCATGGATCCTCCGGTGAGTTCACGGGTCGTCGGGCGAGGTCGTCACAGGTGGTCCAGGAAGCCCCGCAACCTGCCGAGATCATCGCGCGCCCGACGTCCGAAGACGAGAGCCGCCAGCACGAGGTTGCGGCTGAAAGCGAGGAACCAGCCTCCCACGAATCCGGTGAAGAACGCCCATCCCGCTCCCACGAAGGCACCGGACCAGGAAACCGTGTATCCGTAAAAATACTCGGCGAAGAGCTGGAGGTGGAGCGGGGCCGATGGCCGCAGCAGCAGATGGTGGGCCGTGGCGGTGAAGAAGACGAGGGAGCTCGCCGTCCCGGTGGCGATGCCGAAGGCCCGCTTGTGGATCGGCAGGAACGCGAGGGCGGGCTCCGGGAGCGTGGGCTTCCCGTCCTCGTCGTCGTCCCGCCGCTGGTCTGGACCGGCAGCGGCCGCCGTCGCCCCGGTTGCTGTCGCCCCGGACGCCCCGGCCGCCGTCGCCCCGGTTGCCGTCGCCCCGGCCGCCCCGGCGCCGGCCGTGGTCGTCCGGTCGTCCGCGCCGGGTCGGGGAAGGCTGCCGTCGGCCCAGATGCTCCGTCCCGGAGGCGACGGAACCGGGGGCCAGGTCTGGACGCGGGCCTCGTGATAGCCCTGGGTCGTCAGGTCCGGCATGGGCTTGCCGACGACGTGGTGAGCCAGCCAGCCCGTCACGGCCGAGACGCAGTTGCTCAGGTAATACAGCAGGTGGAGGGGAAGGGTCGCCACCGGGAACCACACCCCCTGGGCCCGGGCGAGCCGCCCGTAGAAGCGGACGTTGCAGAGGAGGACCACCAGGAGGGCCGCCGCCGCGATCCCCAGCGGCCAGCTGGCCCCGGTGAGGAGGGCGCCGCCCGCGGCCGCAGACCCCCCGGCGACACAGGCCGTGGCCATCTTCTCCGACGCCCGGAGGTTCAGGGCGCGGGTGGCGGGACCGGTCCCTTCCTGGATGAGGAGGCGCGTCCAGGGCACGCCGCGCCGGAGGAAGTCCGTCCGGAGCATCCCCGTCAGGGTCCAGCGCTTGAGGTGGGTGCCCTGGATGTCGGGGCGGAGCAGGATGCGGTGGCCGAGGCGCCGGATGCGGCGTCCGAGCTCGATGTCCTCGATCTGGGGCTGGGCGTAGTGCCACTCGTCGTACATCCCTGCCTCCCGGAAGACCTCGGCCCGCACGGCCCCGCATCCGGCCCAGAAGGTCTCGGCCTCACCCGCGTTCTCCTGGTGGACGTGGTGATGCATGAGGTTGCGGAAGCGGGAGACGACGCCGGGGGCGGCCGGGTCCGCGTCGTAGGAGCCGAACACGGCACCCACGTCGGGATGGTCCCGGAACGTCTCGGCGATCTTCGGGAGCGCGTCGGCGTGCACCCTCACGTCCGCGTCGACGAAGACGACACAGTCCCCGCGGGCCGCCTCGAATCCACGGTTGCGCGCGTAGGCCGGGCCGTGGGCCGGCGCCGGCAACCGGATGACGGTGTCGGCGAACGACGCGGCCACGAGGGGGGTGTCGTCCTCGCTGCCGTCGTCGACCACGATCAGCTCCCAGCGATCCGGGTCGAGGTCGCTCCGCCGCAGCGCCCCCAGGGTGTCCGGGAGCATGCGGGCCGCATCGTGGGCCGGGACGACAACCGAGAGGTAGGGGAGGTCGCCGCGTCCGTTGGAGCCGGGGGAGCTCACATCCGACCTCCCGCGAGCATCCGGCGCAGCCGCCTCCCCCCTTCCCGGAGCCTCAGCCGGGACCGGAACCGGGTCGATCCCCAGGCGGCCAGCCGCGCCGGGTCCCGGAAGTAGTGGGCGTCCAGCCGCGGAAGCCGATGGCGAGGCGCATCGACCGGAAGCTCCCGGAGCCGGGTGGTGCAGGCCAGGTCGTACGTCCTGCGGACGGCGGCCTCGGCGGCCGCCCCGACGCTCCCGTAGGGATAGGCGAAGGCGAGGGGGCGCCGTCCCGTGCGCTCCTCGAGGTCGGCGGCCGAGCCCTCGATCTCCCCGGCGAGACGTCCGGCCTGCACGGCGGCCAGGTCGGGATGGGTCCTCGTGTGGGAGCCGAGATCGACGCCCTCTTCGGCCAGGCGGGCGACCTCGTCCCACTCGAGGAGCGGCAGGTCGGGCACGGACGCTCGCTTGCCGGCCTCCTCCCAGTCGTTCCGTCCCCCGGCGTGCCCCGTCACCACGAAGAGGGTGACGGGGAGGCCGTGGTCCCTGAGGACGGGCCAACCGTCCTCGAGGAAGTTGCGGAACCCGTCGTCGAAGGTGATCGCCGCGGCGTCCGCTTCGGGCGGCACCTCGAGGAGCCGGGAGAGGGGGACCACGTCCACCGGACCGGACGCCAGCCACCGGACGTGACGCCGGAAGACGTCCGGCGGGATCGAGACGGGAGAGCCCGAGTCGTCCAGCGAGTGGTAGGTCAGGACGGC
>CAZSKS010000089.1:5051-7758 GCA_964607465.1 uncultured Gemmatimonadota bacterium | reverse complement strand
TCGTGGCACGCCAGGCACTGCTTTCGGGACGGACTGATGGCGGCGCGCGCGGTATCCAGAGAGGCCTCCTCCGGAGCCGGCGCCGTGAACTCGTGGCAGCCCAGGCAGTGGAAGGTGGTCCGGGAGGAAGCCATCTCACCCAATACGATGTCCGTGTCGGTCTCGGCGTGGCAGTCCGCCTGGGCGCAGGTCTCGCTGGCCGGCAGGAAGCGGTGCACCTCCTCGCCGTGGCAGGTCACGCACATCACGTCCTCCAGGGCGGAGGAGTCCGACTCCAGGTGGATCCGGTGGCCGGCGGTGGCCGCGATGCGTTGCCAGGTACTGTCCGGGTCCGTCTGGACGTGGCACCCCGTGCACAGCTCGTTCGGCACCGGCGCGTGCTCCCCGATGTCTTCCGGCCGCTCCACGACCCACAGGTAGACCTGCCGCAGGCTGGCGCTGATGGGCTGCTGGTGGCAGTCGTGGCACTCGAGCTGGGAGTGCTCGCTCCGGGTGAAGCGCTCGAAGGGCTCCGTCATCACGTGGCAGGAGACGCAGAAGGCGTTGTCGTGCTGCGTGTAGTTCCAGGCCTCCCGACCGAACCAGGCCGTGCCGGTGACGAAGAGCACCACGACCAGCCCCATCGCGGCCTGGACCGTGGCCGGGCGCGTCCGGATCCATTCCCGGATCTCGAGCCGTCGCTTCCACAGGTAGACGGCCACCCACGCGGCGACGGCGGCGCCGACCACGGCCCCGCCGATCTGGATCCACTGCGGAACCTCGGAGAAGAAGAAGCGGAGCACCTCGGCGAGCCCGCCGGGAAGCGGTCCTCCCATCTCCCCGGCGGGACGGGTGTGCGGGGCGTGCTGCCAAGCGGGATCCGTGCCTCTGCGCGTCAGGTTCCACGCCGCTGTCACCATCGAGGCTCCTCGCGACGATGAACGCGTACCCCCCGACGTCGACTCGACCCTGAACTTATAGATGCTCTGCCGCTGATGCTGTGGGACAACTCACCACAGGCCGTCGGGCACTCCTCCCCATCGACGGGAGACGCCGCCCTCCTAACCATACGGCACGTTCGGGAATCTACGGCTTTCCCCGCGGGATTGTCCTTCGGCTCCCATATCGGCCGGCGGCCCCGGTATTGACGAGGTCGACGTCGGTTCTACGTTATCGTTGGGGAGGTGGTTCGCGGTGGATCCTCGACGAACAGGAGGGGGTCGGTTCCGGTGACCGGACACCAGAGCAGGTCTGTCCTCCTCGCCCTCGCCGTCGCCCTCCTGGCGACCGGCTGCGTGGACGAGAAGGTGGTCTTCCGGGAGCGTCCGCTCTTCCAGCAGCCCGCCTCCGAGGCCGGGGGGTTCCTGGGCTACAGCCAGCAGGAGGCCCGGCTCACCGTCTGCGGGAACTGCCACGTCGGCACCCAGAACTCGTGGGAGGAGACGGGCCACGCCGCGGCCTGGGAGGGCCTCCAGCAGAGCGGCAGCGTCCAGGATTTCTGCCGGGGCTGCCACACGGTCAACGAGCGGGGCAACCCGGTGGAGGGCGAGGCCGGCTTCGCCGCCACGACGTCGGAGCGCTACCACGACGTCCAGTGCGAGTCCTGCCACGGCCCCGGTCTGAACCACGTCGAGAACCCCGACGGCAGCCAGCCTCTCGCCAGCATCCAGGCCGGCGTCGATCTCGAGACGGGCTGCGGCGAGT
The DNA here is from genome assembly GCA_964607465.1 of uncultured Gemmatimonadota bacterium. Lineage (GTDB taxonomy): Bacteria > Gemmatimonadota > Gemmatimonadetes > Palauibacterales > Palauibacteraceae > CAYVFM01. Next base: position 6,075 of record CAZSKS010000089.1, on the reverse strand, counting down.
GCCACTCGGGCGCGCACCAACCCTTCACCAACCAGTGGGCTCAGTCCGCCCACGGCATCGCCCCCGTCAAGGACCGTCCCTACGTCGGCGGCTACTGCCTGAACTGCCACGAGGGCGAAGCCGCCATGCAGAACACCTTCGGCGAGACCGCGAACTTCGTCGGCAAGAGCGACGACCAGCGCTCCTCGATCACCTGCGCGGTCTGCCACGACCCCCACGGCTCGGAGAACGGCGCCGACCTCCGCGCCCCGATCGACGTGGCCAGCGAGGAGCACCTGTGTGTCCGGTGCCACTCGCAGCGGGGCACGCCGGGCCTCACGCAGCCGAACCTGCGCGGGCCCCACGGCTACCAGGGCAACCTGGTCCTGGGTGAGGACATCGGGTGGATACCGCCGAACGCGGACCTGAGCGGCACGTTCGCTTCCACCCACGGCACCGAGGGCAACCCGGAGCTGTGCGCCACCTGTCACGTCTCGGGACGGACGATCACCGACGAGGATGGGAACTTCCAGGTGGAGGCCACGGGCCACACCTTCGAGGCCACGCCCTGTCTGGACGACCAGGGCCTGCCGCGTGAGAACTGCACGATCCAGGAGCAGAGCTTCGAGGCCTGCGCCACCAGCGGGTGCCACGGCTCCGCCGAGACGGCACGCAACATCTTCGTCACCACGAAGAACGACATCAACGACCGGCTCGACGAGCTTTGGACCGACAGCGACGACGACAACAACCTGGAGACCAGCGACGGCGGGCTCCTTCCCCAGGTGCTGGCCGCGCAGGGCGGGAACGAGATCAACCCGGCCGACAGCACCTTCACCACGGCCGAGGGCGCGGTGTGGAACGCCCAGGTGGCCCACACCGAGGACCGGCTCCACTGGGGCGACTTCACCGTGGGCTCGAACCCGACCCACTTCAGTGCCCACAAGGGAAGCGGCGACGGCGTCCACAACCCGTTCCTGACCAAAGCCCTCCTGAGAGCGTCGATCAGGGCGGTGGAGAACGAGTACGGCGTGACCGCCAGCGC
>CAZSKS010000089.1:0-4951 GCA_964607465.1 uncultured Gemmatimonadota bacterium | reverse complement strand
TTCCGGCACGCCGAGCACACGGACGTGGCGTGCACCGACTGCCACTCGACGGAAGAGGGACACGGCACGCTCACCGTCACCTCGATCCGCGGCTGCCGGTCCTGCCACCATTCCGGCTCCACCGCCGAGCCCTGCGCCCGGTGCCACGAGACCTCGGAGCTCCGCGAGGCGGGCTCCTATTCCGTCTCCAGCGACCTGGTGATGTCGGTGGATACCGTCCGGGGGCGGGACCTGCCCTTCGCCCACGTCTCCCACGAGGAGCTCGAGTGTGCGGAGTGCCACGGGGACGGGACGGAGCTCTCGGCCGCGGACGTCCGGTGCGCCGAGTGCCACGAGGAGCATCACGGCGCCGAGGTGCGCTGCGCCTCCTGTCATCGGGAGGCGCCGGAGGAGGACCACCCGCTCGCCGTGCACGCCAGCTGCACCGGGAGCGGCTGCCACGACGCCTCCACCCTGCCCGTGACCACGAGGACCATGTCCCGGAGTCCGCGGAACGTCTGCCTCGCCTGCCACCAGGACCTCGAGGACCACCGGCCCGGCGAGCGGTGCGTACGCTGCCACCTCCTGTCGGAGGGAGAGGAAGGCGGTTCGCCGTGATCGGCCCGCCGACCCCTGCCGACCGCCCGGGACTCGCTCTCCCGACGGCCGCTCTCCTGGCGCTCCTCCTCGTTCCGGGGCCCGGAGAGGCGCAGGACTTCCGCGGACACGTCCGGGCCACGGCCCGCACGGTGGAGGTACGGCCCATCGTCCAGGACACGGTCGCCCGGAGGCAGGTCACGGAGGTCCCCGGAGGCGGGCTCTCGTACCGGGGCCGGCCGGTGACGTGCACCGCCGGCGAGTGCACCTTCTACCGCTCGACGTCCTCCGAGCACGCGCTGCACGCGACCCAGGACCTCCGCTTCACCGCCTGGGGCTTCGGCGTGGAGGGGCTCTCCGCCAGGGTGCACCTCCGGGGCCGGCAGGACGTGGGCGGCGAGTTCACCTGGCCCCGGAGCGACGACCCCTTCGACGCCATCGTCGCCTACGCGCAGTACAACCGCCCGGACCTCCGGGTGCGGCTGGGGCGCCAGCGAACCCGGTCCGGCCTCGGGTTCGCGAGCTACGACGGGGCCAGCGTCCTGGCGGAGCCCCTGGACGGCCTGTCGCTGGAGGCATACGGCGGCCGCAGCCTGGCCCGCGGGCTGCACGACCCGCGCAACGAGGCCCTGGAGGGGATCGAGGATTTTCTGCCGGACCGAGACGCCTGGCTCCTGGGCGCCGCGGCCACCGTCGAGGGAGGGGCCGGGAGCTCCCTCACGGCCCGCTACCAGAGGGAGATCTTCTCCAACCGGGCCGCGCTGCTCTCGGAGCGGGCCTCGCTGGACGGACGCACCTCGCTCCTGGAGCCGGTCCGGCTCACGGGCTCCCTTGACTACGACTTCGCCCGCGGGGAGATCGGCAAGTCGCACCTCTCGGCCGAGCTGCCGGTGACGGACGACCTGGTCCTGGAGGCCCGCGGCCGGCGATACATGCCCTACTTCGAGCTGTGGACCATCTGGGGCCTCTTCAGCCCCGTGGCCTACCACGAGGCCCGCCTCGGCGCGTCCTGGTCGGCGACCCCGGACATCGGCCTCCAGGTGAGCGGCGGCGCTCGTGCGTACGAGGACACGCACACCGACCCGATCCTGGGACCGGTGGAGGACGACGGGTGGTTCGCCTCCGCCTCGGGGCGGTGGTCGCCGGCCTCCGACCTGCGCCTCCAGGGACGCTACCGCGTGGAGCGCGCCGCCGGGGCCTTCCTCAGCTCCGGCGAGCTGGGCGGCCGGTGGCGCGCCTCCGGCCTGCTCGCCGTCCGACTCGGCCTCACGGCGAGCCAGCAGATCGAGGAGTTCCGCATCGGGGAGGGGATGCTGGCCGGCGGCACGGCCTCGCTGGAGCTGCGACCCCTGGACGGCGTGCGCCTGGACACGGGCATCTCCGTGTATCGCCAGTACTTCGACAACCGCCCGAGCGCCGTCGACTGGAACCAGCTCCGCGGGTGGAGCACGCTCCGGCTCGACCTCGGGGGCGATCCCGCCCTGGAGGGGGGAAGCCGGTGAACGCGCGGAACCGACGTTCGGTTCGTTTCCCGGCCGGCGCCCTGGCGCTGGGCGTCATCACCCTGGGCGCGTCGGTGGCCTACGCCGGGGGCGACGCGGCCTCCGCCGCGGGGACGGCAGGAGCCACCGTGGACTCGGCGGCGACGCGGTCGGCGGCGGGGGACGTCGGGCCGGCCCCGGCCGCCGCCGACACCTCGGAGGGGTTCGCGCACGAGGAGCACGCCGGCCTCTTCGCCCTCTGCACGGGCTGTCACGGGGGGATCGGACGCGGCGACACGGCCTCCTTCTATCCGGAGCCGGAGTCCTGCGCCAACTGCCACGACGGGGAGCAGGAGGAGCGGGTGGAGTGGTCGGAGCCGGAGCGCCCGCCGAGCGGCCTGGTCTTCGACCACCGCGAGCACGCCGCGGAGCTGGAGGAGGAGGGCGAGGAGGCCGCCTCCTGCGAGTCGTGTCACACGCCCGTCGGCGAGACGCGCATGGCGGTGGCCGGACGAGCCGTGCCGAACCGGTGCCTGAGCTGCCACGAGCACGAGGCCAGCGACCACTACGTGGACGCCAGCTGCGCCACCTGCCACCGTCCCCTGGCCGAGACCGGCTTCGGCCGCGCCCGCATCGCGTCCCTGCCGGAGCCCGACGACCATCACCGCGAGGGCTTCCTGGCCGAGCTCCACGGCGAGTCCGCCGAGGGCGGCGTAGCCACATGCCAGACCTGTCACACGCGGGAGCGCTGCACCAGCTGTCACGTGGAGGGCTCGGAGCGGGAGGCGGTGGCGTCGATGCCGGCGGCGCCGCCCGCGATGGAGCTCCCACCGTTCGAGGCGAGCTATCCCACGCCGGAGACCCACGAGTCGGAGGAATGGCTCGACGCCCACGGCGAGCGGGCCCGGCCCGGCGAGTGCTCCACCTGCCACACGCGACAGAGCTGCACGACCTGTCACCGGGACGTCCCGACATCTTCCGCCGTGGCCCGGCTGCCGGACGCGGAACGGACGGACGCCCCGGGCGTCGAGGTGCACCGGCGAGCCCCGCCGTCTCACCGTTCCCCGGACTTCCCCACGTCCCACGGGGACCGGGCGGCCGCCGACCCGGGGAGCTGCACGTCCTGCCACACGGAGACGACCTGCACCGACTGCCACGCGGGTGGCGCGAGCGGTGACGGTGACGGCGCGGGCACGACCTCCGCCGCGGACTCGACAGCGACGCCGTGGCCCGCCTCCGCCTCCCGGAGCGAGCCCGGCGGCTTCCACCCCGGGAACTTCATGGCACGACACGCCTCCGCGGCGTACGGGAACCGCATGGAGTGCTCCACGTGCCACAGCACCGGCGCCTTCTGCCGGGAGTGTCACCAGCAGACCGGCATGGGGAGCAGCGGCCGAATCGGGCCGGGCTTCCACGACGCCCAGCCCCTCTGGCTGCTCCGACACGGACAGGCGGCCCGACAGTCGCTCGACAGCTGCGCCAGCTGTCACCGACAGCGAGACTGCATCCAGTGTCATTCGACCACGGGAGCGTTCAGCGTGAGCCCTCACGGACCGGAGTTCGACGCCCGTCAGTACGCCGACCGGAACCGGCAGGTGTGCCTCGCGTGTCACCTGTCCGACCCCCTGGGAGGTGGCTCGTGACGATGGACCGCGCCACGGAGGCGTCCGGCGTGCGACCGCGGCTGGCCGCCGTGACGGCGTCGCTCCTGGTGGCTCTCCTTCCCCTCGCGGGATGCGGCGGAGAGGGCGGAGGGGCCGCGGGCGAGAGCGGCGACAGCCGCTTCTCCATCGGCGGCCGGGGGCTCGACGAGGCCGTCGACAGCGTGCGGACCTCCCGGAGCCAGGCGCCGCCCGGAGCAATGGGGAACGGCACCGGGAGCGCCGGCGGCCCGTCCCGGGAGTCGAGCCTGCCGCCGGAGATCCAGTCCGCCCTGGACAGCGGGAACGTGGCCTACCGGGCCGGGAACTACCGCGCCGCTCTGGAGCAGTTCGAGTCGCTGGCCTCGGAGCATCCGGACGTCCGGGCCGCCTGGTTCGGCGTCTTCATGGCCCACCGGGCGCTGGGGAACACCGCGGCCGCCGACAGCGCCATGCGGCGCGCCGGCATGGGCTCCTCCGACGCCGCCAGGCTCCACGAATCGGCGGCCGACAGCGGGACCAGCACGGCACCGCACGGGCCCATGTCCGACACGACGGGGACCTCGAGCCGATAGGCCTCCTCCACCCCCTGTTGGAGCCTGATGGGGAAGCCCGGAGCCTGTCAGCCGGGCCGGACGCTCCGGTCCGTCAGAACTCCAGCTTCAGCCCCAGCGTGACCGGAATCGTGGTCCCCTGGCCAAAGCCTCCGGCGCCGGAGCGAAGCTCGCCGAAGATGTCGGTCTCCGCCTCGTCGGTGAACATCGTCGTCCACGAGCCCCGAACGTAGAGGTCGCCGGAGAGGTCCATGGAGCTGAAGACGGGGTAGGCGGCCTCCAGGCCGCCGGCGACGGTGGGATACGTCTCGGCGAAGTCGCCCACCGGGCCGTCGGGACCGAACACGACTTCGGGAAAGACCGCCGTGTTGTACGAGGTGACCCCGCCCAGGACGTGCGCCGATACGTCCACCGGGCTCCCGGCCTCCAGGACGCGGACGTTCGCGCCAGCGAGCGCCCTCCACAGCTCCACGTCCGGCGTGGCAGCCGCGTCGCCGTCGGCATCCAGCCCCGCGAGGATGTCCAGCTCCCCGGCGATCGTCGCGTGGACACGGGGATGCACCCGGTAGCTCGCCGACGCTCCGACGGCCGGACCGAAGCCCGCCACGTTCGCCATGGCCGACATCGGGATCGCGACGCCGCCCCGGGCGTCGACGCTGAACGGGCTCGCGTCCTGTGCGCCGAGCACACCGGGCGCGAC
>CAZSKS010000088.1:0-8021 GCA_964607465.1 uncultured Gemmatimonadota bacterium | reverse complement strand
AGCACCTGACTACGGATCAGGAGGCTGGGGATTCGAATTCTCCCGGGCGCATGAGAATCCCCCGCCGATCGGCGGGGGATTCTCGTGTCGGTGGGTCCACGGGCAACCCGCTTGATGCCCTCTGTTGCCGGGGACGGGCGGACCCACGTGGCATCTAAGGGTCGAGAGGAGTGATCGCTTCCTCCCAGAAATGCCACCGGTAGGCTTCTCGGGGCTGGTAGCCGAGGTCAGCCAGGAGGTCGCTTTCCCGATTCATCACGCAGGACTCCATCTGGACCGGGGTGGACGCGTCCGGCGCTGGATCGAAGCGGCAGGGATGTTCCAGATCCCCCGACTCTACGATCGGCACGAGGTGCCCGTAAATCTCATGAGCCAGGTGCAGTTCGATCATTCGATGCAGGCTCGCGGCACCGAGACCCAATACCCGGTTTCGAAGGACGAGCTTCGGGAGGTTGATGGCCACGGCGGCCGCCACCGGCCGGCCGTGCCGGTCGCTGAAGATCCAGGTCCCGGCGGCTGCGTCATATCGATATCGCCCGAGCGCCGGCAGGCGCTCCTCTACCTGCACGATGGTTCCCACCAGCACCGGGAATTGCTCCGCCCGGAAAGTGAGCAGGCCCTCCAGCCACCGGATGCTCCGCTCGGCCATGGCGACGATGCGCTCCTCCAGCCGCGGATCCAACACCATGAGCGGACGCTCGGGATCCGTCGGCCCCGGGAAGTTGGCGGTCATGACCTTCGGCAGAAGGGCCTCCTCGGGAGGTACTTCGACGGTGTCGGCCGCACCCGCGATCCAGATGGCCGGAGGGGTCGAGGCCGGCGCGCTGGCCCCGGGCCCGGTGCCGACCACCGTGGTCAGGAACAGGAACGAACCAACGTGGAAGGGCCGGGTGGATCTGAGGAGCTGATTCATCGCGTCTTCCCGTACGCTGGGGGAGAAGTGCTGGCAGGCGCCGTCCGACTGGTCGGAGACGCTGCCGGCGCGTACGTTGGGAGCGATACATGAGGGGATCGTCAGGAGGGCCTTAGCGCCGCCTTAGTATCGGGAATCCACCCGTCGACGGTGCGTACCCGCCTCACCTGCAACGCTTGGTCACAGCCTGCCGGCTCATGGAACTCCTCACCCTCGGCCCGCCGCTCCTGCGTGAGACCGACGGCCCGGTCCGCCTGCCCCCGAAGAGTCTGGCGGTCCTCGTCTTTCTGGCCGTCGCCGATCCCGGCGGCTTCCAGCGCCGGGACACCTTGGTGGCCACTTTCTGGCCGGAGCTGGACCAGGAGCACGCCCGCAATTCGCTCAACCAGGCGCTGCACCAGCTACGGAGCACGCTGGGGCAGGAGGTCGTCGAGAGCCGAGGACAGGAGGAGCTCGTTCTCGGGAAGGGGATCCGGGTCGATGCCGTAGTTTTCGCCTCACGACTGGAAGAGGACGAACCCGAGCAAGCGCTGGAACTCTACCGCGGGCACTTCCTGGAGGGTTTCCACGTCTCCGGCTCCCCCGGCTTCGAGCGCTGGCTCGACGCCGTCCGGGCCCGTCTCCAGCGGCTCGCCAAGGAATCGGCGATGGAGCTGGGACGCCGGGCGGCGGACGAGGGTCGGCCGGATGACGCCGCGAAGTGGCTGCGTCGGGCGAGCGAGATCGCCCCGACGGACGAGCGTGTGGCGACCGTGCTCATGGAGGTCCTCCTTGCGTCGGGAGACCGGGTCGGCGCCATGCGGGCGTATCGAAGCTTCGCCGAGCGGCTCGAGGACGAGCTCGGGATGGGGCCGCCGTCCCGGATGGTCGCCCTGGTGGAGAGAATTCGAAACGGTGAGGTTCGCCGGGAGCGGCTGACGGGATCCCGCTCGAGTGGCGGTCACCCGCGGCCGGATCGGCCTCCGGCCCCCTCCGGCGAATCCGCTACTGTCATCGCGGGCGACGGGACGGAGGACGCGGCTACTCCCTACCCTCCGGCTGCGGATTCCCCCCCGTTGGACGTGGGGCCGGACGACTCGGCCGTCGAGACTCCCCTCTGGAAGCGTCTCCGTCCCGTCTCCGCGGGCGCGGCGCTCCTGGGGGTCGTGGCCCTCGGGATCGCAGGGGGGATCCGGTTCGGCGAGACCGGGAGTCCGGAACGGCCGGGATCGGTCGCTCGGCTCCTCGTCGCCGACTTCGCGGACCATACGTCGGATTCGCTCCTCGGGCCGACGATCACCCATGCGGTGCGCATCGATCTCGCGCAGTCGCGGGCGCTCTCGCTGGCCGAGCCCGCCTCCGTTCGTGAGGCCCTCGTGCGGATGAAGCGGGATCCCCACGGTCCACTCCACCGCTCCGTGGCCCGAGAGGTGGCTCTCCGCGAGGGATGGAGCGGGATCGTGTCCGGATCGGTCCGTCCCGCGGGCTCCGGCTATGTGCTCACCGGGGAAGTCTTCGATCCGGAGGACGAGCGCCTCCTGGCCGGCGTCCGCACGATCGCGGAAAGCGAGGACGAGCTGATCGACGCGCTCGACGGTCTGGCCAAGAATCTCCGTATGGAGATCGGGGAGTCGCTCGATTCCGTCCGGGCAGCCCCGCGCCTGGCGGAGATGACGACGTACTCCCTGGGGGCGCTCAAGCGCTACACCCTGGCCGGCGAGCTGATGGTCCGGGGCGGGCGCTTCGAGACCGTGAAGAACCTCCTCGAGGAGGCGATCGCCCTGGACAGCACCTTTGCGATGGCCTACAGCGACCTCTCAGCCCACCTGTTCAACGCGGGCGATCGGGCGGGTGGGGTGGCTATGATGCGGAATGCGTACGAGCACCGGGAGGGTCTTCCCGAGAAGGAACGCTGGTACCTCGAGGGGAGTTACCACGGTCGCATCACGGGCGATGCCGAGAAGGCGATAGCGGCGTTTGAACAGCTCGTGGATGCGTACCCGGACTTGGTCGCCAGGCATCCGGGCATCTGGAACGGACTCGGAAATCGCTACGAGGTTCTGGGAGACGTCGCGGCCGCGGCATCCTACTTTCGCCGACACATCGAGGGTGACTCCCTCGACTCCTGGATGCCCTACTGGAACCTGGCCCGGGCCCAGGTTCGGCTCGGTGAGTTGGAGGAAGCCGAGCGCACGATCGAAGCGTACGAGCGGCTCTTCGATCCCGGGGTCGAAGACGTGTACGGTGCCACCCCGGACGCGGCCCGCCGGCTGGTGGCCGCCGCCCGGCGGGACTTCGACCGTGCACTCGAGATCAGCCGACACCTTCTGGAAGAAGCACGGGAGCCGGCCCTTCGATCATCGACGGCCCGTTCTCTGGCATCCTACGCGGCAGCAACCGGACGCGTGGCGGAAGCGGAGGCCGCCACCCGGACCGCGATCGCTTCGGCGGAGGAAGCCGGAAATCCCCCCGGTGTCCTGCGAGCCGCCCTCACCATGGCCTCGGTCGAGCTCTGGGTCCTCGGCGACACCGCGGCGGGCCTCAAGCGGATGGAGAAGACGCTGCGTGCGCATCCGCTCGTCGGCCTCGAGCCCGCAGAGCGCGAGTACACCTGGCTCGCCTGGATCTACGCGGCCGCGAGACGGACCGACGTTGCCCGCCGGCTGCTGAAGGAGGAAGAGGAGTCTGCGGATCCCTATCTGTGGGCGAAGGGTCGCGAGAGACGTCGCAGCGTGGTGCGCGCCCAGATTGCCCTCACTGAAGGGAACCCGAGTGAGGCACTCGACCATCTCCGACCGGCGGTCCGGGACATGGGCGTGGGCCGCGGGTGTCGGGACGACGAGTTGACCTGTCCCCTCTACGCCGTTGCTCGGGCCTACGAAGAAGCCGGTGCAGCCGACTCTGCGGCGGCCGTGTACGAACGTTTTCTCGGCACGCCGTCTCCCCGGGATGGGTGGTCGGAGCCGCTGGGTGGTTGGATCGCCTGGCAGTGGGCCGATGCCCTGGAGCGGCTGGCAGGGCTCCACGAACGGGCTGGCAAGCCGGAGAAGGCCGCGGAAGCCTACGGCAGGCTGGTCGAGCTCTGGAAAGGTTGCGACGCGGAGCTTCGCCCCAGGCTGGAGCGAGCCGAGCGACGGGCGCGAAGGCTCCTGGCGAGAGCTGGATCACCTTGACGCCCGGCGTCAAGAGCAGTTCCGTGGATGAACGTCCTGCGCTCGCCATCGGCGATGCTCGGAGGGCTGACGCCGCGAATCCTCCCGGGTGCATGAATCATCTCGGCGTCTCCCGACCGGCGGCCCACCCCCTCATCGCCGTGTCCGGCCGACGGACCCCTCCCGGAGAATCTCCGTCACCGACGGAAAGCCCTCCAGGGCGGCCTTCGGCAGCCCCCGGTCGTCGTACCGCTCCCACGGGTGGCTCACTGCCGCCGCGCTTCGGATCGATTCAGCGACCGAGGCCGGCGCGACCACGATCCGTCCCACCATCCCCGCCGCCTCGTGCGGGCGACAGAAGTAGTCGTAGACGCCCGGGATCTCGAGGGTGACCTCGAACGTCTCGCCCGGCTCCACCAGGTAGCCCGAGTCCCACGGCCGGGCCTCCGCGGGGATCCGGCGGGGAAGGTCGCCGTGGACGGGGTGGTAGGCGGTGGTCGTATGGACGCCCTCCACGGTGACCCATCGGACGGTGCTCCCGGGCCGGACGAGCACGCCCGGCGGGTCGAACTGCACCCGGGCCCCGCCGTCCGAGGAGCGCATCGCGATCTCGACCTCCGGACCCGTCACCGCCCGTCCCCACGGAGGGGACGGGAGGAGGCGACCGGCGAGCACGAGCCCGCCGGCCACCACCAGCTCCCTGCGCGTCAGCACGTCGACACGCTTCGTCGGGTCACGGCACGTCTCACTGCAGCGACGCGGCCTTCTCGGCCGACACGTGCCACAGGATGACGTGGTAATGGGGCTCGGGCACGCCCGGGTGTCCCGCGTTGAACCGGAAGTCCACGCGTTTCACGGGACGGTCGCCGACCCCCAGGTCGGTGAACGTTGCCTGCTCGTTCAGGTCCTCCAGCGGTACCATGTAGAGGGTGCTCACCAGCTCCCCGCCCCGGTCGTAGGCCAGGAACGGCCCGGCCGGGAGTGTCCCCGGGTCCACCCAGAGGACGCCGAGCCCCGGGAGGTACTCGGGCAGCTCCACCAGCTCGCTCACCTTCTGGAAGTCTCCGCCCGGGGGCGCGTGGGCCTGGGCCTCGGCCGCGTGCGAGGACACGGCGAGCAGGGTCATCGACAGGATGGCGGCCGTGAGGCCGGTCTCGAGCTTGTTCATGGAATGCCTCCTCGTGATTCGGAGAAATCGGCCCGGCTCGTCCGGGGCGCCGTGGACCGGCTCGCCGCGTCTGCGGGCGTCGGGGGCAGCCGGACGACTCGGCGTCGACCTCCCGCCCTCCCGAAGACACCGGACGGGCCGGGCCCAACAACAGGTTATACAAGTTATAACTTGTTTAACCTTTCTAGGCAAGGGGCCACGCGCTAGGTTGATGGTCGTGCGATCGTCCGAACGTCCCGAGACCGAGAGGAGAGAGATGTCACGCCGCCCGGAGGCAGGTTCCAGCCGCCGACAGATCCTGGGACTGCTCCGTGCCGAGTCCCGGACGGCGGGCGAGCTGGCCGAGGCCATCGACATCTCGCCGCAGGCGGTCCGGGATCAGCTCCGCACGCTCGAGGGACGGGGATGGATCGAGGTCGGCCGGCTCCGCCGGGACACGGGGGGCAAGCCGGCCCGGGAGTACGTCCTCACGGCGGCGGGGGAGGAGTCGTTCGACAAGCCCTACCCCGCGGTGCTCCGGCACCTGATCGGAGAGCTGCAGGAACGAATGGGGGGACGGCGGAAGCGTGAGCTGCTCGAGGCCGTGGGACGGCGGATCGGGGCCGACCTGTCGGAGGCGGCGTGGCCGGAGCCGACGACCCCGGACGGGCTGAGCCCGGGCGAGCTGCGGGAGCGGCTGGAAGCGGCGGTGGAGGTCCTGAACGGGCTGGGGGGCGCGGCGACCGTCGAGGAGACGGAGGAGGGGCTCCACATCCGGAGCCACGGCTGCCCGCTGTCGGGGATCGTCCGGCAGGATCCCGAGGCGTGCCTCATGGCAGAGGCCCTGGTCGAGACGATCGCCGGCGTGGAGGTGCACGAGACGTGCGATCGGTCGGGCAGGCCACGGTGCCGTTTCGAGCCGACCCGGGAGACCTGACCGCCCGACCCCCGAAGCGCTTCAGCCGGAGCTGACGGCGTCTCCCGGGCGCATTCCTGAGCCCCACGGCACCACCCGGAGCGCCAGCAGCGCGCCGACGGCCACCGAGGCGACGGCCCCCGCCAGCAGCCCGTCCAGGCCTCCCCCCTCCAGCACGAATCCCACCAGCGGCGGGCTGGCGGCGGTGCTCATCACCATCATCGAGCCCAGCATGCTCTTGACGGCGCCGAGGTATCGGGTGCCGTACAGCTCGGCCCACAGCGCCGTCTGCACGGCGCCGCCCATCCCGCTGGTGACGCCCAGCATCGCCATGAAGGCATAGGCGACCCAGCCCCCGTCCGCCAGCCACAGGAGGGCGATCCCCACCCCCATGGGCACGACGGTGAGGGGGAAGAGCCCCCGGGCCGAGAAGCGGTCGACGCCGCCGCCGGTCACCAGCGTGAACACCACCCGGGTGACGGCGAAGCCGAAGAAGGCCGAGGCCATCAGGGCGACGCTCCACCCCTTCACCCCGGCGATCGCCGTCTGGTAGAGGAAGAAGCCGGTGATCCAGAAGGCCGGCAGGAGGGCGGCCGGCAGGACGAACCAGAAGGTGGGGTCCCGCAGCACGTCGGAGCGGGTCCGGCTCGCGACCCCGGAATCCTCGCCGCCCCCGCCAGCGGCGCTCCCGCCACCGGCGTCCCGGCTTCCGCGACTCGCCTGGCGGCCGGCGCCGCTCCGTTCGCCCTTCTCGCCCCCGCTTCCTTCGCGGTCCGCTCTGCCCGCTTCCCCGTCCTCGACCGCCTTCCGGGGGTCCATCTCCACCCCGGACCTCCTGAGCAGGCGGAGGAGGAGCGGCCCGGTGAGGACGACGGCCGCCCCGAGCGCGACCCAGCTCCACCGCCAGCCCATCCAGGCCAGGCCGCCGGTGAGCAGCAGCGGGAGCACGCCCTCGCCCAGGGGGAAGCCGAGGTTGGAGATGCTGAGCGCCTTGCCCCGTCCGGCCTCGAAGTAGCGGGCCATGGCGGTGAGCGCCGTGTGGGACGACAGCCCCTGGCCGCCCAGCCGCACGCCCAGCAGGGCCACCCCGAGGACGGCCACGTGCCAGGCACCCGCCATCAGGAACGCGGAGCCCGCGAGCAGGCCCACGACCCCCAGGGTGAACCGGTGGAGGTGCTCCCGGTCCATGAGCTGCCCGACCCACGGCAGGAGCAGGGCGCTGCCCAGCGTGGCCCCGGAGTACAGGAGGCCGAAGCTCCCCTCGGTCAGGGCGAAGGCCTCCAGGAAGTGGGGCACGAACAGCGAGACCAGGAAGGTCTGGCCCACGCTGGAGAGGAAGGTCAGGGAGACCCCGTAGGTGAGAAGCGAGGTCTCCCTGCGGAAGAAGCGCCAGTATTCGAGCATGGGGGACACGGTGGACGAGGAGGGGCGGGGTCGGACGGTGGGTCCGGCCCCTTCTTCGGGTCCGGAGCCGGCGGCCCGTCCTCCTGCAATGGAAGTTCCAGCGGTCGGGTTCTCCCGGTCGCTCCTACGGGACCCCCTGGCCCGCGGAGGTCTCTTCCGTGCCCCCCAGGAACCGCACCGGCTCGCGCTCGAAGCGCCGCCGACAGCCCTCCGAGCAGAACCGGTACGTCCGCCCGCCGTGGGTGGCGGTGGGCGCCTCCTCGCCGGTTCGCATCCCGCAGACGGCGTCCCGCTCCCCCTCCGGGGCGCCGAGCCCCGTCCGGTAGACGCCGTACAGGAAGGCCGACAGCCCGAGTGCGACGAGGTTCAGCCAGAAGGTGTAGTCGAGCTGGAAGTAGCGCTTCGCCGTGGCGCTCTCCCCCTCCACCACGCTCGGGATGATGTCCAGCGCCGAGAAGAGCTGCTCCATGAGGAAGCCGCTGGCCGCCATGGTGACGAAGAAGACGGCGA
>CAZSKS010000087.1:0-8352 GCA_964607465.1 uncultured Gemmatimonadota bacterium | reverse complement strand
GGGGGACATGTGGATGCCGGCCAGCGAAACCGTGCCGCCCTTCCGAAGCGACCGCAAGGCGACGGGGACGATCTCCCCCGCCGGCGCGAACACGATGGCCCCGTGCACCGCCTCCGGCAACGGCTCGTACGGCGAGCCCGTGGACGCCGCCCCCAGCTCCCGGGCCAGGCGGCGGTGGCCCTCGCTGCGGGTGGCCACGTGGACGGTGCAGCCCCGGTGGCGGGCGATCTGGATGACGATGTGGGCGGAGGAGCCGAAGCCGAAGATGCCCAGCTTCCCGCCGTCCGGGACGTCTGCCCGCCGGAGGGCCCGGTAGCCGATCAGCCCCGCGCACAGCAGGGGGGTCGCCTCGGCGTCCCCGAAGGCGTCGGGGATCCGGTAGGCCCAGTCCTCCCGGACCAGGAGAGATTCGGCGAAGCCCCCGTGCTCGTGGTAGCCCGTGTAGCGGGACGCCTCGCACAGGTTCTCCCGGCCGGCCCGGCAGTGCTCGCACGTCCCGCAGGTCTCCCGCAGCCAGGCCACGCCCACACGGTCGCCGGCCCCGAGCCGCACGCATCCGGGGCCCGTCGCCTCCACGGTGCCCACCACCTGGTGGCCCGGGACCACCGGAAGCCGTCCCCCGTCCAGGTCGCCCTCCACCACGTGGAGATCGGTGCGGCACACCCCGCAGGCCGCGACCCGCACCCGCACCTCGCCCTCGCCGGGCTCCGGGTCCGGCAGGTCGACGGCCTCCAGGGGCGCGTCCTCGACGGGGGCTCTCTCTCGCAGCAGCATGGCACGCATGGGAGGATCCAACCGGGGCAGGTACCGTGCCGAAAGGAGCGTCCCGGCTTGCCGTCGTCCTCGGGCGAAGGCTAGGCTGGCGACCGGGAGGCGGACCGAGCCGGAGCGACCGCGAGCCGGGCCAGCGCCCGGATACGGTTGCCGGGCCCGTCCACGCCGAGACCACGCCGGGCCGGACAGAGAGGAGCGCCATGATGAGCGAGACGATCTTCGCCGACGACCTCCTGGAGGGGAAGGCCGCCCTGGTCACCGGAGGGGGCAGCGGGATCGGCTACGGCATCGCCCGCTGCCTGCTGGAGGCCGGCGCCCGGGTGTGCATCGCCAGCCGGGACCTGGAGAAGCTGGAGGCGGCCGCCGCCGAGCTCGAGGAGGCGCACGGCGGCGAGGTGCTGCCCCTGTCCACGAACGTCCGGGAGCCGGAGCGGGTGCGGGAAACCGTGGACCGGGCCGCCGACGAGCTCGGCTCCCTGGACGTCCTGGTCAACAACGCCGCCGGCAACTTCTACTGCCCCACCGAGGAGCTGAGCCCCGGGGGATGGAAGGCGGTGGTGGAGACCGACCTGTACGGGACCTTCTACGCCTCCCAGGCCGCCTTCCCCCACATGCGGGACGCCGGCTGGGGCCGCATCGTCTCCATCTCCATGACCCTGCACTACCGGGGCTGGCCCATGATGGCCCACGCCTCGGCCGCCAAGGCCGGCATCGACGGGCTCACCCGGACCCTGGCCCTGGAGTGGGCCGAGCACGGCATCAACGTGAACGCCGTGGCGCCGGGCCCGATCCCCACCGAGGGTGTCCGGGAAGCCTTCCAGATGTCAGGAGACGACGACGGGGGCGAAAGCGACGGGGCCGGCGAGCAGGGGGACGGCGCAGGGGCCGCGGAGGCCGGAGACGAGACGGCCGCATCCGCCGGCCCCACCCCCGGCGCCCGGGCCACGGGCCTCTTCGCCGAGAAGGCGATCCCCGTCGGCCGCCTCGGCCGCCCCGAGGACATCGGGCGGATGGTGACCTACCTGGCCTCGCCCGCCGGCGACTGGATCACCGGCGCCATCTTCGTGGTGGACGGTGGCGAGTGGCTGCAGAAGGTGGGGATGACGCCGGGCGGGTGACAGCCGCGGGCGCGCCGTCCGGCCCTGCCGCGGCGCCGGCCGCCTCGACGGGCCCTGTCGACCGGCCTGGATGCCCGCGTCCCTAGAAGCTCAGCCCCAGGTGGGCGGTCGCCACGTCGTAGCCGGAGAAGGTGTAGCTCGCCCCGGCCTGGAGCACGAGCAGGTCGAAGTTGACGCCGGTCGTGAACCGGGAGCTGTTCTGCCCCTCGTCCGAGAAGGCGATGGTGGCGCCGCTCTCGGGCAGGCGCGGGTTCTCGAGCGTATAGCTCACGTCCACGTCCGAGTCCTCCACGGCCCCGGAGGCGAAGAGGGTCAGCGCCGCCAGCTCCTTGCTGGCGACGAGCGCCGCGTAGCGCGAGTCCGCCGAGAGGTAGTCGCCGGCGTCGAAGGACTGGATCCCCCCCGCCACGGCCAGGTCCAGCGGGAAGCCGCCGGCGAACCACTGGCTGACGTTGTGCTTTAGCCCGAACCCGAAGGACTGCAGCGACCCGATGTCCTGGTCGAACTCGACGCTCGGGACGAGGCGCAGGGTGACCTCCGTGCCGGCGGCCAGCCCCACCGAACCCTGGAGGACGGCCAGGGGCACGGCCGGCACGTCGAATCCCCGCGGAAAGGGGAGCGCGAACGCGTCCGGGTCCAGCCCGTTGGCCACCAGGGAGTCCCGGAACGCCCCCTGGGGCTCGACGGAGATCCCGGGGCCCTGCCCGGAGGCCGTGGGCGTGACCAGCCCCTCGCCGGTGCCGTAGGGATCCTGGAACGTCTGCCCGCCCAGCTCCTCGACGGTCACGCTGGCCGGGAGAACCGGCTGGAAGCTGTCGCTCTCGTCGGGCACGATCGTGCCCATGGCCCGCACGCTGAAGTTCACGTGGAGGAAGTCGAGCGTCCCGGCGCTCTCGAACCAGGCGCTGTTCATCCCCGCCCCGAGCCCCGTCGCCACCGGACGAAGGTAGAGCCGCCCGTTGTCGGCCCCCAGCTCCCGGATCCGCTCCTCCACGCCCTGCGCGTGGGACGACGTCGGCACCACCAGGGTCACGGAAGCCAGGAGGAGGGCGAGGAGGACGACGCCCGGGGCCCCCGGTCGGCGGACGTCGCCCGGACCGAGCGGGCGACGGGGGGAGCAACCGTGGGCACGACGGACGGTCCGGCACCGGGCGTCGGCGGGGGCGTGGGCGTCGGTGCCGGCGTCGGTGCCGGCGTCGGCGTCGGCGTGGGCGTCGGCGTCGAGGGTCGGGCTGGACATCATGACGGTACTCCGCTGGATGGTCGTGGGCGGTCGGGGGTGACGGAACGGCGTGCCGCGCCGGGGTCCTGGTGCGCCGTCGTCCGGGTCGGCGGACGGGGGCGTCCCGGACGGATCGACGCCGGCGGGTTGAACGTCTACCGCGGCGGAAAGGTAAAGGTCCCCCTTGCCGTCGCGAAGGGCCGCGGGTCAACGTGCACCGGGCCCCGCCTGTTGGGGGGCCGAGGGCCGGGGAGTCGCCCCGGCCGGCGTCGGGACGGCCGCCGCGGACGCGGCCCCCGGCACACCACGCTTCCTCGAGCCGGGGATCGAGCTCGATGATCGGCCGTCGTCTCCGCACCGTCGCCCTCTCCGGGGCCGCCCTCGCTCTCCTCCTCGCTCCCCTCTCCGATCTCTCGGCCCAGCATGCCGAGCCTCCGCCCGCCGCGGCCCACGCCCTGCGCGGGGTGACGGTGGTCGGTCCCGACGGCTCGCAGAGAGAGGGGATGACCCTCGTCGTGCGGGACGGCCTCCTGGCCTCGGCCTCCGCCGACACCGTGGTCCCCGCCGACGCCCGCCTGCTGGAGGGCGACAGCCTGTTCGCCTATCCCGGCCTGGTGGACGCCGAGGGCGACGCCCGCTTCGAGTTCGCTGGATCCGACGACGGGGACGCCGGCGACGACGGCGGGGAGGTCGCGGGCTGGAACCCGCCCCGGGACGCGCAGGGCTTCCAGCCTCACCGCCGCGCCGTGGACGCCCTGACCGTCACCGCCGGTGACCTGGAGGGCGCCCGCGAGGCCGGCGTGGTGGCCTCCGCCTCCCACCCCGACGACGGCCTCGCCCCCGGACGCGGGGTCCTGCTCCTGCACCGGCTGGAGGCGGAGGCGTCCCGCGACCTGGTCCTCCGGCCCGAGCTCGGGCCGGTGCTGGCCTTCGACGGGGCGCGGGGCTATCCCGGCACCCTCATGGGCGTGATCGCCTTCCTGCGCCAGGGCTTCGCCGACGCCGGCCACCGCGTCCGCCTCGCCGCCGCCCACGCCGACGACCCCGCCGGCATGACGGCCCCGGGCTGGGATCCCGACCTCGAGGTGCTGGAGCGGGCCGCGGCCGGCGAGGTCCCGGTCTACTTCCGGGCCGACCGGGCCGAGGACATCCGGCGCGTCCTGGACCTGTCGGGGCAGCTGGGCTTCCGACCCGTCATCGTCGGGGGCGAGGAGGCGTGGAAGGTGGCCGACCGTCTCCGCGAGGCGAACGTCCCGGTCCTCGTCTCCCTGGACTTCCCGACGGCCCAGCGGTGGGATCCGGACGAGGCGGAGGAGGCCGAGGAGGAGCCCGAAGGGGAGACCCCGCCGGACGCCGCGGAAGGCGGCGAGGGCCAGCCGGAGGCAGCGGCCGACACCGCGGAGCTCGAGCCGGCGGTGGCCCGGGAGAAGCGGCGCCTGGAGGACGCCTACGCCAACGCCGGCCGCCTCCACGAGGCCGGCGTCCGCTTCGCCCTGACCAGCGGCGGCGGGGACGCCGACCTGCTCGAGGGGGCGCGGAAGGCCGTGGCCTACGGCCTCCCGGAGACGGCGGCCGTCCGGGCTCTCACCGCTGTACCGGCCGGGTTGCTGGGCGCACCCTGGCTGACCCGGGTGGGGCAGGGGCAGGCGGCCACCTTCATCGTGACCGATGGACCCCTGCTCGACGAGGACACCGAGATCCTCTACACCTTCGTCGAGGGCCGGCTGCAGCGGGGCGCCGAGCCCGGGGAAGAGCCGGAGGAGCCGCCCGCCGCCGACGTCACCGGGACCTGGGCGATGGAGGTGGAGGGCGAGATGGGCTCCTTCGAGGTGGACCTGGAGCTGGAGCAGGAAGGCGCCTCGTTCGAGGGCAGCGCCAGCGGGCAGTTCGGCACGCTGGACGTGGAGGACGGCCTGGTGTCGGGCACCGACGTCAGCTTCACCATCGTCGTCGACGCGGGAGGCGAGACCCTGGAGCTGAGCTTCACCGGCACGGTGGAGGACGACACCATGAGCGGCTCCGGTAGCGGGCCGCCCGAGATGGGCTCCTTCTCCTGGGAAGCCAGCCGCACCGGCGGACCGGGGGCGGGACGATGAGCGCCGTGAGCTCCCGCGGGCCCACGACCGACGCGGACCGCGGCCGCGCTCCCGTGATCCACAGTCCCGACGCCCTCGAGCCCCGCGACGTAACGAGGACTTCCGAGATGCGAACGATGCGAATCGCCCTCCCCACCGCTCTCGCCGCTCTCCTGCCGCTCCTGTCGCTGCTGTCGCTCCTGTCGCTGCCTGCCCCCGCGGCCGCCCAGCAGCTCGAGGGCGCCGATCCCCAGATCGAGGCCGGCGCCGTCGACGTCCCGCGCGGGGACCTGCTGATCCGGGACCTGGACGCCGCCTGGACGGCCACGGGCGAGGTGCTGGAGGACGTTTCCATCCTGATCCGGGACGGGAGGATCGCCCGGATCGGATCGGGTCTGGAGGCGCCGGAGGGCGTGACCGTCGTCGACGGCCGGGGACGGACGGCCATCCCCGGGATCGTGGACGCCCACTCCCACATCGCCATGCGGAGCACCAACGAGGGCACGGCCCCCGTCGTGCCCGAGGTCCGGGTGATCGACGCCCTGGACGCCGGAGACTTCGGCATCTACCGGGCGCTGTCGGGCGGCGTGACCACGGCCCTGGTGCTGCACGGCAGCGCGAACCCCATCGGCGGGCAGAGCGCCATCGTCAAGACCCGCTGGAAGATGGACCGGGCCGACCAGCTCCTGGTCCAGGGCGCCCCGAAGACGGTGAAGTTCGCCCTGGGGGAGAACGTCACCCGCAAGAACTTCGACCCGCCGGGCCCCGACCGCTTCCCGCAGTCGCGGGTGGGCGTGGAGCAGACCTACGTGGAGGCCTTCGAGGCGGCCCGGGCCTACCGCCAGGCGTGGGAGGACTACCGCTCGAACCCGGACGCCCACCGCGTGCCGCCCCGGCGGGACCTCCGGCTGGAGGCGCTGATGGACATCATGGAGGGGCGCATCAAGGTGCACGCCCACTCCTACCGGGCCGACGAGATCCTGATGCTGATGGACGTGGCAGAGCGGTTCGGCTTCCAGATCGACGTCTTCCAGCACGTGCTGGAGGGCTACAAGGTGGCCTCGGAGATGGCGGAGCACGGGGCCGGCGGCTCTACCTTCAGCGACTGGTGGATGTACAAGCTGGAGGCCTACGACGCGATCCCGTACAACGCGGCCATCATGCACGATCACGGGGTGGAGACCAGCATCAACTCCGACATCCCGTGGCTGCAATCCTTCATGGTCTACGAGATGAACAAGCCGGTGAAGTACGGCGGCGTCTCGAAGCAGGACGCCCTGCGCATGCTCACCCTCTTCCCGGCGCGCCAGCTCCACCTGGAGGACCGGGTGGGATCGCTGGAGGAGGGCAAGGACGGCGACGTCGTGCTCCTCTCGGGCGACCCTTTCGACACGTCCACCCGGGTCGAGGAGACCGTGGTGGACGGCCGGGTCTATTACGACGCCGATCGGGACGCGGACACCCGCCAGGAGCCGGTCCGTGACCTCCCGGTGCTGGAGGAGGTGCCCGAGCGGGCGGTGGCGCTGGACGGATGGCCCTCGGCCGCCGACCGGGCCACGCCCTTCCCCGACCCGATCCCCGGCGTGTCGGAGAGGACCTTCGCGCTGGTGGGCGGCACCGTCCATCCCGTGTCGGGCCCCGCCGTCGAGGACGGGGTCGTGGTGGTGCGCGAGGGGCGGATCGCGGAGGTGGGGGCCCGCGACCGGGTGGAGGTGCCCGGCGGGGTGCCGACCCACGACGTGTCGGGACGGCACGTCTATCCCGGCCTCATCGACGCCGACACGCAGCTCGGGCTGGTGGAGATCGGGGCCGTGGCCGCCAGCCGTGACGACCGCGAGGAGGGGAAGTTCAACCCCCACCTGCGGACCGTCGCCGGCATCAACCCCCAGAGCGCCGCCATCCCGGTGGCCCGGGCCAACGGCGTGACGGCCGCCCTCACCTCGCCGGTCTCCGGGGTCGTCCGTGGCACCGGATCGGTCATCCAGCTCAAGGGCGACACGCCGGCGCGCACCGCCCTGCTGGACCGGGCCGCCCTGGCGATCGACTTCCCCTCGCCCCGGGGCAACGCCTGGGACGATCCCGAGCTGGCCGGAGACGACCTGGAGGAGCTGATGGAGCTCTTCCGCCGCGCCGGGGAGTACGCCGAGCGCCCGTCGGTGCGGGAGGATCCCCTGGCCCCCTTCGGCCCCAACGTCCGGCCGGGCGACCGGGTGATGCTGGAGGCGCTGGTCCCGGCCGTCACCGGACGGATGCCGGTGCTCTTCCACGCCCGGCGGGAGCGGGACCTCCGGACCCTGCTCCTCTTCCTGGACGAGTTCCCGGAGGTCGATGCGGCGATCGTCGGCGGCGACCAGGCCTACCGGCTGGCCGACGAGCTGGCCGAGCGGGAGATCCCCGTCGTCGTGGGCTCCCAGCGATCGCCCACCCTGGACCGCGACGACCCGGTCACCGCCGGCTGGGAGAACGCCGCCCGGCTCCACGCCGCGGGAGTGAAGGTGGCGCTGGCCACGGGCGACGTGGCCGACGTCCGGACCCTGCCCGAGCACGCGGCGAAGGCCTGGTCCTACGGCCTCCCCCGGCGGGCGGCCCTCCGGGCCATCACCCGGAACCCCGCCGAGATCCTGGGGCTGGGCGACCTGCTGGGCAGCCTGGAGCCCGGCAAGCGGGCGGACCTGATCGTCACCGACGGCGATCCCCTCCAGATCACGACCCGGGTGCGCCGGGCGTGGATCGGGGGCGAGGAGGTGAGCCTGGAGAGCCGGCACACGCGCCTCTGGCGGGAATTCCGCGACCGCGAGTAGGGCGCGGGCCCGCTGGAGGACGCGCCGCCGGCACGATGCACGCACCTCACCCTGGCCCTCCCCACCTCACCCTGCCCCCCCCGGCCCCCTCTTGAAATCGATTTCACGCCGGCCGACCACGGCCCGCACGTCAAGACGAGAGGGTTGCGGCAGGGGACGGCCTTCCTTCGCCCCTGCTGGCGGCGTGAAGGCGGCGACTGGCGGCGACAGAGAAGCGTCCGGGGGCAATCCACCTGAAATCTATTATCAGAGGGGCCCGGCCGGGACCTTCCTCCTCCCTCCAGCCGCCCCCCTCCGGCGTCTCCGCGGAGACGTCTCGTCAACGCACCGTCAACCCTCAACCTCTCCTCAACCTCTCCTCA
>CAZSKS010000086.1:0-9029 GCA_964607465.1 uncultured Gemmatimonadota bacterium | reverse complement strand
TGGGGGGTGCCCAACGTCTCGAGCGCGCAGGACTGGACACGGGGACCCGTGGAGGTGACCCAGCCCCGGTGAGGGCTGGCGGCGCCCGGATGATTGGACAGTTTGACACTCATGTCGTATTCATCATAATGTATTTTTTACACGGGACCCAGCTATACGATCACGGGACCCGGCTACACGAGCCCAGGCCGTGCGAATCCCGGTTCGCTTCGTCCGTTCGGTTCTCTTCGAAGAGATAGGAGCTACGCCATGCCCACCTCGCTCCGTCGTGGATGCCTGCGGTGCCTCGTCATATCGATGACGGCCCTGCTCCCGATGCTGCTGGCTTCCCATGTCCAGGCCCAGGAGACGCGGACGATAACCGGCCAGGTGACGTCGGCCGAGACGGCGCAACCTCTCGGATCCGCACAGATCTCGGTGCAGGGGACCGGTTACGGCACGGTTTCCGGAGGTGAAGGTCGCTTCGAGATTACGGCGCCGTCCGGCCAGGCTGTGCTGATCTTCCGTCTCATCGGATTCCAAACGATGGAAGTCACCGTCCCGGCCGGACAGAGCACGGTGGACGTGCGGCTGGAGCGGGACGTGCTGCAGCTCGACGAGCTCGTGGTCAGTGGACGCGCCACCAGCGTCCAGAGGCAGAATCTGGCAAACTCCGTCTCCACCCTGAGCGCGGAGCAGGTGTCGGAGGTCCCCTCGGCCAGCGTGGAGCAGCAGCTGTACGGCAAGGCCGCGGGCGTCAGCGTGCAGGCCAACAGCGGGGCCCCGGGTGGGGGCCTGCAGGTGACCCTCCGGGGTGTGACCACCGTGATTGGGGAGCACAAGCCTCTGTACGTCGTGGACGGGGTCATCGTCAACAACGAGACGATCCCCAACGGCATCCATGCCATCACGGAGTCGTCGACGGATCCGGTGCGCGGAGGACAGCAGGACAACTCCCCCAACAGGATCGCCGATCTCAACCCCGAGGACATCGAGAGCATCGAGATCCTCAAGGGGGCCTCAGCCTCGGCCATCTACGGGTCCAAGGCCAGCAACGGCGTGATCATCATCACGACGAAGCAGGGTCGCGAGGGAACGACTCGTTTCCGCCTCCGGGCCAGGTCCGGGCTGTCGGCTCGCTCCAATGAGGTGGGGCTCCGTGAGTTTCAGAGCGAGGAGGACGCCGTCGCCGCGTTCGGATCCGAGGCGGCCCAGCATTGGGAGCCCGGGAAGTTCATCGACCACGAGGACCTGCTGGCCGGTGAGAAGCCTTTGTCCTGGGAGTTTTCGGGGAACGCAAGCGGAGGTTCTCCAGATACCCGGTTCTTCACTTCAGCCCTTACCAAGAAGGACGGCGGGATCATTCGGAATACGGGTTACGAGAAGCAGTCGGTCCGTCTCAACCTCAATCAGAACCTCCTCGATGGACGGCTGGCCATCGACCTGAACACCAGCGCCATCCATTCCGAGACCCGACACGGGTTCACGAACAACGATAACACGAACATCAGCTATTGGATGACGATGCCGTTCACTCCGAGCTTCCTCGACCTCCGCCCGGGGCCGGACGGCGTGTTCCCCGCGAACCCCTTTACGAGGAGCAATGTCCTCCAGACTGCGGAGCTCGGGACCAACGAAGAGGACGTGTGGCGCTATCTGGGATCTACGTCCGCGGAGTTCGAAGCGGTCAACAACGACGAGCACCGCTTCCTCATCCAGGGGCGGGCGGGGATCGACTTCTTCAATCAGACCAACGAGGTCCTGACGCCCCCTCAGCTGCAGTTCGAGCCGGACGACGGCCTGCTCGGCACTTCCATCGACGGTGACGTTCAGAGCCAGAACATCAACCTGGGTGCGAACGCCGTATGGGAGTTCGCCCCCAGCGACGGCTCCGTGGCGTTCACGACCTCGACGGGGCTCCAGTACGAGATTCAGGATCTCGAGGTGCAGCGCACAACGGCCGAGGACCTGATCGCCGGCCAGGCAAACGTGGACAAGGCCACCACGGTGAGCCTCTTCGTGGACAAGAGGCGAGTTGAGGATGTGGGCTTCTTCCTGCAGGAGGAGGTACTTATCAACGACCGCCTCTTCCTGACCGGCGCCGCCCGCTTTGACCAGTCCAGTAACAACACCGACTCCGAAGCGCTCTTCGTCTATCCGAAGGCCGCTGTCTCCTACCGGTTCCCGGAGCTGATTCCGGGCACCGTGGACGAGCTGAAGTTCCGGCTGGCATTCGGTCAGTCGGGCAACCGGCCCCAGTTCGGGCAGAAGTTCACGGCGTTGGACGTTGCCAACATCGGCGGCGTCGGCACCAGTTCGGTCGCCGGGGTGACGGCGGCGGAGCTTGAGCCGGAACGTCAGACGGAGATCGAGGGCGGCGTCGATCTGACCCTGTTCGGCGAGCGTGCGACGCTGGGCCTGACAGCTTGGGAGAAGCGGGTGACCGACGTCCTGTGGGAGCGAGGGCTCCATCCCTCTAGCGGATTCACGACCGCCATCTTCAACGGTGGGGAGATCAGGGTCCGGGGCTTCGAGTCCGACCTCCGCCTGGCGGCTGTTTCGACCGAGTCGGTGGAGTGGACGACAAGGGCCACCTTCTCCCTCAACCGCAGCAAGGTGCTCGATCTCCCGGTCCCTCCGTTCGAGGTTCAGGGCTTCGGATTCCTCTTCGGGACTTTCTTCATCGAGGAGGGGGGCTCGCTTACCGACATGTGGGGAAATACGACTCTCCAGAATGGCGAGGTGGTTACCGCACCCCTGGGCAACTCGAACCCCGACTTCCGGGTCGGACTCTCGTCCGACCTGCGGTGGAATGACTTTCACTTCGGGACCGTCTGGGACTGGCAGCAGGGGAGTGACATTTTCAACCTGACTCAGCTCCTCTTCGACCTCGCCCTGAACCACCCAGACTGCAACGTGTCGGCCGGTGACGGCATGAGTGTATGTGAGCAACGGGCGGCCGACTGGCCCACGAACACCGCGGTATACCTGGAGCCGGCTACCTTCCTCAAGCTCCGCGAGCTGAGTGTCAGGTGGGATGTTCCCGAGTCCGTGCGTGAGACGATCCTGGGCGGCACGAGGAACGCTACCGTCAGCCTGACGGGGCGGAATCTCCTGACCTTCACGCCTTACAGCGGGATGGACCCCGAAGTGAGCAACTTTGGGAGCCAGGCCATCGGTCGGAACATCGACGTCGCGCCGTACCCCCCCAGCAGGAGCTTCTGGCTCTCGGTGAATGTCGGACTCTGATTCGGGAACACGGTTTCGCATCCAGACAGGAAGGACCGCGCCATGATCAAGACAGCCCGCCGTCTCTCGATAACGGTCCTGGCCGTGCTCTCCCTCGGGGGGTGTTCGGACCTGACGGTTCCGGACCTGAACAACCCCAGCACTGAGGATTTGACGGAGAACCCCACACCCGCCGCCGTGGCCACCTCGGCCCAGGGGCTGCTCCGGACCTCCCGTGACAATCTCGGTGAGATGATCCCCCGGATCGGAGCCTTCGGCCGGGAGGGCTATCCGATGTCTCAGACGGGAGCTTCTCTCGTGGGCACGGTGGTCAACCCGCTCAATGGCGCCAACTTTCCCGGCAACACCGGGTGGGATGCGCCCTACCAGAACATTCGAGACGCCAACCTGGTCCTGACGGCGGTGGACGGTGTCGCGGAATTCTCTGAGGCGGACAAGGCAGCCATTCGCGGCTTCACCAAGACACTTCAGGCATACAGCTTCATGTTTGTGGCCATTAGCCGGGCCAAATTCGGGGGGCCCATCGAGGTGGATCGTGATCCCACGGGGGAGCCGGCTCCTTTCGTGGACGAGCAGGCGCTCCTCCAGCACGTGGCCCAGCTCCTGGACGACGGGGCCGACGACCTGAGTTCCGCCGGCAGCTCCTTCCCCCTCCGCCTCACCGGCGGTTTCTCGGAGTTCGACACGCCCGCGACATTCCTTCAGGTAAACCGGGCTCTGCGGGCACGCGTGGCGGCGTATCTTGAGGACTGGACCGGTGTGCTGTCGGCTCTGGACGCCTCCTTCTTCGACGTCAACGCCCCTCTGGACTTCGGCGCCTACCACGTGTTCAGCACGAACGCGGGGGACAACGTCAATCCGCTCAACGACCCGGAGTTCCTCTTTGCGCACACCCGTCTTCTGGAGGACGCCCAGTTGAGGGCCAACGGCGAGCCTGATCTCCGCGCCCAGAACAAGCTCCGCGAGCGCGACCCCCTCACAGCCTCGGGCATCACGTCCAACCTGAACTTCACGATGTACGACTCGCCGACGGCCCCGATTCCCCTGATCAAGAACGAGGAGCTGATCCTCCTGCGGGCGGAGGCCCGTCTGCAGACAGACCAAAACGAGCTGGCGCGCCAGGACATCAATGTGGTCCGGGAGCGATCGGGTGGGCTGGAGCCCATCAGCACCACCGATTTCGACGAGCTGCTCGACGAGCTCATCTACAACCGCCTCTATTCGTTGGTGTGGGAGTACGGACACCACTGGGTCGACATGAGGCGGTATGACCGACTGCTGGAGATTCCGACAACGTCGAACGATCCTCTCATCGTCGACGCCATGCCAATTCCGGAGAACGAGTGCACCCCGAGGGATCCCCGACCGGAAGGCTGTGGTGCGGTCGAGCCGGTCGCTCCTTAACCTCCCGGACCCTCCTGCTGCGAGTGGAGGAGGGGCGGCGTCGACTGTCGTCGCCGGCTGGCTGTTCGTCGTCGTGTTGGCGGCGGGGCTGGTGGCGCCGCGGGGGGCTGTCTGGGCGCAGGCGTCGTCGGGGGAGGCGCTGACGGCGGAGCATCTGATGTCGATTGGCTCGGTGGTGTCGGGTCGTGACGCGCCGCAGTGGTCGCCCGACGGTGCGGGGATCATGTTCATGTCGGGTCTTCGGGGCGGCCTGAATGTGCTGGAGGTGGGGCCGGAGGGCGGGTTTCCCCGTCTACTGGTGGAGGATCTGAGCCTGGTGGGGACGGGGTCGCCGGGCTCGCAGAAGCCGCAGTGGTCGCCCGACGGCCGATGGATCGCCTACGTGTCGTCGAAGAGCGGGGCACCGGAGATCTGGCTGTGGTCGGCCGGGGACGGTCGGGACGTGCGGCTGACCGATCTGGGGGGTCGGGTGAACGCGCTGCAGTGGTCGCCCGACGGCCGGTGGATCGTCTTTTCGAACGACCGGTACGGCAGCCAGGACATCTGGAAGGTGTCGGTGCCGGGGGGCGAGGCGCACCGTCTGACCGACGGGGAGCTCTACGAGGTATATCCCACCTTCACGCCGGACGGCGAGCACATCCTGTACGTGCGGATGGACGATCGGTGGGTGGACCATGACGTGCTGGAGATGCCGGCCGAGGGGGGGGAGTCCCGGCTGGTGGTGCGGGATACCGACTTCTTCGACTACCGTGCGGGTCTCTCCTTCGGGACGCCCCTTCCGTCGCCCGAGGGGGAAGCGGTGCTTTTCCGATCGCTGCGCAGCGGGTGGCACAACTTCTGGGTGGTGTCCCGCTCGGGGGAGGGGGAGCCGCGCCAGATCGCGCCGGCCGAGGCGGACCAGAGCCATGCTCGCTGGTCACCCGACGGGCGGTGGATCGCCTACGTGGAGAACCACGACGGGACGCACGACCTGCGGGTGGTGCCGGCCGAGGGGGGCGAGCCCCGGGTGCTGGTGGCTCCGGAGGGGATGGGGGCGGTGGCGAAGCCGGAGTGGTCGCCCGACGGGGATCGGATCAGCTACACGATGTCCACCCCGAACCGGCCGGAGGAGCTGTACGTGGTGGAGGTGGAGAGCGGGGAGAGCCGGCGGCTGACCCGGTCGATGCCCGCCGGGCTGGCCGACCGGCTGGTGGAGCCCGAGAAGGTCAGCTATCCGAGCACCGACGGCTACACGATCTCCTCCTATCTCTACCGTCCGCCGGGGGCGAGCGAGGGGGACGAATTGCCGGCCCTCGTGTGGGTGCACGGCGGACCCACCTCCCAGTTCGACGACAGCTTCGGTCGTCACCACCAGGTCCAGTACTTCGTCCAGCGGGGCTATGTGGTGCTCATGCCCAATGTCCGGGGGTCTTCGGGCTATGGGAAGGCGTTCGAGGACGCCAACAACGGCTGCTGGGGGCGATGCGACCTGGAGGACGTCCGCGCCGGGGTCGAATATCTGAAGGAGCTCGCCTACGTGGACGACGACCGGATGGCCATTACCGGCACCAGCTACGGCGGCATCCTCTCGATGGCCACCATCACCTTCGCTCCCGACCTCTTCCAGGCCGCCATCCCCATCTCCGGATACGGGGACTGGATTACCTTCCATGAGTTCAACGACGAGCTCCAGCACCTGAAGCTTCTGGAGTACGAGTTCGGCTCTTGGCCCGAGGCCCGAGATGTGTATCGTCGACTCTCGCCCATCTACGAGGTCGACCGGGTGCGAAGCCCCACGCTGCTTCTTCACGGAAAGGGGCGAAAGGTGCCCTGGCGGCCGGAGCAGAAACCAGTTCCCGCCTCGCTGAACTTCGCCCGGGCGCTGGACCAGCAGTACAAGATCTACCGCTACAAGGCCTACGAGGGCGAGTCCTACTACGTCTACGGCCGCGAGAACACCGAGCAGAAGCTACGGGACATGCTCGACTTCCTGGACCGGTTCCTCAAGGACGACGTGGTTCGGGACTGAGCTACATGCGCTTGAGCAACTACCGCGTCCCCGGCCGAATTCTTTCCTTGCGGCACATCATACCTCCAGTGCAACCGGAGAAGACCACCATGGAAGCCGTCTCGATGAAGAATCCGTCCGTGCCCGTGCCCCGCTGCAATCGGAAGCCGGTTCCTCGGCGCTCCAGGCCCGGTCGTATGACATCGATTGGTCGTCCCGCGGCGTCGACTGTCGTCGCCGGCTGGCTGTTCGTCGTCGTGTTGGCGGCGGGGCTGGTGGCGCCGCGGGGGGCTGTCTGGGCGCAGGCGTCGTCGGGGGAGGCGCTGACGGCGGAGCATCTGATGTCGATTGGCTCGGTGGTGTCGGGTCGTGACGCGCCGCAGTGGTCGCCCGACGGTGCGGGGATCATGTTCATGTCGGGTCTTCGGGGCGGCCTGAATGTGCTGGAGGTGGGGCCGGAGGGCGGGTTTCCCCGTCTACTGGTGGAGGATCTGAGCCTGGTGGGGACGGGGTCGCCGGGCTCGCAGAAGCCGCAGTGGTCGCCCGACGGCCGATGGATCGCCTACGTGTCGTCGAAGAGCGGGGCACCGGAGATCTGGCTGTGGTCGGCCGGGGACGGTCGGGACGTGCGGCTGACCGATCTGGGGGGTCGGGTGAACGCGCTGCAGTGGTCGCCCGACGGCCGGTGGATCGTCTTTTCGAACGACCGGTACGGCAGCCAGGACATCTGGAAGGTGTCGGTGCCGGGGGGCGAGGCGCACCGTCTGACCGACGGGGAGCTCTACGAGGTATATCCCACCTTCACGCCGGACGGCGAGCACATCCTGTACGTGCGGATGGACGATCGGTGGGTGGACCATGACGTGCTGGAGATGCCGGCCGAGGGGGGGGAGTCCCGGCTGGTGGTGCGGGATACCGACTTCTTCGACTACCGTGCGGGTCTCTCCTTCGGGACGCCCCTTCCGTCGCCCGAGGGGGAAGCGGTGCTTTTCCGATCGCTGCGCAGCGGGTGGCACAACTTCTGGGTGGTGTCCCGCTCGGGGGAGGGGGAGCCGCGCCAGATCGCGCCGGCCGAGGCGGACCAGAGCCATGCTCGCTGGTCACCCGACGGGCGGTGGATCGCCTACGTGGAGAACCACGACGGGACGCACGACCTGCGGGTGGTGCCGGCCGAGGGGGGCGAGCCCCGGGTGCTGGTGGCTCCGGAGGGGATGGGGGCGGTGGCGAAGCCGGAGTGGTCGCCCGACGGGGATCGGATCAGCTACACGATGTCCACCCCGAACCGGCCGGAGGAGCTGTACGTGGTGGAGGTGGAGAGCGGGGAGAGCCGGCGGCTGACCCGGTCGATGCCCGCCGGGCTGGCCGACCGGCTGGTGGAGCCCGAGAAGGTCAGCTATCCGAGCACCGACGGCTACACGATCTCCTCCTATCTCTACCGTCCGCCGGGGGCGAGCGAGGGGGACGAATTGCCGGCCCTCGTGTGGGTGCACGGCGGACCCACCTCCCAGTTCGACGACAGCTTCGGTCGTCACCACCAGGTCCAGTACTTCGTCCAGCGGGGCTATGTGGTGCTCATGCCCAATGTCCGGGGGTCTTCGGGCTATGGGAAGGCGTTCGAGGACGCCAACAACGGCTGCTGGGGGCGATGCGACCTGGAGGACGTCCGCGCCGGGGTCGAATATCTGAAGGAGCTCGCCTACGTGGACGACGACCGGATGGCCATTACCGGCACCAGCTACGGCGGCATCCTCTCGATGGCCACCATCACCTTCGCTCCCGACCTCTTCCAGGCCGCCATCCCCATCTCCGGATACGGGGACTGGATTACCTTCCATGAGTTCAACGACGAGCTCCAGCACCTGAAGCTTCTGGAGTACGAGTTCGGCTCTTGGCCCGAGGCCCGAGATGTGTATCGTCGACTCTCGCCCATCTACGAGGTCGACCGGGTGCGAAGCCCCACGCTGCTTCTTCACGGAAAGGGGCGAAAGGTGCCCTGGCGGCCGGAGCAGAAACCAGTTCCCGCCTCGCTGAACTTCGCCCGGGCGCTGGACCAGCAGTACAAGATCTACCGCTACAAGGCCTACGAGGGCGAGTCCTACTACGTCTACGGCCGCGAGAACACCGAGCAGAAGCTACGGGACATGCTCGACTTCCTGGACCGGTTCCTCAAGGACGACGTGGTTCGGGACTGAGCTGTGCCCGACGGCCCATACCCTGCGAAAGGGAGAACACGATGATCCGGTCCTCCCGCCGAATGGCTCTCCGTCCGCCGTCTGTGCCGTCGTCGTTTCGGCTGTCCGCGCTGCCGGTGGCGGCGCTGGCGGTGGCGCTGGGGCTGATTCCTCTGTCCCCGGTGCCGGCCGTGGCGCAGCATGCGCCGGGCGAGCACCACAGTCCGAACCTGGAGCTG
>CAZSKS010000085.1:0-9409 GCA_964607465.1 uncultured Gemmatimonadota bacterium | reverse complement strand
GGAGCACCGCGTGCTCCTCGCCCCCGATGTACATGTCCACCGGCAGCCAGCGCTCCGTCCGCTCCTCGTCGAACGGCCGGTCGTCGACGTCGGTGCTGGGGTAGCGCAGGAAATACCAGGAGCTGTCCAGGAAGGTGTCCGAGACGTCGGTCTCCCGGCGGGCCTCGCCGCCGCACTCCGGGCAGGAGGTGCGGTGGAAGGACTCCACCCGCTCCAGCGGCGACACGCCGCCCTCCTCGGGCCGGAAGTCCTCGACGTGGGGCAGCTCCACCGGGAGCTCCTCCTCCGGCACCGGCACCGTCCCGCAGTCCTCGCAGTACACGATGGGGATGGGCGGGCCCCAGTAGCGCTGCCGGGAGATGCACCAGTCGTGGAGGCGGTAGTTGACCCGGGCCTCGCCCAGCCCCCGCTCCTCCAGCGACGCCACGATGGCCTCGCCTCCCTCCTCGGCGGGACGTCCGCTGAAGCGCCCGGAGTTGACGAGCACCTCGTCCCCGGCGTGCTCCACGAACGCCTCGTCCAGCTCGATCTCCACGTCGGCGGCATCGGCGGCGGCCACTTCCTCCCGGGGGGCCACGACGGGGCGGATCGGCGCCCGTCCCCCCAGCTGCTCCCGCAGGGCGCCCTTCTTCTTGGTGGCGAACTCGAAGTCCCGCTGGTCGTGGGCGGGGACGGCCATGATGGCGCCGGTGCCCACGTCGGTGAGGACGTAGTCGGCCACCCAGACGGGAATCTCCTCGCCGGTGGCGGGGTTCACGGCGTAGCCGCCCGTGAAGACCCCCGTCTTCGCCCGGTCCACCTTCTTGCGCTGGACCAGGTCCACCGAGGCCGCCCGCTCCCGGTAGGCGTCCACCTCCTCCCGGCGGCCCGGATCGGTCACCTCGTCCACCAGCGGGTGCTCCGGGGCCAGCACCATGAAGGTGGCCCCGAAGAGGGTGTCGGGCCGGGTCGTGAAGACCTCGAGGAGCGGGGCGCCGTCCGGCGGGCTCTCGTCCGGCGGAGCGTCGCCCTCCGCCGAGGGGGCGCCCACCGCCCCGTCGTCGCCGGCCCGGGCGGCGTCCCGACCGTCCGCCAGGGGGAAGCGGATCGTGGCGCCGGTGGAGCGGCCGATCCAGTTCCGCTGCGCCGTCTTCGTCGTCTCCGACCAGTCGATCCAGTCCAGGTTGTCCAGCAGGCGCTCGGTGTACTCGGTGATCCGGAAGAACCACTGGCTGAGCCGCTTCTGACCCACGGCGGTGCCGCACCGCTCGCACTCCCCCCCGACGACCTGCTCGTTGGCCAGCACGGTGCGGCAGGAGGGACACCAGTTGACCGGCGCCTCCTTCTTCTCCGCCAGCCCGGCGTCGTACAGCTGGAGGAAGAGCCACTGGGTCCAGCGGTAGTAGGCCGGATCGGTGGTGTCCACCGTGTGCGACCAGTCGTACATGATCCCCGCCCGACGCAGCACGCGCCGGAAATTCTCGATGTTGCGCGGGATGAGCTCCATCGGATGGACGTCGACCTGGAGCGCGTAGTTCTCCGAGTGGATCCCGAAGGCGTCGAAGCCGATGGGCTGGAAGACGTCGTCCCCCTGCAGCCGCCGGAAGCGCCCGTACAGGTCGGCCCCGGTGAAGGCGTAGAGGTTCCCCACGTGCAGCCCCTCGGCCGAGGGATAGGGGAACATCATGAGGTTGTAGAAGGGCCGGACCGGGTCGTCCAGGTCCGGCTCGTTGGCGGAGGTCGCCTCCCAGCGCTCCCGCCACTTTCGCTCGATCTCGTCCCTCTGGTACGTCATCGTCGCCGTGCGTTGAGATGGACGTCTCTGGCCGTTGGCGTCCGCCGGTCCGGCGCGCCTCCGGGTGCGGGCGCCGCCGGGGCCTCCCCCGCCGGGGTCCGCGGCCGCCATGGGACCGGGGGCGCCCCGGGCCGCGTCATGCTATGGGCTTCTCGCTACCAGGGCGAGCACCGGCTCGCTCCGCGGCCCGGCCGGGCGCCGGTCCCCCGGAGCGGCCCACGTCGGCCGGCCCTGCGCCAGGCGACGCACCGGGCGGTGAGCCCGGCCGGCGGGGCGCCGGGACGACGGTTCGCGCTTGCCCCCCCGTCGGACCGGACGTAGCCTTTCGATCCCTATGAGCGACCCCGCCTCCGTGGACGATCTGGCGACCTACGCCCCCGTGTCGCCCCTGGTCGCCCTCGGCCTCCTGGAAGCCCTCCGGAGCACCGACACGCCGGAGGAGATCCTGGAAGACGAGAACCTGCAGAGCAGCCTCCCCCGGCGCCTGGGGCTGAGCGACGCCGTGGGGGCCCAGATCCGCCGCTACGAGCAGCTGGTCGACGAAAAGGGGACGCTGGGCGCCCGGGAGGTGGCCGACCTCCTGGTGCTCGTCGGCCGGCGGCCCGACGGGCCCGACGTCTTCGACCGGGCCGGCGTCTGGCTGGCCCGGCGCCGTCACACGGCCGGCGGCCTCCGCCGCAGGTTCGCCGGCGCGCCCCTGCCCGGGATGATCCGGCGGCGGCTGGCGCTCCGCACCGCCCGGCGCGTGGCGGAGCTGGTGAACCCCGGTGCCGACGTCCGCTCCGAGACGGGACCGCCGTCCGTCGTCGTGGAGGGCTCGCTCCCGGCGGCCGCCGGGACCCCCGAGGCCTGCCGCATGGTGGAGGCGGCCCTGGCCGACGCCCTGGAGCGCCACGGCGTGACGGGGGAGGACGCCGACCGCCCCCGAACCGAGCATCCGTCCTGCGAGACCCGGGGCGACGGTCGCTGCGTGTGGCGGCTGGCGGAGTGACGGCGCGGACGCCCCCGCCGCGGGGCGGCGACCGGCGCCGGCGACAGGTCGGGCCCGGACGTTCCGGCGCGATCAGTCATCCGGGAGCTCGCCCGGCTCCACGTGGACCGTGACGCCGTAGAAGCCGCCCTGCTCCTCCAGCAGCTTCTCCACCCGATCCGCGATCCGGTGCGCCTCCCGGACGCCGGCGCCGGGATCCACGTGGATCGTCAGCTCGGCGAACGCCTCGCCCGGCCGACCCCGTGACCGGATCTCCGATGCTTCCATGACCTCGGGGTCGTCCACGACCAGGGAGTGGATCCTGTCGGGATCGAAGGCGCGGTGGTCCACCAGCACCGGCACCGTCTCCTTCAGGATCTGCACGCCCGAGTAGGCGATCACGGCGGCCACCCCCAGGGCCAGCCAGGCGTCGGCCTGGCGCCATCCGAGGCCCACCAGCGCCAGCCCCCCCAGCACCGATGCGGTGACCAGCACGTCGGCCGAGGTGTGCCGGGCGTCGGCCCGCAGGATGTCGCTGCGGTACTTCCGGCCCAGGTGCGACTCGGCCCATGCCACCGCCACGTTCACCAGGACCGTGCCGCCCAGGATCCAGAACATCAAGGGCTCGACACGGGGGGGAGCCGCGTCGCCCAGCAGGCGCACGACGGCGCTCCGACCCAGCTCGAAGCAGGTGATGGAGAGGAAGCTGGCGATGGCCAGCGCGCCGACCGTCTCGAACTTGCCGTGGCCGTAGGGGTGCTCCTCGTCGGGAGGAGCCGCGGCCACCCGCATCGCCAGCAGGGCCACGACGTTGTTCAGCGCGTCCACGCCGGAATGGGCCGAATCGCCGAGCACCGAGATCGAGCCCGACTGGATCCCCACCACCAGCTTGGCGAGAACCACGGCCAGGTTGGCGGCCAGCACCCACGTCAGGACCCGGGCGACCGACCGGCGGCGATCCCGGGGGCGCGTCCCGCCCGGCCGGCGGCGCACCGGGCTCAGCGGGGCGCGATCAGGCACCGGGGATCGCCATCAGACGTCCAGTCGGTCCACGAGCCAGTCGACGAGCATCTCCCACGGCGTCTTCCTCGGCGTCCGGCCCGTCTTCTCGTAACGGTCGTACAGCCCGGGATAGCCCAGGCCGACCCAGATCCCGTAGGCGAAGGCCAGGACGAGGGGAGCCGCCAGGAGGACGAGGATGGTCGTCGGGCTCATCGGTCGAAGATCCTTCGGCCAGCTGGCGCGCCCTGAGCTCGGGAGTCGGAGGGTCCCGTTCGTCCGCCCCTCTCCGCATCATGCGTTCCGTGCCGCCGGCGGCCGCGCCGGCCGTCCCCGGACGGCCGCTCGCGCCCGCAGGCCCCGTCACGCTGGCGATACGGTCCTCCTGGATCGGTCGATCTGACCCAGCCCGACGAAGCGCACGTCCGGGGTCCTTGCGGGGAGGGGCACCTCGTCCACACGGCAGGGCGCCATATTCCGGCCTCCACGCGAGTTATCCACACCCCGGAGCGCTCTCGCCCCGGCCTTGTTGATACCCAGTTGAGAACGGTCTGTAGCCATTAGGACAGGCTGACAGGACAGACCGTCGGGAAAGGAGGACGATCATGCTGGCCGTCTGGGCACCGGAGGAGGACGTTCGGAACCGGGTCCTCGCGGTGCTGGGTTCGAAGTCCGACGTCCGTATGGCGGCCACCTGGCCGGAGTTCCGCTCCGCCTTCGCGGAGGCGGGCTGCGGCGTCGTGGCCGAGCCGGAGCCACGCTCCGAGCTCTTCGGCCACCTGCGGTCGCTCCGGTCGCGGAGGCCCGACGGAGTCCTGGTGCTCATCCTGCGCCGCAACCCCAGGGTCCTCCGGCGGCTGAAGGACGTCATCGTGGAGGAGGTCGTCTGGATGGATCGGTTGGCCGAGCTGCCGGTGGCGGTGAAGGGGGCCGAGACCGAGCGTCGTCTGCGGCGGATGGAGCGCCGGGTCCGGGAGGCGGATCACCTGCCGGACACGCTGATCGACGCCGTGGGGCGGACGCTGGGCAGCCGTCCCCCGCTCACCTCGGTCCAGGATCTGGCCGCGGCCCTTGAGCGGGACCGCCGGACCCTCTGGCACCACTGGCGCAACGCCGTGGACGAGGAGGAGAGCGATCTCACCCTCAAGGGGTTCCTGGACTGGATCCTCCTGCTGCGGGCCACCTCCATGAAGTCGGAGAGCAGGAGCTGGCGCGAGGTGGCCGACGAGCTGGACGTCCACGTCCGGACGCTCCGACGCGTGGCCCAGCGCCGGACGGGCCGATCCCTCCGGGAGCTCTCCCCTACCCGCGGCGAGGAGGAGGCGTTCTTCGCCGCTTTCCGGGAGGAGGCCATGCTGCCGCTGCTGACCGGATCCGGGAACGGGTGGAGCGAGGCGAACCGAGCACGGGCCTGAGACGCCTCCCGCACCGACGAGCCGGCACCCACGTCCCTCGCCGGCTCACACCCCCTTCGCCTCCGGGTCCCATACGAACTTGTGCAGCTGGAGGTTGAGCCTCGCCGTGAGGCGGTCCTCCAGCATCCACTCCGCCAGCCGCCGCCGGTCCAGCTCACCGTGGACCGGCGACAGGTGGAGGGTGAAGCGCTCCAGTCCGCGCTCCCGGATCTGGCGGACGGCCCAGTCGTAGTCCCGACGATCGGCCACCACGAACTTCAGCTCGTCCCGGCCCGGGTCCAGCCGCTCCAGGTTCGACCAGTCGTTCGCCTCCTCTTCCCCGCTGCCCGGAGCCTTCAGGTCCATGATCTTCACGACCTCCTCCGGCACCCGGTCCACCGGCACGCTGCCGGAGGTCTCGCACAGCACCGTGTAGCCCCGGGCCAGCAGCGCCGCGGCCAGCTCGGCGATGTCGTGCTGGAGCAGCGGCTCGCCCCCCGTCAGCTCCACCAGCCGGCAGCCGTCGCCGATTCGCTCCACCTCCTCCAGCACCTCCTCCACCGTCAGCTCCTCCCCCCCGTGGAAGGAGTAGGCGGTGTCGCACCAGGCGCAGCGGAGGTTGCAGCCGGTGGTCCGCACGAAGACGCACGGCCAGCCCGCCCACGTGGACTCGCCCTGGATGGAATGGAAGATCTCGGTGATGCGCATGGTCGCCCGGATGATACCGCCCGGGGCGTGGAGGGTTCGGACGGCAGGGGCTACTCCCCGGCCAGCTCCTCCTGGAAGAAGCCCGTCAGCAGCCCGAAGAGGTTGACCCGGGCGTCGCTCCCGGTGATGCCGTGCCGCTTGTTCGGGTAGATCCGCATCCGGAACTGCTTTCGGGCGTCCTGCAGCGCCTTCACCATCATGGTGGTGTTCTGGGGGTGGACGTTGTCGTCGCCCGTGCCGTGGACGATCAGCAGCGAGGCCTCGAGCTTCGAAGCGTACTCGAGCGGCGCCCCCTTCCGGTAGCCCCGGGGGTTCTCGCCCGGCGTCCGCATGTAGCGCTCGGTGTAGATCGTGTCGTAGAGCTTCCAGTGGGTCACCGGCGCCACCGAGGCGCCCGCCGCCAGGGCGCCCTCGCCCTGGAGCGTGGTCAGCAGCGTCATGTAGCCGCCGTAGCTCCAGCCCCAGATGCCGATCCGGGACGCGTCGGCCCAGGGGCGCTCTCCCAGCTGACGGGCCGCGGCCAGCTGGTCGGCGGTCTCGAGCTGACCCAGGCGCAGGAACACCTGCCGGTAGAAGTCCCGACCCCGGGCGCCCGTGC
The DNA here is from genome assembly GCA_964607465.1 of uncultured Gemmatimonadota bacterium. GTDB lineage: Bacteria > Gemmatimonadota > Gemmatimonadetes > Palauibacterales > Palauibacteraceae > CAYVFM01. The sequence continues at coordinate 2,966 of CAZSKS010000085.1, read as the reverse complement.
CGCGGTTGTCGACGCTGACCACGACGAATCCCTCCCGGGCCATGAGCTGGTGCCACAGGTAGCGGGTCCCGCCCCACCCGTCCAGCACGGTCTGCACGCCGGGTCCGCCGTACACGTACATGAGCACCGGATGGGCGGCGGTGGAGTCGAAGGCGGGCGGCGTGATGCGCCAGGCGTTGAGCTTCGTGGCGCCGTCGGCCGACGTCACCTCGAAGAACTCCGCGTTCCCCAGCTCCAGCGAGTCCAGCCTCGCCTTCAGCTCCGCGTTCTCCACGACCGTGCGCACGGCGGATCCGTCGGCACGCCGGAGCGTGGACGTGGGCGGGACGTCCAGCGAGGAATGGGTGTCCACGAAGAGACGGTGATCCGGGGCGAAGTCCGGCCGGTGGGCGCCGTCGCCCGGGGCCTCCGAGGCCCGGACCGCCCACGTGGGGTCCCCGCCGTCCAGCGGCACCCAGCCCACCGAGCGCCGCCTGGGCCCCGGCACCGCGGCGCTGAACCACACCCGGCCGCGCTCCTCGTCCACGCCGTGGAAGGCAGTGACGTCGGCGGGGAAGTCGGTGAGCTTCCGCACCGGGGTGCCGTCCCGCTCGTACAGGTAGAGGTGGTTCCACCCGTCCCGCATGCTGGACCACACGAAGCGCCGTCCGCCGTCGATCCAGGTCAGGTCGTCGTCCACGTCCACCCAGGCCGAATCGGTCTCCGCCAGGGCCAGCCGCGTGCGGCCGGACGCGGGGTCGCCCAGGCGGAGCTCCAGGCGGTCCTGGTGGCGGTTCAACGTCTGGATGGCCACCGTCCCGTCGTCCACCCAGCCCATCCGGGCCACGTACTCGGGGCCGCCGGCGTCGAACCAGGTGGTCCGCCGGGACGACAGGTCCAGGACGCCGACCCGCACCCGCGAGTTCTCGGTCCCGGCCTTGGGGTAGCGGACCGGCTTCAGCTCCGGGTAGAGACGGGTCTCGTCCACCAGGTGGAAGGGCGGGATCGGGCTGCGGTCCAGCTGCCAGTAGGCGATCCGGGTCCCGTCGGGGCTCCACCGGAAGGCATCGCGCAGCCCCAGCTCCTCCTCGTACACCCAGTCCGTGGTGCCGTTGATCGTGTCCTCCGACCCCGACGTGGTGAGCCGGCGCTCCTGGCCGGTGGCGATCTCGGTGACGTGGATGTCATGGTCCCGGACGAAGGCGACCCGCCGGGAGTCGGGGCCGAACTTGGCGAACATCTGCCAGCCCGATTTCCGGCTCACCGGCCGGAGCTGCCGGTCGGCCAGGTCGAAGGTGTAGTACTTCCCCTTCGTCCGGTCCCGCCAGACCCGCCGGGCGTCGGTGAAGATCAGGACGTACCGACCGTCGGGCGAGAAGGAGTGGTCGTAGATCGAGAGGGGCTCGGAGGCGCCCTCCGGCACGAGCTCGCCGGCCGAGATCAGCCTCTTCCGCTCCCCGCCGCGGGCCCGGACCTCCCACAGCTCGTCCCGGCCCCGGTCGTCCTTCTCGACCACCGTCCAGGAAGCGCCGTCCGACCGCCAGGAGCCCCGGAACCCGTCGGCCAGCAGCTCGTCGGTGCCGTGGATCCGCTCCACGCTGAGCTCTCCGGCGTCCTGCCGGACCGCCGGCTCCTGCGCCGCCAGCCCTCCGCCGGGGCCCGCCCCGGACGCCGGCGGGAGCGGCGCCGTCAGCCCCGCGAGGAGCACGGCGGCGGCGAAAGGATGGAGGGGGACGGCGGCTCGGGCGAAGGGGCTCGGACGCATGGTCGCGGTGCTCCCGGCTGGGCTGCGTGGCGGGACGGGCGGCCCGGGGGCGGCCACGTCCAGCGGACGGCGGGGAAACTCGGGGAGGACCGCCGGCCGGGTCAAGGCGGGGCGAAGCACCCGCCTCCCGGCGACCGGGACGGGCGCCGGAGCGGACCCGTGCGGCAGGAGGCAGGAGCGGGCCGTCGGCCCGGTCGCCCGCCCGGCGGCGCTCAGCGGCCGGGGATGCCCGGCTCCGTCATGGCCCGGAAGTCCAGTATGCGGTCCAGCTCCTCCTCCGAGAGCAGCTCCCGCTCCAGGACGACCTCCCGGAGCGTGCGGTCCTCCTCCAGGGAGGCCTTCGCCACCTCGGCGGCGGCGTCGTAGCCGATCTCCGGGGCGAGGGCCGTGGCCAGGGCGGCCGTCGACTCGGCGTTGCGGCGGCATCGCTCCTCGTCGGCCTCCAACCCCACCACGCAGCGGTCGGTGAAGGCCCGGGAGACGGAGGCCAGGATCCCGATGGACTGCAGGAGGTTGTGGGCCATCACCGGGATCATGACGTTCAGCTCGAAGTTGCCGGCCTGGCCGCCCATGGTCACCGCGGCGTCGTTGCCGATCACCTGGGCCGCCACCTGGCACACCGACTCGGCCATCACCGGGTTCACCTTCCCCGGCATGATGCTGGAGCCGGGCTGGACGGCCGGCACCTTCAGCTCGCCGATGCCGGTACGCGGACCGCTTCCCAACCACCGGACGTCATTGGCGATCTTCGTCAGGCTGACGGCCACCGTCTTCAGCGCCCCGCTGGCCTCCACCATCGCGTCGCGCGCCGCCTGGGCCTCGAAGTGGTTCTCCGCCTCCCGGAACTCGACGCCCGTCATCTCGCTCAGGCGGGCGGCCATCCGGCCGCCGAACTCCGGGTGGGTGTTGAGTCCCGTGCCCACGGCGGTGCCGCCGATGGCCAGCTCTCCCAGCGAGTCCCGGACCCCGGCGATCCGCCGCAGGCCGTGCTCCACCTGGCTGGCCCACCCGCCGACCTCCTGACCCAGCCGGACGGGGGTGGCGTCCTGCAGGTGGGTCCGGCCGGCCTTGGGCACGTCGTCGAACGCCTCGGCCTTCTCCCGCAGCGCGTCCCGCAGGTGGCGGAGGGCCGGGATCAGCTCCTCCTCGAGGGCCACCAGCGCCGCCACGTGGCAGGCGGTGGGGATCACGTCGTTGCTGGACTGGCCCAGGTTGACGTGGT
>CAZSKS010000084.1:0-9713 GCA_964607465.1 uncultured Gemmatimonadota bacterium | reverse complement strand
CGCGAGGGCGGACGCACCGTCGGCGCCGGCGTCGTCACCAAGATCGTCGAGTAGCCGATGCGCGAGCAGATCACGCTCGAGTGTGACGAGTGCCACGAGCGCAACTACACGACGAAGAAGAACAAGAGGAAACATCCGGAGCGGGTGGAGTACAAGAAGTACTGCCCGCGCTGCGATCAGCACACCGTACACAAAGAGACACGCTGAGCAGGCGCGGGCGTACGCGGCGCCGGCCCGGAGCTCGTGAGCCCGAGGGGCATCGATCCCCGCCGGGCCCCGAGGGGGTCGGCGCCGCGTCTCGTGGCGGCCGGCCGGCGGGAGGGGACGGAATCACCCGATGGCGTTGAGGGACATCAAGGAGTTCGCGGAAGGCGTCCAGGTGGAGATGCGGCGGGTCACCTGGCCCGACCGGGAGCAGCTCCGCAACGCGACGGCGGTGACGATCGTCTTCGTCCTCGTTCTCGCGCTCATCATCGGGCTGATGGACGCCGTCTTCTCGTGGATCGTCCAAATGATCGTGGGAGCGTTCAGTGGCTGAGGCAGACGAGACGGTCAAGGACCGGGAGCAGATCGAAGCCGAGCGCGCCGAGGGATACCGCTGGTACGCGCTCCAGACCTACTCCGGCCACGAGAACAAGGTCAAGAAGCTCATCCACCGGAAGATGGAGGAGATGGAGGGGGAGCCCGAGGACCGCCCCATCCGCGAGGTGATCGTCCCCACCCAGGAGGTCGTGGAGATCAAGGGCGGGAAGAAGGTCACCAAGGAGAAGCGTCTCTACCCTGGCTACGTGCTGGTCCAGATGCACCTGGACCAGGAGACGATGTACATGATCAACAACGTCCAGGGCGTCATCCGCTTCCTGGGCGGCGAGAGCGGAGAGCCGCAGCCGCTGAAGCAGGCCGAGATCAACAAGATCCTGGGGATCTCCGAGGAGCTGGAGGAGGCCGGGCCCGAGGAGGACGTTCCGTTCCACACCGGCCAGGCCGTGGAGATCAAGGAGGGCCCCTTCAGCGACTTCAGCGGTACCGTGGAGGAGGTCTTCCACGACAAGGGGAAGGTCCGCGTGCAGGTGAGCCTCTTCGGGAGGCCCACCAGCGTGGAGCTGGATTACACGCAGCTCGAAGGCTACTGACCCTCCGGCTTCGAGAGGACGCGAATCTCGGCGTCAGGCTTCGCCGGGGGATCCTGCGACGTACTTGCAGTACGCCTCGGATCCCCCGGCTCGCCTTCCTTGACCTTCGCGCCCTCTCTGTGCCGGAGGGAAGTTTGCGGGCTAGAGAGAGCGCCGTGGCCGGCGCAGCCATGAACGACGGAAGATAGAGGACGATGGCGAAGAAGGAGATCGGGCAGATCAAGCTGCAGATTCCCGCCGGGCAGGCGAACCCGGCCCCGCCCGTGGGGCCGGCGCTGGGCCAGCACGGCGTCAACATCATGGAGTTCTGCAAGCAGTTCAACGCCAAGACGGCGGGGGAAGCCGGGATGCTGATCCCGGTGGAGATCACGGTCTACCAGGACCGGAGCTTCAGCTTCATCACGAAGACGCCGCCGGCCTCGGTGCTGCTCAAGAAGGAGGCCGGCATCGACACGGCGGCGGCCGAGCCGAACCGTGAGACCGTGGGCTCGGTGACCCGGAGCCAGCTCGAGAAGATCGCCGAGATCAAGATGGAGGACCTGAACGCCAACGACGTGGACGCCGCCGTCCGCATGATCGCCGGCACGGCCCGGTCCATGGGCATCGAGGTGATGGACTGATGGCCACGAAGCACGGCAAGCAGTACCGGGAAGCGGCGTCCGTCCTCGATCCCGAGCGGGAGTACGAGCCGGCCGAGGCCACCGAGCTGGTCAGGGAGCTGGCGTACGCAGGCTTCGACGAGACGGTGGAGGCGGCCGTCCGGCTCAACGTCGATCCCCGCCAGGCCGACCAGGTGGTGCGGGGAACCGTCGTGCTCCCGTCGGGGACGGGCAAGGAGGTCCGGGTGCTGGTCCTGGCCCGGGGCCCGAAGGCCACGGAGGCGGAGGAGGCCGGCGCCGACTACGCCGGCCCGGAGTACATCGAGAAGATCGAGGCCGGATGGCTGGATTTCGACGTGGCCATCGCCACGCCCGACATGATGGGGGACGTGGGCAAGCTGGGCCGGATCCTGGGCCCCAGGGGGCTCATGCCGACGCCCAAGGCGGGCACGGTGACGGAGGACGTCCGGACGGCCGTCGAGGAGGCCAAGGCGGGCAAGATCGAGTTCCGGGTGGACCGCGCCGGCAACGTCCACGCGCCCATCGGGAAGGTGAGCTTCTCGGCCGAGGAGCTGGGCCGGAACTTCGACGCCCTGATGGACGCGATCCTCAGGCAGCGTCCCGCCTCGGCGAAGGCGCCGTACGTGAAGGGGGTCACCCTGAGCAGCACCATGGGTCCGGGCGTCTCCGTCGACCCGTACCTGTTCCGGAGCGCGTAGACGGAGGACCGGCCCCGCAGACACGAGTCCCGCTCCCCCCGGGCGCGGGTTCGAAACGGCAGCGAGAAGGGAACCTGGACCGATGGCGAAGACGCTGGAAGAGAAGAAGGAGATCACCGAGGACCTGTCCCGGGTGCTGGACGACGCCGGGGCGGTCTACCTGACGGACTTCACCGGCCTGGACGTGAGCGCCATGACGGAGCTCCGGGCCCGGCTGAAGGACGAGGGGGTCGGCTACCGCGTGGCGAAGAACACGCTGATGCGCCGGGCCCTGGACGACCTGGAGCGGTTTCCGGACCTCGACGAGTGGCTGGAGGGGCCTACCGGCCTCGTGCTCGGCGGGGAGGACCCGGTGGTGGCCGCCAAGGTCGTCAAGGAATTCGCCAGGGAGCACGACGACCGCCCGACCGTCAAGGTCGGGGTGGTGGATCGGCGGACGGTCACCTCCGAGGAGGTGGGCCGACTGGCCGAGCTGCCCACCCGGGAGGAGCTGCTGGCGTCGATCATGGCCAGCCTGACGTCCCCGGTCGCCGGCATCGTCGGCGTCCTGGAGGGCCTGCTCCGGGACATCGGACACATGGCCCACGAAGCGGCCAGGAAGAGGGAAGGGCAGGAGCAGTGACAGCACGGGCGGGCCGGACCGTCGAGACGACGCCGGCGAGCCCGAACAATCGAGCACACAGAGGGTAGGGAGCACGACCCATGAGCAAGGTGGACGAGATTCTGGAGTCGATCGGTTCGCTCACCGTCCTGGAGGCGGCCGAGCTGAAGGAGAAGATGGAGGAGGAGTTCGGCGTCTCGGCGGCCGCCCCCGTGGCGGCGCCAGCCGGCGGCGGCACCGGCGGCGAGGCGGAGGAGGAGCAGACCGAGTTCGACGTGGTCCTCACCGGCATCGGCGACAAGAAGATCCAGGTCATCAAGGTGGTCCGCGAGGTCACCAGCCTGGGCCTCAAGGAGGCCAAGGAGCTGGTGGACAACGCCCCCGGCGCGGTGCGCGAAGGCGTCACCAAGGAGGAGGCGGAGTCCATGAAGGCCAAGCTGGAGGAGCAGGGAGCCACCGTCGAGCTGAAGTAGAAGCAGAGGTGGAGGGGAGCGGGCCGACGCCCCGGAGAGCCGGGGACCCGATCGCCCGTCCGGCGGGGAGGGGAGCCTCACCGCCGGGTCGGCCGCGTCCGTCTCTCGTCCCGCCGACCCTGTCCGTCCGTCCGACGATCGCGCCGGCCCGCTCAGGGGAGCGGGCGGTCCGGCCGGCCGTCGACGTGTCTCGCCGGCGAGGGGGCTCGCGTCCCGCCGCCGTGGTCCGGTGGACCTCCTTCGCCGGACGTCCGCCGCTCGAGCGTCCCGCATCCCCGACCGTTCCAACCAACCCGCAGGAGCACAACGTTGGCTGACACCGATACGAACATCGTCTCGTTCGCGAAGCTCGAGACCCCGAAGGAGAAGCCCCACTTCCTGGACGTCCAGGTCCAGGCCTTCAACCGGCTCCTGCAGCCGGAGAGGACGGCCGAGGAGCGTCGTGACGTCGGGCTGGAGCGGGTGTTCTCGGAGATCTTCCCCATCACCGACGTGAACGAGAACTTCGCCCTCGAGTTCGTCGACTACGACCTGGGCGACCCGAAGTACACGGTCCGGGAGTGCATGGAGCGGGACATGACGTACGCCGCTCCCCTGAAGGCCACGCTCCGGCTGGTGATGTTCGAGGACGTGGGGGAGGGCGAGAAGCGGCCGCGTGACATCCTGGAGAAGGAGGTCTACCTGGGTGACCTCCCCATGCTCACCGACGACGGGACCTTCGTCGTCAACGGGGCGGAGCGGGTCATCGTCAGCCAGCTGCACCGCTCGCCCGGCGTCGTGTTCGAGGAGGACGAGCACCCGAACGGGACGCGCCTCTTCTCCTCCCGCATCATCCCCTTCCGGGGGTCGTGGGTCGAGTTCACCCTCGACATCCACGACGTGATGCACGTCCATATCGACAAGAAGAAGAAATTCCCGGCCACCGCCCTCCTGCGGGCCTTCGGCTACGGCACCGACGCCGAGATCCTGAGCCTCTTCCACGAGACCCGGACCATCGGCCTGGACGACGCCGCGGACGACCGCGGAACGCGCCGGGAGGTGAGCGGGACCATCGTGGCCGAGTCGGTGCCGAACCCGGAGTACGAGGGCGACGCGGAGACCGCGGAGGTCGCCACCTTCGATCCGGAGGGCGACGGACCGGCCTTCCTCTCCGAGCGGGTCGTCCACCCGGAGTCCGAAGCGGTGCTGGGTGAGCCGGGGGACGAGTTCACCGAGGCGCTCGTCGACCGGTTCGCCCGGGCGGGTGTCGAGGAGGTGTCGCTCCACGACGACGCCGACGCCTTCGTGGTGCGGCGGGGCCAGGAGATGGACGAGGAGCTCCTGAAGCGACTTCGTCGGGCCGAGATCGACGAGGTGGAGATCTACTCCACCGCGACCTTCATCCAGATGCGGGGCTCCTACGACGAACTCACGATGCGCCGGGATTGGAGCCACGACCCGCGGCTGGCCGACGACGTGGTCCATCCCGACACCGGCGAGGTCCTGGCGGAGAAGGGGGATCCCTTCGACAAGGAGCTCTTCCGGAGCCTGAAGGAGGAGAAGGTGCCCGAGGCGCTGGTCTTCACCGGCGGTCCCCGGGGCGAGTCGCCGGTGGTCAAGAACACCCTGGACAAGGACCCGACGGCCAGCGAGGCCGAGGCGCTCCACTCCATCTATTCGCTGGTGCGCCCGGGCGAGGCGCCGAACCTGGAGACCGCCCGCGAGGCCCTGGACCGGCTCTTCTTCAACCCCAAGCGCTACGACCTGGGACGGGTCGGCCGCCACAAGGTGAACCAGCGGCTCAGCGACACCTACCGTCTGCTGAAGTTCGACCTCCCGCCGGCCGACCGGACGGTGCTGGAGCCCTCGGACTTCGTCGGCATCGTCCGCTACCTGCTGGAGCTGCACGAGGGGCGGGGCTACACGGACGACATCGACCACCTGGGGAACCGCCGCGTCCGCTCCATCGGCGAGCTGATCGCCAACCAGTTCTCGGTGGGCCTGTCCCGGATGGCCCGGCTGGTCCGGGAGCGGATGTCGATCAACAACGACCCGGAGAAGATGTCCATCGACGACCTGGTCAACGCGCGCACGGTGAGCGCGGTGATCCAGTCGTTCTTCGGCAGCAGCCAGCTCAGCCAGTTCATGGACCAGACGAACCCGCTGGCGGCCCTGACCCACAAGCGGCGGCTGAGCGCCCTGGGCCCCGGGGGGCTGACCCGGGAGCGGGCGGGCTTCGAGGTGCGCGACGTCCACTATTCCCACTACGGGCGGATGTGCCCGATCGAGACCCCCGAGGGTCCCAACATCGGGCTCATCACCTCGATGACGACCTACTCCCGGATCAACGAGCTGGGCTTCCTGGAGACGCCCTACCGGAAGGTGGTCGAGGGCCGGGTCACCGACGAGGTGGTCTGGCTGTCGGCCTCCGACGAGGAGGAGTACGCGGTGGCCCAGGCCAACGCCCCGGTGGACCGGGACGGCAACTTCCAGCAGGAGCTGATCCTCTGCCGGCGGCAGGACGACTACCCGCTGCTGCCGCCCGAGGAGATCGACTTCATGGACGTGGCCCCGGACCAGCTGGTGGCCATGTCGCCGGCGCTCATCCCGTTCCTGGAGCACGACGACGCCAACCGGGCGCTCATGGGATCCAACATGCAGCGGCAGGGCGTCCCTCTGCTCTTCCCGGAGGCCCCCCTGGTGGGGACCGGCCTGGAGAACAAGGTGGCCGAGGACTCCGGGGCGGTGGTGCTGGCCGACCGCGGCGGCAAGGTGACCCGGGTGACGGGTGACGAGATCGTCGTGGACACCGGGAAGCCCCGCTCCAGCAAGGACGGGGAGCAGCCCCTGGCCCGTCTCACCCAGTACGATCGGTACAGCCTGCGGAAGTTCTGGCGCACCAACCAGGACACGGCGGTCAACCAGCGCCCCATCGTCCGGACCGGCCAGGAGGTCGAGCAGGGCGAGGTGCTGGCCGACGGCCCTTCCACGGACGACGGCTCGCTGGCGCTGGGCCGGAACACCCTGGTGGCCTTCATGCCCTGGTACGGCCACAACTTCGAGGATGCGATCGTCGTCAGCGAGAAGCTGGTGAAGGACGACATCTTCACCTCGGTGCACATCCAGGAGCTGGAGATGTCGGTCCGGGACACCAAGCGCGGCGTGGAGGAGATCACCCGCGAGATCCCGAACGTGGCCGAGGAGTCCCTGGTGGACCTGGACGAGCGGGGCATCATCCGCGTCGGGGCCGAGGTCAAGTCCGGCGACATCCTGGCCGGCAAGATCACCCCGAAGGGCGAGACGGAGCTCTCCCCCGAGGAGAAGCTGCTGACGGCCATCTTCGGTGAGAAGGCCAAGGACGTGAAGGACAGCTCGCTCCGCGTTCCGCCCGGCGTCGAGGGCACGGTCATCGACGTGAAGATCTTCTCCCGGCGCATCGACGACCCGATCCTGGAGAAGGAGCACGGCGAGCGCATCGCCGAGCTGCGGACGCAGGAGCGCGAGGAGATCGCCCGGGTCACCGAGGCGCGGGACGCGGAGCTGCGCGAGCTGCTGGAGGGCAAAGAGGCGGCCCTCTTCCTCAGGCGGGGCACCATCGAGCCCTACTACGAGGAGGGGACGAACCTCACCGCGAAGCGGCTCGAGGACGTCGACTTCGGCGAGATCGACCTCTCGACCCTCAAGGTCGAGGACGACGACGTCAACGAGAAGGTCCGCAGGGTGGTCGACGAGGCGAAGCGCCGCGTCGAGCGGATCCGCGAGCGGACCGAGGAGGGCATCGACAAGGTCTTCCAGCCCGACGAGCTCAAGCCGGGCGTCGTCCAGCTGGTGAAGGTCTACCTGGCCGAGAAGCGCAAGATCTCGGTGGGCGACAAGATGGCCGGCCGGCACGGCAACAAGGGCGTGATCGCCCGGGTGGTGCCCGAGGAGGACATGCCCTTCCTGCCCGACGGCACGCCGGTGGAGATCGTCCTGAACCCGCTGGGCGTCCCCAGCCGGATGAACGTGGGCCAGGTGCTGGAGACCCACCTCGGGTGGGCGGCCCGCATCCTGGGCTTCCAGGCCCACACGCCCGTCTTCCAGGGCGCCACCGAGCACGAGATCGGAGGGCTCCTGAAGATCGCCGGGGCCCTGTGGGCCGCGCGCACGCTCGGCGCGGACGTCGAGGCGCCGGAGATCGGGGCGGCGGAGGTCCGCACGCTGATGCGGGCGTTCGAGGGGCTCAGCGGGACCCAGGTGGCCCACGCCGAGAACGGTGGCTCGCCGCGGGACGACCTGGGTCGCAGCCTGGACGCGTACCTGGACACCGACGTGACCAAGGAGGCCCGGGAGATCCTGGAGGAGCTGGCCGACTTCGTCCTGGAGGTCGCCCGCGACCTGGCCGGCGCGACGGTGACGTCGAAGCTGGAGGAGGAGGGCTGGCCTCACGCGGCGCAGCTGTCGGGTCAGCGCCGGGTCAAGGAGGGCCTGGACGACGCCGTCGTGGAGCTGATGGGCAAGGCCGGCCTCAAGCCCAACGGCAAGATGCGAGTCCGGGACGGCCGCAGCGGTCAGGAGTTCGACGACGACGTCACCGTCGGCGAGATGTACATGCTGAAGCTGGAGCACCTGGTGGACGACAAGATCCACGCCCGCTCCATCGGGCCGTACAGCCTGGTGACCCAGCAGCCGCTGGCCGGCAAGGCGCAGTTCGGCGGGCAGCGGTTCGGCGAGATGGAGGTGTGGGCGCTGGAGGCCTACGGCGCGGCCCACACCCTCCAGGAGATGCTCACGGTGAAGTCCGACGACGTCTCGGGCCGGAGCCAGGTCTACGAGTCCATCGTCAAGGGCGATAACCTCCCGCGGCCGGGGATCCCGGAGAGCTTCAACGTGCTCGTGAAGGAGCTCCAGTCGCTGGGCCTGAGCGTCTCCCTCGGAAGCGAAGACGACGGCGGCAGCATCTTCTGAGCGAGGACGGGCACGGGCCGCAGGCCCGCGGTACGACGAGCGCAGCGCACCCAGCGGCCTCCGGACGAGACCGGAGGCCCACCACGCAGCCCAGAGGGACGAGGACATGATCGATTTCCCGCGAGACAGGAAGGGCAGCCCCTCCGACTTCGACTCCATCCAGATCAAGATCGCCTCCCCCGAGGAGATCCGGTCGTGGAGCTACGGAGAGGTGACCAAGCCCGAGACCATCAACTACCGCTCCTTCAAGCCGGAGCGGGACGGGCTCTTCTGCGAGCGGATCTTCGGTCCCGTCAAGGACTGGGAGTGCCACTGCGGGAAGTTCAAGCGGATCCGCTACCGCGGGCACGTGTGCGACAAGTGCGGCGTCGAGGTGACCCTCTCGAAGGTCCGGCGCGAGCGGATGGGCCACATCGAGCTGGCCGTGCCGGTGGCCCACATCTGGTTCTTCAAGACCCTCCCCTCGCAGATGGGCTACCTGCTGGGGATGAAGCTGAAGGACCTGGAGAAGGTCGTCTACTACGCCGGCTACGTGGTCACCGACCGCGGCGAGCAGGACGTCGACTACAAGGAGATCCTGGACGAGGACGAGTACTGGGAGCTCTCCGAGAAGGCCCGGGAGGAGGGCGACGACGACTTCCAGGCGGAGATCGGGGCCGAGGCCGCCCGCACCCTGCTCGGCCAGCTGGACGTGGACGAGCTGGCGCAGCAGCTCCGCTACGAGGTGCAGCACGAGACCTCGAAGCACCGGAAGAAGAAGAAGCTGAAGCGGCTCAAGGTCATCGACGCCATCCGGGGGTCGGGCGAGGCGCCGGAGGACCGGAACGACCCGGAGCACTTCATCATGGACGTGATCCCGGTCATCCCGCCGGACCTGCGTCCGCTGGTCCCGCTGGACGGGGGGCGCTTCGCCACGTCCGACCTGAACGACCTCTACCGGCGGGTCATCAACCGGAACAACCGGCTGAAGAAGCTGCTGGAGATGCGCGCCCCGGAGGTCATCCTCCGCAACGAGAAGCGCATGCTCCAGGAGGCGGTGGACGCGCTGTTCGACAACGGCCGGCGCGGCAAGGCCATCCGCGGCCGGGGCAAGCGCCCGCTGAAGTCCCTCTCCGACATGCTGAAGGGGAAGCAGGGGCGCTTCCGCCAGAACCTGCTGGGCAAGCGCGTGGACTACTCGGGCCGCTCGGTCATCGTGGTCGGCCCGGAGCTGGAGCTGCACCAGTGCGGCCTGCCCAAGGTCATGGCCGTGGAGCTGTTCA
>CAZSKS010000083.1:0-9798 GCA_964607465.1 uncultured Gemmatimonadota bacterium | reverse complement strand
CCGGAGCACCTGGCCCCCGCCCTCGCCCATGGCCCCGTCGACCTCGATCATCTCCCGCCTCCCGCGTCCCGGCTCGGCGTCTCCGGCTCCGCCGTGATGATACGGGTTCGTGGCGCCCGGCGGGATCAGGCCGCTCCGGGAGCGCTCCCGGACGGGCCTCTCCTGCGGGGGAGCTCGAGCCGGATCCGGGTGCCGGCGCCCGGCCGGCTCACGACCCGGAGCTCGCCCCCGGCGTGGAGGGCCCGCTCGCGCATCCCGACCAGGCCCAGGGAGCGGCCGGCCGGGTCGTCGCCGTTCGCCCCGACGCGGAAGCCGACGCCGTCGTCGGTGACCTCGGCCAGCACGCGGCGCTCCCCACGGGCGATCCGGACCGAGGCCGTGGAGGCGTCCGCGTGCCGGTGAACGTTCGTCACCGCCTCCTGGACGATGCGGTACAGGGCCAGGCGGCCCTCTTCCTCCAGGCAGTCCTCCACCGGCTCGAGATCCAGCTCGAACTCGGGGCCGCCGGAGGACCGGAGGCCCCGGACGAAGGCCCGGACGGCGCGGTCGACCCCGATCTCGTCCAGCTCGGGCGGACGGAGTCCCCGGGCGACCCGCCGGATCGCCTCCAGCGCCTCGGCCGTCTCGTTTCGGAGCTCGTCCAGCAGCCGGTTCCGCTCGTCGGTGTCCTCGCACGTCCGGGCCAGGCGGAGACGGATCAGCAGGGAGGCGAGCCGCTGGGCCGTGTCCTCCTGGAGCTGTCGGGCCACGCGCCGGCGCTCCCCCTCGGCGGTCTCCAGCGCCCGGACGGCCAGCTCCCGAAGGCGGGCGCGGTACCGGGCCAGGCTGTCGACCATGTCGTTGAAGACGCGGATCAGGCGGTCGAGGTCCCGGTCCGCCAGCGGCTGCTCCGGGACCCGGACCGACTCGGGGGAGGCGCCGGACTGGATCCTGGCGGCCGTGCGCTCCAGGGCCGAGAGCGGCGAGAGGGCCAGCCGCAGGACCACGGCGTCGAAGAGGGCCGAGAGGAGCACGCCGGCGCCGGCCGCCGCCGCGGCCAGGACCCAGGGGGAGACGCCCGCTCCCGCGGTCCCCAGGCGGAAGGCCAGCCATGTCCCCCCGCCGGCGACCAGGCCGAGGATCGCGGCGTTGGCCACCAGGATCTTGTAGAAGAGAGGCACGCGGAGGAGCCTCCGGCGCCAGCCCGCCGTCGGGTGCCCCCGGAACGCCCGCCCGCCGGGGTCGGGGGATCCGGCGGGGTCGTGGCTGTCCGGGGACGGGGCGGGTGGTGAACTCATGACGGCACGAAGCTAGTTTCGACGGCGCGATGTTTCTGTCGGGACATGGCGCCCTCTCCGCGTGGGGGATCTCCCGACACCCCAGGGGATCGAGCGGGACCGGAGACCTCCATGGATCAGGGACAGAACGCCGGGTCCGGGACGGACCTGGAGCACGCGCCTGTGGCCTACCGTTCGGTCTTCCAGGCGGCGCCGGACGGCATCCTGGTGGTCGACGGGGACGGCAGGATCCGGGAGGCGAACCCGGCGGCCGAGGAGATGTTCGGGTGGGACGCCGCCGAGCTGAGGGGCCGGCAGATCGAAACCCTCGTCCCCGAGCACGCCCGGGATGTCCACGTGGAAGAGCGCCACGGCTTCTTCGACGACCCCCACGCCCGTCCCATGGGGATCGGGATGGAACTGCACGGCCGCCGAAAAGACGGCTCGGTCTTCCCGGTGGAGATCAGCCTGAGCCCCCTCCCCACCGACGAGGGGACGATGGTGATCAGCACCGTCCGGGACGTGACCGAGCGCCGGCGCCTCCGGGAGTTCGGCGCCGGGGCCCTCCAGGCGGCCGAGGACGAGCGGCGGAGGATCGCCCGGGAGCTCCACGACGACACCGCCCAGCGGCTGGCGGGGCTGCTCGTCCGGCTCCGGCTGGCCCGGCGGACCGAGGATCCGGAGCGGCGGGATTCGCTGCTGGAGGAGGCCCGGGAGGAGATCCTGGCTTCGGCGGAGGCCGTCCGGCGGATCGCCCGGGGCCTGCGTCCGCCGGCCCTGGAGGACGCCGGGCTGGCGACCGCTCTCCGCTGGCACGTCCGCCACCAGATCGAGCCGGCGGATCTCGAGGTGGAGGTGCACCTCGACCTGGACCCGGTGGACGAGCTGCTGGACGACGACGCCAAGCTCGCCCTCTACCGGATCGTCCAGGAGGCTCTCTCCAACGTGGTCCGGCACGCGTCGGCGCGGAAGGTGCAGGTTCGCCTCGTCGCCGACGGCACGGAGGTGGTGGCCGAGGTGACCGACGACGGGCGGGGCTTCGAGATGGAGGGCCCGGTCGAGCGCCTGGAAGGGGGGCTCGGCCTGCTGGGCATGAAGGAGCGGGCCACGGCCGTCGGCGGCGACCTGGAGATCGCCAGCGTGCCCGGAGAAGGGACCCGGGTCAGGGCGCGCATCCCTACACGCTCCGAGGGGCGAGAGCATGGCTGAGCCGATCAAGATCCTCCTGGCGGACGACCACGCGATGTTCCGCTCGGGGATCCGGGCGCTGCTGGAGGGCGAGTCCAGCATGGAGGTGGTGGGCGAGGCCTCCAGCGGGGACGAGGCCGTCGACCAGGCCCGACGCCTCGATCCCACCGTGGTGGTCATGGACCTCTCGATGCCCGAGTCCGACGGGCTGGAGGCCACCCGCCGGATCGCGGCGCTGGACCTGGACACCCGGGTGCTGGTGCTCACCGTACACGCCGAGGAGGAATACCTGGTCCCCGTGGTGGAGGCCGGCGCCAGCGGGTACCTGACCAAGACCAGCGCCGACCGCGACCTGGTCGAGGCGATCCGGGTCGTGGCCCGCGGCGAGGTCTACCTGCCGCCCCAGGCCACCAAGCTGCTGCTACAGGAATACAAGGCGTCCGAGCAGGACGAGGACACCAGCCGCCTCCACAAGCTCAGCTCCCGGGAGCAGGAGGTCCTGGCGCTGACGGCCGAGGGCTACAGCTCCCGTGAGATCGGCAAGAAGCTGTTCATCTCCCCGAAGACCGTGGACACCTACCGCTCGCGGATCATGAAGAAGCTGAAGCTCAACCACCGCTCCGAGCTGGTGCGCTTCGCTCTCCGGGTGGGGCTCCTCAAGGAGGTCTGACGCCCGCCCGGGCCCCGGCCCGCCCCCCGTTCCTCTCGCGCTCACCGCCCCCGGCCTCCCGCCCGGGGGCGCTTCTTTTTCCCGCCTGTGGGGAAATCCCCGACGGCGCCGCGGGGAATCTCCGACACCCGCCCGCGAGACAATCACGACAGACAGGTGAGGAATACCATCCTACCTTCGGGGCGAAGTCGAGAGAACGCTCACGTCGAACACCCGCGAGGCATCCCGGATGGAGACCATGCTCACCCGCGCCAGCGCCCTCTTCACCCTGGTCCTGCTCCTGGCCGCCTGCGGCGGCGGGGACGCCGCCTCCGGTACGAACGGCGACGACGGCCGGGACGGCGGCTCCGCGTCCGCGGGAATCCCCGTGGAGGAGCCCACCGGCCCGGTCGACGCCCGGCTCGCCGCCCGCGGCGAACAGATCTTCAAGTCCACGGGCTGCGTCTCCTGCCACACCGTCGGCGAGGGCCGGCGGGTGGGGCCGGACCTGGAAGGCCTCACCGAGCGCCGCTCCTTCGAGTGGACCTATCACATGATCACGAACCCGGACTCCATGGTCCGGAACGACTCCATCGCCAGGGAGCTGCTGGCCGAGTACTTCACGCCGATGTCCGACCAGAACGTGAAGCCCGACCAGTTCCGGGCGATCTACGAGTACCTCCGCTCCGAGAGCGGGGGGTCCTGACGGGGCGACCCGGACGGGACGGAACGACGATACGCACACCAGACCACCCCATCGGGAGGAAGACGAGATGAAGATCGACGGATGGCTCCGGCGGCTGGCCCTGCCGGGCGTCGCGCTGGCGCTGGGCGGGCTGCTCTACGCCTGCGGCGGAGGGCAGGGCGGCGGCACGGCCGACGTCTCCTCGATCGCCCAGGAGCGAGGCCTCAGCGAGGCCGACGTCGCCGCGGCGGTGAAGACCTACGTGCCCACGGGCGAGATGGACGAGTACTACCTCTTCGCCTCGGGCGGCCACTCCGGCCAGGTGCTGGTCTACGGGGTCCCGTCGATGCGCCTGCTCAAGGTCATCGGCGTCTTCACCCCGGAGCCCTGGCAGGGCTACGGCTACGGGGCCGAGGAGCACACGAGCCTCTTCGCCCAGGGCCGCATGAACGGCAAGGACATCACGTGGGGCGACACGCACCATCCCGCCCTCTCGGAGACGGACGGCGACTACGACGGCGAGTTCCTCTTCATCAACGACAAGGCGAACCCCCGCATCGGCGTCATCGACCTCCGGGACATGGAGACGAAGCAGATCGTCACCAACCCGCTGATGGGCGCCAACCACGGCGGGGCCTTCGTGACGCCGAACACCGAGTACGTCATCGAGGGCGCGCAGTACGCGGTCCCCCTGGACGGCAGCTACGCCTCGCTGGACGACTACGAGGAGCGCTACCGGGGCGCCGTCACGATGTGGAAGTTCGACCGCGAGCGGGGGAAGCTGGACCCGGAGCGGAGCTTCACCATCGAGCTGCCGCCCTACTGGCAGGACCTCTCGGACGCGGGCAAGGGCCCGTCGCAGGGCTGGATCTTCCTGAACACCTTCAACACCGAGATGGCCACCGGCGGGATCGAGAAGGGCAACCCGCCCTTCGAGGCCGGCGCGTCGGCCAACGACATGGACTACCTCACTATCATCAACTGGGAGAAGGCGGCCGAAATCGCCGCCCGGGACGGCAAGACCACGACCATCCAGGGCCGGACCGTCATCCCCCTGCAGACGGCCGTCGAGGAGGGCCTGCTCTACTTCGCCCCGGAGCCGAAGAGCCCGCACGGGGTGGACGTCACGCCCGACGGCGAGAAGCTCGTCATCTCCGGCAAGCTGGACCCGCACGCCACGGTCTACTCGTGGAGCAAGATCCAGCAGGCCATCCAGGACGAGGACTTCTCGGGCACCGACGACTACGGCGTGCCGATCCTGGACTTCGACAGCGTCGTGGACGGCCAGCTCGAGCTGGGCCTCGGGCCTCTGCACACGCAGTTCGGCACGGACGGCGTCGCCTTCACGAGCCTCTTCATCGAGTCGGCCGTGGCCAAGTGGAACTGGCGGACGATGGAGCTGATCGAGAAGCTGCCGGTCCACTACAACGTCGGCCACCTGGCGGCGGCCGAGGGCGACACGAAGTCGCCGGACGGCAACTACGTGGTGTCGCTGAACAAGTGGGCCATCGACCGCTTCCAGTCGGTGGGGCCGCTGCACCCGCAGAACTTCCAGCTCATCGACGCCAGCGCCGAGGAGATGCAGCTCCTCTACGACGCCCCGGTGGGCATCGGCGAGCCGCACTACGCCCAGATGATCAAGTCGGACAAGATCGAGGCGTGGAACACCTACCCCGAGGTGGGCTTCGACCCGATGACCATGCAGGTCGACGAGGAGGCGCCGAAGGCCGGCGACGAGCGGATCGAGCGCCGCGGCGACGAGGTGCACGTCTTCATGACGGCGGTCCGCAGCCACTTCAACCCCGAGCACATCGAGGTGGAGGAGGGGGACGAGGTGGTGCTGCACGTCACCAACGTCGAGCAGGCCCGGGACGCGACCCACGGGTTCGCCATCGACAAGTACAACGTGAACGTCAGCCTGGAGCCCGGCGAGACGCAGACCATCCGCTTCACGGCGGATCGGTCCGGGGTCTTCCCCTTCTACTGCACGGAGTTCTGCTCCGCTCTCCACCTGGAGATGACCGGCTACCTGCTGGTGCGGTAGCGAGCGGGGAGCCGCACCCCGTCCGGAGCGCGGGACGGCGGGCCCCCAGGCCCGCCGTTCGCGTGACGGACCTCCGCCGCCGCGCTCACGACAGCCCCGAGGTGAACCCCGATGGACGATTACACAGAGCTCTTCCAGGGCCAGCTGTCGAAGCCGAGCCGGGTGGTGATGCTGCTGGCGGCCCTGGCGCTGATCCCGGCTCTCTTCCTGCCCGTGTGGCAGATCACCCTCCACGCGCCGCAGTATCCCGACGGCCTGACGATGGAGGTCTACGCCCACACCGTCACCGGGGACCTGCAGGAGATCAACACGCTGAACCACTACATCGGGATGCACGAGATCTCCCCGGACGAATTCCCCGAGTTCAACTTCATCCCGTTCTTCCTGATCCGCTTCCTCGCCTTCGCGGGGCTGGCCTTCCTGGTGGCCCGCATCCCGGTGGCCGCCATCGGGTGGATCGACTTCGCCGTCTTCGGCGGCGTGATGCTGTGGGACTTCCAGCACTGGCTCTACGAGTACGGCCACAACCTGTCGCCGGATGCGCCCATCGACATCGATCCCTTCACGCCGAAGCTGTTCGGCGTCACCCAGGTGGGGAACTTCTCGGTGAGCAGCTATCCCAGCGCGGCGGCGATCCTGATGTTCGTCGCGGGGCTGGCGGGCCCGGCGATCCTCGGCTGGGAATGGTGGCGACGCAGGCGGGCGGAGGGCTGAAGCCGATGCTGAGACTCCTCTCGCGCGGATCGGCGGCGGCGCTGGCGGTCGGGGCCGCGGTCCTCTTCGTCGCGGCGGGCCCGACGGAAGCCGGCGCCCAGGCGCTTCGGGTGGGCCCGGGCGCGCCCCACGCCACGATCGCCTCGGCCCTGGCCGCGGCCGGTCCCGGCGACACGGTCCGGGTGGGGCCGGGCGTCTACCGCGAGCGGCTGTCGGTGGAGCGGCCGGTGGTCCTCCTGGGCGAGGGCCGCCCGGTGATCGACGCCGGGGGCGAGGGCCACGCCGTGGAGGCCACCGCGGAGCTCGAGATCCGCGGCTTCGAGCTCCGGAACACCGGTACGGTGGTGGAGCGGGAGCACGCCGCGGTGATGGTGCGGGGCGCCCGGGCGGTGGTGGCGGACAACGTGATGGAGGACGTCTTCTACGGCGTCTACCTGAAGGAGGCGCCGGGATCGCTGGTCCGGGGGAACCGGATCGCGGGGAAGGACCTCCCGCCGCCGCGCCGGGGCGACGGCATCCGCCTCTGGTACAGCTCGGACACGCGGGTCCTGGACAACCGGGTCCGGCGCACGCGGGACGTCGTGGTCTACTTCTCCAGCGGGCTCGAGGTCCGGGGCAACGTCATCACCGGGGGCCGATACGGGCTTCACTACATGTACAGCGACCACAACGTCTTCCGGCAGAACGTCTTCGAGGGGAACCAGGTCGGCGCCTTCGTCATGTACTCCAGGGACGTCCGGCTCGAGGACAACGTCTTCGCCGAGTCCCGCGGCGCCAGCGGGATGGGCCTCGGCCTCAAGGACGCCGACGGCGTCGTCGCCCGGGGCAACCTCTTCGTCCGCAACGAGTCGGGGGTCTACCTGGACAACTCGCCCCGGGCGCGGGACGGACGCAACGCTTTCCGGGCCAACCTCTTCCTGTACAACGAGTCGGCCGTGCGGATGCTGCCCTCGGTGGCCGGCAACGACTTCCGGGCGAACAGCTTCGTGGGGAACACCCGCCCCGCCGCCGTCTCCGGCGGCATGGGACGCGGCCAGGCCGCCCAGAACGACTGGACCGGCAACTACTGGAGCGGCTACGCCGGCTTCGACCGGGACGAGGACGGGGTCGGCGACACGCCCTTCGTCCACGCCCGCCTCTCCGACGACCTGATGAGCCGCCACGAGGCGCTGAAGCTCTTCGCCCGGAGCCCGGTGATGCCGGTGCTGGAGGCGGTCCGGCGCTTCTTCCCGTTCCTCGAGCCCGAGCCGGTGGTGGCCGACTCCGCGCCCCGGCTGGAGGCCTCGGCCCTGGCGCGCTGGGAGCGGCGGCCGCCCGTGCAGCTGCGGACTGGTGCGGGTGACCGGGCAGCCCCGGCGGCCGGGCCCGGGCCGGCGTCGGACGAGGACGGCGACCGATGAGCGCCGATCCGGTGGTCCGCGTCCGGGGCCTCACCAAGAGCTACGGCGACCAGGTGGTCCTGGCCGGCCTGGACCTGGACGTGGCGCCCGGCCAGCGGATCGCCCTCCTGGGGCCGAACGGCGCCGGGAAGACCACCCTCTTCCGGTGTCTCCTGGGGACGGTGGGCTTCGGCGGCGAGGTGCGGGTGGCCGGCCACGACGTGCTGGCCCGGGGGGAGGAGGCACGACGGCGGACGGGCTACGTGCCCCAGAAGGCCCCGGCCTACGGGATGACCCTCCGGGAGTTCGTGGAGCTGTTCGCGGACCTCCGCGGCGTCGGCGTCGAGCGGGTCGCGGGTCGGCTGGAGGACCTCGGCATGCCGCTGTCCGAAGCCGGGGACAAGTCCATGCGGGCGCTCTCCGGCGGGATGCTGCAGAAGGCGGTGCTGGCGCTGGCGCTGGCGTCGGAGGTGCCGCTCCTCCTGCTCGACGAGCCCACGGCGAGCCTGGACCCGGGCTCCCGGCGCGAGTTCCTGCGGGCGGTCCGCAGCGTCGAGGAGGGCCGGACGATGCTCTTCGCCTCGCACCGCTTCGACGAGATCGAGACGCTGGCCGACCGGGTGCTGGTCCTGCACGAGGGCGGGTTCGCCTTCGACGGCTCGCCCGAGGAGCTGCGGCGGCGCGCCGGGATGGGTGCGTTGCTCTGGATCCGGGTCCCCACCCACGCCCTCGACCGGGCCCGGGCCTGGCTGTCCGGGCGGCCGGGCGTCCTGTCGGCCCGCGGGTCGGGGACGGGGGTGGAGGCCGAGGTCGAGCCGGCGACGGTCCCGGAGCTGGTCGGGGGGCTGCGCGACGCCGGCTTCGAGGTGCAGGAGGTGAGGAGCCTTCCCCCGGCGCCGGACGAGATGATGGACCGCGTCCTGTCGGGGAGGTCGAGGGTGGAGGACGGCCACGAGGCCGGGGCCGGGGGGAGGGCGGCGTGAGCGCGGCTCTCCGGTTGGCCCGGCGCGAGGTGGTGGAGGCGACCCGGAACTACTGGTTCGCCGTGAACTCGGGCCTCTTCGTCGTCGGGGCCCTGGTGCTCCTCCTCTTCGGGCAGCAGGACACCGCCGTCCTCGGCTACCGCGGGGTGGCCCGGGCGCTGGCGGGGCTGATGCAGCTCGCCCTCTTCCTGGTGCCCCTCATGGCGCTCTTCCCGGCGGCCGCCTCGCTGGCCGGCGAGCGGGAGGTGGGGACCCTGGACTACCTGCTGGCCCAGCCGGTCACCCGGGCGGAGGTCCACGCGGGGAAGTGGATGGGCGTGGGCGCGGCGGTGGGGACCTCGCTGCTGCTGGGGTTCGTGGTGGCCGGCGGGGTGGGGCTCGGGCGGGGCGTGCCGCCGGCGCTCATGGTGGGGCTCGCCGTGCTGGCGGTCCTGCTGGCGGCGGTCTTCGTCTCCCTGGGGACCTGGATCTCGGCGCTGACTTCGACCCAGGGCCGGGCCACCAGCGTCGGGCTCACGGTCTGGCTCTTCGCCCTGGCCCTGGGGAGCCTCGGCCTGATGGGTGCCTTCGTGGCCTGGGGCGTCCCGCCGGTCGCGCTGGAGGCCTGGGCCTTCCTCAATCCGGTGGAGGCTTTCCGGATGGGCGTGATCGTGGTCCTCGATCCCGGCGGCCATGTCCTGGGCCCGGTGGGCGCGGACCTGGTGGCCTCGCTGGGGCGGCCTCTGGTGGTCGGCCTCTCGATCGGCTCGCTGGTCGGGTGGACCGTGCTGGGCTTCTGGGCCGGACGCCGGGCCTTCACGGCGCCGGTGCGGCGCCCCGCCGGCCGGGGATCTTCGCCATGACCCTGCTCCACTTCCTCAACGTCTCGGTCCACCTCCTGGCCGCGCTCCTCTGGCTGGG
>CAZSKS010000082.1:0-9876 GCA_964607465.1 uncultured Gemmatimonadota bacterium | reverse complement strand
CCACCGCCGCCCCACGTCCCCTGCGGCGACCGTCCTCCTACGCTACCTTGCGGAGCAGCGCCCGTTCCCTCGAGCCTGCGGGAGTCCCGCTGACCTTCCGATCCGGAGACCCGCGGAGGTAGCCGTCCCATGGATTCCCCCTCACCCCGCGTCGCGATCCTCGGCGCCGGCCCCATCGGCCTCGAGGCGGCACTGGCCGCGGCCGAGTCGGGGTTGCCCTTCACCGTCTTCGAGGCCGGCCCCCGTCCGGGCCACCACGTGCGCCGGTGGGGCCACGTCCGCCTCTTCTCCCCCTGGCGGCTGAACGTCTCCCCCCGGGCCCGGTCCCGGCTGGAGCGGGAGGGTTGGGAGACCCCCGACGACGGCGAGCACCCCACCGGCGACGAGCTGGCCGACCGCTTCCTGGATCCCCTGGCCGGGCTGCCGGAGATCGCCTCCCGGCTGGAGCTCGGCGCCCGGGTGGTGTCGGTGGGGCGGCAGGGCCTGCTGAAGCACGAGGAGATCGCCACCGCGGAGCGGCGCCGCCGTCCCTTCCGGCTCCTGGTGGAGCGGGCCGACGGCTCCGAGGACGTCCGGACGGCCGACGCCGTGCTGGACTGCACGGGCACGTACGGCCAGCCCAACGCCACGGGCGACGGCGGCGTGCCGGCGCCGGGCGAGCGGTCGCTGGACGGACGGATCGCCCGCCGCCTGCCGGACGTGCTGGGCGAGGACCGGGAGGCCTGGTCCGACCGGAGGGTGCTGCTGGTGGGCGGCGGGCACTCGGCCCAGACGGCCGCCCGGGATCTGGCGCGGCTGGCCCGCGAGGAGCCCGACACCCGGGTGGTGTGGACCCTGCGGGGCGAGGACCCGTCCTTCGACCGGATTCCCGACGACCCGCTGCCGGAGCGGGACCGGCTGGCCGCCGAGGCCGGGGAGCTGGCCCGGGGAGGGACCGACGGGCTGGAGCCGAGGCCCGGCCGGGTCGTGGAGCGGTTCGGGGCCGGCGGAGGCTCCGCCGGGGACGGGGCCGGCGCGGACGCCCCCGTCTCCGTCACCCTGCGCCGAAGCGACGGCGCCACGGAGACCGTCCAGGTCGACCGGGTCCTCTCCCTCACCGGCTACGTGGGCGACCGGTCGCTGCACCGCCAGCTCCAGTTCCACGCCTGCTACGCCACCGAGGCGCCGATGAATCTGGCGGCGGCGCTCCTGGAGCAGGACACCGCGGACTGCCTGCAGCGGGAGGCGCCCGACGCCGAGACGCTCCGCAGCCCCGAGCCGGGCTTCTTCGTGCTGGGCGTGAAGTCCTACGGCCGCGACAGCACCTTCCTCCTCCAGAACGGGTGGGAGCAGGTGGAGCGGGCGGTGGCGATGGTCCGGGAGGACCTCGGGTGAAGGTGCTCTGCGTGTCCGGGCCGTCGGGCTCGGGCAAGACCACCCTCGTGGAGCACCTCGTCCCGCTGCTGCCGCTCCCGCCGGAGCGGATCGCGCTGCTCAAGCACACCCACCACCGCCTGGACTGGCACCCCGACGGGAAGGACAGCACGAGGATGTGGGAGACGGGAGCGACCGCCGTGGGCGTCGTGGATCCCGGACAGGCCGCGTTCTTCCAGCGGCGGGGAGCGGAGTCACCGGAGGACCGGGACCGTCCGGCCTGGAACACCTTCCAGCTCGTCTCTGCCTGTCACCGTCTGCCGGGCGGGGTGGAGGTGGTGCTGGCGGAAGGCTGGAGCGCCGCCCGGGCGCCCCGCATCTGGGTCACGGCCGACGGGCCCGACGACGGGCGGGACCCCCCGCCGGTGACGCGGGCGGTGGTGACGGTGCCCGAGCGGGGGGAGGTCTGGCGCGCCTGGGCGGAGCAGAGGGGCGCCCCCCTGCCCGTCCACGATCGGGACGACGTGGAGGTGCTGGCCGGCCGGGTGCTCCGGTGGGCCGCCCCGGTGGCGGAGCTGCCGCTGGGTCCCGGCGAGGACGCCGATGCACGCTCGTCCCGGACCTGACCCTTCCGGTCAGACCTCGTCCGTCGCCCCCTCCTCCCCGAGCCCCACGGACCGGAGGAGATCCAGGGCATTGGTGGAGGTGGCCGGCCCCTTCCGCAGCCGGTAGTCGAACCGCAGCCTCGGGCCGTCCTCGCTTTCCTCGACGCCCCCCGTGAAGTGGACGGGGCGGGCCGCCGTCCCCAGGTCCTCCACCTCGTGGAGCCGCAGGTCATGGGTCGCCACCGCTCCGATGGCGTCCGTGCGGAGAAGGTGCCGGAGCACGGTACGCAGGGCGACGCGACGCTCAGCCTCATTGGTTCCCTGCAGCGGCTCGTCCAGCAGGTAGAGGACCGGATCCGCGGAGCCGCCGGCCCGCTCGTCGGCTTCGCTCCCCGGGACCGAGGCTCGCTCCCTCCGGGCGGCACCGACGACACGGCGTACCCGCTGCAGCTCGGCCAGGTACTGCGACACCCCCTCGGCGATGGAATCCTCCACCCGCATGACCGTGTGAACGCGGAGGGGCGGGGTCGAGCACCGGCGGGCCGGAACCGGACCTCCGGCGCGGGCCAGGACCACGGCCAGTCCCACCGCCCGCAACAGCGTGCTCTTGCCCGACATGTTGGAGCCGGTGACGAGGAGGAAGGTGCCCGGCGGACCGACGGTCACGTCGTTCGGCACCGACTCGTCCGGGGGCAGCAGCGGATGCTCCAGCCCGTCGGCTTCGAACACCACCCCGTCGACCCGGATCGAGGGCCGGGACCAGCCGGGATGATCCGCCTGCAGGGTGGCCAGCGCGCTGAGCGCCTCGCCGCGACCCAGGGCCGAGAGCCACGCCCGGACCCGCCCACCGTGCCGCGCCCTCCATCGCTCCAGGCTTCGGAGGACGTGGACGTCCCAGAGGAAGAGCACCTGGAGCACGAAGTGCAGAAGGCCGCTCCGCCGCGCCTCGGCCCAGCCCGCGATCCGGCCGAGACGGCGCACCGCGTCGGCGGCCGGCTCCCCCTCGCCCTCCCCGGCCAGCGTCGTCCGGATGTCGGCCAGGGCGTCCGCCTCGCCGGGCACCTCGGCCAGCGCCTCCAGGAGGTCGGCGTAGCGCTCCAGCTCCGCCTCGCCGGCCGTCGCCCTCTCCAGCCGCCGTTCGAGCTCGGACCCGACGAAGCCGACGACGCCGAGCATCAGCGTCGGGCCGAGGGCCCACCAGGCGCCCGCCACGAGGCCGAGGATCTGGAGCGAGGCCAGGACGGCCGTGGCCGCGGGCAGCAGTTGCGCACCCCGGACCAGGAGAGGGCGACCCGCGAGCCATGACTCCGACTCGCACCAGGCCAGGAAGGCACGGAAGGATTCAGCGTCCACCCGGCCGGCCAGCCGGCCCCGGGCGGTCAGCTCCTCCCGCAGGTCGTGTCGGGGGGCCAGCTCGGCCACGGCCTCCTGACGGCTCCGAACCTCTCCAGCGTCCGCCGGCCCCAGGAGCCAGTCCCGTATCGTCTCCCGGCCCGGCGGCGTCGCGGGCGTGCCCAACAGCCGTCGGAGCGAGGCGGCACCGACGACGTCCAGGTCGGAAGCGTAGGGGTGCTCCGGATCCGGCCCCGGCTCACGTTCCCGGGGCAGGGCCTCCCATACCCGGTCCAGGCGGGCCAGCCCCTCGGCGGCCAGCTCCGACAGCTCCCGGCACCACCGGGCGCGCCGGCGCGCCTCGCGGTGGCGACGAACTAGGAGGACGAAGGCCACCAGCGCCCCGGCGGCGGTCGCCGCCAGGACCGTGGCGGCCGTCCCCCCGGTCCACTCGGCCCCGACCCCCAGGGCCAGCGCCGCCAGGAAGGCGACCCCCCGCCACCGGACGATCCGGCGAGCCCGGGATGCCTCGGTCTCCCGTGCCGCCTCGAAGCGCTCCCGCCGCTGTCGGTGACGGGACCGGGGGTCGGTCACCCGTCGCGCTCGCCGTCCTCCGGCTCCGGAAGGTCGGTGAAGCGCCAGGGATGGGTGTAGACGTTCATCTTCGTCCGCCGCAGGAAGCCGGCGGTCGTGATGCCCAGCTCGTCGGCCATGTCCAGGGCCAGGGCCGTGGGGGCGGACTTCGAGAGGAGGACGGGGCTGCCCATCTTCGAGATCTTGAGCAGGATCTCCGAGGAGATGCGGCCGCTGAACACCACCACCCGCTCCTCCAGGGGGACGTCCTCCCGCAGCGCGTGGCCGTACAGCTTGTCCAGCGTGTTGTGGCGGCCGATGTCGGTGCTGACGACGTGGACGCCGCCCTCCACGGTGGCGAGCCCGGCGTTGTGGACCCCGCCGGTGCGGGAGAACAGGGGCGAGGCCTCCTGCAGCTCCTCCATCAGCCGGAAGGCGTCCTCCCGGCGGAGGCTCAGCTCGGACTCCACCTTCCGGGCGGTGCGCGCGTCGTTGGCGAAGTAGAAGCCCGTGCGGCTCTTGCCGCAGCAGGAGCCCACGTAGCGCATCCCGAACATGTCCTGCTCCATGGCGTCGGCCCGGTCCGGCGCCTCCACGGTGGCCACGCCCTCCTCCAGGTCCACGAAGAATCGGGTGATGCGCTCGTCCCGCCGCAGCACGCCCTCGGCGGTGAGGAAGCCCAGCACCATCTCCTCCAGGTCGGAGGGGGAGCAGACCAGGGTGGCCATCTCCTCCCCGTTGACCACGACGGTGAGGGGGAACTCGGACACCACTTCCTCCGGGGACCAGTCGGCGGCCCCGTCCCGCTCCACCCGGCAGGCCTCGATGGGCCGGCTGGACGGCAGCGGGCCGTCGTCGGACGGATCGCAGCGAGCGGGCGACGCCGTGTCGGCGGAGCCCGCGGCGGTCTCGGTGGTGGGGGCGGAACGGCTCACGTGCCCTCCTCGGTCCATGCGTTGACCTCTTCGCCGTAAGAAGATACCGGTCGACGGGCGGCCGAGCATCCGATCTCCCGGGCCGCCGGCGCCGGCGCCCCGGGTCGGCGGAGCCCGCGCCGGGGGCGGTGTCGGGGGCCCGGCACGGACCCGCCGGCCCCCGGCGGGCGTACATACCCCTGGATGGCTCGCGCGTCCCGCTCCCCCACGCCAACGTCCACGGCC
The DNA here is from genome assembly GCA_964607465.1 of uncultured Gemmatimonadota bacterium. Taxonomy (GTDB): domain Bacteria; phylum Gemmatimonadota; class Gemmatimonadetes; order Palauibacterales; family Palauibacteraceae; genus CAYVFM01. The sequence goes on along the minus strand of CAZSKS010000082.1, from coordinate 4,853 downwards.
CATGATCTACTTCGACAACGCCGCCTCGAGCTGGCCCAAGCCGGAGTCGGTGGTGCGGCGCGCCCGGGAGTGGTTCGGCGAGAACGGGGCCAATCCCGGCCGCTCCAGCCACCGCCCCGGCGCCAGCGCCTCGACGGCCATCCGGGAGACCCGCCAGCGCCTGGCCGGACTCCTGGGGGTCCCCGATCCCGACCGGCTGGCCTTCACCGCCGGGGCCACGCACGCCCTGAACCAGGCCATGCGCGGGCTCCTGGAGCCCGGCGACCACGTGGTGACCTCGGTGCTGGAGCACAACTCGGTGCTCCGGCCCCTGACCGCCCTGGAGGAGGAGGGAATCGGGGTGACGGCCGTCGAGCCCGACGAGCGGGGCGTCGTCACGCCCGGCGCCGTGGCCGGCGCCCTGCGGCCCTCGACCCGGATGGTGGCCCTCACCCACGCCTCCAACATCCTGGGCGTCGTCCAGCCGATCCAGGCCATCGCCCTGGAGGTCCGCAAGCACGCGGGGCAGGAGTTGCGGGTGCTGGTGGACGCGGCCCAGACCGCCGGCTGCGTCCCCATCGACGCCGAGGCCTGGGACCTGGACCTGCTGGCCGTGGCCGGCCACAAGGGGCTGTTCGGCCTCCAGGGCACCGGCGCCCTCTACGTGCGGCCGGGCCTCGAGCTCCGGCCGCTGATCGCCGGCGGGACCGGCAGCCGCTCCCACGAGGCCCGGATGCCCGAGGAGATGCCCGACCGGCTGGAGGCGGGCACCACGAACACGCCCGGGCTGGTGTCGCTGGGCGCGGGCGTGGAGTGGCTCACGGAGCGCGGCGTGGACACGATCCGGGAGCGCGAGGAGCGGCTGCACCGCGAGCTGCTGAGCGGCCTGCGGGAGATCGAGGGCGTCACCGTCTACAACCCGGAAGGCGCGCCCGCCTCGACGGCCGTGGCCCTGTTCAACATCGGCGAGGGGGACCCGGAGGAGGCGGCCTTCCTGTACGACCGCCGCTTCGGCTTCGCGCTGCGGGCCGGCGTCCACTGCGCGCCGTGGGCTCACCGCTGGCTCGGCACCCTGGACCGCGAGCCGCAGGGAGCGCTCCGCGCCAGCCCGGGCTTCTTCAACACCGACCAGGACGTGGACCGCTTCCTCGAGGCCAGCCGGGAGATGGTGGAGCTGCTGCCCGGATGAAACATCCGGTCTCGGCGGTGATCCTTGCCGGCGGCGCCTCCCGGCGCCTGGGCCGCGACAAGGCGCTGGTCGAGATCGGGGGGCGGCCCCTGCTGGCCCGCGTGCTGGACGCCGCCGCCCCCTCGGCCGACGAGCTGCTGCTGGTCACCGCCGACCGGGAGGCCCACGCCCGGGCCCTCCGCGACGCCGGTTGGGGGATCGAGGATTCCGGTCGTCTCCGGCTCCTGTCCGATCGGCGCCCCGGCCGCGGGCCGCTGGCGGGCCTCGAGGCCGGGCTGGCCGAGGCCCGCCACGACCTCTGCCTGGCCCTCGCCTGCGACCTGCCCTTCCTGCCACCCGACGTGCCCGCCCGGCTGCTGGAGGCCCTGGCGCGCTGGCGCGGAGAGGCGGACGCGTCCGGCCCTCCGCGGGCCGTGGTCCCGGTGGCCGGGGGTCGGCGTCAGTCGCTGTGCGTCGCCGTGGAGCGCCGGGCCGGGGCGGCGGCCGTCGCCTGCCTGGACGCCGACGAGCCCTCGGTGGCCGCCTGGCTCGATCGGCTGGAGGTCCGCGAGATCACCCTCCGGGAGCTGGCGGAGGGACACGAGGAGGCGGGAGCGGCCCGGCGATGGATGATGGACGTGGACACGCCCGACGCGCTGGAGGAGGCCCGCCGACTGGAGGACGAGGCCGCCTCCCCGTGAGCGGTCCGGGGCGGCCACGGGAGCGGATCGAGACCGATCGGCTCGTGCTGGAGCGGGCGGGACCGGAGCACGCGGACGACGTGTTCGCCGGCTACGCCACGGACCCCGAGGTCACGCGGTGGCTCCTCTGGACCCCGCACGAATCCCTCGGCGAGACCCGGGACTTCCTCGTGGGGCGGGCACGGGCCTGGGAGGAGGGCGAGGAGTTCGTCTGGGCCATCCGGGAACTGGGGACGGCGGACGCGGCGGATGGAGGCGCGGCCGGGACCGGGGCCGCGTCGAGCGACGGGACCGCGGCGTCGGAGCCGGCCGGAGGACGGGCGGGACCCGTCATCGGCATGATCGGCCTCCATCCCGGACGGGAGCTGGACCATCTGGGCTTCGTCCTGGCCCGGGACCGCTGGGGCCGGGGCTACGCCGCGGAGGTGCTCCGGCGGGTCCTGCAGGAGGCCACGGGTCGCATCGGCCTTCCCGAGGTCCGGGCCACGGTGCATCCCGCCAATCACGCCTCCATGCGGGTCCTGGAGAAGGCGGGCATGCGCCGCACCGGCTATGCGGCGCGGCACCACGTCTTCCCCAATCTCGGACCCGAGCCCGTCGGCTGCTACTGCTACGTGTTCCGGCCCGGCGACGCCTGAGCCTCAGACGCCGCTCGAGGCGGCCGTCACCTCCGCGCTCCCCGATTCCCGGCCGGGCTCGGTCGACGGCGAGGCCGCCACTCCCTGCCGGAGATCTTCCCCGACGGACGCCTCCTCCAGCTGCTGGCGCACCTCCGGCGGGCGGATCTCCGTGTGCCGGATCTGCCCCCCCAGGTAGGCGGTGCGGGCCGCCAGGACCGCGCCGACGGTAGCCAGGATCCACATGGTGCCGGTCACCCAGCGGGGCACCTCGTACTGGAGGCTCGTCCACCAGAGGAAGCCGACGGCCAGCAGGCCCAGGGCGCCGAGAGCGATCAGCGTCAGGAGCGCCGCCTCCTCGTGGGACTCGATCACCGCGTGGGCCGCCCCCAGCTCCTCGACGATGTCCTCCGCCGCCTCGCCGGAGAAGTAGACGGGGACGCTCACGACCCCCGCCACCGCCAGGAACCACAGGGCCGCCTTCGTCAGCACCTGTCGGCGGACGAAGAGCGCCAGGGTGAGCAGCAGGGCGGCGACCACGGCCCCGAGGATCGGGACGTGGTTCAGAAGCAGGTGAAGGTGGGCGGCGTTGAGTTCCATGGGTCGGGGCTCCTTCCCGGGTGACGGTTCGCGCCGTTGCCGTCGGGACGGCGGCGGCGACGGAAGGATCGGGGAGGAAGCGGGCGACCGGTTTCGAACCGGCGACCTCGAGCTTGGAAGGCTCGCGCTCTGCCAGCTGAGCTACGCCCGCGGGTGGTGGATCCGGGGACCGCGAGCCCCGCGGCTCCGGGGTCCCCGGCGGTCGAGGGTCCCCGTGAGCCGGGCCTCACGCCCGGATCGGCAGGTTAGCTGGTATCCTCAGATCCGGCAAGGGTTCCCGGCGGTCAGCGGAGCGCCCCCAGGTGCGTGTCGCCGAACCCGCTCGGGAGCTTCAGCCCGAACCCGAGCACCCGGTCGAAGCCGATGTGGCTCCCCCAGACCACGGCCAGCTGCATCATGAGCGGATGCTGGGACCACCACCCAAGGCCGCCGAGCAGCGCCGGCCCCACGTAGCTGTGGACGAGGTTGTAGGCGGTCGCGCCGACCTCCCGGTTCCTCAGGTAGCCGACCATCGAGACGTCCGGCACGAAGAACAGCAGGGCGAAGGTCAGCCAGCTCGCCTCGAGCCCGACGTAGAGGGCGACGCCGGCCGCCAGCACGACGAGCCCCTCCAGGCGCAGGAGCATCCGAACCTGACGGGTCACTAAAGCCTTACCTCCCGAAAGCCTCGCCGAAGCGGGAGCCTCGCGCCAGCTCCATCGAACGACCACGTCGGGACTAGAAGAACCAGACGTCTGCCCGCCTGTCGCCCGGGCTGTCCACTTCGTCGCCTCCCAGGATCATCACATGCGCGACGACGTCGCCGGCGGTCGGAGAATCTTGCGGCCCTGCAGGACGGCCTCGGCCAGGAGAAGGGGGACGGTCCAGCTGATCCAGGCGGCGCCGATGGCGATCTCCGTCGGATCGGCCCACTCGAACATCCGGCCAACTCCGAGGAAGACCCGGAAGGTGACGAAACCGAAAGTCACGACGTAGCTCCGAACCACCCACTCCCGGTGCTGATCGATCCGATCGGCGCGAATCGCCGTCCACGCCATGGCCGTGGTCAATAGCCAGGCTCCCCCGAGGCAACCGAGACCGAGGCCGAAGGACCAGGAGATGTCGTTCGTCCAGGCCAGATGGAACGCGGGAACCGCGCCGAGGACGACGGCCGCCGCGTAGACGCGGCCGGTCCACCTGTGAATTCGCCACCTCCGCCCGCCGCGGGCCAGCCAGAATTGGACCGGCCCGAGCAACAGGGCCACCGTGCCGCCGGCAATGTGAGCGATTAGCCAGCCGGGCTTCGGCGCGAAGCGGCCCAGCGTCTCCGCCTCGAGCGTCAGATACGGAAATGCCACCGTGGCGAGGAACCAGCCGCCGATCAGCAGGACAAGGAGGAGGAAGACCTCGTAGGCACCCGGCCTCGCCGGCGAGGCGTCCCCGCCGCCGGTCGCAGCTCGACCCTCGGCCCCGCCGCTCATCGACTACCCCCTGGCCTGGAGACACCTGTCCCGTACACGGACGCCCGACGAGCCAGACCGTATTCTCACCGAACTTCTACGGGCATACAAGTGCTGGCCCCGGCGGCGGGGGAGGTCGATCGCGTTGCGCCGCCGGATGATCAGGCTCCCGGCGCAGGACCAGGCGGTCCGCCTCGGTCCGTCACCGTGAGCGCCACCGCGAAGGGATCACGAGACATAGCAAAGGCCCGGCTCGGACCTCCAGGTCCTTGCCGGGCCTACCCTTGAAGATGAAGCGGGCGACCGGAATCGAACCGGCGGCCTTCAGCTTGGGAAGCTGACGCTCTGC
>CAZSKS010000081.1:0-9894 GCA_964607465.1 uncultured Gemmatimonadota bacterium | reverse complement strand
AACTACCGGGAGAGCTACGACCTGTTCGCCGTGAGCGGGATCCTGTTCAACCACGAATGTGTGACGGCCGAAACACCGGTCATCGTGAGGAAGAACGGTCTCGTCGAGATCGTTCCGATCGAGGACGTCGTACCCCACCGGTCGGATCCGGCCAGCGGGCTCAAGTACAGCCAGCCGCCGGCGGAGCCTTTCGAGGTCTGGGACCGCGACGGATGGACATCCGTCACGCATCTCACTGCGACCTGGAACAAGGAAGAGGAGAACGGAGGCAAGCCCGTCCGTCGGGTGGCCGCACGGGGCGCGTGCTTCGCGGCGACCCACGATCACGTGGCATTCCGGATGGGTCCTAAGGAGAGAGAAGTCGGGGAGCTCGAGGAAGGCGACGATCTAGAGCTGGTAGATCTGCCCGAGCCGACGAATGCCGTCGCGATGACGGAGGAGGAAGCCTGGCTCTTGGGAGCGCTGGTTGCGGAAGGCCACACGAGCGGCGGGGGCAGACGCGCCCGATTCACCAGCGCGGATGAGGACTTCGTTGACAGGGTCGACGACGTCTGGCGGCGGGTCACGGGCGGAAGCACGAGTCGGCGGGTCGGCGCATCGGGGTTCGAGCGAGCTACCGCGGCGATCCAGCTGGATCTCAATGGAGCTCCGGCCTACTGCCGGTGGGTGGACGTACAGGTCTACACCCGCAGTCGTCACAAGCGTGTACCGGTGCGGGTGCTGAACGCCGGGGAGGATGCCAGGCTGGCGTTCCTTTCGGGCTACAACGAGGGCGACGGCCTCAAGGCTGGCCACGGCGAGTACGAGTACAAGAGCTTCAAGACCAACTCGGCGGTGCTGGCGCAGGGTCTCTGGTGGTTGTCCGGCGTGACGCTGGAGCAGCGGACGATCCTGTGCGTGGAGGAACGCGAGGGGACGATCTACTACCAGATCAACCTCAACAGCCCCAACAACCCGGCGGATGCCGAAACCGGAAAGGGAGTCCATCTACGCCGCCGCCGCACCGAGGTTGTGAAGACGATGGACGTCAACGAGCCCGGCTGGCTGTTCGATATCGCGACCGAATCGGGGACGTTTCACGCCGGGGTCGGCAACGGCTGGATCCACAACTCTCCCCGCCGCGGTCGCGAGTTCGTCACCCGGAAGGTCACCGACGCCGTGGCCCGGATCCAGGAGGGGCGCCAGGAGGTGCTCCGGATCGGCAACCTGGAGGCGAGCCGAGACTGGGGCTTCGCCGGCGACTACGTCGAGGCCATGTGGCGCATGCTCCAGCGGGACGAGCCCGAGGACTACGTGGTGGGCACCGGCGAGACCCACTCGGTGCGCGAGCTGGTGGAGGCCGCCTTCGGCGCCTTGGGCAGGGGGCTCATCTGGGAGGGGGAGGGCGTGGACGAGCGGGGGCTGGACGCCCGCTCCGGCGACGTGCTGGTGGAGGTGGACGAGCGCTTCTTCCGGCCGGCCGAGGTGGAGTCGCTGGTGGCCGACCCCTCGCGGGCCCGCGAGGAGCTGGGCTGGGAGCCGACGGTAGGGTTCGGGGAGCTCGTCTCGATGATGGTGGAGGCCGACCTGGAGAAGCTGCGAAAGGGCTGAGATCGCCGCATCTCTGCGTTACGCTCCTCGGAGTCGCTGCGACGTAGTTCCTACTACGCCTCGCTCCTCCTCGTCGCGTGCCCTGACCTGCGACGATCTCAGCCCTTCCGCCCGGCTTTTGGCGGAGATCGACCTGCATCTTCTTCACAACGCGGGCGGGCGGAGGAAAAGATTTCGTCCCGGGCCGGGCGGCGGCGGGCGGGGACGGGCGGCCGGAAACGCGCCATCGGGTTGGCGCGCAACGGCTTCGGACGCCTGGCGGGGGAAGGGAACGCCCGTGCACGCGGCTTGCTCCTGTTACAGGGACCCGGTGCTCCCGAGGTCGGGAGGCCGGGCCCCCGGGCCGCCGGTCCGGGGAGCGCGCGGCACGAACGCAGCCTTGATGGAGGGCCCATGCCCATAGGAATCGGCGGCGTCGCCTTCGAAGGACCCTACACCCGCCACGAGATCCTCGGTCGCCGTCCCGGCGTCTTCGCCGTCCTGGACGGCCGCGACCTTCCCCCGCTCCACGCCGAGAAGGCGGACGACGTCCGCCAGGCCGTGGAGGAGCACGCCCGCTGGAACCGCTGGCAGGAGGAGTGCGAGACGCCGGCCTTCGCCGTCTTCTACACGGCGGTGGACCGGAACCAGCGCCGCGTGGAGAAGGCGGTGCGGGACGAGTTCGGCCTGTACGAGGAGGAGGGGGAGGCGGCGGCCGCGACGAACGGACGGCCGGACGTCGAGGCGGCCGAGAACGGCGGGCAACCCGCAAAGACGAACGGAGGGCCCGCGACCGTGAGAGACGAACGCGCCGCGTCGGCCGAGGCGGAGGCCGAGGAGGCCGAGCCCGCCGCCGAGCGCGACGAGCGCTCGTTCCACTTCCACGTGCCGGCCGACCCCGTCGAGCACCGGAGGGTGCGGGCCTCCTGACCCGACGACGGGCGGGCCGCCTTGGCGGGCCGCCCGGTGCATCCGAAGCCGATGTACCCGGGCCCGACGACGGCTCGGGACCTTACGCGCCCGGCCCGGACGAAGGGTCCGGGCCCGACGCCGGCCGCGGACTCCGCGGGCCGGATCCCCACGACGAGGAGGCGACCATGTCCCGTTCAGCCGACCTGCGTGACGCGCTCCCGGCCCTGGCGGCCGTCGCCGCCCTGGCCCTGACGGTGTCCGCCCCCACGCCGCTGGCCGCCCAGGCCGACCGGCAGGCCGACGCCGCGGGCCAGCAGGCGCCGGCCCTCAGCGTGTCGGGCGCCGTCGTGACCACAGGGGTGCGGAACCACATGCCCGTGGACACCCTGTCGTCGGTGCCCGCCGAGGTGGGCCGCGCCTTCCTGTGGACGCGGATCGCCGGCGCCGGGGACACCACCACCGTCACCCACGTGTGGTACCGCGGCGAGGAGGAGGCCGCCCGGGTGGACCTGCCGGTGAACGGCTCCGACTGGCGCACCTACAGCACCAAGCGGATCCTCTCCTCCTGGACCGGCCCGTGGCGGGTGGAGATCCGCGACCCGACCGGCCAGGTGCTCCAGACGGTGAACTTCGAGGTTCGGGCGAACGGCGGGGGCCGCTAAGAGGCAGGTGCCGGGACCGGGGCCGGACGGCAGGCGCCTCGCGCCCAGCTGCCCGCCCCGCCCGGCACTCGATCCCGCTGCGGGGCGCCCGGCCCGCACCATCGTGGTCCCGCCCCTCGCAGCCTGCCAGAGACCTCGCGATACTGGACACAACGTCGTCGCGCCTCCGCAACACCCTGGTTCGCTGAACCCTCCCCAAGACCTTGTCATCCCGTACGATACTCTGCCCATCGTCATCCCCGCGCCGGGGAACGGGACTTGAATCTCTTCTCCCGTCCGGCCGCCGGCCTGACGCCCGGCGAGCGAGACGCGAGGGAACCAGGACACGAACGACGGGAGCGGACACCGATGAAGGAGCCCGAGGTCGAGAACGGAGCGAACTGCCGGCTGGTGCGGGCCGACGGGTCCGAGTGGCGGGTCACGGAGCTCCGGGGAGCGGAGAACGGCCTCCGGGTGGACGCCGTCCGGGCCGAGCCGCGGCCGGCAGGGGAGGACGCGGCGGGCGAGGCGGACGGCCCGTCGAACGGTGAGCCGTCGGCGTCCTCCAACGGGTCGCCGAGGGGGAACGGGTCGTCGCCCGGCCGCCTGGAGGACGAGCTGCTGGGCCGGGGGGACCGGCTCCACTGGCTGGGCGAGGACGGCGAGGTGGTGTGGTCGATGAAGCTTCCGATGGACCAGGCCCGGAGCGCGTAGGAGGCGGTCTACGCCTCGTCCGCCGGGTCCGACGCCTCCCGCAGCCGGGCCCACTCCTTCTCGAGTCCGAGACGGCCGACCCAACGCTCCAGGTAGGCGCGGTCGAGCTCGTCGCCGCGCTGGTCCAGAATCGCCCCGGCATCCCGCAGTTGCAGCTCGGACTCTCCCTTCCGGGACCACTCCAGCTTGGCCACGATCAGGTCCTCGGGCGTGACCAGCGGCAGCTCGAGGCCCATCATTTCCACGCGCCGCCGCCGCTCGAACTCCCGGCGGCTGAAAGGACGATCCTTCCGTACGATCCAGTCCACCTTCCAGCCCGAGTCGGGATCGACGGCGTTGAACTGGCCCCGGATCCGGACCGCTTCCCGGGCGGCCTCGGCGCTGACGTAGAACCCCTCGGCCTCGAGCCTCCGAACCAGCCCGTCGACCTCGTCCAGGGAGACGGCGATCACGAGGTCGACGTCCCGAGTGGCGCGGGGCCGCGCGTAGTAGGCGGCCGCGAGGGAGCCGGTGAGCATGTGGGGAATCCTCGCCTCCTCGACGAGGGAGGCCACCCGCCGCAGGAACGCCTCCAGCGTCAAGGCGTCCGGTCGAGCCGGATCCCGTGGGCGTCGGCGACGTAGCGCGCTATCAGCTCCGCCTCGGGGGCGTCGGGATGACGCGAGCGGAGGCCCGCGAGCCGGACGGCGCGGACGGACTCGCTCATCTCAAGGGCGGCGCGGAGCCGGCCTTCCGGCCCGAGGCGGGCCAGGGCCGCTCGCTGCGCGGCGAGGGCGTCCGGGGTGGTGTCGGGGGGGCGAAGGCTCATGGCGGGGACAATGTAGGGAGGGTGGGAGCTCCGGGCGACAGGGTGGCCCGCCCGCCCGGGCCGCCTGTTCGGGGCTTCTCCAGCCTCGCTGTCCCGGACCCAGACCGCCCTCGGCGCGCGAGCCGTCAGCGCACGAAGAGGGCCGTGACGAGGGTGCCGACGACGGTCACCAGGACGGTGACCTGGCCTTCCAATCTCGCCACCCGCTCCTGCGCCCGGGCTCGGTCATCGTCCCCTCCCTGCACGACCATGATAGCGCCGCCGTCCGGTCCACGCCACGCGCCCCCCCTGGCCAACCCGCCGGGCCTTCCCTATACTGCGGGTGTCCCGCCGATCCGACCGGATCGGTACCAGAGCGAGCCAGATGACGTCACCCTCCAGCTTCCGCCCCGCGGCGATCCGCGCCCTCGCGCGCCGTGCGTCGCCGCCCGGGCCCGGCCGTCGGCCACCCCTCGGACCGTGCGGTCATCGTGGCGTTTTGAGACGCCGCCGGCACCGTGCGGGCCGCAGCCACGGGCCCGCTCCGGGCGCGGCCGCCCCGCCGGAAGCCCCGCGGCTTCGGGACGCTGAGCCCTCCCCCTGCCGCGCGCCGAGAGAGGGCACGATTCATGTACCGGTATACGGCGCCGGGCGGCACGGGGGAGACGACGAACGAGCCAGGAAACGGACATCATGATACATGCGGACATGGACCACGGGGGCACCATCTGCCGCCTGCTCAGGGCGGACGGAAGCGAGTGGCGGGTGACCGACCTGCGCCACGGCGAGGAGGGCGGCCTGGGCGTGGACGCGGTGCGCATCGAGGACTCGATGCCGGACCGGCCGGACGCGCCGGGCCCCGGGCCCGTCCTGCGGCGCCTGGACGGCGAGCCCCTGGACCGGGGCGACCTGCTGCAGTGGATCGGCGAGGGAGGCGAGGTCGTGTGGTCCATGACCCTGCCGGTGGACCAGGCCCGGGCGTAGGATCGGGCTCCGGGGCGGGAGGGCTGGACCCGTACGGGCGAAGGCATAGATTGGGGGCCGGCGGCGCGGTGCCACCCCACCGGGGGCGGCCCCACCCCAAGAAACATCACGGGACGGACCCACGGGGTCGGGCGCAGCTTGACCGGCGCCTGACCGCCCGATGTCACGTTTCGACGCGTGGCTCGTCTGTAGAACAGCGCTCTGTAGCACGGCACGCCAACATCACCAGCGGCATCACCACAGGAGGCTGACCAAGTGCGATACCTCGTCACGGGCGGCGCGGGCTTCATCGGATCCCACCTCTCCGAGCACCTGCTGGAGCAGGGCCACGACGTGCTGGCGGTGGACAACTTCTCCACCGGCCGGCCGGAGAACGTGGCCCACCTGGCCGATCACCCGAAGTTCGAGCTGGTGGAGGGGGACATCCTGAGCCACCCGCTGATGGAGAAGCTCGTCGGCGACTGTGACGCCATCTACCACCTGGCCGCCGCCGTGGGCGTGAAGCTCATCATGGAGGAGCCGGTGGAGACGCTGACGACCAACGTCCGGGGCACGGAGATCGTCCTGGACCTGGCGGCGCAGCACGGAAAGAAGGTCTTCCTGGCCTCCACCTCCGAGGTGTACGGCAAGACGCTGGAGAACAACGGCCACATCCACGCCCTGACGGAGGACGAGGACCGCACCATGGGGGCCACGAGCCGGAAGCGGTGGGCCTACGCCTGCTCGAAGGCCTTCGACGAGTTCCTGGCCCTGGCCTACCGCGAGGAGAAGGGGCTGGAGCTGGTGGTGGTCCGCTTCTTCAACACCGTGGGGCCGCGCCAGACGGGCCGCTACGGGATGGTGGTGCCCAACTTCGTCAAGCGGGCCCTGGCCGGCGAGACGCTCACCGTCCACGGCGACGGCGAGCAGTCGAGGAGCTTCACCCACGTGGACGACGCCGTGTGGGCCGCCACCCGGCTGATGGAGACGGGCGAGGCCGAGGGAGAGGTGTTCAACATCGGCCACGGCCACACGATCACCATCAACGAGCTGGCGGCGAAGGTGATCGAGCTGACGGGCAGCTCCTCGGGCGTCGAGCACGTGCCCTACGAGGAGGTGTACGGCGAGGGCTTCGAGGACATGCGCCGCCGGACGCCCGACATCGGGAAGATCCGGGACGCCATCGGCTTCGAGCCCCGCCACGACATCGACGACATCCTGCGGGACGTGATCGACTACTACCGCTCGGGGGAGGAGACGCCGACGGCGGCGCGTTCGGAGGCGAAGCAGGCCGCCGTGGGCTGAGCCCCGCCGCCGGATCTTGCGCCGGGCGCCGCCAGGGGGGACCTTCGGCGTGGTTCCCTCTCCTCCACCCGGACGATCGACGACCCCGTGCTGCCTCCCGAGCTGACGACAGCCTTTCCGGCGTGGACCCGCCCCCTGGCCAGCGGCCTGGGGGCGTTTCTGCTGACCGTCGCCCTCACCCCCCTGGTCATCCGCCTGGCCCGGCGGGCGGGCTGGGTGGCACGCCCCACCGAGGACCGCTGGCACGAGGACCCCACGGCCCTGATGGGAGGGATCGCCATCTGGGCGGGGACGGTGGCGGGGTGGGCGCTGGTCCCGGCCGCCGGCTGGCCCTGGGCCCTGGCCGCCGGCGGGACGCTGCTCTTCCTGCTGGGGCTGGCCGACGACCTGAACGGCCTCTCGCCGGTGGCCAAGGTGCTGGCCCAGGTGGCCGGTGCCACGGTGCTGCTGGTGGCGGACTGGGAGCTGGCCCCGGCCTGGCCCTTCTGGCTGTCGGCCGCCCTCACCTACCTGTGGGTCATCGGGATCACCAACGCGGTGAACCTGCTGGACAACATGGACGGCCTGGCGGCGGGGATCGCCGCCATCGCCGCCGCCACCGTGGCCGTGCTGGCCGGGGTGGCGGGATCGTGGCCCGAGGCGGGGCCGGCGCTGGCGGTGGCCGGGGCGGCGGCCGGCTTCCTGGTCTACAACCACCCCCCGGCCCGGATCTTCATGGGGGACGGGGGCTCACTCCTCCTGGGCTTCGCGGTGGCCGCCCTGGCCATGGGGCAACCGGGCGCGGGCGCGTCGGGGACGGCAGCCGTGCTGGCCGTGCCGGCGGCGCTGATGGCCGTGCCCATCCTGGACACGACGCTGGTGACGCTGAAGCGGATCGCCGGCGGACGGTCGATTGCCCAGGGTGGGCGCGACCATAGCTCGCACCGGCTGGTGTTCCTGGGGCTGTCGGAACGGAGGGCGGTGTGGACGCTGTACGGGGTGGCGGCAGGCTTCTCGACATTGGCGGTGGCCTTCCAGCTCTTCAACGTCTACTTGACGCTGGCCGTGGCGGCGCTGGCGGCGGTGGCGCTGGCGGTGTTCGGGGTGTTCCTATCGGAGGTGGGGATCGAGCGGCCTGGCAGGGAGGAGACAGGCGAGGGGCAAGCCACGGGGGAGGCCTTTGTCGAAGATCAATCCCGCGAGGTGGTTGGCGGCGGGGAGCCAGAAGAAGAAGCTGAGGCGCGCGTGCCACTCAGGGCCGTGTTACGTCACAAGCGGGAGATCGCCGTCCTGGTGGCGGACCTGCTGCTGGTGGTGGGGTCCTTCGTGGTGGCGCACTACCTGAGGTTCGAGGAAGGGCTCGCCCCGGAGCATCTGGGCCGGATGATGACGATCCTGCCGGTGGTCGTCCTGGTCAAGCTGGTGACCCTGTACTTGTTGGGGGCCTACCGGGGTCTACTCCGGTACGCGGGCTCCCAGGAGCTGATCAAGGTCGGCAAGGCGTCGACGCTGGCCTCGGGGCTGCTCGTGGTCGGGCTGGTGGTCGCGTTCCGATTCGAGGGCTTCTCGCGCTCCGTCTTCATCATCGACTGGTTGCTGGCCACGATGTCGCTGGCGGCTATTCGAGGAGGCTTCCGGGGCCTCAAGGGCTATTTTGGCGCCCGACGCCAGGGCGGTCGGCGGGTTCTACTGTACGGTGCCGGGGACGCCGGCTACCTTGCGCTTCGCGAGATACGTCAGAATCCCGATCTGGAGCTTGAGCCGGTAGGCTTCGTGGATGACGATCCGGCCAAGAAGGGACGGATCGTGCACGGCCTTCGAGTAATGGGGGCAGGCGAGGAGCTCGAGCGTATCTGCAGCGACTGCTCGGCCCAAGAGATCCTGATTGCGATCTCCGATCCTGAGCCGGCCGCCCGTGACCGGATCCTCAGGCGATGTCGAGGGACCGGTCTTCCGGTGCGGGTAGCCGCCGTCGACTTTCAGGAGCCGGAGAACGTAGGCTGGAAGAATGACCTGAACTCTGTCTCGGCCGGAGCCAACCCGGGGACGCTTCTCGAAATGGAGTCGGATTGAATGGATAGGTGGACGTAGATGGTTGACCTGAATGGGAAGAACGTACTCGTCACCGGCGGGACTGGCTCCTTCGGCAAGAAGTTCACGGAGATGGTCCTCAACCAGTACGAACCCCGCCGCCTCATCATCTTCAGCCGGGACGAGCTAAAGCAATATGAAATGAAGGCCCGGTTCTCCCCCGACGAGCATCGTTGCATGCGGTACTTCATCGGCGACGTTCGGGACAAGAACCGCCTCTACCGGGCTTTCGACGGGGTCGACGTCGTCGTTCACGCGGCGGCTCTGAAGCAGGTTCCCGCCGCCGAGTACAATCCGATCGAGCCGATCAAGACCAACGTGATGGGAGCCGCGAACATCATCGACGCGGCGATCGATCGTGAGGTCGCTCAGGTCATCGCGCTCTCCACGGACAAGGCTGCCAATCCCATCAACCTCTACGGGGCGACCAAGCTGTGCTCGGACAAGCTGTTCGTGGCCGGGAACAACTATTCGGGACCTCACGGGACGAGGTTCAGCGTCGTTCGGTACGGCAACGTGGTGGGAAGCAGGGGCAGTGTGATCCCGTTTTTCCTTGAAAAGAGGAAAGAAGGGGTTCTTCCCATCACCGACCTTCGGATGACACGCTTCTGGATCACGCTGGAGCAAGGGGTAGATTTCGTCCTGAGCAGTTTGGGGCGTATGGCGGGCGGGGAGGTATTCGTGCCCAAGATACCGAGCATGAAGATCGTCGATCTGGCCGAGGCGATCTGTCCCGACTGCGAGATCGAGGAGGTCGGAATCCGCCCTGGTGAGAAGCTGCACGAGGTGATGGTCCCGGAGAACATCGCGCGTCATACGCTCGAATATGAGGATCGCTATGCGATCGTCCCCGCGTTCAAGGACTGGGACCGGGCCAGTTACATGGAGACGTACGGAGGAGAATGGTGCTCGGCCGGGTTCCGCTATAGCAGC
>CAZSKS010000080.1:0-10060 GCA_964607465.1 uncultured Gemmatimonadota bacterium | reverse complement strand
AGGAAGAAGCCGCACAGGTCGGTCAGCGTGGTGACGAAGATGGAGGAGGCCACCGCCGGATCGATGCCCAGGCTCTCCAGGAGGATGGGGATGAAGGCGCCCATGCTGGACGCGACGACCAGGTTGCCCCACATGGCCAGCATGACCACCAGGCCGAAGGCGGGCCGGTCGTCCATCAGGAAGCCGACGCCGGCCACGATCAGGCCCAGGACGAGGCCGTTGATGAGGCCGACCACGACCTCCTTCCCCACCACCTGCCAGCGCTCGGCCAGCGTCTCGTCCGACAGCGCGATCCGGCGCACGGTCACCGCCAGGGCCTGGGTCCCGGCGTTGCCCCCCATGCCCGCGATGACGGGCATGATGACGGCCAGCATGGGCATGACGGCGATGCTGCCCTCGTAGAGGTAGACGACGCTGGCGGCCAGGGCGGCCGTGCCCAGGTTGACGGTGAGCCACGGCAGCCGGCTGCGGACGGCGTCCAGCGTGCCGCCCTTCACCTCCTCCTCCTCCGAGACCGAGGCGAAGCGGAGGATGTCCTCGGTGGTCTCGGCCTCGATCACGTCGATCACGTCGTCGAAGGTGACCCGGCCCACCAGCCGCTCCCGGGCGTCCACCACGCCGATGGAGACCAGGTTGTAGCGGGAGAGGATCCGACCCACGTCCTCCTGGTCCATGTCCACCGGAACCACGGCGGGCGGGTCCTCGGTGATCTCCAGGATCGGCCGGTCCGGGTCGCTGAGCACCAGGTCCCGGAGGCTGACCACGCCGCGCAGGCGCCGGTCCGGATCCACGACGAAGATGGTGAAGAACTCGCCGACCTCGGGGGCCTGGCGGCGCAGGTCCTCCAGGGCCTCGGCGGCCGTCAGGCGGGAGGAGACGGCGACCAGCTCCTGGGTCATCAGGCCGCCGGCCGTCTCCTCCGGGTAGTGGAGGAGCTCCTGGATGTCGCGGGCGTCCTCCACCGACGCCAGCACCCGGGCCTGCTCGTCGGGCTCCAGCTCGCCGATGAGGTCGGCCGCGTCGTCGTTGGCCAGCTCGGAGACCAGCTGGGCGATCCGGTCCGGGTCCAGCAGTGCCAGCAGCTCGCCGGGCCGCTCGACCTCCTCCATCTCGGCCAGCGCCTCCGATGCCACTTCGGCCGACAGGTGGTTCAGGAGGCGGAGGCGGGCCTCCTCGTCCAGGTGCTCCAGCAGGTCGGCGACGTCGCTGGGATGGAGGCCCTCGGCGTACTCCCGGAGGGCCTCGGGGCCGGCGCCCTCCGGCAGCCGGGCCTCGATCTCCTCCCCCTCGCTCTCGCTCACCCCTCCCCCTCCTTCCCGTCGTCCACCGGGTCCTCGCCACCGCCTGGACGCTCTCCCTCCCCGGCCTGGCGGTTACCGCCGTCCACCGGGTCCTCGCCTCCCTCCCCTTTCGGCCGCGGCTCCTCCTGCGTCTCCTCCCCCTCCGCCGGCCGCGAGCCCCGCCCCCACCGCCGGCGTCCCCCCGACCGGGGCGCGTCCTCCACCTCCGCCTCCCGGATCAGGCGGTCCAGGTCCAGCCCCGTGACGTGCCGCGCGTCGTCGCCCGGGGCCACCGCGCCGATGGAAAGCACCAGCTTGAGCCCCTCCTCGACGCTCATCTCCAGGACGTGGACCCGCTCGGCGGGGAGCATCAGCAGGAAGCCCGAGGCGGGGTTGGGCGCCGTGGGGAGGAAGACCGTGATGGCCCGGGTCCCCATGCGCTCCTCGATCTCGTCCGGCGAGCGGGCCGTCACGAAGGCCAGGCTGAAGGAGCCCGGCGACGGATACTCGATGAGGGCGCAGCGCTGGAAGAGCCTCTCCTTGCGCGCCAGCACGGTCTGGACGATCTGGGAGGAGGCGTTGTAGATGGTCCGGGTCAGCGGCAGCCGTGAGAGGACCGAGTTCCACCAGCCCACCAGCTTCCGGCCCAGGGCCCAGCGGAGCATCCACCCCACGAAGACCAGCAGCACCACCAGGACGAGGAGGCCAATCCCCGGGAAGGGCTCCACCCCCACGGTGGACAGGTACCGGCCCAGGATGGAATCCAGCCGCAGGAAGAGCCAGCGGAGGACCCAGGCCGTCACGCCCAGCGGGGCCACGACGATCAGGCCGGTGACCAGGTACCGGCGGAGTCTGGACATCAGGCGCCGCAGCACGGCTCTCTCCTCCCGCGTCGCTCGAGCGTGGGCGGCCGCGCCCGCGACGGGGCGCGGGCCGGGCGTCCGAAGGCTAGCCTTCCTCCCTCGCCCGTGCCACCAGCTCCTCCTGCAGCCGGAACATGGGCGAGGACCAGCGGTCGCCCTCCTCGGGATGGTCGTGGCCCAGGACGTGGAGGGTGCCGTGGACGGCCAGCCGGGTCAGCTCCTCCCGGAAGGGCACCCCCGCCTCCCCGGCCGCCCGCCGGGCCACGGCGGGACAGAGGTAGACGTCCCCCAGCAGCTCGCCCTCGCCGCCCATCTCGAAGGCGAGGACGTCGGTGGGCCCCTCGCGGTCGAGCCACTCGCGGTTCAGCTCCGCGATGCCGGTCTCGTCCAGGCAGGTGACGGAGAGCTCCCCGGCCACGTCGTCGCCCGCCGTCTCCAGGGTGAGGCGGACGGCCCGGCGGAGATCCTCCTCGAGGCCCGGGAGCTCCTCCTCCCAGGGCTCCACGCCGTTCAGGTGGAGGCGGACGACCCCGGCGCCGGGGTCGCCCGTGGTCACGCCCCCTCCGGCGCCGCCCGCCGTCCCGCGGCCTCGTCGCCGGCGTCGGATCCCGGCCGGAGCTCGTCCCCGGCCTGCGGCCGGCCGCGCTCCTCCTCCTCCGGCCGCGTGCCGCCGGGATAGTCGATCCGGTGGTGGTAGACCCCGGACAGCACCCGGGCGAACTCCCGCTTGATGCGGTCCAGGTCCCGGAGGGTGAGCGGGGCGCGGTCCAGCTCGCCGGCCTCCAGACGGGCGTCGACGATGCCGTCGATCAGCTCGCGGATCCGCTCGGGGGAGGGATCCGACAGCGTGCGCGCCGCCGATTCCACCCCGTCGGCCAGCATGACCGCCGCCGTCTCCTTCGAGCGGGGCTTCGGGCCCGAATAGCAGAAGTCGGCCTCCGGCGTGTCCTCGTCCCCGTTCCGCCGTGCCTTCTCCAGGAAATAGCCGATCGTGGTCGTGCCGTGATGCTCCCGGATGAAGTCCCGGATCGCCTCGGGAAGGCGCGCCTCCCGGGCCATACGAAGCCCCTCGCTCACGTGGGCCCGGATCACCTCCGCGCTCTTCTCCGGCGGCAGCCGATCGTGGGGATTCCGGCCCACCGGCTGGTTCTCGATGAAGAACTGGGGCCGCGCCATCTTGCCGATGTCGTGGTAGTACGTGCCCGCCCGGGCCAGCAGGGCGTCGGCCCCGATGGCCGAGCAGGCGGCCTCGGCCAGGTTGGCGACGCTGATGGAGTGGGCGTAGGTGCCGGGCGCCTCCCGCGACAGCCGCCGGAGGATGGGCCGGTTCAGGTCGGAGAGCTCCAGCAGCGTCTGCTCGGTGGTGATGCCGGTGAATGTCTCCAGGGCCGGCAGCAGCGCCACGGCCAGGAGGGTGCACGCCGTGGCGTTGGCCGTCCCCCAGCCCGCCAGCGCCACCACCCGCTCCACCGGTAGGGAGAGCATGAGCCCCAGGACGGCGCCGCCCACGGCGTAGGTCCCGGCGATGATGGCGATGAGGATCCAGCTGTCCGTCCGACGGCGGACGCTGCGGACGCCGAAAGCCGCCGCCGCGCCAGCCGCCACGGTGAGGAACGTGGCCGTCGTGCTGGCGAAGGGCGGCTGGGCCGCCAGCAGGCCGGCCACGACGCCGGCCACCACCAGCGCCAGCAGGCCGTCGTACAGGGCACCCACCAGGACGGCCGCGAAGGCCACCGGGACCAGGGCGGCCGCCGTGCCGGCCCCGGCGACGAAGCTGGCCGCCACCGGCACGGCAATGGTGAGGCCCGCCACCAGCCCGAAGCCCCGCAGGTCCCGGTAGACGGCGGGCCGATACAGGAGGAGCACCAGCCCCAGCGCTCCCATCAGGCCGAGCCCGTAGACGCCGGCCCCGGCGCTCCGGAGCAGCATGCCCCGGGTGTCGGCCATCCCCCGACTCTGGAGCTCCTCCCGGTAGGCCTCCAGCTTCTGCATCTCCTCCTCGCCCACCCGCTCGTGGGCCGTCACGATCCGCTCGCCCTGGAGCACGTGGCCGGCGGTGGGCTCCACGGCCTCCCGTGCCTGCTGGCGGGCCGCCTCGGTGGCGGCCCGGTCCAGCCGCAGCGTCGGCTCGGCGAAGCGGACGGCCAGGGCCTGGAAGAGCTGGAGCCCCGGCGCCCCCAGCCGGTCGGGCGCGCGCCGGCCGGCGCTCTCGTAGAAGCTGCCGAGGGTCGTCAGCGAGTCCCGATCGACCCGGCGGTCCCCCCCCGACCCGCGGACCACGACCCGATCGGAGGAGAGGCCCCGGAGGTGGGAGCTGGGCGCCACCCCGTCGGGAAGCAGGCTCCGGAAGGAGCCGACGAGGGCCTCCCGCAGGGCTCGCCGCCGCTCGGGATCGGCCAGCACCTCCACCTGCCCCGCTCCGGGCTCCAGCCCGCGCTCCCGGGCGACGCTCCGCACCGCGGCGGTGTCGCCCCCCGGCCCGGCGGCGCTGTCCAGGGCGGCGAAGAAGGCCTCGGTCTGTCGCACCGCGCTGTCGGCCGCCGAGGGCTCCAGGGTGAAGACCGGCAGGACGCCGCGCTCCGCCTCGCGCCGCTCCTCGGCCAGCCGGGCGTCGGACTTCTCCACCGGGAACGAGAACTCGGCGATCACGTCCTCCTCGGCCACCATCCCCTCCTCCAGGTGGGAGAAGCGGGGCAGCGGGGAGCGTGGGAAGAGGACGGGGAGCACGGCCGCCGCCAGCACCAGGATCAGGACGCGGGTGCCGTGGTGGATCAGCCGGGAGCGCCAGCCGGCGTCGGGCGCGCGGTCCAGCGACCGGAGGGCCGATCGCCAGCCGCCGGCCGGGGACTCGTCCGTGGGGCCGGGGGTCACGTCAGCCCCCGTCCTCCGGGGCGCCCCCTCCCCCCTCCGCGTAGGCCCGGATGATCTCCTTCACCAGGGGATGGCGCACCACGTCGCGCTCGTCCAGGTAGACGAAGGCGATGCCCTCGACGTGGCGGAGGATCGCCTCGATCTCCAGCAGCCCCGAGTCCTCCCGCCGCGCCAGGTCGATCTGGGTCTTGTCGCCGGTGATGACGGTGTTGGAGTTCAGCCCCAGCCGGGTCAGGAACATCTTCATCTGGGCCGTCGTGGCGTTCTGGGCCTCGTCCAGGATGATGAAGGCGTCCGACAGGGTCCGGCCGCGCATGTAGGCCAGCGGCGCGATCTCGATGGTGTGCTCCTCCATGGCCCGTCCGACCCGCTCCGGGGGCAGCATGTCCTCCAGGGCGTCGTAGAGGGGACGGAGGTAGGGGTCCATCTTCTCCCGGATGTCACCGGGCAGGAAGCCGAGCGCCTCCTCGGCCTCCACGGCCGGGCGGGTGAGGATGATCTTGCGCACCCGCTTCCGGTACAGCTCGGCCACGGCCATGGCCACCGCCAGGTAGGTCTTGCCCGTGCCGGCCGGGCCGATGCCCACGGTGATGTCGTGGTCCCGCATGGCCCGCACGTACTCCCGCTGACCGGCGGACTTGGGCCGGATGACCTTCTGCGCCGCCGGCAGGACCAGCTCCTCCTCCTCGGCGTCCGGCTCCTTCGCCTTCAGCTTGCCGGCGGCCGACTCGTCGGCCATCTGCTCCACGTCGGCCTCGGTGAAGGACCGGCGCATCCGGGCCAGCTCCAGCATCCGCTCCACCACCGGAATGCACTTCTCCACCTCCTCCTCCGGGCCACTGAGGATCAGCTCGTCGCTGCGGAGCACCACGTCGCAGTCGAAGAGCCGGGCCACGGTCTCGAGGTGGGCGTCGTTGACGCCGGCCAGCAGGAGCTGGTCGGCGCCCTCGGCGGAGAGGCGGTGCTGGACGGCGTCCTCCGACGACGTCCCGGACGATGTCTGGCTCACGGGGTCGCGTCTCCTTCGTGGGTCGGTCGGGCCGGCCGCAGCCCGAGCTCCTCCAGCTCCTCCGGGTCCACCGGCGAGGGCGACCCCTCCAGGAGCCCCCGCCCCGCCGTGGTCTTGGGAAAGGCGATGACGTCGCGGATCGAGGGGGTGCCCACCATCAGCGCCACGGTCCGGTCCAGGCCCAGGGCGAAGCCGCCGTGGGGCGGCACGCCGTGGCGGAAGGCCTCCAGCAGGAAGCCGAAGCGCTCGCGCGCCTCCTCCGCCTCCATCCCCAGGACCGAGAAGATGGCCGACTGCAGGGCCGGATCGTGGCACCGCAGGCTGCCGCTCACCAGCTCGTGGCCGTCGCAGACCACGTCGTAGGCCAGGGACCCGACCTCCAGCGGCGCCTCGCGCACCCGCCCGGGGTCGTCGGTGTCGGGCATCGTGAACGGGTGGTGGGTCGGGACGGGCCGGCCGGTCTCGGGATCCTCCTCGAACAGCGGGTAGTCGGTCACCCAGAGCCACCGGTGGGCGCCCTCCTCCACCGCCCCCAGCTCGCTGGCGGCCCGTCGGCGGAGGGCGTCCAGCGCGGGCGAGCTCTCCCGGTCGGGACCCGCCACGAGCAGCGCCAGGTCGCCCGGCTCCACGCCGTGCTCCTCCCGGAGGCGGCGCTCCGTCGCCTCGTCGACCACCTTCGCCGGGGGCCCGGACCAGCCGTCCTCCCCCGCCTTCAGCCACAGGGCGCCCTTCGCCCCGTGCTCCCGGGCCAGGTCGTTCAGGGCGTCCAGGTCCGAGCGGCTCAGGTCGGCGCCGCCCTCCACGGCCACGCCCCGGACCCGTCCGCCGGCCTCCACGGCGCCGTCGAAGATGCGGAAGCCGAGGCCCGTGAGGACGTCGGAGAAGTCCTGGATCTCCCAGGGGATCCGGAGGTCCGGCTTGTCGGTGCCGAAGCGCTCCATCGCCTCGGCCCAGGGCATACGCGGGAAGGGGAGCTCCAGCTCGACGCCGGCGGCCTCGCGCCACATGCGGGCCAGCATGCGCTCGCACACCCCGAACACGTCCTCCCGGTCGACGAAGGACATCTCCACGTCGATCTGGCTGAACTCGGGCTGGCGGTCGGCGCGCAGGTCCTCGTCCCGCAGGCAGCGGGCGAGCTGGTAGTAGCGGTCGAAGCCCGACACCATCAGCAGCTGCTTGTAGAGCTGGGGCGACTGGGGCAGCGCGTAGAACTGACCCGGGTGCTCGCGGCTCGGCACCAGGTAGTCCCGGGCGCCCTCCGGGGTCCGCCGCGTCAGCAGCGGCGTCTCCACCTCCAGGAAGCCCTCCTCGTCCAGCGCCGCCCGGGCCCCGGCCACCGCCCGGTGGCGGACCTCGAAGTTCCGCAGCATCTCCGGCCGGCGCAGGTCCAGGTAGCGGTGGCGGAGTCGCAGCTCCTCGGAGGGGAGGGACTCCTCGGGCGGGACGGCCACCAGGATCGGCAGGTCGTCGGCTTCGCTCAGGCGCTCCAGCCCGGTGGCGTGGAGCTCGATCTCGCCGGTGGCCAGCTCCGGGTTCACGGCCTCCTCGGGCCGGCGGGTCACCTCGCCCCGCACCCGGATCACGTCCTCCGGCGACAGGCGCTGGGCCGCGGACCGCACCGGCTCGTCGGCCCAGTCGCTCCCGAAGGCGACCTGCACCAGCCCGGTCCGGTCCCGGAGGGTCACGAAGAGGACCCCGCCCAGGTCGCGCCGACCGTGGACCCAGCCCGCCAGGGCCACGGTCCGCCCGGCCCACGAGGCGTCCAGGCGGCCGCACGCGGCGTCGCGCAGGGCCGTGGCCCTCGTCTCCCGGGTCGACTTCTCGGTCCCGGTGCTCGTCGTCATGCCTCCACCCGGTGCAACGCTCTCGTCCTGGCTCGGCTCATCCCTCCGGTCCTCCCCCTGCATGTGGCTTCGATCCCCACGCTCTACGTCCTTCCGGTCCTGGCTCCGGCTCCGGTCCGCGCTCGCATCGCGCCGGCTGTCGCCGCCCGTGTCATCTCTCTGATCCCCGGTCCTCCACCTCGCCGGGTCCCCGCTCCTCCACGTCCCCGCGTCCCTCCGACTCCCCCGCGGGGCGGCGGGTCAGGAGCACGGTCACCAGGAGCAGCCCCACGGTCACGCCCGCCGCGTCCGCCACCCAGTCGCCCAGCGAGGTGACCCGCGTCGGCACCAGCGCCTGGTGCGCCTCGTCCACGGCGGCGAAGAGGAGCCCGCCGATCCAGGCCGCGATCCGCGCGCCGAACCCCCGGGCGCCGCTCAGCACGAGGGACCGCCCCACGGTCCAGCCGAGGCCGAGGTACAGCCCGAAGTGGGCCGCCTTGTCCAGGGGGAGGTCGGAGCTGGGCAGGCTCCTGGAGGGGAGGGGCACCGTCGTGGCGACCAGGATCAGGCCCGCCCACAGGACCGGCGCACGCCATGCTCTCCATGGACTCATGCGCCGGGGCAGGTCGACCGGTTCCGGGTCGTCGTCGGATCGCCTCCCTCCTTCCGACCCCGCCGTCGGGACGGAGCCGCGGGAACGGAGGTCGCGGGTGTCGCGTACAAGATGCGCCAGAAAGTACCGCACGCACCGGGACGCCAGCAAGCGAAGCCGCCCCCATGACCCCCGAGACCCTGACCCAGGACGCTGCGCCCACCGGCACGGCCGATCTCCTGGCCCTGCCGCCGGCGGCGCTCCGCCGCGAGGTGGGGGCCTGGATGGAGGCGCGGGGCGAGCCCTCCTTCCGGGTGGAGCAGGTCGAGAACTGGGTGTTCGAGCAGAAGGCCCGCTCCTTCGAGGCGATGACGACGCTCCCGGAGAGCCTCCGGGAGGCGATGGCGGACCGCTTCTCGCTGACGCCCCTCGAGGCCGCGTGGACGGCCCGCTCCGAGGACGGCACCGTGAAGCACCTGTGGACCCTGGAGGAGGGGGGGCAGGTGGAGTCGGTCCTCATCCCCACCTCCGACCGCCTCACCCTCTGCCTCTCCTCCCAGGTCGGCTGCGCGCTGGGCTGCCGCTTCTGCGCCACCGGCTCCATGGGCTTCGAGGGCCAGCTCACGCCGGCGCAGATCGCCGCCCAGTTCCGCGACGCCGCGCGCTTCGCCGGGGAGGAGATGGAGCGGAGCATCACCAACGTCGTGTACATGGGGATGGGCGAGCCGTTCGCCAACCGCGAGGCGGTCTTCCGGTCCCTGGAGGTGCTGCACGAGGGGTTCGGGATCGGCGCCCGGCGGATCACCGTCTCCACGGTGGGGCTGGTGCCGGGGATCCTGGAGATGGCCGAGCGGCCGGAGCAGTTCGGCCTGGCCGTCTCGCTCCACGCCCCCGACTCCGAGACGCGGGCCGAGCTGATGCCCATCGAGCGGCGCTTCCCGCTGCCCGAGCTGATGGACGCCATCCGGACCTACCAGGAGCGGAAGGGCCGGCGGGTGAGCATCGAGTACACGCTGATCGACGGGATCAACGACAGCGACGGGACCGCCGGCGAGCTGGCCGACCTGCTGGAGGGGCTGGACTGCTTCGTGAACCTCATCCCCTGGAACCCCATACCGGACCGGGACTGGAGCCCGAGCCCGGAGGAGCGCATCGCCGGCTTCGCCCGCACGCTGCACCGGAAGGGCGTGAGCGCCGCGGTGCGCGAGCCCCGGGGGCGGGACATCGCCGCGGCCTGCGGCCAGCTCAGCCGGGAGAAGAAGGAGGGGGAGAGCGCGAAGGGCTGAATCGGGGGGCGGTGCCCCGGACGGCCATCCGGGCGGGTGGCAGGTGCCCGAGCGGCCCGACGGGACGGGGATTCCCCCGGCCGCCGACGCTCACATCCCGAGCTTCTCCCGCACGCTCTCCAGCAGCCCGGCGCCCTCGGCGGCCCGTCGGGCCTCCAGAAGGTCCCGCCACCCGGGCCCCAGGATGACGGTCCCGTCCACGTAGAGGTCCGGATCGGGCCGGGCGGTGACGCGCGCCACGCCGAGGGAGTCCGCCAGCCGCCGGGCCGCGACGCTGTCCTCCGAGCGTCGCAGCACCAGGGTGCTGTCGTGGTCGAAGCGGTCGGCGTTGCCGAA
>CAZSKS010000079.1:0-10093 GCA_964607465.1 uncultured Gemmatimonadota bacterium | reverse complement strand
AGCTGATGCACGACCGGCCCGACCGGGACCGGATCGTGGGCGACGTCTACCTGGGCCGGGTGGAGGCCGTCCTCCCGGGCATCCAGGCCGCCTTCGTCGACATCGGCACCGGGCAGTCCGGCTTCCTCCACGCCTCCGACGCGAAGCCGGGGGACGAGGACGAGGGCGACGACGGGGGCGGCGGCCGGCGGCACCCCCCCATCCAGGACGTGGTGTCGAAAGGCGACGCCGTGCTGGTCCAGGTCACCAAGGAGCCCATCGGCGGCAAGGGCCCACGGGTCACCCGCCAGATCTCCTTTCCCGGCCGGTTCCTGGTCTACATGCCTTACAGCTCCCGGGTCGGGGTGAGCCGGAAGATCGAGGACGACGACGAGCGGGACCGGCTCCGGGACCTGGGCCGCGAGCTGCTGGAGGGGAAGGACGGCGGCGTCATCATCCGCACCGTCGGCGAGGAGCTGAACAAGAAGACCTTCAAGCAGGAGCTGGACTCCCTGCGCCAGCGCTGGGAGAAGATCCAGCGGCGGGCCGAGGGCATGCAGGCGCCGGCCCTGGTCTACCAGGAGGCCAAGCTCACCTCGGGCATCATCCGGGACACCTTCAGCGAGAAGGTGGACGAGCTGGTGGTGGACTCGGCGGAGCTGGCCCACGAGGTGAAGTCGTACCTGGGCCAGGTGAGTCCCGACCTGCTGGACCGGGTGAAGCACTACACGGGCGAGCTGCCCATCTTCGATGAGTACGGGATCGAGGAAGAGATCCGCGGCGCCTTCAGCCGGAAGGTGGGGCTTAGGTCGGGTGGCCACATCGTCATCGACCACACCGAGGCGCTGGTGGCCATCGACGTCAACACGGGCCGCTACACCGGCAAGAAGGACCCCAAGGAGACGATCCTCCGCACGAACCTGGACGCCGCCCGGGAGATCGCCCGTCAGCTGCGGCTGCGGGACGTGGGCGGGATCATCGTGTGCGACTTCATCGACATGGAGGACATGGAGAACCGGGAGCGGGTCCTCCACGAGATGAAGACCCACCTGGGGCGGGACCGGGCCCGCTCGAAGGTCTTCGGGATCTCGGAGCTGGGCCTGATGCAGATGAGCCGCCAGCGCGTGCGGCCCAGCCTGTTCCAGGCCATGACCGAGCCGTGTCCCGCCTGCGACGGCACGGGCCGGGTGCTGTCGCCCGAGACCGTGGTCCGGCGCATCGAGCGGGCCGTCCGCCGGGCGGGGACGGTGGGCGAGAAGCGGGAGCTGACCGTCCGGGTCCACCCGGAGGTCGCCCTCTACCTGCTGGAGAAGGAGCCGGAGTTCCTCAAGGCAATGCGGGAGGAGTCCGGCGTGGAGCTGGACATTCGCGACGACCCGCTGATGAGCCTGGACGAGTACCGGCTCCTGGCGTCCCCGGCGGCCACCGACGTGACCTCGAAGTACGCCGTGGCCTGACCCGGCACGGAAGTTGACGGAAACCCTCGCCCGGCGGTAGCATATAAGGCTCAGGTCGCACCGGACGGTCCCGCGCCGCCGGCGGACGCGGGCGGCGGCCCCGGGAGCCCCCGGGTTCCCCGACGAGACGAGCGAGTTCCCTCCCATAGACGACGAGAGCATGTACGCCATCTTCGAGGCCAAGGGCAAGCAGTGGCGCGCCGAGCACGGCGCCACCCTCAAGCTACCGAGCCTGGACGCCGAGCCGGGCGACCGGGTCACGTTCGACCGGGTCCTGCTGGCCCGGCGCGGCGAGGACGACATCCTGGTCGGCCGGCCGACGCTCCAAAACGCGTCGGTCAGCGTGGAGGTCGTGGAGCACGGCCGCGAGGACAAGATCATCGTCTTCAAGCGGAAGCGGCGGAAGAACTACCGCCGGAAGTACGGCCACCGCCAGCCCTACACCGAGGTCCGCATCGTGGAGGTGGACCTGGAGGACGCCACGGCGCCGGCCCCGGCCGAGCGGGAGCCCGAGCCGACCCCCGAGCCCGCGCCCGAGCCGACGGAAGCCGAGGCCGAGACGGTCGAGGCCGAGGAGGAGGCGCCGGCGGCCCAGGAGGCCGAGCCGGAGCCGGAGGCCGCCGAGGAGATCGACATCACCTCCGCGGCCGAGGAGCTGGCCGGGGAGCACGACCTGGACCTGACGGGCATCGAGGGGACCGGCAAGGACGGCCGCATCCTCAAGTCCGACGTCCAGGAGGCGGTCCGAGAGCTGGAGGAAGAGGAGGCGGCGGAAGCCGGGGACGAGGCGGCAGAGGCCGACGGGGCGGACGAGGCAGCCGCGGCCGACGGGGCCGGGGCCGTCATCCCCGACGAGGTGGACATCACCAGCGCCGCCCGGGAGCTGGCCGAGGAGCACGGGCTGGACGTGACCGGCATCGAGGGGACCGGCAAGGACGGCCGCATCCTCAAGTCCGACGTGAAGGACGCAATCGAGTCGCAGCAGGAGGAGTAGACCGATGGCTCACAAGAAGGGACAGGGCGCCACCCGGAACAACCGGGACAGCAATCCGCAGTACCTGGGCGTCAAGAAGTACGGAGGCGAGTCCGTCGAGGCGGGCCACATCATCGTCCGCCAGCGGGGCACGCCGATCCATCCCGGCCGCAACGTGGGGCGGGGCGGCGACGACACGCTCTTCGCCCTGGCGGACGGCGTGGTCACCTTCTCCCGCAAGAAGGGCGGCCGGAAGTACGTGAGCGTGCTCCCGGACACGGAGGCCTGACCTCCTGACCTCCGGCTGACGCCCGGCGGCGCGGTCGGCGGAGGCCGCACGGTCCGCCGCCCGACGCCTGATCCGGTGCGGTCCGCCGCCCGACGCCGAGCCGGGCGACCCGCCGGCCTCTTCCCGCCGCCTTCAGCTGCCGGTGAACTCCGCCTCCCGCTTCTCCAGGAACGCGCTCACGCCCTCCTCCATGTCGTCGGTGGAGAAGAGGAGGGAGAACCAGCCGCGCTCGAACTTCCGCCCCTCGTCCAGCGAGGTGCGGCGGGCGGCCAGGATGCTCTCCTTGGCGGCCTGGAGGGCCAGCGGGCTCTTGGAGGCGATCTCCCGGGCCATCTCCAGCGTCGACTCCCGCAGCTTCTCCCGCGGCACCACCTGGTCCACCAGCCCGATCCGTCCGGCCTCCTCCCCGGAGACCATCTCCCCGGTCATGATCATCTTCATGGCCCGGCCCTCGCCCACCAGGCGGGGCAACCGCTGGGTGCCTCCGCCGCCGGGGATGAGCCCCAGGTTGATCTCGGGCTGACCGAGCTTCGCCTCCGCGGCGGCGATCCGGATGTCGCAGGCCATGGCGAGCTCGCAGCCGCCGCCCAGGCAGAAGCCGTTGATCATGGCGACGACGGGCTTCCGGAAGGCCTCCAGCGCCGAGTAGACGTCGCCGTCCTGCATGGAGCGGTACTGCTCCACGGGGCGGGCGTCCCGGAACTCGCCGATG
This sequence comes from uncultured Gemmatimonadota bacterium, assembly GCA_964607465.1. Lineage (GTDB taxonomy): Bacteria > Gemmatimonadota > Gemmatimonadetes > Palauibacterales > Palauibacteraceae > CAYVFM01. The sequence goes on along the minus strand of CAZSKS010000079.1, from coordinate 6,683 downwards.
TCGGCGCCGGCGATGAAGGCCTTCTCGCCGGCCCCGGTGACGACGACCGCCCGGACGTCGTCGTGGCCCTCCAGCTCCTCCAGCGCCCCCAGCAGGGCGCAGCGGACCTCGCCGTTCAGGGCGTTCATCTTGTCGGGGCGGTTCACCGTGAGCAGCGCCACCCCACCGTCCAGCCTCTCGGTCGTCAGCACGTCGGACACGTCGGATCTCCTTTCATCGTCGTCGACAGGCGCTCCGGCGCCGGCGAGCCCGGCCCGGCGCGCCGCCGTCTCGCCATTCGCGCCGTCTCGATTCGCACCGTCTCACCATTCGTAGAAGCCCTCGCCGCTCTTCTTGCCCAGCTTGCCCTCCTCCACCATGCGCTCCAGCAGCTCGGGCGGGCGGAAGCGCTCGCCCAGCTCGCGGTGCAGGTACCGGGCGACCTCCAGCCGGACGTCCAGCCCCACCAGGTCGGTGAGCTTCAGCGGGCCCATGGGGTGCCGGTAGCCCAGCGTCATGGCCCGGTCGATGTCCTCGGGGCTCGCCACCTGCTCCTCCACCATCCGGATGGCCTCCAGCCCCAGGGCCACGCCCAGGCGGGAGGAGGCGAAGCCGGGCGAGTCCTCGACCAGGATGGGCGTCTTGCCGATCCTCTCGCCGAAGCCCAGCGCCCGGGCCACTGTCTGCCCGGAGGTCTCCCGTCCCCGGACCACCTCCAGCAGCTCCATGATGTGGACGGGGTTGAAGAAGTGGACGCCGACGACGCGCTCGGGTGCCGCCAGCCCGTCGGCCAGGTCGGTGATGGAGAGGGAGGAGGTGTTGGAGCCCAGGAGGGCGTCCGGGCGCGCGACGCCGGCCGCGTCGTCCAGCACCCGCTGCTTCAGCTCCAGCCGCTCGGGGACGGCCTCCACCACGATCCCCGCCCCCTCGGCGGCCGCGGCCAGGTCCGTGACGGTGGAGAGGCCCTCCAGGGCCGTCTCGCGCTCCCCGGGCTCGACCTTCTCCAGCTCGACGCCGTGGTCCAGGTTTTCCCGGACCCGCTCCTTCGCCCGGTCCAGTGCGTAGGAGTCCACGTCCTGGAGGCGGACCTCGTAGCCCGCCATGGCGGCCACCTGGGCGATGCCGTGGCCCATGGTGCCCGCGCCGACGACGCAGACGGGGCCGGCGGGGGGGGTGGGCTCGATCTCGGCGCGGTCCATGGTCACTCCTCCCGCGGGGGGCGCTCCAGGGTCAGTCCTCCAGCTGCGCGTCGGGCGGCCGCCGCCAGTCGACGGGCTTGCGGCGGGTCACCTCCACCGCCTCGAAGCCCAGCTCCTCGGCCAGGGCGTTGCCGACGACGTCGCCGGCGGCGGTCACCAGCCTCACCTCCGTCAGCTCGGCCTCCCGCGCCCACCGGAAGGCGGCCGCGAGCAATTTCTTCAGGTGGCCCCTGCGCCGGGCATCGGGGCGTACGAAGGGCGTCTGGATACGGGCGTACTTCGGCGGGAGGAAGTAGGGATGGTTCTCCTCGGCGAAGCAGGTGATCATGCCGTCCAGCCCCCCGTCCTCGCGGGCCAGGACGAAGACGGCCGAGTCCTCGCCCATGACGTGGTCCCGGAAGCGGGCCCTGCGCCGCTCGAGTCCCGCCTTCGCCATCCGGTAGGCGGGGTTCTCGCGGTGGGCGCGCAGGTAGTGCGCCCACAGGGCGACCAGCTCGTCCAGGTCCTCCGGCCGCGCCTCCCGCAGCTCGATCTCTTCAGCCATGGCCTCGACGTGTCTCCTGCTCGGTGCGGTTCACGTGATGTCGTCTCCGTCGTCCCCGGCGGCGGGCGCATCGTCGTCCCCGCCCTCGGCCGCCCGGAAGTCGGGGTCGCGCTTCTCGAGGAAGGCGCGGACGCCCTCCCGGGCCTCCGGCGAGCGGAAGCACTCCACCTGGGCCTCCACCTCGTAGTCCAGCATGGCGTCCAGGTCGGAGGCCAGGCTGCGGCGCAGCGCCTCCTTGGCCAGCCGCAGCGGGCGCGCCGGCTTGTCGGCCAGCGAGCGGGCCAGCCCGGCCACCTCCTCCCGGAAGGCCTCGTGGGGGACCACCCGGTTGAAGAGGCCCAGCTCCCGGGCCTCCTCGGCCTCCACCATCCGCCCGGTGAAGATCAGCTCGGCGGCCACCCCGTGGCCCACCAGCCGGGGGAGGAAGTACGTGCCGCCCCAGTCGGGGTGGAGGCCGATGCGGTTGAAGGTCTGGCCGATGGAAGCCCGCTCGGAGGCCACCCTCAGGTCGCAGGCCAGCGCCAGGTTGGCGCCGCCGCCGGCCGCCGGGCCGTTCAGGGCGGCGATCACCGGCTTGGGGCACCCCACCAGGGTGCGGGCCACCCGCCGGCCCGCCTCCACCAGGGCCCGGCCCTCCCCGATGCGCTGCTCCTCCACCAGCTCGGACAGGTAGCCGACGTCGGCGCCGGCGCAGAAGGCGCGGCCCCGACCCGTGACCACCATGACCCGGACGTCCTCGTCGCCGGCCAGCTCTTCCAGGCCGTCGGCGATGCGGTCGCGCATGTCGCCCACGAAGGCGTTGAGCTTCTCGGGGCGGTTCAGGGTGAGGGTGCCGACGCCGTCCTCGACGTCCACCAGGACCCGTTCGTCGGCCGGCCGCTCGTCGCCCTCCCTCACGATCCCTCCCGGTGGACCACGGTGGCGATGCCCTGGCCCACGCCGATGCACATGGTGACCAGGCCGGTGTCGACCTCCCGCCGGCGCATCTCGTGGACCAGCGTCGTCAGCAGCTTCGCCCCGGTGCAGCCCAGCGGGTGGCCCAGGGCGATGGCCCCGCCGTTGACGTTGACGATCTCCGGGTCCAGGCCCAGCTCGCGGATGCAGGGCAGGGCCTGGGCGGCGAAGGCCTCGTTCAGCTCCACCAGCTCCAGGTCCCCGGCCCCGAGGCCGGCCCGCTCCAGCGCCTTCCGTGTGGCGGGGATGGGACCGAGCCCCATGCAGGAGGGGTCCACCCCGACCACCGCCGAACTCCCGATCCGGGCCAGGGGCTCCAGGCCGAGCTCCTCGGCCGCCGCCCGGCTCGCCACCAGCACGGCGGCGGCGCCGTCGTTGATGCCCGAGGCGGAGCCGGGGCTCACGGTGCCGTCCTCCCTGAAGACGGTCGGCAGGCGGGCGAGCTTCTCGGCCGTCACCCCCGGTCGCGGGTGCTCGTCGGCCTCCACCACCCGGGTCTCCCGGCCCTTGCGGCCGGCCGGCACCTCGATGGGAACGATCTCGTCCCGGAAGCGGCCCTCCTCCAAGGCCCGGGCCGCCCGACGCTGGCTCTCCAGGGCGAAGGCGTCCTGCTCCTCCCGGCTCACGCCGTGCTGCTCGGCCACCTTCTCGGCGGTGAGCCCCAGGGAGATCGTCCACTCCTCGGGCATCTCGGGGTTGGTGAAGCGCCAGCCCACCGTCGTGTCGGCGCTGACCGGGTCCGAGCGGGGGAAGCCCTCCTCGGGCTTCAGGGTGACCCAGGGAGCCCGGCTCATGCTCTCCACGCCGCCGGCGATGAAGAGGTCGCCCTCGCCGGCCCGGACGGCGTGTCCGGCCGAGACCACCGCCTGGAGCCCGGAGCCGCACAGCCGGTTCACCGTCTGGCCCGCCACCTCGATGGGCAGGCCCGCCAGCAGGGAGGACATCCGGGCCACGTTGCGGTTGTCCTCCCCCGCCTGGTTCGTGCAGCCCATGATGACGTCCTCGACCCGGTCGGTGGGCACCCCGGTGCGCTCCACCAGGCCCTCGATGACCCGCGCCAGCAGGTCGTCGGGCCGGATCCGGGCCAGGTCGCCGCCGTGGCGGCCCACGGGGCTGCGGACGGCGCCGAGGACGACCGGATCGCGGTCGCCGCGCCCGCTCACGGTCGACCTCCGGCTCGCTCGCCGGGGCGCGCGCCCCGCTCGCACGACCGGTCCCCGGCTCGCCCGCCGGGTCGGGTCGACCGGTGCGCCGGAGCCCTCTCGCCGCCTAGTCCAGCGCCACCCATACGCTCTTCGTCTGCGTGTACTTCTCCAGGGCGTGGCGGCCCAGGTCGCGGTCGAAGCCCGACTGCTTGACGCCGCCGAAGGGGGAGGCGCTGTCGTAGCGGTTGTAGGTGTTCACCCAGACCGTCCCGGCCTTCACCTCCCGCGCGAAGCGGTGGGCCTTGCCCACGTCCCGGGTCCACACGCCGGCGGCCAGGCCGTAGATCGTCTCGTTGGCCTTCGCCACCGCCTCGTCCACGTCCTCGAAGTCCAGCACCGAGAGGACGGGGCCGAAGATCTCCTCCCGGGCGATCTTCATGTCGATGTCCACGTCGTCGAAGACGGTGGCCTGGACGAAGTAGCCCTTGCCGTCGACGGTGGCGGGCTCGCCGCCGGCCACCAGCTCCGCCCCCTCCTCCCGGCCCGCCTCGATGTAGGAGAGGACCTTCTCCTGCTGGTCCTTCGAGACCAGCGGCCCGAGCCGCGTCTTCGGATGGGTCGGATCGCCGGGCTGCATCTTGCCCGTCCGCTCGACCAGCCGATCCATGAACTCGTCCTTCACCGCCCGGTCCACGTAGAGGCGGGAGCCGGCGGCGCACACCTCGCCCTTGCCGTAGAAGATGCCCGTTGTCGCGCCCCGGACGGCGGCCTCCAGGTCGGCGTCGGCGAAGACCACGTTGGGCGACTTCCCGCCCAGCTCCAGCGACACCTTCTTCAGGCTCTCGGCGGCGGACCTCATCACCGTCTTCCCCGTCTCCACCGAGCCGGTGAAGGCGATGGTGTCCACGCCGGGGTGCTCGACCAGGGCCTGCCCGGTGGGCCGGCCGCGGCCGGGGACGACGTTCAGCACGCCCGGCGGGAAGCCGGCCTCCAGCGCCAGCTCCCCCAGCAGCAGGGCGGTGAGCGGGGTCTGCTCGGCGGGCTTCAGCACCACCGCGTTCCCGCAGGCCAGGGCAGGGGCCACCTTCCACGCGGCCAGCGACAGGGGGAAGTTCCACGGGACGATGGCCCCGACCACGCCCATCGGCTCCCGCAGGGTGTAGTTGAGGAAGGGCCCGGAGACGGGCACCGTCTCGCCGGAAAGCTTGTCCGCCCAGCCGGCGTAGTAGCGGAAGTTCTCCACCACCGAGGGCAGGTCGACCTTGCCCGACTCGAAGGCCGGCTTGCCGTTGTCCCGGGTCTCTACCTCGGCCAGCTCGTCGGCGTGCTCCTGGATCAGGTCGGCCAGCCGCCACAGCAGCTCCGAGCGGCGGTGGGGGTCGTGGTCCCGCCATCCGTCCTCGAAGGCCCGTCGGGCCGAGCGGACGGCGGCGTCCACCTGGTCGGGCCCCGCCTCGTGGACCTCGGCGATGACCTCCTCGGTGGCGGGGTTCACGTCGGCGAAGGTGTCCTGCCCCTCCGCCCAGTCTCCGTCGATCAGCAGCTTCGTGCGGAGTTCCATGGGGCTCCTCGTCGGGTGTACGCTACGCTGCAACTACACTCTGGTCGTACGTACGTACAGGCGGCACGTACGACCAGAGGGTCGGAGGGGGGCGGGACGAACGTTCTGCGAGGGCGCCGCCCCGAGGCATCCGTGCCGCCGCTCACAAAACGGGCGCCGAACCCGGCCGCGGCTACTTCCCCGCGAACTCGGCCTCTCGCTTCTCCACGTAGGCGGCCAGCCCCTCCCGGGCGTCGTCCGACTGGAAGAGCTGCTGCTGGAGCTCGCGCTCGATGGCCAGCCCCTCGGAGAAGGGCACCTCGCAGCCGCTGGACACGGCGCGCTTGATGCCCCCGACCGCCTTGGAGGCCTTCGCCGGCGGCGTGAAGCCGCGGGCGTACTCCAGCACCTGGTCGAAGAAGTCCTCCCCCTCCCAGACCTTGTTCACCAGGCCCGCGTCCAGCGCCTCGTCGAAGGAGAAGGTGCCGCCCTCGGCCATCATCTCGATGGCCTTCGACTTCCCCAGCAGGCGTCCCAGCCGCTGGGTGCCGCCCGTGCCGGGCAGCACGCCCAGGTTCACCTCGGGCAGCCCGATCTTGCCGGCGTCCTTCCGGGCGATCCTCAGGTCGCAGGCCAGGGCGATCTCGAGCCCGCCGCCCACCGTGTGGCCGTTCAGGGCCGCGATGACCAGCATCGGGCTCTGCTCCAGCCGGTTCAGCGTCTCGTTGGCGTGGAGGCAGAAGAAGTACTTGAAGTGGGGATCGGACTCCTGGAGCATCTGGATGTTCGCCCCGGCCGAGAAGAACTTCTCCCCCGCGCCCCGGAGCACCAGGACGTGGACGTCCTCGTCGAAGCGGGCCTCGAGGATCGCCTCGTCCAGCTGGCGCATCATCTCGTAGGTGTAGGTGTTGGCGGGCGGGTCGTCGAGGGTGACGACGCCCACGCCGTCCTCCGCCTCGTAGTGGATCAGCTGGTCCGCCATGGTTCGGTCTCCCCTCTTCGGGTGATGGTGTCTGGAGTGCCGGTCCGTTGTCGCGTCGGATGCAGGCGAGGGGCGTCGGACGCCCCGGCGCGTCGGGCAACCGTTCCTGCACGCACGGTGCCAGTGGCGCGCCGGGGCGGCGGGGGTCGCCGCGCGGCGGCGAGGGGGGCGGACGGACCGGCGACGGGCTCCGGACCCGCAGGTCTCGCGGCGAGCGCCGACGGGTCCCGCGGCGAGCGCCGACGGGTCCCGCGGCGCGCGCCGACGGGCCCGGCGACCGGGCGCCGAGGGGCCCCGCGGGCGGCCGCCGACGGGCCCCGCGCCGGAGCTAGCTCGGCGT
>CAZSKS010000078.1:0-10474 GCA_964607465.1 uncultured Gemmatimonadota bacterium | reverse complement strand
CGGACGTAGTCCTCGTCCAGCACCGAGGCCCGCTCCACGGTCCAGCTCTCGTCGTCGGGGAAGTACCTCCGCCGCAGCTCCCGGGTGCAGGCCACCGAGTCGTCGTCGTAGTCGAAGGAGTGGACGGGCGAGGCGCCGAGCCGCCGGGCCGCCAGGCTGAAGAGCCCGCTGCCCGAGCCGATGTCCAGGAAGGACCGGCCCTCCAGCGAGTCCACCTCCAGCATCTCCCGGAGCGAGCGCTCGGCCTCCCGGATCCGCTCCTCGTCCAGCACCTCGAGGAAGTCCCGCCAGTTGGCTCCGAACGCGAATCGGGTCATCCCTCCCTCCTCCCCCACCAGGCGTCCGAGACGTCGCGGTCCAGCAGCGCCTCCAGGTAGCGCACCTCGGGCTCATAGCGGGCCCGGAGCTCGCGTCGGGTGTCTTCGTCCATGGGCGACAGCTCCCCCGCTCGCCCGAAGAGGCGGCCGACGCCCAGCGACTTCGCCGCCTCCACGATTCCGTCGCGGTCCCGGCGCCGCAGCCAGCCGCCCACCCGCCGGGCCAGGGCCCGGGCCCGGGGGAAGCGGGGCCGGTAGGAAGCGTGCCGTTTCTCCGTTCCGTCGGAGGCGCCCGGGCCGGCCTCCCTTCCCCGGTCCCCGCCGTGGGCCCCTTCTCCCGCGAGGGGAGCCGGGTCGACCTCCAGGAACCGGGCGAGCCGAGGGAAGAACGTTCCCGGGTCCTCCACCATCTCCTCGAACAGCCCGACGAAGATCCGCTCCCGGGGGAATCGCTCCAGGTAGCGCTCGAGCTGGACGCTGTAGCGCCCCCGCTCGAGGACCCGGGGATGGTCCCGCAGGTAGGCCTCGAAGCTCCGGTCCTCGGCCAGGTCACGGACGGCCAGCCCGTACTGCGAGTAGGCCCGGTCCACGGGATCCCGCAGGATCGCCACGATCCGACATTCCGGCACCACACGTCGTATGCGCTCCGGCACCTCCGGCTCGAAGAGGTAGGCGGGGCTGATCTCCCCGATGGCCCCGTACCGCGCGGCCACCTCCTCCGCCGGGAAGAAGCTCTCGTACCAGCCCACGCCGCGCTCGAAATACCGGTCGAAGAAATGCACCTCCTTCCGGCGCTCGGGCAGATAGACGGCGGGGTGGGACCGGAGGCGGGCGTCGAGCCACGTGGTGCCGGCCCGCTGAGCCCCGACCACGAGGAAGTCCGGCAGGGTCACGGCTGCTCCCCCAGCCACTGCTGGAACATGAGGACCGCCCACAGGTGGTACTGCCAGTCGATCCGGCCCGAGAGGTGCTCCTCCCACCGGCGGCGCACGGGTCCGGCCCGCAGAAGGCCCGAGGCCCGCAGACGGTCCTCGGCCAGCAGCTCCTCCGCCCAGTCCCTCAGCGGCCCCCGCAGCCACCGGCCGACGGGCATGCCGAAGCCCTGCTTGTCGCGGCGCACGAGCCGGTCGGGAAGGTGGCGGGCCAGCACCTTCCGCAGGACCCACTTGGTCTTGCCGTCGCGCACCTTCAGGTCGGTGGGAAGCGAGAAAGCGAACTCCACCACCCGATGGTCCAGCAGCGGCACCCGTGCCTCGAGGCTCACCGCCATGCTGGCCCGGTCCACCTTGGCCAGGATGTCGTCCGGCAGGTAGGTGACCGCGTCCACGTACGTCATCCACCCGGTGAAGTCCCCGGCGCCGTCGGCCTCGTGGCGATCCCCGGCCGGGTCCACCCCGCCCCACGCCTCCGGCGCGTTCCCGCCGTCCGGGGTGCTCCCCCCGTCGTCAGCGGCCAGGATCCCGTCCCCGGGACCCCAGTAGCGGAACATCTCACGGTAGAGCGCCGCCGGGCACTCACAGGCCAGCAACCCGGCCGCCCGGCCCAGCTTGTGGGAGAGCGGCCCGGAGCGGCCGTAGCCCGACAGGGCGTCCGACAACCAGCCCAGGCCCGCGTCCCACGCCCGGTCCGGCACGGTCCGGAAGAGGGCCGAGGCCCCCGCCCGGACGGGTCGGGGCAGGGCCGTCACCTTCGACCACAGGTCCCGGGCCCGGGCGTAGCGGTTGTAGCCGGCGAACAGCTCGTCCCCGCCGTCGCCCGACAGGCTCACCTTCACGTCCCGCCGGGCCAGCCGGGAGACGAGGTAGGTGGGGATCTGGGAGGGGTCGGCGAACGGCTCGCCGTGCATCCCGGGCAGGTCGGGGATCACCGACCGGGCCTCCTCCGCCTCCAGGACCAGCTCAGTGTGGTCCGTCCCCAGGTGCTCGGCCACGGCCCGGGCGTGGCCCGCCTCGTCGTAGGCGTCCTCCCGGAAGCCGATGGTGAAGGTGCGGGCGGGGCGGTCCAGCACGGACTGGAGGAGCGCCACCACCGTGGAGCTGTCGATCCCGCCCGACAGGAAGGCGCCCAGGGGCACGTCGGCCACCGTGCGGTCGCGGACCGCGTCGGTGAGGAGCGCCTCCAGCCGGTCCACGGCCTCCCGCGGCGAGCCGTCGAACGGCTCCGCCCGGCCCCGGGCCCGCACCTCCGCCAGGCTCCAGTAGGCCTGCTCCTCACGGTGCAGCGATCCGTCGTCCCGGCGGGTCACCGTCAGGACGCGGCCGGGCTCCAGCTTCCGGATCCGCCGGTAGATGGTCCGTGGGGCCGGCACGTAGCCGTGACGGAAGTAGAGTGCGAGCGCCTCCCGGTCGATCGCGCCGTCGAAGCCCGGCAGCTCGCGGAGGGGGGCGAGCTCCGAGGCGAAGGCGAAGGCGTCACCGACCTCGCCCCAGTAGAGGGGCTTCACGCCCATCCGATCCCGCACCAGATGAAGCGACCGCCGCTCCCGGTCCCAGGCGCCGAAGGCGAACATCCCCACCGAAACCTCGGCCGCGGCCGCCACCCCCAGCGCCTCCAGCGCCTCCACCAGCACCTCGGTGTCGCACCGGCTCGTGAGCTCCTCCGGGGCGAGGTCGAGCCGGCCCAGGAGCCGCCGGAAGTTGTAGAGCTCCCCGTTGTAGACCAGGATGAACCGGCCGCTGGCCGAAGCCATGGGCTGCCGGCCCGCGGGGGAGGGGTCGATCACGCTGAGCCGGCGGTGGGAGAGGCCGACGCCGGCGTCGACGTCGTACCACTGCCCCTCGTCGTCCGGCCCCCGGTGCGCCATCCGGTCGGAGAGGGCCGGTAGCCACCGGCGCCACTCGTCCTCGGTCGTCCCGGGACGGAGGACGCCGGCTATGCCGCACATGGCGCGTCGGTGGGTGTCGGGGTCATGGGCTCCGGGCTGGGCAGCCGGTCACGGACGGTCGGGTGCGGGTGAGGACACATGCGCAGGGGCACAATATGCGGCCCGGCCCCGGCGTCGGGCGACAGGGAGGCGGTTGCTCCGGGCTCGCGTCCTCGGGTCCCCGCCACTTATTGCAATATACCGATCGCTAGCGTTGCGATATGCTGATGATAACTGTTGCATTTGACCGATTGATATCGTTATGATTCCACGAGCGAACTTGTTGTGATCGTCCTGTTGGCCGGCCTACCGTGGGTTTTCGTTGTCCTGGAACCCGTGTGGAACCGGGGGAAGATCGCCCACGTGCACCCGTCGGAACAGCCATGGGCCGCGAATATAGAGACCGCATTCTCGACACGCTCCTGGGGGATCGTCTGCTCTCCCAGGGGGCCGTCCTCATCGAAGGCCCCAGGGCGAGCGGCAAGACGTCGACGGCGAGACAGCTCGCCAGGAGCGAGGTGCTCCTCGACGTGGACGAGAACGCCCGTCGGGCTGCAGCCGTCGACCCTTCGCTGGTGCTCCAGGGCGAAGTCCCCCGGTTGATTGACGAATGGCAGCTGGAACCCGCCATATGGAACCACGTCCGACGGACGGTGGACGACCGCAACGAGCCCGGACAGTTCATCCTCACCGGCTCGGCCGTTCCGGCCGACGACATCACACGGCACACCGGGGCGGGCAGGATCGCGCGCCTTCAGATGCGCCCGATGACCCTGTACGAGACAGGGCATTCCACGGGTTCGATCTCGGTACGGGAGATCCTCGACCGAACCCTCTCGGGCGCTGCCGACTCGAACCTCACGGTCGAAGACCTCGCCGAGCGCGTCGCCGTCGGCGGATGGCCCGGCCATCTACGCCGCGGCGTCGAGGGAGCGCTGCAAGCGGTCCGTGACTACCTGGAGGAGATCTGTCGCGCCGACATTCGTCGCGTCGACGGGACCCGGCGCGATCCGGCACGAGTTCGGCGGCTGCTCCGATCGCTGGCGCGCAACGTGGCGACCTATGCGGCGACGACCACACTGGCCGTCGACGCCGGAGGCGAGGAGGGTCCACTGAGCGACGACACGGCCCGCGACTACCTCGAAGCCCTCGAACGGCTTCGGATCGTGGAGGACCAGCCCGCTTGGGCCCCTCATCTTCGATCCAGGTCGCGGCTGAGAAAATCGTCGAAGCGTCATTTCGTCGATCCGTCGCTCGCGGTCGCCGCGCTCCGGGCGACGCCCGAACGCCTGTTCGAGGACATACGCCTCTTCGGATTCCTCTTTGAATCGCTGGTCGTTCGCGATCTTCGCGTCTACGCCCAGGCTGCCGACGCTGAAGTCTACCAGTACCGGGACAATACGGGGCTGGAAGTGGATGCGGTCGTCGAGGCGGGCGACGGGAGCTGGGCCGCCTTCGAGATCAAGCTCGGCCACCGGCAGGTGGACGAAGCGGCGTCGAGCCTCTTGACCTTCGCGGAGCGCGTCGACACAACCAGGTGCGGAGAGCCCGCTTCCCTGGGAGTCATCGTGGGAACCGGCTATGGGTACGTGCGCGAGGACGGCGTAGCGGTTCTGCCGATCGGGACCCTCGGTCCCTGAATTTCTCCAGTCGGGGGGCTTCCCCCGGTGGCACGGTCGGGAAGTACGGTTCGCACGGCGTCCTGCGACTCAACCCGGCGCCTCCTCCCCCCGGGCGAGGCGCGTCCAGAGGTCCTCGTAGGCGCCGACGATGTCCTCCAGGGCGTACCTTTCCTCGATCCGGCGCCGGGCGCCCTGGCCGATCTCGCGCCGCCTGTCGGGTCCGAGCTCCAGCAGCCGGGCCAGGGCCCGGGCCAGGGCCTCGGGGTCCTCCGGGGGCACCAGCTCCCCGTGGCCGCCGAGGATCCGGCCGGTGTCCCCCACGTCGGTGGCCACGCACGGGAGGCCGCACGCCATGGCCTCGCCCAGGACGTTGGGGAACGACTCCCCGTAGGCGGAGGAGAGGACGAAGACGTCCAGGGCGGCCAGGACCCGGGGCACGTCCTCCCGGGGGCCCAGCAGGTGCACCCGCCCCTCCAGGCCGAGGCGGCGGGCGGCCCGCGTCAGGGCATCGTGTCCCGGCTCCAGGCCGGGGCCGGCGAGGACCAGGTGGACGTTCCGCTCCTCCGCCAGCCGCGCCGCCGCCTCCAGCAGCCCGAGGTGGTCCTTCATCGGGTGGTCGCGGCCCACCGTGCCCACCAGGCGGGGCTTCGCCGCCGCTCCCTCCTCGTCGCCCGCCGCGGTCCGCCCCCCGGCGTCGTCGGCCAGCCCCAGCTCCTCCAGGAGCCGGGGTCGCGCCTCCGGCCGGGGCCGGAAGCGGTCGGTGTCGAAGCCGTTGGGGAGGATCTCCCTCCGGTCGGGACGGAACCCCAGCGCCTCGTGGTGCTCCGCGCTGCTGACGGCATTGTACACGATCGCTGCGGGGAGGGAGGAGAGGAGGGCGCCGGCGCGGATCGTCATCCGCGTGGCCGTCCGCTCCCTTGCCAGGTCGTGGAGGGAGTGACGGACGTTCCAGGCCACCGGCGGCCTCCCGGTCCCCGGCAACCGGGCCAGCGACGCCACCAGGTTGCCGTCGTAGAGCCATCCCTGGACGACGTCGGGTCGTCGGCGCCGCACCAGCCCGGCGAACCGCGCCAGGCGCAGGGGGGAGGGAGGCCGGCGGAGCCCCAGGTCGCGGACGGGGACGTCCAGTCCGCGAAGCTTCGGCCGGAGGGCCCCGCCGGGGGTGAGGCTCACGACGGCGTGCCGGAGGCCGGCGCTCCGCCGGCCCCCGACCACCTTCAGCAGCATCCGCTCGGCGCCCCCGTGGCCCAGGCCGCTGATCACGTGCAGGACGCTGGTCAATGGTTCCCCTCCGTCATGACCCGCTCGAGCAGCTCCAGGGTGTGGTCCACGAAATCGTCGACCGGGAACTCCTCGGCGATCCTGCGGCGCAGCCGATCGGCTTCCCCCCCGCCGGCTTCCGCGTCGCGTTCGGGGACGGGCCCCGATGCCGATACCGTCCGGAGCCGGTCGTCGATGGCCCGGGCCAGGCGGTCGGGGCGCTCCGGCGGGACGACCTCACCCAGGGGGCCCACGACCTCCGGCGCGTCCCCCACCGAGGTGACGACACAGGGCGTCCCGCAGGCCATGGCCTCGCCGACGACGTTGGGAAAGCCCTCCCCGTGCCGGGAGGCCATCACCAGGAGGTCCAGGGCCGAATAGACGGCGGGCATGTCCCGGTGCTCGCCGGCCCAGTGGACGCCGTCGCCGAGGCCGAGCTCCTCCGCCTTCTCCTCCAGCCGCCGGCGGTAGCCGGCCGGGCCGTCGCCCACGCAGACGAAGCGGACGTCGGGGCGGTCCAGTCGGACCCGGGCGGCGGCGGCCAGGAAGTCCTCGTGTCCCTTCATCGGGTCCAGGCGGCCGACGAGCCCCACCAGCCTCTCGTCGTGGGCGACGCCCCATGCCTCCCGGATCCGTTCCCTGCCGTCCGGATCGGGCCGGAAGCGGTCCGTGTCGATCCCGTTCGCCACCACCGCCACCGAGCGCGGCCGGAACCCGCGATGGACGTGATCCCGGAGGCCGGCGTGAGAGTTGGCGATGACCAGGTCCACACTTTCGGAGACCGCCGCTCCGAGCCGGATCCAGAGGTCGCGAGGCCAGCGCGGAGGCAGCCTCGACGCCCGGAGGCCCCAGACCAGCGGGGGGGCGCCGTCGTCGCGCACGGCCAGCCAGCCGAGGAAGTTGGCCGGATACAGGGCGGTGTAGAGGACGTCCGCCTCGAACCCTCGCACCGACCGGCGGAGTCTTCGGTGGGCCGTGGCGAAGCGCCAGGCGGTGATCATCTTCGACCGGGCCCGCTCCGGCCAGAGCGGCTCCACGCAGCCGGTGGCCTCCGCCCTCTCCCAGAAGCGCCCGCCGGGCTGTACGACGCCCAGACGAACCCGATGGCCCTGTTCCCTGGCGCCCACGGCCAGCTGCAGGAATTGCCGCTGCGCTCCCCCGCCGCCGAGGCCGCCCAGGAACAGGTGGATGCGCGCCACGTCAGCCCTCTCGCCCGTAGCCGTAGCGACGCATGACCGGTCCGGCCAGTAGGCGGAAGAGCCGCCGGTCCCGGTCCTCGAGGCCGTTCCGCCATCCCTCCCGGGGGCGCAACCGCACCTCTCCCTCCATGCGGACCCGGTTGCCCGCGATCGTGTGGCCCGTCGAGAAAGCCTCGCCCCGGGCCGCCCGCTCGCCGATGGGCTCCAGCCCGTGGTCGACCACGCCCGCCAGCGACGCCAGGGCCCCGGAAGGATCCCGCATCAGGTCCTCGTACCGGATGCGCACGTAACGCTCCCGCCCCACCATCGTCCGCAGGGCCTCCGAGAGGAGGTTCGAGAGCACCCACAGGGCGGCGACGCGCCACGTCGGGCGGGGGGGAATGTCGTGGGGGATGCCCCCCCGGACGTCCTTCCGGTAGCCTTTCCTGAGCGAGGACAGCACGCCGCGACCGTCCCTTACCAGGTGGACCACCCGGAGGTCGACGGTCTCCATCCGGGCCAGCGCGAGCGCTCGCACGGGCGACTTGGACGAATCCACGACGGCGTCGGCGCCCGCCTCGTCCGCGATGGCGCGCAGCAGCGCACCGGTGTCCCTCTCGAAGCGGCGGAAAGCCTCCCCGCGGGTCAGAGCGGGCAGCAGCATCCGGAGCAGGCTCCGCCGGCGGGTGAAGCGGCGCTGCAGCGCCACTAGGCGGGAGGGATCCGCGTCGGGGACCAGGTCCCCCCAGCGCTCCCGGACGGCCGACCAGAAATCACAGGCGGCCGCCCGGCGGCCGCAGGCGCAGTACTCGTTCCGGATCCAGCCGTCGCTCGGAAGGCGCTCCAGCTCTCCCACGCTGAGGAGGGCCGGATGCCCTCCGAGAAGGGTGGCGAGGATCGTGGAGCCGCTTCGGCCGGAGCCGGCGATGTAGATCACCCGGACGCCGTCTCTGGCGCGCGACCGCGATCCGTCGCTTCGGCGGTTGACGCTGCCGTCTTCGCTGAAGTGCATGTCCACGGCGGTAAGTTGGGCCCTGGGCTCGCGGGACGCCACGCACCGGCCCGGGCGCCGGAGGCCCGGGCGTCGGTCGCCGTCCCGCCTGGCTTCTCTCCCACGCCGGCGGCAGATTGGTCCGCGGGCGGGTCTCGCCCGGCCCGGGCACGGCACGCGTCTGCCCGGCACGCCTCGACCCCGTCGGCACGCCTCGACCTCGAACGGAGATGGCTCCTTCCGGCCTTCGCAGCTTCCGCAACCTCGCCCGAAACGCCGTCAGGCCCGGCTATCTCCCCGTGCTCGTCCGCAAGGCGGTTCGCCGCCTGGTGAACGCCGTGTCCGGCCGGCCCGACGAGGCCGAGATTCGGGCGTGGTGCCGCGCGTCCGCGACCGCCGGAGACTGGGAGGAGTGGGCCGCGGCCCGGGAGCCGGGTCTGGCGCGGCAGGCGTCGGAATACGCGGTCCGGCTGGAGCGGGAGGCGCGGCACCTTCTCGAGCGTGCCGGCGTGAGCTTCCACGGGGCCGGAAGCTATCCTCTCCTGCACTTCCTCGTGCGGTGGTGCCGGCCCCGCGTGGTCGTCGAGACCGGCGTGGCCGTGGGGTACACGTCCAGAGCCGTGCTCGACGCGCTGCGACGGAACGGGGCCGGGCGGCTGTACAGCAGCGACTTCCCCTATTTTCGACGACGTCGCCCCGAGGAGATGATCGGGCTCCTGGTGCCCGAGGAGCTCCGGGACGCCTGGGAGCTCCACCTCCGCGGCGACCGGGCGAACCTCGACCGGATCCTGGATCGCGTCGATCGCGTGGATCTGTTCCATTACGATTCGGACAAGTCGTACCAGGGTCGGCGGATGGCCGTCGAGAGGGTGCGACCGTACCTGGACGGGGGAGGCGTGCTCGTGATGGACGACATCTCGGACGACGCGTTCTTCCGGGACCTGGTGACCGGGGAGGGGCACGAGTACGACGTCCTGCCGTTCGAGGGCCGGTTCGTCGGCGTCGTCCGTTTCTGATGCGGATCTGCGGGCCATGACCCGTCTCCTCTTCGTCTACAACGACCCCAGGTGGTTCGTCTCCCACCGTCTGCCCATCGCCGAGGCGGCGCTGGCCCGGGGATGGGAGGTGGGGCTGGCGGCGCCGGGGGAGGAAGCTCCCTCGCCGGCGGAGGGCGGCTCCACGCAGGGGGGAGGGGCTTCCTCCTCCCTGCCGCCCTCTTCAGATCAATCTGAAGAGGGACCCGGGGAAGGCAGCGGCCGGGTCGCCCCGCCCCCGCCCCCCCGGCGCCAGGCGCAGGCGATCCGGACCGTGCGAGCGGCGGGCCTCTCCTTTCATCCGGTCCCTGTCTACCGGCCCTGGTTCCACCCCTGGAAGGACCCCGAGACGCTGGTGGCGCTCGTCCGCCTGTACCGCCGGCTCCGCCCCGACCTGGTCCATCACGTGACCTACAAGCCCATCGCCCACGGCAGCCTGGCCGCCCGCCTCACCGGCGTTCCCGCCGTGGTGAACGCCGTCCCCGGCTTCGGCCACGTCTTCACCCGGACGGGTCTGAAGGGGCGGCTCCAGAAGGGGGCCATGAAGGTCGGCTACCGGGTCGCCTTCGGCCATCCGAACCAGGTGGCGATCTTCCAGAATCCCGAGGGACGGGACCTGTTCGTCCGGGAGGGGCTCCTGGACCGGGGCCGGACGCGCCTCATCCGCGGATCCGGCGTGGACCCGGAGCGCTTCCGTTCCCGTCCCGAGCCCGAGGGCGCACCCGTGGTCCTCTTCGCCTCCCGGATGCTCCACACCAAGGGCGTGGAGGAATTCGTCGAGGCGGCCGAACGGCTCCGCGACCGTGGTGTGGAGGCGCGGTTCGTCCTGGCCGGGGAGCCGGACCCGGGCAACCTGGCCTCGGTGTCCCGGGAGACCCTGGAGGGGTGGGACCGGAACGGAGAGGTGGAGTGGTGGGGCCACCGGGACGACATGCCGGAGGTCCTCCGCCAGGCCGCCGTCGTCTGCCTTCCCTCCCGCTACGGCGAGGGCCTGCCCCGGGTGCTGCTGGAGGCGGCCGCGTCGGGCCGGCCCGTCGTGGCCTCCGACATCCCGGGCTGCCGGGAGATCGTGCGGGACGGCGAGAACGGCTTCCTCGTGCCGAAGGGAGACGTGGCGGCGCTGGCGGGAGCGCTTCGGAGTCTGCTGGAGGACGCGGAGCTACGTCGGCGCATGGGCCGGCTGGGGCGCGAGATCGTGCAGGACGAGTT
>CAZSKS010000077.1:6194-10842 GCA_964607465.1 uncultured Gemmatimonadota bacterium | reverse complement strand
GTGGCCCACAGGCCGCGGCCCTTCCAGCCGGCGTCGGGGTCGTCGATCCGGCCGTCCATCCACTTCGTGTAGAAGCCGAGCGGGTAGGGGACGCGCAGGACGACCCACTCTCCGTCCACGAGGGCGAGGAGCCCCTCGCTGGCATTGCCCGTGTTGATGGGCGTGCCGGCGCCGAGGCCCGAGGCGTTGAACTGGTCGACCCAGGTGTAGTAGCTGCCCTCGGCGCTGCCCGGCCCCTCGACGCCCCGGATCTGGGGCAGCGGCTCGCGGTGGAACGTCCAGCCCTCGGGGCAGTGCTGGCCCGTGGCGTCGGGCCCGTCGAGCGGCCCCTCGCACTTCCGGCGGTCGAAGCTCGCCATGTGGCCGCTGGCCATGGGCGCCCACACGACGCCGTCCCGGTCGACGTCCATGCCGCGGGGGCCGAAGCCGACGGTCGGCGCGTCGGGGTTCTCCCACGGCACCTCGTACCACTCGGCCAGCGCCGTCTCGGGCGGGTTCTCGCCCGGTACCAGCCGCACGACGCCGCCGGGGAAGGTGAGGATCGACGCCCACACCGAGCCGTCGGGCGCCGGCGCGATGCCGTACACGTAGCCCGGCGTGATCCGGCGGTCGAGGTCGGGGTCGAAGGGCTCGTCGGGCTCAGTGTAGTCGTCCCGCCGGCCGTTGCCGTTGGTGTCGAGGATCAGCGGCGTCCAGCCCTGCGAGGCCGCCTCGTCGCCCGTCTCGTCGAAGGCACGCGTGTCGAGCCACCCCATGACGGAGGGATGCCCGCTGGTCCACAGCGTGTTGCTCTCGTCCTCGGCGAACATGAGGTGGTGGGTGGAAAAGCAGGTGCGGACGTGGGTGAGCTCCTCCGTCTCCGGGTCGTAGGCCGCCAGGTGCCGGCTGGAGCGCTCCAGGGGGAGGGCGGCAGCCGAGGGGTGGTCCGAACCCTCGCGGCAGAAGTCGGGCGTCTCCGGCGGCGCGACCGTGGCCGTGAGCCACACGCGGCCCTCGCCGTCGATCATGGGGTTGTGGGCGTTCACCCGGCTGTCCCACAGGATCTCGTCGCCCCAGTAGGGCGAGGGCGCAGGCATGCTCTGGCCCGGCGCCACCGGTGTCTCGGGGTCGCGGGGCTCCAGCGGCACCCGACGGGCCTCGTGCCGCACGGGATCCAGCACCGGCATGTAGTCGGCCGACAGCTCGAGCACCCCGTACAGTGGCCCGTCGGCATTGACCGTCGGGTCGCGCCGGTCGGTGGAGACCAGGTCGTGCAGATAGGCCTTCGGGTCCGCCCAGTCCCACTGGGTGATCACCACGTTGCGCTCGACGCCCTCTGGCCGGGGCGGCGCCTCGGGCGGCACCTCACCCGCCGCGATGCGGTCCGTCCAGTCGGCGAACATCCCCAACACCCGGTCGCGGCCCATGGCCTGGACCGAGCCGATCATCGATCCGCCCGCCTGGCCGGACCGGATGCGGCGAGCCCAGGCCTCGACGCTGGAGTCGTGCTCCTCGCGGATCGAGGCCGGGATCTCGCGGGTGGCCTCGTTGCCGAGCTGGTGGCAGGCCATGCAGTTGCCGGACTTGATGTTCCGGAGGAACTCCTCCTGGGTCTCCAGCTCCGGCGACAGGCCGTTGCCGTCGGGCCCCGTGCCCGGGAACTCGTCCGCCGCCGGCACCTCGAGCAGGGCGAGCCACCAGCCCGCCGGGTAGACCTCGGCGGCCGCCGCCTCGTCGGGCGCCGGCACGGCCGCGAGCTCCAGCGTCTCGCCCGGCTCGGCCCGCACCTTCTCGGAGTCGACCAGCCCGTAGCCGCGGACCCAGACATCGTACTCCGCCTCCGGGAGGTCGGGGATCAGGTACTGGCCCTCGTCGTCGGTCACGACGATGCGTGCGAAGCGGGTGGGCAGATCCCGGGTCTCGGCGATCACCCACACGCCGGCCTCCGGGCCGTCGGGGCCCGTCACCACGCCGTCGATGTCGCCGGCCGCGCCGTCGGCCGTGGAGCCGGGAGCCGTGCCGTCACCCGCCCCGACGTCGCAGGCGGCGACGGCGAGGACGGTCGCGACGGCGACCAGCGGGAGGGGGGCGACGCGGTCCCGCCAGGCTCGGTGGGGCCGGAGGGCCGGGGCGGGAGCGGCGGCACGCATCGGACGACGGTTCATGGGATCCTCTCCCTCGGACCGTGGGCGGGAGGCCGGCGGTGACGGGGCAGGCAAGCTTCCGGCCGGGGGTCGACGGGGCAAGCGGTCCGAGTCCACCCCGCGCCGCCGCGCTCCCGCCGTCAGCCGCCCGCCCGCCGGTACTCCACCCGGATCGTGTCGGCCGTCCCGCCCTGCCGGGCCAGCTCCGACATCGAGACGAAGGCGCCGGGGCCCTGCCGGCTCATCACGGTCACCGTCGGGTTTCCGTCCCGGACGTTCCGGAACACGAAGCGGTCGCCTCGCCGCTCCTCGAGCCGGAGGTCGATGGCGTGCTCCTCCTCCATCGGCCGGAGCTCGGGTGAGAAGTGACGGACGTACATGTGGAGTCCGTCCTCCTCGTCGACCAGCGTGACCAGCTCCAACACGACCACTCGCCCGTCCTGCTCCAGCCGGAAGGCTGCGGGGAGCACGCCGGCCGAGGGGGCCATGAAGTGGATCTCCGCCTTGGCCCCCCGGGGACCCGGCCCCTGCCAGGTCCCCTCCATCCACGCGAAGTCGGCGACCGACGCCGCCGGACCGACCGCGCCGTCCTGGGCCGGGGCCGGAGCCGGGAAGGTCGCCAGGGCCAGGGCGAGCGAGAGCGCGACCGTCGGCCAGCCTCTCATCAGGCGCCCCCGGCCGCTGCGGTCGAGCCCCCCAGCCGCTGGCCCAATGCTCCGCCCAGGGCGCCGGTCACCGCCGAGGAGAGCGTGCCGAAGGCGAGGACGGCGGCGGTGACGTCGCCCAGCGCCAGGGAGATCGCGATCCCGATCAGCGCGCAGGCGCCGCCCACTACAGCCCCGCCGCCGGCGCCCTCGCGCCACCCGTCGGCCGAGTCGCGGGCCCAAAGGAGCCCCACCAGGAGGGAGATCGCCACGCCGAGCGGGCCGAACAGGGCGGCCACCGCCGCCGTCCCGTGACCCACGACCACCATGGCCGTCTGAAGCACCGTGCCCACCACGATCCATTTGAGCATGACAGGATCCTCCGTTCGAGGGACGCTCGGAGCCGGCATCGGCGGCTCACTCCTCCTCCAGGTACGTCAGGTACCGCCGCAGCTGCCCCACCGACGCGTCGAAGGGCTCGATGCTCCGGTGGGTGCGCGCCTGCATCACGCCGCCCTCCATGGTGGTGAGAACGAAGCGGGACAGGGCTTCACGGTCCAGGTCGTCGGGCAGGCGGTCGCCCGCCTCCTCCAGGCAGGCCTCCACGGCCCGGGCCCAGGCGGTGAAGTTCTCGGCCAGGCGCTCCCGGACCGGCGGGTCGGGCTCGCTGAACTCGAGGGCCAGATTGCCGATGGGACAGCCGAACGTCAGGTCCGTGGCCAGGAGCGCCTGCCGGTAGCCCTCGAGGACGGCGAAGACCGCCTCGAGGGGATCGTCCGTCCGCCGGCGCGCCGGCTCCACGACCTCGGCGTCCAGGTTTTCGAGATACCAGTCCAGGACCGCGACGAGCAGGTCCTGCTTGGTGGGGAAGTAGTGGTAGAGGCTCCCGCTGTGGGCCCCGGCCTGCTCCAGGATCTCGGCCACGCTGGTGGCCCGGTAGCCCTTCTTCCAGAAGAGCTCCCGCGCCGCCTGGATCAGCGCTTCCCTGGTGGATTCGCCCAACCTTCGCCCTTCCCCGGCCCGGGTCCCCGCGCGGCCCCGCCCGGGGCGGGCCTTCCCGCCCCTGCGACGCCGCCATCACTCGCCGTCTGGATTGATCGTTCAATCAACTCTACGTCGGTGGGGACCGACCGTCAACCGCCCAGGTTGACAGCACCGGAGTGCCCGGGATATTGGGGGGTCCTCCCGCCGAAAGGGACCACCATGGCCCGCGGATTCATCCTGATCGTGCTGTCCCTCCTGGCGCAGGCATCCGCCGACGACGGATACCCGTCGAGCCCCGGGGGGGAGGCGCGCGCCGCGCCGTGCCATCTCGCCGGCGCTGGCGGAGGGCGTCCCGCGGATCCGGACACCACGGCCGAACGTCTGACGTTCACGCGTTTCGCCCACACGGCGCTGGAGGCAGACACCTCCTCCTCGCCGAGCGCGTCGTGGGCGGACGTGGACGGGGACGGTTTCGAGGACCTCTACGTCCTGAACGGCTTCGCCACGCTGGCCAGCGACCCCGAGCCGCAGGCGAGTCGTCTCTACCTGAACCGCGGCGGCGACCTGGTCCCGGCGCCCGATCATCCGCTCGTACGGGACACCGCCTTCTCGGGCAGCGCCGTGTGGGGCGACTATGACAACGACGGTGACGTCGACCTCTTCGTGGCGAACCAGCGGGGCGCCGACAACTTCCTCTACCGCAACGACGGCGGTGGCAACTTCACCCGGATCACCGACGGTCCGGTGGCGCAGGACGGGGGGCGCTCCTTCAGCGCCGCTTGGGTCGACGTCGACGGGGACGGATGGCTGGACCTCCACGTGCTGAACGGACGGGACGGCGAGGGCGGCGAGGTCGACTTCCTCTACCGGAACCGGGGCGACGGGACCTTCCGCCGG
>CAZSKS010000077.1:4733-6094 GCA_964607465.1 uncultured Gemmatimonadota bacterium | reverse complement strand
CGGAACCGGGGCGACGGGACCTTCCGCCGGGTGGAGGCGGGGAGGATCGGTCTGGACGCCACCTACGTGAGCGACGCCACCTGGGCGGACCTCGACAACGACGGCGACCTGGACCTGGTGATCGCCGTGTGGGGAGGGGCGTCCGAGATCTGGCTGAACGACGGCCGGGGTGCGCTTCGGCCCGCCGGTGTTCCGGGGTTCGGCGAGAGGATCGCCTTCGCCTCGAGCGTCCTCCCGGCTGACATCGACGACGACGGGGATCTCGACCTTCTGCTCACCCAGTGGCCCATCAACGAAGCGGGCGGGGCGCCGAATCTGCTGTACCGAAACGAAACCCGGAACGCCGCCTGGCTCAAAGTCGAGCTCGAGGGGCGGCGCTCCAGCCGCTCTGCCATCGGGGCGAGAATCGCGGTCGCAGCCGAGATCGGGGGCGCCGTTCGCCACCAGCTCCGCCACGTCTCGTCCCGCACCAGCTGGCGGAGCGCCGGCGGTCTGACGCAGCACTTCGGCCTGAGCGACGCCGACCACGTCGAGCGAATCGTCGTCGCCTGGCCTTCCGGCCGGACGGACACCCTGCCGGGACCGATCGAGGTGAACCGGCGCTTGCGGATCACCGAGGACTGATGCTCCCCGGCCGCCTCGTCGAGAGCCGCCGGGCGTGGATCGAGGCGGTCAACCGGACCGATCTCGACGCCTATGCCGACGTGGTGTGCGAGGACGTCGTGTGGATCCCCCTGGCCGGGACGCCGTCCAGGGGCGGGCCGCGTTCCGCGACTGGCTCGCGCCGTTCTTCGAGGCGCACGCCTACGCGTTCGACGTCGAGGACTCCGAGGTCCGCGTGGCCGGCGCATGGGCGGTGGAGACGGGCGAGTTCCGCAGCCGGATGACCGCCCGCGAGTCGGACGATACGATGGAGCACGCGGGCAGGTTCGTCCTCCTCTGGCGTCGGGAGGACGACGGCCGGTGGCGGATCGAACGGTACGTCGACGTCACGCGTTCGGATGGACGTGACACACGATGAGCGAGGGATCCGCGGCTGACCTCGCGGCCGGTCGCTCCCGAAGCTCCGAACCGGGGAGGAGCCGGATGCAACGACGAAGCTGGATTCGCCTCGGAATCGCCGCAGCCGGCGGGCTCCTGCTGGCCGCCGCGGCGGCCTACCTGGCCGCGCGGCCGACCGTGATCGAGGGCGGGGCCGCGCCGCTGACCTGGGCCGAGTGCCATCCCGAGCAGGTGCGGGTCCTGGTGCTCGGCACCTTCCACCTCGAGCCGTGGTCCGACGAGCTGGACGTCCTGGAGCCCCGCCGCCAGGAGGAGCTGGCCCGGATCCTGGACGGCCTGGCCGACTTCGCGCCGGACCG
>CAZSKS010000077.1:2005-4633 GCA_964607465.1 uncultured Gemmatimonadota bacterium | reverse complement strand
CTGCTCGTCATCGGCTCCGGGCACCTGCGGGTGCTGAAGCAGATCCTGGAGATGACGCCGCAGCTCTGCCCGGTGGATCCGGTTCCGTACCTGTCATAGGCTCTTCGTAGGGCCTCGCATCTCGCGAGCCGTCACGTCGCGGTCCGCGGAGCGGCGCTCGACGGGCGTGACGGGAGCGCAGACCGTTCCCGTACCGGCCGGAGCGGATCCGTCAGCGATCAAGGCCCGCCTTTCTCGGGCCCTTGCTCGCCGTTCTGATCCCGGACCATGTTCCGGCCCGGAGTCGGCCCCGCGAAGAGGCCTGCGAGGAGGCCTGCGTCCTGCCGATCCCCGTTCCCCAGGCCCCAACTCGCCATGAGCGATCCCTTCCACCGCTTGACCTCCTTTCTGGCCGAGCTGAAGCGCAGGAAGGTCTATCGGGTCGGCGCGGTGTACGCCGCCGTCGCGTTCGTCCTGCTCCAGGCCGTCACCCTGGTGGTCGAGCCGCTCGGGCTCCCGGGGGCGGTCATGACGGTCCTGGTGGTGGTGGCGCTGTTCGGCTTTCCCCTGGCGCTGGTCCTGGCGTGGGCCTTCGAGGTGACCCCGGAAGGGGTGCGGAGGACGGAGGCGGCGGCGGGAGGCCCGTCGGAGGGGGACGCCCGGGGCCAGCCGTCGGGGGACGCCCGGAGCGGGCCGACGGGTCCGGCACGCCGGGGCCCGACAGGCGCCACCGTCCTTCTCGTCGCGGGCGCGCTCCTCGCCGGCGCCGCGGGATGGTGGCTCCTGGCCCCGGACGGGGACGCCGAGGTGGACGTCTCGACGATCCGGTCGGTGGCGGTCCTGCCGCTGGACAACTTCTCCGGCGACGCGGCCGAGGAGCCCTTCGTCTCCGGCATGCACGACGAGCTGATCAACCAGCTGAGCCGGGTGGGCGCCCTCCTCGTGAAGTCGCGCACCTCAGTCATGCGCTTCCGGACCGACAGCCTCCGCTCCCTCTCCGAGATCGGTCGCGAGCTGGGCGTGGACGCCGTCCTGGAGGGCTCGGTCTACCGGGTGGAGGACCAGGTGCGGATCACGGTGCAGCTCATCCACGTCCCTACCGACACGCACCTCTGGTCCGGCTCCTTCGACCGGGAACTCCGGAACGTGCTGGCCCTCCACAGCGACGTGGCCCGGGCGGTGGCCGAGGAGGTCCACGCGGCGCTGACCCCCGAGGAGAGTCGGCGCCTGGCCAGCACCCGCGAGGTCGACCCCGAGGCGCTGGAGCACTACGTACGGGGGCGCTACCTGTGGAACCGGCGGGAGGAGGACGCGCTCCGCGAAGCCCTCTCCGAGTTCCGCGCCGCCCTGGAGGTGGATCCCACCTACGCCCAGGCCTGGGCGGGCATCGCCGACAGCTACGTGGTCCCGGCCGGCACGGGCCTGGCCGAGGACGGGCTGGCCCGCGCGGTGGAGGCGGCCCGCCGCGCCCTGGCGCTGGACAGCACCCTCGCGGAGGCGCACACCTCGCTGGCCTACGGGCTCGTGGGTCAGTGGGCGTGGGAGGACGCGGAGCGCCATTTCCGCCGGGCCATCGCCCTGAACCCCAGCTACGCCACGGCGCACCAGTGGTACGCCGAGCTGCTGGCGGCTCAGAACCGCATGGACGAGGCGGTGGCGTCCGCCCGGAGAGCCACGGTGCGGGATCCGCTCTCTCCGATCATCTCGTGGAACCTGGCGAGGACCCTCTACTTCGCCCGGCAGCCCCGGGCGGCCCTGGAGCAGCTCCGCCGGGTGCCCGAGTGGCCGGACCCCGTCGTCGGGAGTCTCGCCTACCTCCAGCTGGGCCAGCCCGATTCCGCGTGGGCGCATCTCCTGGACAGCCGGGAGCTACCACCCGAGGTCCGAGAGGAGCTGAAGCGTCGGCGGGAGGCGGGCGTGGGGCCCATAGCGGCCATGAGCTCGATGCTGGAGGACAGGCCCCGCCCCCTGCCCGACGCCGGCGTCGAATCGGGCGGTCCCTCCGCTCCGCCCGAGGCCATGCTCCTGGTGCTGGAGATCTCGGGCGCGGTGGGCGAGGGGCGGGTGGACCACGCCCTCGATCTGATCGAGGAGGCCGTCGCGTCCCGCACCCTCGGCGTCTTCGTGGTCGACCTGGCCGCCGACCCGCACTTCGACCCGATCCGGGACGACCGCCGCTACCGGGAGATCCTGCGGGAGGTGGGCCTGGCGGAATACTGGCCGGAGGAGGCCGCCGCGAGCCCTCGCTGACCGCCGGGGACGCACCGGCAGGGCACCGGGGTGTGCCCCGGGGCGGGCCCCGACCTCAGGGCGCGTGCTCCTTCCCGTGCTTCGCGAGGAACCCCAGCACGGCGGTGACGAACTCCGGCCGCCCGATCGTCGAGGCGTGGTCGGCCCCCGGAAGGACGAGGACCTCCAGGCGGCCCAGCACGGCCCTCATCGACTCGACCCCCTCCCCGAACGGGTCGTGCTCCCCGATGATCGCCAGGGTAGGCACTCGGTTCGTCCGCAGCTCCTCCTGGCCGAACGCTGGGAACGAGAGGTCCGACCGGAAGGCCGCCGACAGCGCCCGCCCGTCGTTCATCTCGCGGAGCCGGCGGTCCCAGGCGTCGACCTCCTCCGGGGCGAACTCCGGGGCCACGGCCCGGA
>CAZSKS010000077.1:0-1905 GCA_964607465.1 uncultured Gemmatimonadota bacterium | reverse complement strand
CGGCCCGGAGTTGGCAGCCTCCGCTCCGGGCGCCTATGCTACCCGGGCGCCGCATGCTCCCGCCCGACGGCCGCCGGGCCCGTCGCGGGCAGGAGCAGGTCCGGCACGACAGCAGGCCCTCTCATCCCAGACCTCCCACTCCATGCGTTCACTGCCCACGATCCTGACGCGCGTCGCCCTCGTCGGGCTCCCGGCCGCCCTTTTCGCCCTGTCGGTCCCGGGCCCCGCCCCCGCCCAGCAGACCGCCTACGACGTCCTGATCCGCGGCGGCCAGGTGGTCGACGGGACGGGACGGGACGCCTTCCCGGCGGACGTGGGGGTTCGGGACGGCGAGATCGCCGCCGTGGGCGACCTCGGCGAGGCCACGGCCGACCGGACGATCGAAGCCTCCGGCCTCGTCGTCGCTCCCGGCTTCATCGACGTGCACACCCACGTCGCGCGGGCCATGGCCGACTCGGCCACGCGCCTCAACGAAGCCTTCCTGCGCCAGGGCGTGACGACGGTGGTCGGCGGGCCCGACGGGCAGCTCAGCCCGGGCATGATCCGGCTCCTGCTCGACGCCTACGAGGAGCACGGCATCGGGACGAACGTCGCCTTCTACGTGGGTCACAACGGCGTGCGCATCGTGGCGATGAGCGACGTGGAGCGCCCGCTGACGGAGGAGAAGCTGCGAAGCGCCTTCGCCCGGCGCGGCAGCGAGACCTACAAGCGCGAGCCCACCGCCGAGGAGATGGAGACGATGAAGGCCCTCGTCCGGGAGGGCATGGAGCTCGGCGCGGTGGGCCTCTCCACCGGGCTCATGTACCCGCCCGGCATGTACGCCAGCACCGACGAAGTCGTCGAGCTGGCCCGGGAGGTGGCCCCCCACGGGGGCATCTACGACTCCCACGTCCGCGACCCCGCGCGGCAGTGGCTGGCCTCCAACCGGGAGGCCATCGAGATCGGCGAGCGGGCCGGGGTCCCGGTCAAGCTCGCGCACCTGAAAGCGGTGGGCACCCACAACAGCGGCAAGGTGGACTCGCTCGTCGCCATGGTCGAGGCGGCCCGCCAGCGCGGGGTCCGGGTCGTCTCCGACCAGTACCCCTACGACGCGGCCGGGGGATCCATCCACCTGAAGGACCTCATCCTGGTCGAGAAGAACCCCGAGCGGAACGCGAAGCTGATCGCCGACCGGGATTCCCTCTCCGCGCTCCTGAGCGAGCCCGAGCGGCGCCGACGGATCCGGGAGCAGAGCGAACGGGGCATCGACGGCGGCTTCTCCTGGATCAAGGTGGTCGGCTACAGCGGCCTGCGCATCACGCGAAGCCCGGACCACCCGGAGCTGGTCGGCCGCTACCTGTCGGAGATCGCCGGGGAGCGCGGCGTGGACCCGTTCGACCTGGTGGCCGACCTCTACCTGGAGGCCGACGAGCCGGTGGACGTGAAGGGCGGGATCGAGGAGGAGACGGTGCGGCAGATCCTCCGCCAGCCGTGGAACATGATCGCGAGCGACGGATCGTTCGCCGGCCCCGGGAACGGCCACCCCCGCGCGACGGGCACCTTCCCGCGGGTGCTCGGCCGATACGTGCGGGAGCAGGGCGTCCTCACCCTGGAGGAAGCCATCCGGAAGATGACCTCCCTCCCGGCCGAGGTCGTCGGGCTCACCGGCCGGGGACGGCTGGCCGAGGGCCAGGCCGCCGACATCGTCGTCTTCGATCCCGGGACCATCGAGGACCGCTCCAGCTACCGTCGGCCGAACCTCCTCGCCATCGGCGTCCGGCACGTCCTGGTCCACGGCGTGCCCGTCCTGCTGGAGGCGGAGCTGACCGGACGGGCGCCGGGCCGCTACCTACGGCGGCGGTCTCAGCCGTAGCCGTGCTCGATGGCCATGGCGATGCAGGGCGTGAGCGAACACGTTTCAATTGA
>CAZSKS010000076.1:0-10967 GCA_964607465.1 uncultured Gemmatimonadota bacterium | reverse complement strand
GTCACGATCGGCTCGCCCCGAAGGTTGAAGCTCGTGTTCAGGAGCACGTGCGTCCCCGTCGTCTCTCCGAAGGTCTCGACGAGGTCGTGGTACAGGGGGTTCGCCTCCCGCCGCACCGTCTGCAGCCGTCCCGTGCCCATGTGGTCCACCGCCTGAACCCGGTCCCGCACCTCTTCTCGCCACGGGAGGACAGAGAGCATGAAGTCGGTCGGAGAGCCAGGGCCGGCGTCGAAGGATCCTTCGAAGTACTCTCCCGCCCGACCGGCCGGCACGACGGGCGCGAACGGCCGGAACGGCTCCCGGAACTTGATCTTGGTGTTCACGATGTCCTTCGTTTCCGCCCGTCGAGGGTCGGCCAGGATGCTTCGGTTGCCCAGGGCGCGGGGACCCCATTCGAAGCGCCCCTGGAACCAGGACGCCACCTTTCCGGCGGCCAGCTCGCCCGCGACGTGCGCCACGAGCCGGTCCGGATCCCGGAAGCGCCGATAGGCGACCCCCTCCCGCTCCAGGACCTCCTCGATCTCCCCGGGCGAGTACTCCGCCCCCAGGTACACGTCGTCCATCCGGTAGCGTCGTGGATGGCCCAAGACGACGTTCCAGACGTAGAGGGCCGCGCCCAGCGCTCCGCCGGCATCGCTCGCCGCCGGCTGGATGTAGACCCGCCGGAAGGGCCCCTCCCTCAGAATCCTCCCGTTGGCGACGCTGTTCAGGGCCACGCCACCGGCCATGCACAGATCGTCCAGGCCGGTCTGTTCGTGAAGGTGGCGGACCGTGCGAAGCAGGACCTCTTCCGTGACCCGCTGCACGCTGGCCGCCACGTCAGCGTACCGCTGATTCTGCTCCAGGACGCGGCGCGACGCCGCGCCTCCACCCTCCACCCCGGGGACGACGAACTCCGATCCCGGAGCCCGGGAAGGCCCGAACAGCCGCTCGAACCGCTGGCTGATGGTCCGGTCGGGCGAATGGTGGAAGCTGAAGTAGTCCAGGTTCAGGCGGAAGCTTCCGTCGCTCTCCACCTGGATCACATCGCGGACCTCGTCCACGTAGCGAGGCGTCCCGTAGGAGGCCATCCCCATGACCTTGTACTCGCCGTTGTTCACCCGGAAGCCGAGCCATGACGTGAAGGCCGAGTAGAGGAGCCCCAGGGAATGGGGAAAGCGCTGCTCCCGGAACAGGCTGATATCGTTCTCCCCCGGGTCCTCGGACCCCTCCCAACTCGCCCGGCCCCTGCCCAGGGCCGTGGTCGTCCATTCCCCGACGCCGTCCACGGTCAGGATGGCCGCCTCCTCGAAGGGGGAGCTGAGAAGCGCACTGGCCGCGTGCGACATATGATGCTCGGTGAACAGCACGCGGGACGCGGGCACGCCGAGCTTCTCCCGCACGGTGCTCTCGACCCACAGCTTCTCGTCGAACCAGTGGATCATCGCCTCGCCGAACGACCGCCAGGATTTCGGAAATGTGTGGAGCGAGGTCTGCAGGATTCGCTCGAATTTCAGGAGGGGCTTCTCGTAATAGACCACGTAATCGAGCTCCTCCGGCTCGATCCCGGCGCGGTCCAGGCAGAACGCGATGGCGTGATCCGGAAAGGAGGCGTCGTGCTTGACGCGGGAGAACCGCTCCTCCTGGGCTGCGGCGACGACCCGGCCGTCCCGTACCAGGGCGGCCGCCGCGTCATGGTAATGGCAGGAGATCCCGAGGATGTGCATGGCGCCTCCCTCAGTACGGGCGGCGCTGGGACGCGAGGCTTCCGCCGTCCGCTTCCTCTTCCCGTCCTAGCCAGCGCGGCCGCTCCTCCGATGTGCGCAGCGGGTCCTGCACCAGCCGGGCGATCAGGGCGAAGGGGGCGAAGATCACGAAGTAGAAGAGACCCAGGAAGAGTCGGCTCTGGAAATTCCCCGTCCGGAGGAGGAGCCCCTTCATTCTGGCCCGCAGCGAGGTGATGCCCCCCAACCTGCCGTCCTCCTCCGGATGCCCGGGCGGGTCCGCGTCCGCGTCGAGCGTCGATTCGGGCCGCAGCCGCGCGAGGATCGGTCCCACTGCCGCCCCCCCGGCCGCCGCAGCGGGCAGGAGCCACCATCCCAGGGGCTCGACACCCAGGACCAGGATGATCGTCGCCGTCACCGGTGCGACCGCCACGTCCGCGGCGGAGGGCACGACTGTTCGCCCCCTGGCCGCGGCGGCGGCCCCCGCCGAGTATCCGAACAGCGCCAGGAGGAAGCCGGCTATCGAATGAAGCAGGTCCACGAGTTCCTCCCGTTCAGAAGAGTGTGTAGATGAAGGGCGCCACGGCCGAGCCCTGGGCGAAGACCAGGAGCAGCCCGACCAGGACCAGGACGGCCATCATGGGAGTGAGCCACCACAGCCGCTGTCGCCACAGGAAGGCGAAGAGCTGCCGGATCGTGGAGAGACGGGACGAGATTCGATCCTTCAGCTTCATGGAAGGCTCCTCTTTGTGGCTTTGAGATCCGACCCATTGGACCACCGGGACGCACCGTACGCCGATGTCCTGTTCACCCTTTCAGCCTCGCCAGACCCACGATGCTCCGCCCCAGGGGCAGGCGCCATCCGGCGCCCACGGCCGCTCCCTCGATCCCCAGCCAGGCCCGCTTGAGCCGGTCGGCGACCGAGGGGCGGCCCGCCGGCTCCGCCAGGATCCCGGTGTAGGATCCCCCCTCTCCCTCCCGTCTTCGCGCCGCCAGCGCCCGGGGGATCTCGGCCAGGCCGAGCAGGGCGTTGATCCGACTCAGCCGTAGCACCTCGAAGCCGGCCTCCTCCAGCTTGCGGCGCAGCTCCCCCGGTCGGTACCGGTGGAAGTCGTGCTCCGGATCGTCCGGCGTGCGTGGGAAGGCCTGGGCGTTGGTCCGCAGCAGCAGGTGGCCGCCCGGGCGGAGCACCCTCCGGATCTCCGCGAGGGCCCGCCGGTCGCCGCCGTCCAGCGGAAGGTGCTGCAGGACGTCGAAGGTGAGGACGAGGTCCGCCGACCGGTCGGCCATCGGCAGGGCGAGGGCGTCACCGAGGACGACGCCCCCGATCCCCTGCTCCCGGGCGACCTCCAGCCCCTCGGCGGCGATGTCGGCGCCGACGACCCGCCACTCCGGCCGGCGGGCCCGGAACCACGACATCGTCTGGCCGGTCCCGCAGCCCGCGTCGACCAGCGTGCCCCGCTCCGGCAGCCCCACCCGGTCCAGCAGCTTCCCGGCCACGTCCCGCATCCCCGCGTTCCACCACCCGTGTGCCTCCAGGTCCCGCATGCGCCGGTAGTATTCCGGGGTGAAGATGCGGGGAGGCTCCCCCCGGCGGCTCGCCGTCGGCCCGCCGCCCCCACTCACGGCCGCCTCGCCCCGGCCTCGAGGAGCGGCGCCGTCCACCGGGCCAGGGACCGGAGGCCCGGGACCTGTCGGGCTCGGTCGTACAGCGGAATGAGTCGGCGCGCCGCCTCAGGGAGCTGCCGGGCCTCGGCGTCGAGCGTCGGGGCGGCCTCCACTCGCACCTCGGCGAAGCCACCCCCCCGCAGGCTCCGACGGACTTCTCGTGGTGAAAGCGGTCGGTGCCGCTCGTAGCTCTGCCCCGTCCGCCAGCGCACGTACGGGTCCGCCCACCTTCTGGGCAGGAAGCCCACGCCCCAGACCCCCGTGTGAGGCTCGCGGAGCAGGGTGTAGCGATTCACCGTCCGGAGATCGATGCGTCCCCCCGCGTCCAACACCCGGTGCGCCTCGGCCGCCACGGCGTCGGGATCCGTCACGTGGGCGAGGAGGCCAAGCGAGACCACACGACCAAACACCCCGTCGGGGAACGGCAGGGCCTCGGCACAGGCGCAAATGAACCGGACGTCCTCAACGCCAGGCCGCCTCCGCGCCACGACCAGCCACCGGAGGGCGATGTCCACGCCCACGACGGACGCCCCTCGCGCGGCCGCGACCGCCGCCAGGTCGCCGGTCCCGGTCCCGAGGTCGAGCCACGGAGCCCCTCCGCTCCCACGGGGACCGCCGTTCAGGCCGACCGTCCCGGCCCACTCCTCCGACCGCTCCCGCGCCCGCAGGCAGTGCTCGATGAACTCCCGGGCCCGCTCCCGGGGGGTGGACGGCGTCATCTCCCAGTAGGTGCGCAGGGCGGTCTCCAGGTCCGCCCCCTCAGTCTGGCGGGCGACCCGGAGCGCCTTCTCACGATCCGCCTCCAGGCCGATCCACGGGTCCGGGAAGACCCGGAAGTCCGGGATGCCGGCGACCACGGGATAGTCGGCGCCGCAGGCGGGGCACGCGTAGGCGTCGCCGGCGTCCTCCACGGGACCCCGGCACCGGGGACAGACGAAGGGCGGGAAGTCGGTCTCCCTCACCGGCGTCACCGGACCCGGGCCAGGGCGCCGCCGTCGCCCGCCACGGCACCCACCGCCTCGCCCGCCGCCCACGCCGTGACGAACAGGGCCAGCAGGGGGAGGCTTCGCAGCAGGAGCGACGCGGGCCGGTCCGATCTCCAGACCCGTCGGACGATCCGGGCCAGGAGGATCGGAGGCAATGTCAGGGCGGCCAGGGCGTACAGCGCCCTTCGGCCCGGGCCCGCGCCCCGGAGCCGCTGGGCGGCGAACGCGCGGGAATAGAGGAAGCGCTGGGAGACGTACTCCCCCACCGAATAGTGCATCTCGTGGGCGACCCCGATGTCCGGACGGCTCGTCAGCTCCACCCCCGACGCCCGCAGGGCCGCGTGGAGCCGGTCCTCCCAGCGCCCCTCCGCGATCACGTCCGCGTGGTCCTCCAGGAGGGATCGCCGGTAGGTGACGTTGTTCCCGGTCAGACCTTCGGCCGGACCCCCCGGCCCCGGACCCAGGCAGTGGCTGTACTCGCACAGGAAGGCGGCCCGGTCCACCAGGCGGTCGCGGGCGGCGTTCTCCACCGAGCCCCCGACCACCCGGGCGCCCCGGCGGTGGGCCGCCAGCATCCGCCGCGCCCAGTCGGGCGGGACGAGGACGTGGTCCTCGATCACGCCGACGACGTCGCCGCGGCAGGCCCCGAAGGCCCGTGCCCTCAGCTCCGGGATCGTCGTCCCCGGCGGGGCCTCCACCAGCACCGCCCACGGCGCTTCCTCCCGGAGCGCCACCCGGACGGAGGGTCCCACCCGGTCGGCCACGACGACCTCCGGCCGGCCGCCCTCCTGGCGCTCGAGGGCGGCCAGGCACCGGCCCAGGTAGTCCCACCCGTTCACCGAGGGGACCACCACCGAGAGGGTCTCCGCCACCTCCGCGTCCGCGGACGGATCGGGGCTCGGCGGCGCGTCCTTGGGCTCTCGTTCCGCGCTCACCGGGACCGCCCGTCCCCCTCCTCGTCGTCGGCCGACGCCGATCCCTGGAGATAGCCCACGGCTTCGCCGACGCTCCACGCGGTCAGGAAGAGCAGCGTGGCCGGCAGGGCCCGCAGAAAGACGCCCCTGTGCCGGCGCGCGGTCGCCTGGCCGATCCGGAGCGCCAGCAGGGCCGGCAGAACGGGTGTGCCCGCCAGGAGGAGCCATCGCCGCGACGACCCGACGTCGGCGGACCGGCGTCGCGCGTAGTCCCTGCCGTGCTGGAACCGGTCCACGCAGAACTCCCACACCCCCCAGCTCCTGTTGTGGGAGACCGCGGCGCTCTCGAGGAACTTCATCGTCCTGCCCGAGGCGGCCAGATCGGCATGGATCACGTTCTCCCACTCCCCCTGCCGCGCCCGGTCCGCCACCCCTTCGATCAGCTCGCGGACGTAGGAGACGTTGGCCCCCGTCAGGGGAGGGGAGTCCCCCTCGTCTCCCGACCGATCCATCTCGGCCCCTTCGCCGAAGAAGCCGTACTCGGCGAAGAACGCAGCCCAGTCCACGGTGCGCTCCCGCCGCGCGTTGTCCATGGCCCCGCCCACCACCTCTCCCCCTTCGCCGTGGGCGGCCACGAGCGAGCGGAGCCATCCTTCCTCCGCGACGCAGTGGTCCTCGGTGAGCGCCACGATGTCGCCGCGCGCGGCCGCCATCCCCATGGCCCGGAGCTGCGGGACGGTACTCCCCCGGGGAGCCGCCTCGAACCGGACGTCCGGATGGGCCTCCCGGAGCGTCGCCAGGTCGTCCCTGTCCTCCGGCCGCGCCACCACCACCTCGGCCCCGACCCGGCGGCACTGGGGCAACACCGACGAGAGACACGTCTCGAGGAGCTCCCTCTCGCGGCACGACGCCACCACCACCGATACCGAGGGCGACGCCCGCCCCTCTCCGTCGGGCCTCATCTTTCCGCCCTCTTCTCGTCCCCACCCCGATCCAGGAGGACCTCCACGGCACCCCGGGCCTCTCCCGCCGCCCAGGCCGAGGAGGTGAGAAGCAGATGGGGAAGCGCCGGCAGCGACCGGACCAGCCGGCCGGGGTGCGTGCCGGTCCGGGCGAGCGCTCGGGCCGTCAGGACGGCCGGCACCAGGGGGGCGGCTGCGAGGCTCCGCCAGGGCGACGTCTCGAGCTCCAGCGACCGATAGCGACCGAAGCGTCTCCCGTGTCGGAACCGCTGACGCACGAAGTCTCCCATCCCCTCCGTGCTCTCCATCCGCACCGAAGCCGCGGGCACCCAGATCAGCTGCTCCCCCCTCGCCCGGAGTCGACGGTGCACCTCCACGTCCCAGAACCCTTCGTCGCCCACGACCCCTTCCCCCTCCAGCGCCTCCCGCCGGTAGGCGGCGTTGTCGCCCGGGATCTCCTCGACCGGGCCCGCCGGCCTCCCGCCGGCGAAATCCGAGTAGCGCAGCAGGTGAACGGCGCGGGCGAAGGCACCCGTCCCGTCCGCGAGCCGGATGGGCCCCCCGGCCCCGACAGCGCCCTCCTCCAGAGCCGACAGGAGAGAGGCCGCCCACCCGTCGTCCACCCGGCAGTGCGAAGTGGAGAAGGCCACGGCCCACCCCCGGGCCGCCCGGAGGCCGGCCCCCCAGAGCTCCGGGACCAGCGCGCCGCGGGGCCCCTCGATCGTCCGCACCGTCCGGTGCGGGCCGGCCGGCACCGGGGCCCGGCCGGCGGGACGCACCACCAGCACTTCGGACGTCACACCCCGCGTCGCCCGCCGCAGAGCCCGCAGGGCCCCGGCCGTCTCCCCGGCTTCTCCGGTGCTGGCCAGGACGACGCTGAGCCGGGGACCGTCGTCGGCGTCGGGGACGGATGGCGGGGCCACGGGGCTGCGGAGCTCGCTCGGTCGCGGGGAACGGGATCGGCCGATCATGGGACAGGACCGGTGCAAGACGTGTGCTGAACCACCCGCGCTCCCGTCTCACCGGCCGCTCGTCGTAAGATGAAGGATGGTCGGACACTACTTCGCTCGGGACGCTCACCCTCCCCGGTCCCGGGCGGAGGGACCGGGTCAGGGTGTTGTGCCCTTCCCACAACAGCTTCCCGCGCTCGCCGGACACCGGACGCCCTCGACGCTTCGCCCCTCTTCTTCTATATCCTTTCCGTGCAACCCCTTATCATCCGAACCCGAGGAAACGGGAGGGCGAGCCTGCGCCTTGCAGATGAAGGGCAAGGTGCAGGTGGCTCGGGTATCGCCTCCGTGGCCCGGTCGTTCGGCCGGGCCATGGTTCATTGGCCGGTTCCCTGGAGACCATCGCTTCGATGAGCGATCACGAACCTGGAATGAACGTACGGGTGCCCATGACCGAGAACGCTACCGAGACTCTTCGCGGAACCTCCCCCGACAGCTCCTCCCGGGTCGTCGCGCCCCTGCGGAGCGGCGACCGCGTGGCCGTCATCGGGGCGGGCCCGGCCGGCCTGACGGCCGCGTATCTCCTCGTCCAGCGGGGCGTGGACGTCACTGTCTTCGAGGCCGACGACATGGTCGGGGGGATCGCCCGCACCGAGGAATACAGGGGCTACCGGTTCGACATCGGGGGGCACCGGTTCTTCACCAAGATCGAGCCCGTGCTCGAGATGTGGCACGAGCTCCTGGGCGACGATTTCATCTCGGTGCCCCGTCTCTCCCGGATCTACTACGACGGGACGTTCTTCAACTATCCCCTGAAGCCGCTGAACGCCCTCAAGGGGCTCGGCCTGTGGGAGTCGATCCGCGTCCTCTTCAGCTACGCCAAGGCACAGGTCGTCCCCCATGCGGAGGAGGAGAACTTCGAGGAGTGGGTCTCGAACCGCTTCGGACAGCGCCTCTACGAGATCTTCTTCAAGACGTACACCGAGAAGGTCTGGGGCATCCCCTGCACCGAGATCCGGGCCGAGTGGGCCGCCCAGCGGATCAAGGGGCTCTCCCTCGTCAAGGCGCTGCTGGAGGCCGCTTCGGTCAACAAGCGCTCGGACAAGATCAAGACCCTCATCCACGAGTTCCAGTATCCCCGCCTCGGTCCCGGCCAGCTCTGGGAGATCTGTCGGGACGAGGTGGTGGACATGGGCGGCGAGGTGCTCATGCACCACCGGGTGACGGACATCGAGATCGAGGACGGCAGGGCCGTGGCCGTGCGCGCGGAGACACCGGAGGGCGACAGGCGCTTCGAGGCCGACCACGTGATCAGCTCCATGCCCGTGCGCTCTCTGGCCCATTCGCTGGAGCCGACGCCCGACGCCGAAGTGATGGAGGGGGCGGACGGTCTCAGCTACCGGGACTTCCTGGTGGTGGCCCTCATCATCGAGGAGGAGGAGCTGTTCCCCGACAACTGGATCTACATCCACGAGCCGAACGTGAAGGTGGGACGGGTCCAGAACTTCAAGAACTGGAGCGAGGACCTCGTGCCCGATCCGAGCCGGACCTGCCTGGGACTGGAGTACTTCTGCTTCGAGGGGGACGGCCTGTGGGAGAGCGACGACGAGGATCTCCTGGAGCTGGCCACCCGGGAGATCGGCGAGCTGGGGCTGGCCGATCCCGACGA
Source organism: uncultured Gemmatimonadota bacterium (assembly GCA_964607465.1). GTDB lineage: Bacteria > Gemmatimonadota > Gemmatimonadetes > Palauibacterales > Palauibacteraceae > CAYVFM01. Next base: position 2,115 of record CAZSKS010000076.1, on the reverse strand, counting down.
CGTGGTGGACGGCACCGTGGTCAGGATGCCGAAGGCCTATCCGATCTACGACCACGGATACCGGGACTGCCTCGAGAAGGTTCGGCGGGTGCTGGACCCCATCGAGAACCTGCACCCGGTGGGTCGGAACGGCATGCACAAGTACAACAACCAGGACCACTCCATGCTGACCGCGATGATGGCCGTCTGGAACATGGAGGGGGCGTCCTACGACATCTGGTCGGTGAACACCGACTTCGAGTACCTCGAGAAGCTCCGCGTCGACAAGGACCAGCCCGACTACCAGAAGAAGTCCGTCACCGGACGTGGGACGGGAGACGCGGAATCCGTGGGGGCCTCGACCTCGGCGGGATCGGAGCCGGCGGGGGACGACGAGGCGGATCGAAGGAGAGAAGCCGCCGCCAGCGGATCCTGAGGCGCAAGTGAGGATCGGCGTCGACGCCTGCTGCTGGTCCAACGGGAGGGGCTACGGCCGCTACGTCAGGGAGCTCCTCCGGGCGATGGTCCCGGCGGCGCCCCGGGACGAATTCCACCTGTTCCTCGATCCCGGGACCGCGGCGGAGATGGACCTCTCGGGCCCCAACGTCCGGACGCACGTGGTGGAGCTGGACGCCGCGCCGACCTCGGCAGCGTCGGCCGACGGCAACCGCTCGCTCCGGGACCTGGGACGGATGAGCCTGGCCGTCCGGCGGGTCCGGCCCGACGTCTTCTTCTCCCCCTCGGTGTACACCTGGTTCCCGCTGTTCCCGGGACAGCGCGCGGTCGTGGGCGTCCACGACGCCATCGCCGACGAGCACCCGGAGCTGACCCTTCCCGACGTCCGGGCCCGGATGTTCTGGCGGCTCAAGGTCTCCGCCGCCCTCCGGCAGGCACGACTCGTCCTCACCGTGTCGCGCTTCTCCGCCCGGCAGATCCACGACGTCCTGGGGGTCCCGCGGGACCGGATCCGCGTGGCCGAGGAGGCGCCCGCGGGTGCCTACCGGCCGGCGGACGACGGTGAAGTCGAGGCGGCGGCCCGCCGGGCGGGCCTGCCTCCGGGGGCGAGCTGGTTCGTCTACGTCGGCGGCTTCAACCCCCACAAGCACGTCGACGTCCTGGTCCGCGCCCACGCGGACCTCGTGCGGCGGCTCGGCGACGCGGCCCCTCACCTGCTCCTGGTGGGCACCCTGGACGAGGACGTGTTCCACGGCGGCGTCGACCAGATCCGCGCCGCCATCCGGGAGGAGGGGACCGGCGACCGCGTCCACTGGACCGGCTTCGTCCCGGACGACGGGCTGCGACCGTTGCACGCGGGCGCCCTCGCGCTGGCGCTTCCCTCCGAGTGCGAGGGCTTCGGGCTTCCGGCGGTCGAGGCCGCCGCCTGCGGCACGCCCGTCGTGGCGACCCTTCGGAGCCCGCTCCCCGAGATCCTGGAGGGCGGCGGCGTCTTCGTCGAGCCCCGGGACCGGGGCGCGCTGGCGGACGCCCTGGAGCGGCTGGCGACGGACGCGGACTTCCGCCGGAGGGCGGGTCGGGAGGCCCTGCGGCGCGCCTCGGCGCTGACCTGGGAGCGGACGGCGGAGGAGGCGCTCGGCGCCCTCCGGGAGGCGGCGGCGTGAGCGGCCTCCGCTTCTGCATGATCACCACCTTCTATCCGCCCCACAACTTCGGGGGCGACGGGATCGCCATACAGCGCCTGGCCAGGGCCCTCGTGAGGCGGGGACACCACGTCGAGGTCATCCACGACGTGGACGCGTGGCGCCTCCTCTCGTCGGGTCCGGAGCCTTCCCTCCCCGACGACGACGACGACGGCGTGGTGGTGCATCGGCTGGAGAGCGATCTCGGATCCCTGTCGCCCCTGCTCACCCATCAGACGGGCCGGCCGGTCGTCCACCGCGCTCGGATTCGCGGAATTCTGGAGGACGGCGAGTTCGACGTCATCAACTACCACAACGTCTCCCTCGTGGGCGGTCCCGGGGTGCTCTCCCTCGGCAACGCCGCCAAGCTGTACACCGCCCACGAGCACTGGCTCGTCTGTCCGACGCACGTGCTCTGGCGGCACGACCGCGAGCCCTGCACGGGCAGGGAATGCTTCCGGTGCCTCGCCCACCACCGCCGTCCGCCCCAGGCGTGGCG
>CAZSKS010000075.1:0-11232 GCA_964607465.1 uncultured Gemmatimonadota bacterium | reverse complement strand
GCTCGGGCCGGAAGTGCCCGACGAGGAGCTGATCTGGCAGGACCCCGTCCCCGAGGTCGACCACGAGCTGGTCGGGGACGAGGAGATCGCCGAGCTGAAGGAGGCCGTCCTCGGCTCGGACCTGTCCGTCTCCGACCTGGTCAGGACCGCCTGGGCGGCGGCCTGGACCTACCGAGACAGCGACAAGCGGGGCGGAGCGAACGGAGCCCACCTCCGCCTCGAGCCCCAGAGGAGCTGGGAGGTCAACGAGCCGGAGAAGCTGGCGTCGGTGCTGGAGACGCTGGAGGACATCCGGGAGGACTTCAACGGCTCACGGTCCGACGACGTCAGGGTCTCGCTGGCCGACCTGATCGTGCTGGGCGGCTACGCGGCCGTCGAGAAGGCCGCCGGGGACGCCGGCCACGACGTGGAGTTCGACTTCGAGCCGGGACGGACGGACGCCACCCCGGAGCAGACCGACGAGGAATCGTTCGAATGGCTCCGGTCGCCCGCGGACGGGTTCCGCAACTACCTCGGCGACGGACAGCACCGCTCCCCCGAGGAGCTGCTGGTCGACAAGTCGGCGCTGCTGACGCTGACGGCTCCCGAGATGACGGTGCTCGTGGGCGGCATGCGCGCCCTGGCCGCCAACCACGGCGGGTCCGATCTCGGCGTCCTCACGGACCGCCCGGAGACCCTGACCAACGACTTCTTCGTCAACCTGCTCGACATGGGCACGGAGTGGGAACCGGCATCGGACGCCAGCGACGTCTTCGAGGGTCGGGACCGGGAGACGGGCGAGCTCAGGTGGAGGGCGAGCCGGGTGGACCTCATCTTCGGCCACCAGGCCGAGCTCCGCGCCATCGCGGAGACCTACGCCTACGACGGCGCGGAGAGGAGGTTCGCGCGTGACTTCGCGGACGCCTGGGAGAAGGTGATGAAGCTCGACCGCTTCGACCTGGAGTGATCCCGGGGCGAGGCGGCTAGGAGGTACCCTCCGCGGGCCGGTACGGCAGGTCCAGGCGGGCGACCGTCCCGCCCGCCCTGCGTGGCGACAGACGAAGGTCGAAGTCGTCCCCGAAGCAGCCCCGGAGACGGGCGCGGACCCCCCGGATCCCGATGCCCTCGTCCGCGCGACGGGCCCAGTCCTCCGGCAGGCCCACGCCGTCGTCCTCCACCCGGACCCGGAGCCGGTCCCCGTCCCGCCGGGCCCGGACGGCCAGCCGGCCGCCCTCCGACCGGGGGAGGAGGCCGTGGTGGAGGGCGTTCTCCACCAGCGGCTGCAGCATCAGGTTGGGCACCTCGGCGCGCTCCGCCTCGGGGCCCAACTCCAGCTCGACCTCCAGGCGGTCGCCGAAGCGGGCCCGCTCCACCTCCAGGTACTTCCCCAGCACCTCGCACTCCCGCTCCAGGGGCAGCATCGCCCCGGGACCGTTCCCCAGCGAGTGGCGGAGAACGTCGCCGAGGCGACCCAGCATCTGGACGGCCGCCTCGCGGTCCTCGCGCTGGAGGAGCGTGGCGACGGCGTTCAGGGCGTTGAAGAGGAAGTGGGGCGGAAGCTGGCTCTCGGCCAGGCGATACTCCAGGCCTTCCACCTGGCGCGCCAGCTCGTCCCGGTCCGACTCCTCCTCCCGCTCCAGCACCATGCCCAGGATCGCGCGGTCGGCGCCGAAGCGTCCCTGCACCGGACGCAGCGACAGGAGGACGTCGACGCGGCTGCCGTCCTTCCGAAGGTGGCACATCTCGAGGCCGTCCCGCGATTCCCCCTCGAGGATGCGGCGGCTGAGCTCCCGGTAGCGGGGGACCAGCTCCGGAGGGATGACCGGGATGGGCTCGCCGAGCACCTCTTCACGCTTCCAGCCGAAGATCCGCTCGGCCCCGCGGTTCCAGAGGAGCACGCGTCCGGTGCCGTCGATGGCCACGATGCCGAAGGTCGTGCTCGTGAGGAGCGTCTCGAAGGCGTCGTCGGAGTCCGAGGAGGAGGTCTCGGTCAATCGCTGCCCCCTGGCGGCGAGCTCGGGAGTCATGTCGGGCTGCCGTCCTTGGTTCGGGGTGGGTCCGTCCCCCATCTACTTCTGACGCGTCGGGGCTCCTGAAAGTTGCACGGCCCCCGACCGGCCCGGCCGGCGCGGGGATGCTAAATTTTTACCACCGGGGGAGCGGTGTCAAGGGGCGGGGGCTGCGAGGAGCGGGAACGAATCCGGCGGGATGGAGGTCCCGGGCCGGGGGACGTCCGTGGCGGCGGGAGGTCCCCCTGCCCTACTCCCTCCGGTCGCCGAAGGGACAGGCCTCGTCGACGTTCGGGTTGTTGTCCAGCTCCTGCTGGGGAATCGGGAAGGAGATGTCCGTCCCGGGCTTTCCCTGGGGATACAGGTTCACACCGTCCCCGAGCAGCCTCCGCGCCGTGCCGAGCCGAGTGCCGGTGAGCCACAGCCCCACGGCGCGCACGCGGGCCAGCTCCCGGAGGTCGTTCGCCAGGTCGCCGGTGAAGTTCGACCCGGCGAAGCCCCGTCCAGCCAGCAACGGATCGACGATGGCCGCGGCGCCGTCGGGATCGCCGGCGCGGACCCTCTCCTCCGCCTCGATCGTGCGGGCCTCCCATCCCGTGGCGATCGGGATGTCGGCGTCCGGCGTCGGGTACCTCAGCTGGAGGCTGACGGGGACCGTCTCGTTGAAGGCCTCCAGCCCGGGGTCCGGATCGATGAGGCCCTCGGCCACGAACTCGTCGAAGTGGGCGTACTTCTCCTCGTGGCGGAGGGTCGACGTCCCGGCGCCCACCGTCCAGCGAAGGCCCGTGAAGGAGAGGCCGTCGGTGAAGGTGTTCACCTCGTTCTCCTCGTTCGCCGTGTTGGTGGAGTAGCGGGCCAGGAGCTCGAAGTCGCTCGGGACCGACGCCGCGGCCCCGGCGGCGGCCTCCAGGTCACCCGACCACGCGAGCGCCCGAGCCTGGCCGACGCGCGCGGCCCGGGCCAGGTCCTCCAGGTCGGCTTCGACGGCGGCCGCCTCGGCGTCCTCGAACAGACCCAGTGCCTCCTGCATGCGATCGTCGGAGCTCAGGGGCGCGCCTTCCTCCAGCGCGCTGGCGCAGTACGTCTCGGCCAGAAGGATCCGGGCGTAGGCGCCGTAGTAGAGGCCCGCGGCGATGCCCTCCTGAAGGTCGGAGACCACCTCCGCGAAGGCCGGATCCTCCAGGCTGGAGCGGAAGTCGGCCACGATGTCGTCGGCCTGCTTCCGGGCCGCGTGGATCGGCTCGTAGAGGCCGTCGCCGGTCGTGTTGCCGTCGCCGGTGGACGTGAAGTCGGTGACGGCGCTGTTGTCCGCGTTGATCCTCCGCTCGTCCACCTCCTGGTGGGCCGGGAAGGTGCCGGAGGCGATGAACTCGTCGACCAGCAGCCCGCTGTAGCGGACGTGACCGTCGAACGCCTCCTGGAAGGCTCCGATCGCCCCGTTGATGTTGTTCCGTACGGCGCTGGGGCCCGCGCTCTGGTCGGGGGTGACGATGTCGGGGTCGGTCACCCCCAGATCGCAGCCGGCGGAAGCGACGGCCGCTCCCAGGACCAGTGCGAGCAGGGGGGAGGCGCTCCGAGCGATGCAGGACGGTCGTGTCGTCGATTCCATGGTGTTCCCGCAGGATGAGGTTGGAGAGGAGGCGCGTCGGCCCGGACGGTCGGTCCGGGCCGATGCGCCCACCGGCTCGGTTCAGAAGCTGACGGAGAGCGAGGTGATGAACCGCCGCGCCGGCGGAACGGTGAAGAAGTCCGCGTGGAGCGCGTTGGCTCCCCCGGCGAAGTTGACCTCGGGGTCGATCCCGCCGTATCCCGTGAACGTCGCGAGGTTCTCCCCGGCCACCGTGAGGCTGGCGCTCCGGGCCCCGAAGACGTCGATCCAGTCTCCCGGCAGCTCGAACCGAAGCGAGGCCGACCGCAGCTTCGCGTAGTCAGCGTCGACGAAGAAGGGGCTGCGGACGTTCGCGGCCACCGACGTCCGCCAGATCCGGGCCCGGTCGGTGAGCTCGCCGTCCTCGCCGGTCTGGAAGATCTGGGGGCAGTTCGCGAACAGGCAGGAGAAGAACGTCGAGCCGTCGAACTTCTGGTGACCCCCGGCGAAGTCCACGAGGCCGTAGAGGCTCACCCGCCGGAAGAGGGTCAGGGCGGCCGAGAAGGAACCGTCCCACTCGGGGGTCGGATGGCCCTGGAACTCCGGATCCTCGGAGATCACGACGTCGCCGTTCTCGTCGACGGAGATCGTCGGCTGCTTGTAGGAGGCGAACGGCAGGCCCACCTCGTGGCGCTGGGTGGTGCCGCCCAGGCCGAAGATGATGGGGCTGGCCAGCTCGGTGACCTCATTGTCGTTGGTGGAGACGTTGAGCCGGAGGTCCAGCGAGAGGTCCTCCAGCTGGATGGGCCGCCCGCCCAGCCCGACCTCGAATCCGCTGTTGACGACCTCCCCGACGTTGGTGAACTGGGCCCCCTGGAATCCGAGAGACGGCGAGAGGGGACGGGTGACGATGGCGTCCTGCGTCGTCTGGTCGTAGTAGGTGAACTCCAGGGTCAGCCGCTCCGAGAAGGCCCCGAGGTCGAAGCCCAGCTCCCACTCCTGACCCCGCTCCGGCTTGAGCCCGTCGTTGCCCGGCCGGTTGGGGAACACGCCCAGGCGGCTCGCACCCTCCAGCGAGGTGGGCGCCGAGATCAGGAGGGCGGCCGCGGCGTTCGTCGGGGGCTGCTTGCCCGACTCGCCCCACGCGGCCCGCAGCTTGAGCGCCGAGACGAAGTCGGGCAGCTCCTGGCCCTCGTCGAAGCTGTACGTGGCGCTCACCCGGGGATAGGCCTGGACGTCCAGCTCCCGGCCGAAGGCCGAGTTGTCGTCCCATCGGACGGCCGGAGTCAGGAAGAGGCGGTCCCGCCAGCCGAGCTGCTGCTGGACGAAGACCCCCAGGGTCCGCGTCTCCGTGAAGAAGTCGTTGCCGGTGTTCGTGACCGCGTTGTTGATGGCCGGCGAGCCGGCGGGAAACTCCAGACCCGACGCCTGGGTGGCCTGCTCGGTCGACTTGAACCACTGGGCGCCGACCGTGGTGGAGGAGGTCAGCTCCTCGGTGAGATCGACGCTCACCGAGCTGGAAGCCTCCAGCGTCAGGTTCCGGTTCGTGCGGCTGTCCCGCGAGATCGCGCCGAGGGAGGCCGCGTCGAACGGGCGAGCGGGGTCCACGGGCGTGATGCTCTGCACGTCGTCGGCGAACTGGTCGTACCCCACCGTCAGGCGGTTCGTCCAGAACTCCAGGGGACGGTAGGAGACGGTGGCGCTGCCGACGTAGCGCTCGATCCGCTGCTCGGTGAGGAGCGTGCCGATGTCCCGGAACGAGTTGCCGGAGAAGAAGGCGCCGCGGAACGGGGCGGACGGGCAGTTCACCGCCGTGGCGTCGGCCAGGGGCGCACCCGACTCGAGGGCCGTCTCGAAGCCCACCGGGCAGGTCTCCATGGCCGGCCCGCCTCCGTTCGGATCGGAGCGGAGGATGGGGAGGAGACCCGGGCTGCCCAGGTAGAAGACGGTGATGAAGCCGGCGCTGTTGTTGTCGTTGTTCGGGAGACGGGTGATGCCGCTGGTGAAGCCGTTGGAGACGTCGATGCTGACCTTGTCGCTCGGCTCGATGTTGAAGTTGGCCCGAGCGCTCCACTTCTGGAGCCCGTTCTGGGGCAGGTTCCCCTCCTCGTCGGTCCACTCGGCGGAGAGGAAGTGGCTGAGCTGCTCCGTACCGCCCCGCACGGTGCCGCCCAGCGACTGGCCCGTGCCTGTCCGGAAGGGCGACGCCAGGCTCCCCGACCCGCTGTCCAGCACGTCGAAGCTGTAGACGTTGCCCGACCCGAAGCCGCCCAGGGCCGCGGGGTAGACGATGGACGGGAGGTCCGTGGCGTTGTCGTTGGTGAGGAATTCGGCCCGTCCGGTGTAGCGGGTGCCGCCCCCGGCCCGTCCCTGCTTGGTGGTGATCCGGATCACGCCGGCGGCGGCCTCCGTCCCGTAGAGGGTGGCCGCCGCGGGGCCCTTCACGATCTCGATGCTCTCGATGTCCTCGGGATTGATGTCGTTGAGGCGGGTCACCTCCTGCCCCCCGACGAAGAAGCCCCGGGTCTCGTTGGGATCGGTGTTCGAGTTGTCGATGCGCGCGCCGTCGATGTAGACGAGCGGCGTGTTGTCGAGGCTGATGCTGGAGCTGCCGCGGATCTTCACGCTCGAGGCGGTCCCCAGCGACCCGGACGAGCGCCGGACGGAGACGCCGGTGGAGCGACCCTGCAGGAGGTTGGTGAGCGTGTTCACCCTGGAGCGCTCGACCTCCTGCGAGGCGTCCACCGTGGAGATGGCGTTGCCCACCTCCCGTCGCCGCTGCTGTCCGGTCGCCGTGACGACCAGGCCCTCCAGGCTCACCGCCGAGACGGCCAGCTCGACGTCCATCCGGGTGGTCTCACCCGCGACGATCCGGACCGGGAGGCTCCCCGTCCGGTAGCCGATCATGCTGACGCGGAGCTCGTAATTGCCGGCGGGCACACCCGTGATCCGGAACCGACCGTCCCTGTCGGTGAGGACGCCGTGCTCGGTGTCCCGGAGGACGACCTGGGCCCCGGAGAGGGGGTTCAGGCTCGACGCGTCGACGACCTCCCCCGCGACGGCGCCCTGCTGGGCCGCGAGGCCCTCCGGCGCGAGGAGCAGGAAGAGCGCCGCGACGCCCGTCAGGGGGGCGGCGGCGTGAACGGCACGTTCGAACAGGGTAGAGAGCATGGCTGGCCTCCCGTGGATGAGGGGTCCTTCGTGACCGCCGCAGCGTCGCAGAGCATGCGATCACGAGGCTGATGGGCTCGTTGGAATCCGACGCGGTGCCGCGGGAGTGTGAGGGCGACAGAGCGGGCGGAACCGCGGCGTGGGCCGGTTCCTTGCCACAGGAGGGTGATCGCGAGCGATCCCTGAACGACCGTCGGCGCGCGGCCCGCCCCTCCGTCGTGCGACGAAACGGTTAGACCGTGCGGCCTCGCCCCGCCATCGGGGTTCGACGAGCGGGCGGCTGGTTGCGGCGAACGGCGGAATGGGAGGGACGAAGCGCGACGGCCGGCCCCGGCGGGATCACCCGGAAGGCCCGGTCGCCCGGCCCACGGATGGGCCGGCGGCACCCCACCCGGAGGGGCACCCCGCCCGGAGGGGGGTCACGGGTGAGGCGGCGGCGCCCGGAAAGGGGGCGGACCGCCGTCAGAGGCTGCGGCCCAGCACCTCCTCCAGGCGCTCCCGGCCGGACCGGCTCAGGCTCCTGCGGGTCCCGTCCTCGAGGACGATCTCGTAGTGGCCCGAGTCCGAGGTGCGGACCTCCCGGACGAAGCCCAGGCGGACCAGGGTGGAGCGGTGGACGCGCACCCATTCGTCGGAATCCAGCCGCGCCTCCAGGTTCTTCATCGTCTCGCGAAGCAGGTGGGAGCGCTCGCCCACGTGGAGCCGCACGTAGTCCCCCGCCGCCTCCACCCAGTCGATCTCCCGGACGCTCACGAACTGGATGCGGCCCGACGAGCGCACCATGATCCGGTCCGCGGCTCCGGCCACCTCCTCGCCGTCCTCCTCCCGACCCTCGCGCCCGGCGTACGGCTCCCCCGACCTCCGCTCCGCCAGCAGGGCCTCGAGCCGCTCGGCGAACCGCGCGCTCTCCCGACGCTCCAGCTCGTCCTTGGCACGCCGCAGCGCTCGCTGGAAGCGCTCGTCGTCGAAGGGCTTGAGCAGGTAGTCCAGGGCGTGCACCTCGAAGGCGCGGAGGGCGTACTCGTCGTAGGCGGTCACGAAGACGACCACCGGGATCTCGTCGGAATCCAGCGTCTCCAGCACCTCGAAGCCGTTCCGCTCGGGCATCTGCACGTCCAGGAAGACGAGGTCGGGCTCCCGCTCCCGGATCTCCTCGACCGCCTCCCGGCCGTCCCGGCACTCCCCGACGATCCGCACCTCGTCGTCCCGCTCCAGCAGCACCCGGAGCCCCTCGCGGGCCAGGTGCTCGTCGTCCACGATCAGCACCGTCGTCGGTTCGCTCATCCCGGGCTCCCCGCCCCCGCCATCGCCGGGCTCGGGGACGGGACCTCCGGGGTCTCCTCGCCCGTCGTCCGCCGGAGGGGCAGCCGGGCCGTGGCGACCACGCCCCCCTCGGCCCGCGGCTCCACCGTCAGGCGGGCGTCCCGGCCGTAGAGCTTCTCCAGGCGCTCGCGGACGTTGCGCAACCCCAGGCCCTCGTCCCGCTCCAGGCTCCACCCCTCGGGGAGCCCCGGGCCGTCGTCGCTCACCGAGACCACCAGCTCGTCCCCGTCCCGCCGGGCGAGCACCTCGACGACCCGCCGCGAGGCGGAGGGGGCCACGGCGTGCCACACGGCGTTCTCGACCAGCGGCTGGAGCAGGAGGTTGGGCACCGCGGCGTCGTACAGCTCCGGATCCACCGAGAAGCGCACCCGCAGGCGGTCACGGAAGCGCACCTGCTCGATGTCCAGGTAGCGCTCCAGGAAGCCCAGCTCCTCCTTCAGCGGTACCTCCTGCCGGTCCTGCTGCTCCAGGGAGTGGCGCAGCAGGTCGGCCAGCCCCGCCAGCATCTCCAGCGCCGCGTCGCGCTCGTTTTTCCGGACGAGCGTCCCGACGGAGTGGAGCGTGTTGAAGAGGAAGTGCGGGTGGAGCTGCATCTTGAGAGCCCGGAGCTGGGACCGGGCCAGCCGCGTCTCCAGCTCCGACGCCTCCAGCTCCCGCTCCTGCAGCCGGACGTAGAAGTCGTAGGCGTGACCGGCCGCCAGGATCATCAGGTAGATCATCAGGCCCCACACCCAGTGCCGGGCCACCACGTCCACGTACCAGGAGAGGAAGGACCCGTAGCTCTCCGCCGGCAGGTGGACCACCAGGGCCGAGACGATCCAGCAGGAGAGCAGCAGCTCCAGCAGGGTGATCCCCAAGCCGAGGGCCAGGTGGAGGGGCACCCGCCGCGCCCAGCCGTCCCGCCGCACCGGGTACCGCCGACCCAGCCACACGATGGCCGGGGCGAGCGCTGCCCACAGGTAGTAGTCCGGGAGCCAGATCTTGAGGGAGGTCGCCCATGTGATCTCGTGCCCCAGCCGGAGGGCCGAGAAGTGCATCTGGACGGCCACCGCCAGGCCGAGGGCGGTGGCGGCGGCCAGCAGGATCAGGGCGATGGACCACCGGGAGCGGAGCGGGCTCTTGCCCGGGAGCCCGTCGCCGGGGGATGAGGAGGCGGAAATGTCGGTGGTCACGCGACCTCGAGGGGTTTCGGGAGTCCGCCCCTACGCTACATTCCCGGATGCGCCGGCGCCACCCCGGTCGGCGGAGCCCGGGCGCTCGGGAGCTCACTCCGTCTGGTACCGTCCGTCGAAGACGGGGGTCCAGGTCCCGCCCCCGTCGCTGGAGACCTCCCAGAGCTGACGGACCCGGCCGCCCGCCAGGGGCGTCCACGAAATGCGATCCCGGAGCCGGTCGCCCTCCGCGGTCCGCTCGCCGGTCATGACCATCGCCTTCCCCTCCAGCCCGCCGGCCAGGTGGAGGATCACCCCCCCGGAGCCCAGCCAGAGCTGATGCCACCGGCCGTCGGACGGATCGTAGTAGTTGAGGCTCCTTCCGCGACCGCCGTCGGCGCTCCTCCAGGCCTCCTGCAGCCCGCAGCCCCCTGCGACGACGCGAATCTCGTTGTGGCCCACCCTCTCTCCGTCGGCGTGGACCTCCCAGGTCCCGCGCCAGAAGTCGAACTGGCGGTGCGCCTCTCCGGCACAGGGCCCGGAATCCGGAAGGGAGGCCCCGGCGACCGGCGCGACACCCGATCCGGCCGTGCCGGAGTCGCGGACGGCGGGAGCGTCCGCCGGGAAGAGCAGCCTGGCCGACACCAGGAGCGTGGCCGTCGCCAGGGCGACCGTGGCGGCCGTCGCCGCCCGCCGAATCCGGCGCCGACGGTGATCGCGCATGGACCCTCCGGGCGAGCGGCGAAGGTGGCCCGGGAGAAGGTGGGCTCCCCCGGGAGCGACACCTTCCATGCCTAGCGACGGAAACGCTCCCGTTCCAGCGTCGGGCGGCGAATCCAGGGAACGGCGGGACGAGGCGGCGAGGAGGCGCGACGAGCCGCCCCCGTCGGCGCCGGCACGGCCCGCCGCGCCCGGCCCGAACGTCAGCGGCGGAGCGGCGGCCGTCCCCCCTCGGAGCGGCCGGCCTCAGGTGTACTCCTCCTCGAGGGCCAGCCACAGGAGGACGTAGGCGATCCACAGCGGCCCGGGGGCGAGGCTGAGGATCACCCACGCTACCCGGACGACGGTGGACGATACGTCGAGGTAGGCGGCCAGGCCGCCGCAGACCCCGGCCAACACCTGGTCGTTCCTCGATCGCACCAGCTCTCGGGTCGTCATCAGCCGCCTCCAGGTCGGATGTCCAGCTCGGATGTCCGGTCGGATGTCCAGGGCGGAGGTCCACGTCGGATCTCCGCCGTCGCCGCGGGACCGGATCGTCCCTCCCGGCTCCCTCCTCTACGACGGGTCGAAGGGGCGCCCGGTTTCACGGCACCGCGGGCAGGGTCCCGTCGGACGGCACGGCCGTCGGGCTGGACCGGAACCTGCACGTCTACAGTGGTACTACCTCATCGGGTGGAAGTCCGGATCGGCGCCTTCGCCGGCGTCCGATCGGCGAGGGCCGGTGCCACGGCCCCGCCGCTCCACGCCCGAGACGAGCGAGATGACGACATGACGCACCCACATAGCGAGACGACGACATGACGCACAGACATACAGAGGATCACGGTTCCCTGGCCCTGCGGCACGTACCGCGATTCGCACGAACCGAGGCGTCCCGCGAGACCGAGCCCGGCCACACGCCGGAGGACGAGGCCCGCAAGCTGGAGATGCCCCCCTCCCGGCGGGCGGCGGCCAAGCGCTTCCGCGAGGTCGAACTCACCAACTGGCTCGTGGAGTCCAAGGGCCTCGACGCGGGCCACGCCCGGGCGATGGCCGTCCGCCTCCTCTCCAGCACGCCCAGGATCCGCGGCGCCTTCCAGAAGTGGTGGCTCACCGGCCGGGTCGAGGACATCGAGGTGGAGGGCTACAGCCTCCGGCGGCTGGTGGAGGAGAAGGGGATGTCCCCCTTCGGCGCCCTCCTCACCCTCTCCCTGCTGGAGACTGGTCTCGGGGTGAGCTCCCGGGAGCTGGAGGTCCGGGAGCGCGGGGACATCGACCTGGACGAGGCGCTCACGGCCGTCGGCGGCTGACG
>CAZSKS010000074.1:9653-11334 GCA_964607465.1 uncultured Gemmatimonadota bacterium | reverse complement strand
ACGCTGTCTGCCCACGCCGGCGGCTCCCCTCGCGTCTCCGTCAGCATCCCGCGCAGGGCGTCCCGGACGTCCCCGGGCGGGGCGCCCATCCGGTGGAAGCTCATGGCCACCCGGCCGGCGACGGGCCCGGCCTCCTCGGGGCCGCCGGCCCGGGTCAGGGCGACGAAGTCCCCCACCCCGCCCGCGATCTCGCCGAAGGAGACGGTCCGGTCGCCCAGGCGGACGCGGCGGGAGCCGTCGTCCCCGGCCGTGGACATCTCCTCCAGGGCCCCGCTCACGACGGCCGGGACGGAGTCGCCGGCCGCCCCGGCCACGTCGGGCTCGTCCCCCCCGTCGTCGCCGCCCGCCAGCGCCGCGAGCCCGGTCAGGGCGACGACGACGCCGGCCCCGCGGAGCAGGAAGCGCACGGGCCCCGACGGGGTGCGGCCCTCCGCCCGGGGCGAGGCCAGTCGGAAGAGGACCCACGCGACGGCCAGCGCCACCAGAAGGTCCACGATCCCGCCCAGCAGGGCGCTGGCCGCGGCCCGGAAGGGGAAGAGGAGGCCCAGCACGACGAGGTCGACCAGGATGGCGCCGAGCCGGCGCAGGGGGCTGGCCAGGGGGACGCCCAGCAGCTCCCGGTCGACGCGGAAGGCGTACTCGGTGACGATGTCCCGGGGGTCCCGGTCCGGGGCGTGGGCACCCCGGCTGCGGGCCGTCTCCCGGGAGGCGGAGGCGTCGCGCTCGGTCATGGGAGGAGAGGATAGGGGCTCGCCCGTCGGCACGGTAGGTGGGAAGCGATCCCCGGGCTCACGGGTGGGTCTGGTGGGCGATGCGCCGGAGGCCGAGCGATCCGGCGAGTGCGTAGACGGCGGAGAAGGCGACCTGGCCGACCGACCCGGCCAACAGGCCGTACAGCCCCCATCCCAGCGTGCTGGCCACGAGGAGCGCCAGCAACCGACGCATCCCCTTCTGCTGGCGAGAGGCGATCGCCGCCCACGTGCCGAGGAGGGCCAGGACGTCGATGGGCGCACCGTAGGTGAGAGCGACCAGGAGGCCTGCGAGGACATAGTGGACGGGATACAGCCGGCGGACGAGCGGCGAGCTCTCGTCGAACACGGCCGTGACGTCGATGACCATGTACAGGGCGGACAGGGCCGCCCCCGCCGGGGCATCCAGCATGAGATAGTGGGCGACGATCGGCGCGAGCCCGACCAGGTCGGCCACCAGGAAGGCCCGACGGCTCTGGAGCTGGGTCGCCAGCAGGAGGACGACGAACCCTCCCCCGCCCAGCAGCTGCGCTAGGATCAGGGCTCCGGGAGTCCGGTCCCGCTGTCGACCCCGGCCGTCGCGGCGGTGGCCCCGGAGACGGCACCATTCACCACCTCCTCACCGAGGAGGAACCTCTCCAGCCTGCGCGTGGCGTCGATCCAGGCCGGTCGGACGTCTCCGGTGTCGGGGCTCTCGATCACGGCCTGCCGAAAGTCGGCGATGAACGGCGCGTAGATGCCATACGGCTGCCGGAAGAGCTCCCGGGTCAGCCGCCGGGAGACCAGGTGGGCCTCGATCATCGCCTGGAGTTTGACCCAGAAGTAGAGGAACGCCGTGAGGGCGGCGTGCTCGGTGATCTCCTCGGTGCTGCGGGCCCGGTGAAAATGGATCCGCTCGAAGGCTTCGGCCCGGGTCGCGAAGGTTGCGGCCG
>CAZSKS010000074.1:1196-9553 GCA_964607465.1 uncultured Gemmatimonadota bacterium | reverse complement strand
ATGGAGCTTCGCGGCGCGGCCTCGACGGGGCCCCGCGGCTCCGACCCGACGACATCACCCAGAAGGTGACCATGCGACGCAGAGACCTGTCCGCCCTCCCCATCGCCTCCGTGGCCCTCGCCACGGCCGCCCTGCTGGCGGCTCCGCTCCTCTCACCGGCCGCGGTCGGCTTCCCGCCGTCGTCGCCCGCCGGGGCACCGTATCTGGCCCCCGCCCTGGCCGCCCAGGAAGGACCGCCGGAGGAGGAAGCAGCGGACCCGGAGGCAGCCGGGCAGGAGGCGCCCGCCGACACGGCGGAGGACGAGGACGGGATCGAGCCCTATGACGAGGTCATCACCGAGGAGGCGGTCACCGACTCGGGTCTCTTCGTCACCCATCTCGTGGACGGCGACCTCCATTACGAGATCCCCCGCTCGGAGCTGGACCGCCCCAAGCTGTGGGTGTCGCGGATCGCCCGGGCCCAGCAGGGCGCCGGGTTCGGGGGGCTGAAGACCAGCAGCCGGGTCGTCCGCTGGACCTATCGTCCCGGCGACCAGAAGGTGCTGCTGCGGGACGTCTCCTACGAGGTGGTGGCCGACAGCACCACGTCGGTCTACCGGTCGGTGCGCAACTCGAGCTTCGAGCCGGTGATCATGGCCTTCGACGTGAAGACGTTCGGGCCCGACAGCGCGCTGGTGGTGGAGGTCACCGACCTGTTCACCTCCGACGTGCCGGAGTTCTCGCCGAAGGAGCTGATCAACGCGGCCTCGCTGGACGGGGACCGCTCCTTCCTGGAGGAGGTGCTGGCCTTCCCCGACAACGTCGACGTGCGGGCGCTGCTCACCTTCCGGCCGAAGCCCGACGCCGAGGAGGGCGGCTTCTTCATCCAGGGCACCGACGCCGAGACCATCTCGCTCGTGATGCACCACAGCATGGTCCGCCTGCCGGAGGACCCGATGGAGCCCCGTCTGGCGGACGACCGTGTGGGCTTCTTCGAGGTCCGGCAGTACGACTACAGCCTCCCGGAGCACGAGTCCGCCCAGCGGCGCATGATCACGCGCTGGCGGCTGGCGTGCCCCGAGGGCGAGACGCCGCCGTGCGAGCCCGTCGAGCCCATCGTCTTCTACGTCGGGCCCGGCACCCCCGAGAAGTGGAAGCCCTACATCAGGGCCGGCATCGAGGACTGGCGGGAGGCCTTCCGCGAGGCCGGCTTCCGGAACGCCATCGAGGGGCGCTACCCGCCCTCCGAGGCCGAGGACCCGGAGTGGCACCCCGAGGACGCCCGCTATTCGGTGGTCCGGTGGACGGCCTCGACGGTCCCGAACGCCTTCGGCCCCCACGTCCACGATCCGCGGACGGGGGAGATCCTGGAGGCCGACATCCACATGTTCCACAACGTGATGAGCCTCACGCGGGACTGGTACTTCGTCCAGGTGGCGCCGCTGGACGACCGGGCCGCGCAGCTGCCGCTCCCCGACTCGCTCATAGGGGAGACGCTCCGCTACGTGGCCGCCCACGAGGTGGGACACTCCCTGGGCTTCCCGCACAACATGAAGGCCAGCTCGGCCTTCCCCGTGGACTCGCTCCGCAGCGCATCCTTCACCGAGGCGCACGGGGACGAGGCGTCCATCATGGACTACGGCCGCTTCAACTACGTGGCCCAGCCGGGCGACGGGGCGCGCCTGATCCCCAAGATCGGGCCCTACGACGAGTTCGCCGTCGAGTGGGGCTACCGGCCGCTGGAGGGCGGGCCCGAGGCGGAGCGGGAGGCGCTGGACGAGATCGCCCGACGCCAGGACGAGAACCCGTGGCTCCTGTTCGGCTCGGCCGACGGCATCGATCCCAGCGCCCAGACCGAGGACCTCGGCTCGGACCCCGTGGCGGCCACCCGCCTGGGGCTCAGGAACCTGGACCGGGTCATGGACATGCTGCTGGAGGCCACGACCCGTGAGGGGGAGAGCTACGAGGACCTGGAGGACATGTACGGCCACGTCGTGGGCCAGTGGTCCCGGGAGATGGGCCACGTGGTCACTGTCGTGGGCGGCGTCTACCAGACCCGGAAAGTCGCGGGCCAGGAGGGCGTCGTCCACGAGCCGGTGCCGGCCGACCGTCAGCGGGAAGCGATGGACTTCCTGCTGGAGAACGCCTTCCGGACGCCGGACTTCCTGGTGGATCCGGACATCCTGCGCCGGTTCGAGCCCTCCGGCACCGTCCAGCGGCTGCGGGAGGAGCAGGGCGACCTGGTCCGCGAGCTGCTGGCGGACGACCGGCTGAACCGCCTGGTGGAGCAGTCGGCGGTCCGCTCGCGCGACGGGGCCTACGCCCCGGGGGAGATGATGGCCGACCTGCGCCGGGGCGTGTGGTCGGAGCTTCGGGGCGGGGGCGACGTATCCATCGATCCCTACCGCCGGAACCTCCAGCGGGAGTGGACGGCGGAGATGATCGAGAAGCTGGACAACCGGAGCGACGTGGGCGCCCTGGCACGGGGCGAGCTGCGGGACCTGACCGACCGGATCGAGGACCGGCGGGACGACGCCGACGATCGCACCACCCGGATGCACCTGGAGGAGACGGCGGAGCGGATCGACCGGGCCCTGGACCCGGAGGAGTAGGCGCGGCGCTCGTCGCCGCCGGCCTGCCGCGACACAGGCGGTCGGGCTCGGCTCGGGGGCCTGGCGGCCTCAGCCCTCCTCGCGCCGCGCGCCTTCCGGGCGTCAGGCCTCCCGTGCCTCCTCGCGTCGCGCCGGCGGTCCGGCCACCTGCCAGGCGAACCAGAGCACCGAGGCGATCCACAGGCCGTAGACCGCCGCCCGCACCGGGTGGAGGGAGACCGTCTCGATGACCGCCTCGGGGGCGCCCACGCCCCCGAGCAGCGTCCGGCTGACCTGCTCGGCGGTGAACCATCCCCACAGCACCGCCGCCCACACCATGCCCCACCGCCGCCATTCGGGCGTCCGGAAACGGCCCGGCAGGCGGCGGACGTTCATGTAGCCGATCACCAGCGCGAAGGCGTACATGCTGGCGATGGTGAAGGGGCCGGCGATGAGGACCAGGAAGTCGGGCTGCAGCCCCTCCAGCCCCTCGCCGCCCACCCAGGAAAGGGTGATGATGGCCATGGAGGCCAGCACCAGCACGGTGAGGAAGAAGAGGAAGGTCCGCTTCAGGGTCCAGAACTCCGTCTTCCGGCCGTAGCGCTCGTGAAAGATGCTCCCGGAGATCCGGGTCACCGTGTCCACGATGCCGAGCTGGGTGGAGAAGAGCACGAAGGAGCCGCCCAGCAGGAAGATCACCTGCAGCCAGGTGCCGCCCACCTCCCGGAGCACCTCCCCCTGCTCGGTGACCATGCGCGTGAGCTGGCCGGCCAGCTCGGCGTTGCCGGTGCCCAGCGTGGCGGTGACCACCATGGAGGTGATGACGACGCTCACCAGGATCAGCACCACGAAGGTGAGGAAGAGCTCCCGGTGGGCCGTGCGGATCCATTCCAGCAGCCTCTTCATGGCCGTCTCGTCGCTGGGGTCCGCCACGAAGCCCGTGTCGCTCACCGGCTCGTTCTCGCCGCGGATGCCGGCGATGCGGCCCTGGAAGGCGGCCATGCCGAAGCCCTTGTCGCGGATCCAGAGGGACTGGGCCAGCAGGAGGGTGCCGCCCGATCCGGCGTAGGCCACCGCGATGAGCAGGGTCGGGAACTGCTCGCCGGTGAGGAGGGCGTCGGGGGCCCGGCCGACCACCACCGCCCCCTCCACCAGCGCCAGCAAGTCGGCGGGCAGGATCCCCACCATGAGGAGCACGAGGCCCAGCAGGGGGAAGAAGCCCAGCACCAGGGCCATCTCGAAGCGCTCCAGGGCGTTGTAGACGATCTTCGAGACCGCCAGCCCGAACCAGATGAAGGCGAGCATGAGGAGGGCGATGGGCTGCCACGCCACCTCGGTGCCGGTGACGAGGCCCACGATCTGGCCCGCGAAGTCCGCCGAGGAGGAGGCCCAGCCGGGCCAGAAGAAGCTCACCAGCGTGGCGACCAGGAAGAACCACGGCCAGAAGGACCACCGGTCCAGCCGCGCCATGCCGGCGAAGAGCGATTCGCCGGTGACGATCGTCCAGCGCTCGATCTCGCCGATGACGACGAACTGGGTGAGCACGCCGACCCAGAAGAGCCACCAGATCTGGTAGCCGTTGACGGTGATCAGGTTGGGCCACAGGAGGAACTCGCCGGCGCCGAGCCCCATGGCCAGGGCGATGACCGAGGGACCGATGAGGTGGGCCACCCTGGGGACCCGGGGCGTCTCGGACTGGAGCCGGAAGGGCGGGCCCGTCCCGCGGGAGGGATATCCGGGCCCCTCCGGCGCCTCGGGCAGGGCGTCCTCGTCCACCGGCCGGAAGACCCCGGAGCGGAACCGGCGTCCCTCCTCCTCGCTGCACCGGATATCGTCGGGGCCCTCCCCGAAGCCCGCCGCGTCCCCCGGCCTCCCGGGCGGGACGTCGGGGTCCCCGTCGTGTGGACCGCTGTCGACCGGTCCGCTCACTCGCCGGGCGGAGCGAAGACGCCGTCAGGGACCGCGGTGTCGGCCGCGACGTCCTCGAAATGGATGCGGGCGCCGCCGGAGGAGAAGCGCCGGTTGGTCGAGAGCCTCAGCTCCTGGGGGCCGAAGGTCCGCCAGTCCTCCCACCAGATGACGTCCCCCTTCTCCTCCCGACCCTGCAGGTGGTACTGCCACGCCGCCATCCGGCCCGTCTCGGGATCGAGGTAGCCCCAGTACTGGTCGTCGGTGACCCCGAGGCCGGGGTCGAAGGTGAGGTGGACGGTGGCGTAGGACGCGCTGTCGGGCAGGGTGGTCGTGCCCTCGTACGCCAGGTGGACCCCCGGATCCCGCCACTTGAGGGGCATCAGCAGCCAGTAGGAGTCGTTGACGAAGGCCGCGTAGGCGTCGCGCAGGGCCGAGTCCCGGGCCGCGCCCTCCAGCCGCTCTCCGCCGACCCACGCGTCGCCGTCCGGCTCCAGGGTGTCCGAGGCCAGGCTCTGGACGTCGAACAGGGCCAGGAAGGGCGTCGAGTCCTGGCGGGTGTAGGAGAGGCGGTAGCGGCCGGTGTAGCGGTCCCAGGCGTGGGACCGGTCGGCCACGGTCTGCCCGTCCCGCTCCACGATCCAGCGGAAGCGCAGGAAGCGGGTGTCCTCCCAGGCCTCCTGGCCGCCCTGCCACGCCAGGAGGCGGTCGGCGTAGTGGGCGGCGGAGTCGGAGGTGGAGGCGGCGTCGGCGGACCCGGCGGCGTCGGCGGTCCCCTCGGCCGCGTCCGTGTCGGCGGTGTCGCCGGGAGCGCAGGCCGCCACGGCCGCGGCGACGAGGCATGCGAAGAGGCGGTTCCAGCGTCCCACGGAGCCTCCCTGTGCTGGGGGAGCGCAGGTCGCCCGGGACCGACGGTCCCGGTTCGGTCGGGGGCAATCTCTTCCCCGCCTGCCGGCGCGTCAATGCAGGCGGGGTGGGGGGACGCCCTCCCCAGCGCGACGTCGGCCGACGTCGCCGGCGCTGCCTCGCCCCTGCGGGCGGAGCGAGGGGAGGGTCATCCCTCCAGCTCCAGCTCCCCCTGGCGGGACGAGCCCGCGTCGGCCTCCCCGTCGGGCTCCGCGGCGGCGCCCGCCGCGCCGTCCGGACCCTGGTCGTCCCCGGCGTCCCCTGCGTCTGCGTCTCCCGCGTCCGCCTGGAGCCCGGCCTCCCGGGGCGAGGCCTGCCGGGGATGGACGCGCACCACGTGGGCGCCGCCCAGGTTGCCGATCACCCGCAGGGCGGCGTCGCTCCGGGACCGGCTCTTCACCTCGTCGGCCTCGGTCTCCCGCAGATCGCCCGAGTCCAGCTCCCACACCACCCGGTCGCCGGGGAAGACCTCCAGCAGGCCCACCAGGTGGCCGGCCTTCTCGCGGCCGGGGAGGATCGTGTAGCCCTTGCCGGCCCGACCCTGGAGCCGGAGCTCGGTCAGCGGCACGCGCTTGCCGAAGCCCGCGGATCCGGCCGTCAGCAGCTCTGCGTCCCGTCGCGGCGACAGGGCGGAGACGACCTCGTCGTCCTCCTGGAGGTCGATGCCCTTCACGCCCCGGGCCGAGCGGCCCATCGACCGGACCTCGTCCTCCTCGAAGCGGATGGCCTGGCCCCGACGGGTGGCCAGCACGATCTCGGCCGTCCCGTCGGTGAGGAAGGCGTCGAGCAGCTCGTCGTCCTCGTCCAGCCCGGCAGCGATGATCCCGCCCGACCGGATGTTGGCGTACTCCTCCAGCTCGGTCCGCTTCACCTGGCCGGCCCGGCTCACCGTCACCAGGTACCGCCCCTCCTCGTAGGCGTCCACCGGCAGCACGGCGACGGGCTCGTCCCCCTCCTCGGTCTCCAGGAAGTCGGCCAGGGGCTTGCCCCGGGAGCTGCGGGTGCCCCGGGGAAGCTCGTCCAGCGCCAGGCTGTGGGCGTTGCCCCGCCGGGTGACCACCACCAGCTCGTCGCCGCCGCGGCACAGGGCGGCCCGCCGGACGAAGTCGTTCTCCCGCTCGGCCATGGCCTCGGCGCCGGCCATGCCGGTGCCGCCCCGGACGGGCTGGGCCTTCACGTAGCCCCGACGGGAGAGGAGGACCAGGGTGGCGCCGGTCTCGCCTCCGGAGGGGAGCGGGAACTCCCCTTCACCGTCCAGGATCTCGGTGCGGCGGGGGTCGCCGTAGCGCTCCTGCAGCTCCTCCAGGTCGGCGGCCAGGGCGTCGCGCCGGGCCTCCTCGTCCTCCACCAGCGTCCGGAGCCGCTCGATGTCCACCCGCAGACCGTCCAGCTCCTCCTGGAGCTTCGAGCGCTCCAGGCCGGTGAGGCGGGCCAGCCGCATGTCCAGGATCGCCCGGGCCTGGCGCTCGGAGAGGTCGAACGCCTCCTGCAGGGCCTCCCGGGCGTCGGCGGGGGTGGCCGAGGCGCGGATCAGCTCGATGACCCGGTCGATGTCGTCCAGCGCCACCAGGAGCCCCTCCAGGACGTGGGCCCTCGCCTCGGACTCCTCCAGGCGGTGGGCGGCCCGCCGGGCGATGACCTCCAGCCGGTGGTCCACGAAGCAGGCCAGCGACTCCTTCAGGTCCAGCTCCTCGGGCCGGCCGTCCACCAGGGCCAGGTTGATGACGCCGAACGTGTAGCGGAGCTGGGTCTTCTTGAAGAGCTTCTCCAGCAGCTCCCGGGGCTCGGCGTCCCGCTTCAGCTCGATGACCAGACGGATCCCGTCCCGGTCGGACTCGTCCCGGAGGTCGGTGACCGCCTTCATGCTCCCGCGCTTCACCTGCCGGGTGATCTGCTCGATGACCCGCGACTTGTTCACCTGGTAGGGGAGCTCGGTCACCACGAGCGAGCTCTTGCCGTAGCTGCCCTCCTCCAGGTGCATCCGGGCCCGCATCTCCACCAGGCCGCGGCCGGTCTCGTAGGCCTCCCGGATGCCCTCCCGCCCCCAGATGTAGCCGCCGGTGGGGAAGTCCGGCCCCTCGACGAAGCGGGTCAGGTCCTCCACCTCGCACCCGGGGTTCCGCACCAGGTGCTCGGTCGCGGCCAGCAGCTCGCTCAGGTTGTGGGGCGGGATCTTGGTGGCCATCCCCACGGCGATCCCGTCGGTGCCGTTCAGCAGGAGCTGGGGGAGCCGGGTGGGGAGGACGTCGGGCTCCTGGAGGCGGCCGTCGAAGTTGGGGCGGAAGTCGACCGTGTCCCGCTCGATGTCCTGCAGCAGCTCGGTGGCGATGGGAGCCAGCCGCGCCTCGGTGTAGCGGTAGGCCGCCGCGCTGTCGCCGTCCACCGAGCCGAAGTTGCCCTGCCCGTCCACCAGGGGATAGCGCATGGAGAAATCCTGGGCCATGCGGACCAGCGTGTCGTAGACGGCACTGTCGCCGTGGGGATGGTACTTGCCGAGGACGTCCCCCACGACGGTCGCGCTCTTCTTGTAGTCCCGGTCCGGCAGCAGGCCGATCTCGTACATGGCGTAGAGGATGCGCCGGTGGACGGGCTTGAGGCCGTCCCGTGCGTCGGGCAGCGCCCGCTGGACGATCACGCTCATGGAGTAGTCGATGAACGATTCCCGCATCTCGTCCTCGAGGAAGCGGACGCCGATGTGCTCGTGCTGGCTGGCCTGGGCCACGATGGTCCTTCCCGGGGTTGGCTGTCCGATGGTTCGCTTCTACGCTTCGGGGGTGGCGCCCCGCCGCCGCCGCGGCTCCACGCGTCGGCGGCGGGGAATTTCGGTACCTCTTCGGTATACTGGCGGGTCGACGGAAGCGGGACAACCGCGACGGGCCGGCGGCGAGGCCGCCGGCAGGGCGACGACGGCCGGCCGAGCGTCCGCCGAGACGGAAGCACCCGCCGAGACGGAAGTGCCTGCCGAGACGGAAG
>CAZSKS010000074.1:0-1096 GCA_964607465.1 uncultured Gemmatimonadota bacterium | reverse complement strand
GCCGAGACGGAAGTGCCTGCCGAGACGGAAGGTCGATCGTGACGCTGCTCATCCTCTACGTCCTCCTGGCCCTGGGGGTCTCCTTCGCCTGCTCGGTGATGGAGGCGGTCCTGCTGAGCGTGACCCCGGGCTACATCGGGGCGCTGGAGCGGGAGGAGCATCCCGCGGGGGCCCACCTCCGGGAGCTGAAGGAGGAGATCGAGCGTCCCCTGGCCGCCATCCTCACCCTCAACACCATCGCCCACACGGTGGGCGCCGCCGGGGCCGGGGCCCAGGCGGCCATCGTCTTCGGCAGCGCCTCGGTGGGGATCTTCTCGGCCGTCCTCACCTTCCTGATCCTCATCCTCTCGGAGATCATCCCCAAGACCCTGGGCGCCTCCTACTGGCGTCGTCTCGCCCCCCCGGTGGCCCGCCTGCTGCCCGCGCTGGTGTGGATGGTGTGGCCCCTGGTGCTCCTCTCCCTGTGGCTGGAGCGGCTGCTGGCCCGGGGCGGTGAGGCGGCGACGGT
Organism: uncultured Gemmatimonadota bacterium; assembly: GCA_964607465.1. Classification (GTDB taxonomy): domain Bacteria; phylum Gemmatimonadota; class Gemmatimonadetes; order Palauibacterales; family Palauibacteraceae; genus CAYVFM01. Next base: position 588 of record CAZSKS010000074.1, on the reverse strand, counting down.
GAGCCGGGAGGAGATCGCCGCCATGGCCGAGGAGGGCCGTCGCGTCGGCGTCGTGCGGGAGTCGGAGTCCCAGATCCTGGAGCGGCTCTTCCTGTTCGGGGAGCTGCGCGCCCACGACGTGATGACGCCCCGCACCGTGGTCTTCGCCCTGCCGGCGGACGCGACCCTGGAGGAGGTGCTGGAGGAGCACGAGACGCTTCGCTTCTCGCGAATCCCGATCTACCGGGGGGAGCCCGGGGAGATGGAGGGCTTCGTCCTCAAGGACGAGGTGCTGCGCCGGGCCGCCTCCGGGGAGGGGGACACCCGCCTGGCCGAGCTCCGCCGGGACTTCCTGGTCGTCCCCGAGACCCTGGCCCTTCCCGAGGTTTTCGAGCGGCTGGTGGACGAGGGCGAGCTGATCAGCCTGGTGGTGAACGAGCACGGGGCCGTGGAGGGCATCGTCACCATGGAAGACGTGATCGAGACGATCCTGGGCCGGGAGATCGTGGACGAGGCCGACTCGGCCGAGGATATGCGGGAGCTGGCGCGCCGTCGCTGGCGCCGGCGGGCCGAGCGGGTGGGCATCGACGTGGAGGAGGCGTGGAGCGG
>CAZSKS010000073.1:9043-11449 GCA_964607465.1 uncultured Gemmatimonadota bacterium | reverse complement strand
CCGACCCCCCCCACCCGCGCCCCGTCGCCCCCCTAGGGCGGCGGGGCGCTTTTTTTGTATTCGCCCCCCTCCTGTGTCGGCTGTCGGCCGCACGGGCGTGTCGAGCGTGAAGGGCGCCTCCCCGGCCGCTGGGAGACGGCTCCCCGCCACCTCCCTCTGAAAATCGATTTCAAGTGGGCCTACAGAGGGCCCTCACGGCTCCGCTGCCGCCCTGTTGAAGCTGAATTCAAGAGGGGGTCGAGACTCCGGGGTGTGACGAAGGACCGAACGTCAACTCGCATCCGGGGGGAGCCATGTCGAAGGAGCGGCGGCGAGGACTGCGGTGGGAACCGATGGACGGCTGGCCACTCGATCACCTGCTCGTCGGCGTCGCCACCCTGCGGACGATCCGGGAACTTCTCATCCAGGATTTCGAGTCAGAGGAAGGCACGCCGCGGGCCTGGGATCTGGCGCTCTGGAACGGTGTGACGCCCCGGGGCTCGGCCAACTCGCTGGAGCGTCTGCACCGTCTGGGCTACGTGCACGAGCTTCCCCCGGACAGGCCCTGGCGGGCGGTTCGGTATCGCCTCGCACGGGGCCATCCCCTCGTTGCCCCGCTGCGACGTCTCTTCGACGCCGAGCGACTCATGTGCCCGCGCCGCATGTGCCCGCGCCACTTCAGGTGACGGGCCGAGCTCCCTGTCCCCCGGCGGTCGCCAGGATCGCCCGGACGACGCCGGCCGGGTCGTCGGCGTCCATGACCGCGCTCAGCACCGCCACGCCGGCGCCCTCCCGGTAGACGGGTCCGGCGTTGTCGACCGTGATCCCGCCAATGCCGACCCCGGGCAGACCGGCGGCCCGGAGCACCCGGCCCACCCGCTCCGGGCCGATGGCCTCGTCCTCCAGCCCCTCCTTGCTCCGGGTGCCGTAGACGGCTCCCACCCCCAGGTAGTCCGCGCCGGCCCGGGCGGCGTCGATCGCCTCGTCGGGATCGTCGCACGAGTAGCCCACGAAGAAGTCGTCCGGCACGGCGCTGCGGGTGGCCGCGACGGGCAGGTCGTCGGGGCCCAGGTGGACGCCGTCGGCCCCGGCGGCCAGGGCCACGTCCAGCCGGTCGTTGACCAGCAGGAGGGCGCCGTGGTCCCGGACGACGGGGAGCAGCTCCCGGGCGTCCCGGAGGAGCCGGGTGGCGGAGGCTCCCTTGTGGCGGAGCTGGATGGCGGTGGCTCCGGCCTCCAGGCTGGCTCGGACCACCTCCTGCAGGGAGCGCCCGGAGCCCGGCCGCGGTCTCGTGATCACCATGAGGCGCAGCCGCTCGCGGAGGGAGGCGGCTGCGCGCTCGCGGGCCACCGTCACCGCCCCCGGATGCGGTTCTTCGCCTCGACGTGCTCCTCCTGGCTGCGGGTGAAGACGTGGGAGCCGTCGGGCCGGGCCACGAAGAACAGATAGGGGACGTCGGCCGGCTGCAGCACGGCCTGCAGGGAGGCCTCCCCGGGCGAGCCGATCGGGCCCGGCGGAAGCCCCGCATGGGTGTAGGTGTTGTAGGGATCCTCGGCCACGCTGTCGATGTCCCGGTACAGGAGGCGGGCCTTGCGCGCCCCGAGCACGTACTGGACCGTGGGGTCGGCCTGCAGGCGCATCCCCGTCTCCAGCCGGTTGAGGTAGACGCCCGCGATGACCGGCCGCTCCTCGGCCACCCGCGCCTCCGCCTCGACGATGCTGGCCAGTGTGACCACCTCGCGCTCGGAGAGGCCCAGGGAGTCGGCCAGGGCCCGCCGCTCGGATGTCCAGAACTCCCGGTATCTCTCGACCATGGCGCGGAGCGCGACCCGGGGCGACACGCCCTCGGCGAACCGATACGTGTCGGGGAACAGGTAGCCCTCGAGGGAGGGGCCGGGCACGCCGAGGGAGGCGACGAGGCCGCTGTCCCGCGCCAGGGCGAGGACGGAGTCGGACGGCACGTCGGTGACGGGGGCCAGGCGGGGGGCAATGGACCGGAGGGTGAAGCCCTCGGGCACGGTCACCGCCACCGTCTGCACCTCGCCCCGCTCCAGGGCCGTCACGAGCCGGCCCCACCCGACGTCCTCGGGAAAGCCGTAGCGTCCGGCCTTCAGGTCCCCCTCGGCCCCTCGCAGGGCGACGTAGACGGTGAACAGGCGAGGCCACCGGACGAGTCCCGCCCCCTCCAGCCGGCGCGCCACCTCCATCGTGCCGGCGCCCTCGGGCACCTCCACCTCCACGGTCGCGGGCGGCCGCCCCTCGTCGCCGGCGCACGCCCCGGCCACCAGCACGGCGCCGAGCAGCAGGGCGCCCAGGAGGCGTCCGGAGCCGGATCCGGCGGGCCGCGCACCAGGTCGGGCGGGCCGCACATTGGGTCGGCGGCGGGTACCGGGTCGGGCGGGGCGTGTCATCGACGGGATGCCAGGT
>CAZSKS010000073.1:0-8943 GCA_964607465.1 uncultured Gemmatimonadota bacterium | reverse complement strand
GGGCGTGTCATCGACGGGATGCCAGGTAGGAGCGAAGCAGCATGGTCGCCGCCATGGCATCGATCCGGCCGCGCTCCCGGCGCTTGCTCCGAGGGGCTCCCCCCTCCACCAGGGCCCGCTCGGCGGCCGCCGTCGTCAGCCGCTCGTCCCACTCCTCCACGCGCAGCCCGGTCGCCTCCCGGAGGCTGTCGGCGAACGCCCGGACCTCCTCCACCATCTCACCCTCGCTGCCGTCCATGTGACGGGGAACGCCCACGACGACGGTGGCGGGCGCCAGGCGCTCGAGCAGATCGAGGAGGGCGTCGGGCAGCACGTCGGGGTCGCCGCGACGGTCGACGGCGGAGTGGGGAGAGGCGATGGTGGCCGTGGGATCGGAGACGGCGACGCCGATGCGGCGTCGCCCGTAGTCGAGTGCCACGACGCGGAGATCCGACCCGCTCAGGGCGCCCGCGCCGCCTCCTCCACGGAGGCGCCCTCCTGCAGGCGGTCGCTGACCCGGGAGAGCCGTGCCTCGGCCCCGGCCAGGAACCGACACGCGGGCGCCCCGTCGGCCACGCACTCCACCTCCAGGACGGCCATCGGCTCGCCGGACGCGCTCGAGAGGAGACCGCCCAGGAGCCCTGTGGAGAAGGGGCATCCGGGCCGTCCCCGGTCGGAGCCGTTCGCCGACTCCGCCCCGCCCCGGAGCGAGACGTCGGCGAGGTCGGAGCCCATCAGCCGGTACTCCAGCGAACCGAGGCCCCGTTCCTCCAGGGCCCGGCTCACCTCCGACCAGAAAGTACCCGGCGCCGTCACCTCCGGATCGGCTGCCGGTCGCAGCTCCACCAGCAGCTGCTCGCCGGTCAGGCGGCCGGCTTCGCGCAGGGCGGCATGGGGCTCCGATCCGACCTCGCCACAGCAGTCGGCCAGGAGGGAGAGGACGCGGGAGGGCAGGCGGACGGACTGGCTCTTGGTCGTCACCGGAGGCTCCTGTCGGGTGAGGCGAGCGGATTCGTCAAGCTAGACACCGGCTCGGCGGTCTACAAGGCTCGGGGGCCGGCGGACCGGCGGACCGGTCGATGCCGGCGACCCCCTCGATGCCGGCGACCCCCCGTACGGCACGGCCGTTGCACTTCATAGGCCCGTGCAACCGTCGTGGTCGCCGGAAGCGGGCCGGCGGCCGTACGACTTCGCCCGGGCGGCCGGGAGCGTGTCGTCGGCCCGGGCTCATCCCGCCGGTTCAGGGAGGATCGAGATGGAGTACGATGACGGAGACACGATCGTAGCGTTCGCGGCCGGGGCCATCCTCGGCGGCATCCTCGGTGCCGCCGCCGGGCTGTTGACCGCGCCCCGGAGCGGCAAGCGGACGCGGAGGAAGCTGCGCCGATCGGCCGAGAATATGGGCGACCGGGCGGAGGAGACGGTGGAGCGGGCCACCGAGGACGCCCGTCGCTACGCCGAGGAGGCTCGCCGGGCGGCCGAGCGCGCCGCGGAGCGCTCGGGGGACAAGGTCCGCGAGGGCGTGGAGCGGGGCCGGGAGCGCCTCAACCTCTAGCGTCGAACGACCTTCCAGCGCCACCTTCCAGCGCCCTACGATTCTTCAGCCCCGGACGATCCTCCGGCGCCGTCCGACGAACCCGGGTCGTCCGGACGGCAGACCCGACCCCGGGCCGTCGCCCTACGGCCCGGCGCCCATCGCCTCCAGCAGCTCCCGCGCCTCCCGCTGGTAGACACAATCGTGGAAGTCGCGGGGCGGCAGCTCCAGCACCCGCCGGAGTCGCTTCTCCGCCTTGCCGGGGCGGTCCCGCTCCCGGTGGATTCGGGCGAGCTCCAGGTGGTGGACGATGCGGCCGGGCTCGAGCTCGGCCGCACGCTCCAGGTGCCGGGTGGCGGCCTCCCAGCTGGCCTCCCCCAGGACCTCGCCGCCCAGGAACGTGCGGGCGAAGAAGCGGGCGGCGCCCGAGAGTTCCATGACGCCCCTGTGCCAGCGTCCGAGGACGTGCCACCCTCCGGCGTAGGAGCTGTCGGCCTCGATGGCGGCGCGGGCCTCACGGCGGATCTCTTCGGAGAGCCGGACCCGCTCGCGCGTGCCGGCGTCCAGGGCCACCAGGCCGAGGGCCTGGGCCAGGTGGAGGTGGCCCTCCGGCGCCCCGGGTCTCGCCTCGGCGGCTCGTCGCCCGTAGGCTTGCGCCAGGCCGTACCACTCCTCCGCCTCGTCCCCGGAGAGGTCCTGGCCCACGTCCACGGCGGCGCGGGCAGCCCTCCACAGGCTCCCGTAGCCGCCGCCGGCCCGGACCGCCGCGGCGTAGGCGGCGTACGCCGTCGTGTGGTGTCCGGCCGAGAAGGCACGGTCCCCGTGCCGCAGCAGCGAGTCGACGGGCAGGTCGGCCAGGGCGTCGACCGTCAGCTCACCGGCCAGGCGATCGGCCGCCGCGAGGGTGTCGCCCCAGGAGACGCCGGGAGCGTCGGAGGGGGCCTCCAGCCGGTCGGGGCACGTGCCGTAGGCGGCCTCCCGGGCCGCGTCGGCGGCCCCGTCGGCCGGGTCGACCGGGACCGCGTCGCCCGAGACCGAATCGACCGGGACCGTGTCGCCGGGGGCGGCCTCCTGGGCCTGGACCGGCGCGAGGGCCGGGACCGGGGCGACGCCCGTCCCGAGGAGGCACAGCAGGATTCCGCATCCGACCGTACGAGCCACGCCAGTCATGGAGGGACATGCTACCCGCGGAGCTGATCGAGCGAAAGCGCGACGGGCAGGAGCTGGCGGCCGGGGAGATCCGGCGGTTCTTCCAGGGATTCCGGGACGGCGACGTGGCGGACTATCAGGTCTCCGCCTTCCTGATGGCCGTCTACTTCCGGGGACTCTCGGGCGCCGAGCTGACGGCCCTGACCCGGGAGATGGTGGACTCGGGCCGGCGCCTGGACTTCTCCGGCGGGGGCGCTCCGGCCGTGGACAAGCACTCCACCGGCGGCGTCGGCGACAAGGTCTCGCTGATCCTCTCCCCCCTGGTGGCCGCGGCGGGCCTGCGGATCCCCATGATGTCGGGGCGGGGGCTCGGCCATACCGGGGGCACGCTGGACAAGCTGGAGTCGATCCCCGGCTTCCGGACGGACCTCGAGCTGGGCGAGTTCCGCCGGGTGGTCGAGGAGCTGGGCTGTGCCATGATCGGCCAGACGGAGGAGATCACGCCGCTGGACGGCGATCTGTACGCCCTGCGGGACGTGACGGGGACTGTCCAGTCCATTCCGCTCATCGCCTCGAGCATCGTCTCGAAGAAGGTGGCGGAGGGGGTCGAGGCGCTGGTGCTGGACGTGAAGTGCGGCGCCGGGGCCTTCATGACCGGGGAGGACGACGCCCTGGAGCTCGGTCGCACCCTGGTGGAGCTGGCCGAGGCGGAGGGTCTGCCGACGTCGGCCCTGGTCACGGGCATGGAGGCTCCCCTGGGCCGGGCGGTCGGCAACGCCCTGGAAGTCCGGGAGTCGGTGGCGTGCCTGCGGGGCGAGGGTCCGGAGGACGTCCGGGAGGTGACGGTGGCGCTGGCGTCGGAGCTTCTGGTCGCCGCCGGGGCGGCCGGGGACCGGGAGGAGGCCGGGGCCCGGCTGCGGGGGCTTCTGGCCGACGGGGCCGCCGCCGATCGCTTTGCCCGCCTGGTGGAGCGGCAGGGCGGGGATCCCCGGGTCGTGGAGGATCCCGATCGGCTCCCCTCGGCGCCGGTGGTCGGGCCCTTCCGGGCGCCCCGCTCCGGGTGGATCGCGGCGCTGAACGCCCGCGAGGTCGGCCTGGCGGGCGTGGAGCTGGGCGCCGGCCGGAGCCGGGTGGGCCAGGCCATCGATCCGGCCGTGGGCTTCGAGGTCGAGGCGCGGCCCGGCGACCGGGTGGAGGAGGGCCAGCCCCTGGTCCGCGTCCATGCCGCCGACGAGGGCGACCTGGAGGGGGCGCGGCGCCGGCTGGGGCGGGCGGTCCGGATCACCGACGAGCCCGAGGACGGCGAGCCGGTGGCGTGGGAGCGGGCCCGGGTCCGCTGGCGGATCACCGCCGCCGGGGCGACCCGGCTCGACGGCGAGGGCTGACCCCTATCGGCCGGAGGCCCGTCCCGCGGTGTCGCTCCGGGCCGAGTCGCCGGGCGCCGGAGGGAGGGGCCCCGGCCCGTCGCCGGCGGTGTCGCCGGGCGGCGGGCCCGGGACCCCGGTCGTGTCCCCGGCCGGGGCCTCGTCGCGCAGCTCGCCGTCGCCCCACGGGCCGTGCCGGGTGCAGGGGGTCCCGGGCTCGGTCCCCGGCAGGTAGTACTCGGTGTACAGGGAGTCGGCCGGGCACCAGGGCGTGGAGAGCTCTCCCGTTGACCGGTCCACCTCCTCGTCGGTGATCTCCTCCGGCCGGGGCCAGGCGGCCGGCGCCGGCCGGTCCCGGTAGAAGCGGCGCAGCACCGCCGCCCCCACCGGCGCGGCGTCCCGTCCGCCCTGGGCGTTGAAGTGGAGCCGCCGGGGGTCGTCGAACCCCACCCAGGTGGTGGTCACGATCTCCGGCGTGAAGCCGACGAACCAGGTGTCGGTGGCGTCGTTCGTGGTGCCGGTCTTCCCGGCGGCCGGCACCGCCTGCCGCAGGCCCGAGGCCCGCACGATGCGTCCCGTGCCCCGGGGCTCGTCCACCACGTCCCGGAGGAGGGAGAGCATGAGCCAGCTCGTGCGCTCGTCCAGCACCTCCTCGCGCTGCGGCCGGCTCTCCCACAGCAGGCGGCCGTCGGCCGTCTCGATCCGTCGGATCAGCTGCGGCTCGGTGCGCACGCCCAGGTTGGCGAAGGTCGTGTAGGCCCTGGCCACCTCCAGGGGGATCACCACGCCCGAGCCGATGGCCATGGAGGGGACCCGGGGCACCGGCGACTCGATCCCCAGCCGGCGGGCGTACTGGGCGACGGTCTCCACGCCCACCCGCTGGCCCACCTTCACGGCCACCACGTTGATGGAGCGGTACAGCGCCTCCCGGACCGTGACCGGTCCGTGGAAGACGTCACCGAAGTTCTTGGGCGAGTAGATGGTGCTGTCCGGGAGGAGGATCTCCACCGGCGCGTCGTAGATGACGTCCGAGGCGGTCAGCGTCCGGGTGTCCAGGGCGGCGGTGTAGACGAAGGGCTTGAAGACCGACCCCGGCTGACGGCGGGCCTGGGTGGCCCGGTTGAACTCGGAGTCCGCAAAGTCCCGACCGCCCACCAGGGCGAGAACGTCGCCGTTCCGGGGGTCGAGGGCCACGAAGGCCCCCTGGACGTAGGGGACCTGGGTCCCGGCCAGCCTCTCCTCCGGCCAGCTCCGGGTCTCCTGGTAGGTGGGCCCGTCGTAGGCGGGCTGCTCCTCCACCCAGCGGAGCTGCTCCTGGAGGGCCGAGTCGGCCGCCGACTGCAGCTCGGGTCGGAGGGTCGTGTAGACCCGGTAGCCCGCCTCGTAGATCTCGGGGCCGTACCGGTCGACCAGCTCCTGGCGCACCCACTCCACGAAGTAGGGCGCTCGCCCCGTCTCGGTGCTCTCTCTCCTGAGGACCAGCGGGTGGGCCTTCGCCCGCTCGGCCGCGGATCGGGTCAGCATCCCCTGGTCGGCCATCAGCTCCAGGACGAGGTTCCGGCGCTGGAGGGCGGCCTCCGGGTTGTGGACGGGGGAGTAGGTCTGGGGCGCCTTGGGGAGGGCCGCCAGCGTGGCCGCCTCCGGCAGGTTCACGTCCCTGGCGTCCTTTCCGAAGTAGTAGTGCGCGGCGCTCTGCACCCCGTAGTGGCCGTCGCCGAAGTTGATCTGATTGACGTAGGCCTCCAGGATCTCCCGCTTCGTGTAGGCCCGCTCCAGGGCGAAGGCGACGCGCATCTCCTTCAGCTTCCGCCGGACGGAGACCACCCTCCGGTTCACCGACTCGGAGAACATGTTGCCGGCCAGCTGCTGGGTGATCGTGCTGCCGCCGGCCACGTCGTAGCCCTGGAAGAGGAACTCGACGCCCGCCCGCACGGTGCGGATCCAGTCCACCCCCTCGTGCCCCCAGAAGCGCTTGTCCTCGATGGCGACGAAGGCTTGCGGCAGAAAGGCGGGAAGGGCCGAGAGGGGCACCGCGGTCCGGCGCTCCAGGGCCAGCTGCTCCAGCTCCGTCCCGTCGGCGGCGTAGATCCGGGTCGCCTCCTTCGGCTGGAAGGCGTAGATCTGGGCGATGGAGGGACAGTCGGTGCAGACGTGGGTCCAGGTGCCCCATGCCAGGCCGGCGCCGAGGGAGGTGAGGGCCAGGAAGGCGACCAGCAACCAGCGCAGGCGCCGCCGCCCGATGCGCTCGACGAGTCGGCGTGCGCCGTCCAGTGACGTCAAAGACCGCTCCGCATTCCAGGAGAAATCACCGTGAGAGCCGGGCTTCCGGCCGGCTTGCCCCGCCCCTACCCCGGGCCTAAGCTTCGCCGACCGCAGGCCGCCGGCACGCTCCGATCACGCCGCACACTATACCAGGCTCCGGATGGGAATGTTTCTCCCGGTGGACGAACAGATGGCCCGGATCACGGAGGGGGCGGAGGACGTCCTCCCCGCCGAGGGGCTGGAACGGAAGCTCGAGCGCTCCCTCCGGGAGGAGGAGCCGCTGGTGGTCAAGCAGGGCTTCGACCCCACCCGGCCGGACCTCCATATCGGGCACGCCGTCTCCCTCCGGAAGCTGCGGACCTTCCAGGAGCTGGGCCACCGCGTCGTCTTCGTCATCGGCGACTTCACGGCCCGCATCGGCGACCCCTCCGGCCGGAGCGAGACCCGCCCGGTGCTCACCGAGGAGGAGATCCGGGACAACCTGGCCACCTACCGCGACCAGGTCTCCCGGGTGCTGGACCCGAAGCGCACCGAGGTGCGCCGGAACAGCGAATGGCTGGCCGAGCTGGACCTGGCCGACGTGCTCCGGCTGACGGGCATGTACACGGTGGCGCGGATGCTGGAGCGCGACGACTTCCGGCGGCGGCACGCCGAGGGGCGCCCCATCTCCATCTCGGAATTCCTCTATCCGATGATGCAGGGGTACGACTCCGTCGTCCTGGACGCCGACGTGGAGCTGGGGGGCACCGACCAGCGGTTCAACCTTCTGCTGGCCCGGACCCTCCAGGAGAAGCACGGTCAGGATCCGCAGGTCTGCCTCGTCATGCCGCTGCTGCGGGGGACCGACGGCGAGCGGAAGATGTCCAAGACGCACGACAACTACGTGGGCCTGGCCATGGAGCCGGAGGAGATCTTCGGCCGGACCATGTCCATCCCGGACGACCTGCTGGAGGAGTGGATCCGCCTGGCCTCGACGGCCCGGGGCGAGGAGGCCGACGCCCGGACCGCGGACGCGGCCGAGGATCCCCTGTCGGCCAAGCGCTGGCTGGCCGCCGACCTGGTGGAGCAGTACCAGGGCGGCGAAGCGGCGGAGCAGGCCCGGGAGGCCTTCGACCGGGTGCACCGGGAGGGGGGCGTGCCGGAGGAGGTGCCCGGGTACGACCTGGAGGCCGACGACGAGTCGGGGACCCTGTGGATCGGCTACGCCCTGCAGGGGGCCGAGCTCGTGAGCTCGACCTCCGAAGCGATCCGCATGCTGGAGCAGGACGCCGTGCGGGTCGACGGCGACACGGTGGGCGACCGGGACCGTCAGCTGCCGCCCGGCGAGTACCTCCTGCAGAAAGGGAAGCGCTCCTTCGCCCGGGTGACCGTCCGGGCGCCGGCGGGCTGACCCTTCCGTCCGGCCCGGAGGGGGTGTCTCGACCGACCGACTCGCACGTCTTTCATGATGGATCGGCGGCTCCCACGCCGCGGGGCGGAGGCGCCCGCGGCGCGACCGACCGACCGAACCACGGGACGAGCGAACGCCCCGGTGCGACCGGTTACGTCTCTTGCGGTGACCGGGGCCGGCCGTTAGGGATAGTGACATATTCCGGCTCAACTCCCGAAAGCGGACGACTGGAAGGCCCGACCCCCGACGACGGCGACGTGCCGGCGACGGAGGGCGCAGCGCACGGCACGCGCCGATGATTCCCGAGGCTGACGCGGCGAACGTGGACGCTTCGGACGCGTCGAGAGCGCGGGCATTTCCGGGCCGGCGGAACCCAAGGAGGATGCAGATGCGTGAGACCCGGTTCGACCTGGCGGAGAGAATCCTGACGACGGCGGCCGCGGCTGCCCTGGGGCTGGCCGTGGCGGTGACACCCGCCCTGGCGCAGCAGGGCACCGTGACGGGGCAGGTGACGGACGCCGCCGATCTCCAGCCCCTGCAGGGCGTGCAGGTGTTCATTCCGGACACCGAGCTGGGCGTCCTGACCAGCGAGGACGGCAGCTTCCGCCTCACCGGGGTGCCGGCGGGCCAGGTGCGCCTGCGGGCGCGCCTCATCGGCTATCGCCAGGTCACGCAGACCGTCCAGGTGCAGCCGGGGGAGTCGGTGACCGTCGACTTCGAGCTGCCGGTGTCGGCGGTCTCGCTGCAGGAGGTGGTGGTCACCGCCACGGGGGACCAGTCGCGGAGGCAGCTCGGCAACGCGATCTCCACCGTGGACGCCGCCGAGGTGGCGGAGAACCGGATCGCCAGCAACCTGACGGGGCTGCTGCAGGGCCAGTCCACCGGCGTCACCATCCGGGAGAACGCCGGGTCGGTCGGCGCGGCCTCGAGTCTCAACATCCGGGGCTTCTCGAGCCTGGGGCTGGACAACACGCCGCTCATCTACGTGGACGGCGCCCGGATCGACAACAGCAACGACATCGCGGCCGGGGCCGGGGGACAGTCCTTCAGCCAGATCAACGACATCAACCCCGACGACATCGAGTCCATCGAGATCGTGAAGGGGCCCGCCGCCGCCGCGCTGTACGGCACCGAGGCGGCCGCCGGCGTGATCCGGATCAGCACGAAGTCGGGCTCGGCCACGGGCGACACCCGGTACTCCTTCCGGGTGGAGCAGGGGGCCAACTGGGACGCCACCGACTGGTGGGGCATGGCCTGGAACCCGG
>CAZSKS010000072.1:4775-11906 GCA_964607465.1 uncultured Gemmatimonadota bacterium | reverse complement strand
CCGGCGCGCATCTACCACGCCTCGCAGCGCGTGTGGCGGTCGGACGACCGGGGCGACAGCTGGACGGCGATCTCGGGCGACCTGACCCGGGACCAGGAGCGCATCGAGCTCGAGATCATGGGCCGGCAGATGAGCTGGGACAACCCGTGGGACGTCTCGGCCATGTCCAACTACAACACGATCACCTCGCTGGGCGAGTCGCCGCTGGACGAGGAGCTGATCTACGCCGGCACGGACGACGGCCTGCTGCACGTCACCGAGGACGGCGGCGGGAGCTGGCGACGCGTCGAGGTGGGGAGCCTGCCCGGCGTGCCCCCCACCGCCTTCGTCAACGACATCAAGGCCGACCACCACGACCCGAACACCGTGTACGTGGCGCTGGACGACCACAAGAACGGCGACTTCAGCCCCTACCTGGTGAAGAGCACCGACCGGGGCCGCTCGTGGACGTCGATCGCCGGCGACCTGCCCGACCGCCACCTGGTGTGGCGGGTGGTCCAGGACCACGAGGACCCCGACCTGCTGTTCGCCGGCACCGAGTTCGGCCTCTTCTACACCCCCGACGGCGGCGAGGAGTGGATCGAGCTCGCCGGCGCGCCCACCATCGCCTTCCGCGACGTGGTGATCCAGCGGGAGCACGAGGACCTGGTGGGCGCCTCCTTCGGCCGCGGAATCTTCATCCTGGACGACTACACGCCGCTGCGGAAGCTGGACGCCGACGCCCTGGCGCGGGAGGGCGCGCTCGTCGCGCCCCGCACCGCGCCCTGGTACCGCCCGCGCGACCGGTCCGACTCGCAGGGCGACGCCGAGTACCGGGCGGAGAACCCGCCCTTCGGGGCCGTCTTCACCTACCACCTGCGGGACGGCTACGAGTCGCTGGAGGCCGAGCGTCGACAGCGGGAAGCGGAGCTGGAGGAGGGAGAGGACGTCCCCTTCCCCGGCTGGGACGAGCTGGAGGCGGAGATGCGCGAGCAGGGGCCCGCCGTGCAGGTCGTCGTCCGGGACGAGGCCGGAACCGTGATCGACCGGGTGGACGGCCCGACCTCGGCCGGCGTCCACCGGGTCGCGTGGGACCTGCGCCACGCGCCGACGAACGTCGTGGGGCTCGAGGAGGAGGGGAGCTGGTTCGAGGACGGCTTCCCCGCCCTGCCGGGCGCCTACACGGCCAGCCTCATCGCCATCGAGGAGGGTGAGGTCACCGAGCTGGCCGGCCCCGTGCGCTTCGAGGTGGAGCCGCTGAGGGAGGGCACCCTGCCCCGGGCCTCGGAGCAGGTGGTGGACGCCTTCCGCGAGGAGGTCGAGGGGTTCCAGCGGGCGCTCGACCGCACCTCCGACGCCCTGGAGGAGCACGTCCAGCGGGTGGAGGCGATGCAGACGGCCCTGGCGCGGGCCGAGGAGGAGGACCCGGAGCTGGCGGGTCGGCTGTACGAGACGCGGCAGGAGCTACTGGACCTGCGGGAGCAGATGCAGGGCAGCGAGGCGAAGGACGAGATCGGCGAGCGCGGGCCGCCGACCCCGTCGAGCCGCCTGTTCGTGGGCCTGCGGGGGTTGAACACCACCTACGGCCCCACCGAGCTGCACCGCCGCACCGTGGAGGCGGGCCGGAGCGAGCTGGCGCCGATCACCGACGAGGTGGAGCGCTACGGCGAGCAGGTGCTCCCGGAGCTCGAGCGGGCGCTGGAGGCGGCCGGCGCGCCGCCGGTGGAGGACTGACCGGCAGGAGGCGGGCTCACCGGCGAAGGAGAGAGTGGCAGGCGAGCACCGCGGCGGAGATCCCGACATTCCGGGCAAGGGCGGGGTCGATGGAGCAGCCCTCGACGCGATGATCCCAGATGCCACCGCCGGCGTGTTGCCCCGGGTGTAGCAGAAGCCGGGGGAAGTCGGCGGAGGTCCCCGGGAAGCTAACCGTGACGGCCCCCGTGCCCCAGTGGAGGGCTCACCGACCTTGAACCACGGACATCGCTTCCTAGGTTAACGCGTCGTCCGACAGCCGGCGCCGTCGCGAAGCGGATCTCCGAATGGGAGGTCGTCGTCCGGGTCAGAGTCCTCAGAGGCTCCCGATCCGCTCGCGTCGCTCCCGCCACGGTGGATCTTGTGGGGAGTTCACTGGTGCTGGCCCTCACGGCCTGCCTCTGTACGATTCCCCAGGCAGGATCTGCGCAGGAGCCCCCGACACCGACCATCCTTCTCTCGTCGGGTCCTTCCACAGGGGCCTACCATCGTACGTCCGTGGCGATCGCCGACGCACTGAACGAACAGGCCAGGCAGGCCCACATTGAGGTCGTCCCCAGCAGCGGGTCCGGGGAGAACCTGGACCGCCTGCGTGAGGGGCTGACGGACTGGGCCGTGGTGCAGCGCGACGTTGCGGTGGACGCCTACTATGCCTCCGACCGTCCTTTCCGGCGGTTGAACGTGCGGCTTCCGCTCTTCCCCGAGGCAGTCCAGGTGTTCGTCCGGCGCGGCAGTCTGTCAAACGAAGGGGAGCCAACTGGTCTCTCGGGGCTTGTGGAGGCTCTGCGAACGGGTGATATGGAGCAGATCGCCATCGGGCCGGCGGGTAGCGGGTCGGCGCGGACGGCGCGCAAGCTGTTCGCCCTCTACGGCCTTTCCGGCGAGAGCGAGGCCTACCTGGAAGCCCCTTACGCCCGGACCTTCGACCTCTTCTCCCGGGGCGAGGTGGACGCCCTGATGGTAACATGGGCGTTCCCCGGACGGCCCTTCCAGGACTTCAGGGACGTACGGCTGCTTTCCCTCACGAGGCGGGACGTGGCCCGGATCCGGGATCACCTCCCGCACCTAGACCCGGTCACGATCCCCGGTGGAGCCTATCCATACGCGAACGGTCCGACACCCACGGTCGGAACGTGGGCGCTGCTGGTGGCCCGTCGGGGCGCCGAGGCGGGCACGGACCGACAGGTGTCGTCATTGGTCGGCCCCGTGCTGCGCTCCATGGATCGGGATCCCCGTCTCGGGTTGGTCGCCGGAGCTTACAGTGCCGGAGGCTCCCTGCGAGTGGTCGGAGCAGATGAAGGCGTTCGGCTGGCCATGGCCCCGGGGGTCGACGCCGGCACCTTCTTCCGGGGGCTTCCCCTGCATCCCGAGCTGGCCGGGTTCGTCGAGGAGGACGGCGCGCCCCCATTTGCCGTGGCGGCGGCGGTGGGTCTACTGGTGGTGGTGCTCCTGATCGGCTGGTGGCGATGGAAGAAGATCAGGGCGGAAGAGGTCGAGACGTCCGGACGGGAGTTTGGGGCGCCTATCCCGGTGAAACAAAAGGCGCTCGGGCTGCCCGGCCCGATGAAGGAGCTCTGGATCCGTCACAAACACTACGTCTACGGCCTACTTTTCCTGGCCATAATCTTCCTTGTGACCGGCATCGCGACCAAGCACTTCGAGCAGCAGTTTTCCCAGACGCACCTGATTCAGAGTCCCTTCGGTCACCGGAGTCTCGGCGAGATCTGGCACTGGCTGCTGATCTATTCGGTCTCGGGTTACACCGGTGGCGTGTTCCCCGTTAGCCCCGTGGCCAAAGTGGCGGCTTCCATGCTCATGCCGCTGACCTGGGTCGGGGTCGGATGCGCAGTCGTCGGGGAGTTCCTATTCCGTCAGCGGCGAAAAAGGAGGTTGTCAGGAATGGAGCCGATCAGCTACGAGGACCACGTCGTCGTGTGCGGCTGGAACGATCGGGTCCCAGTGCTCATAAGGAAGTGCCTCACGGCTCGCGATAACTTCGTCTCGCGCGACCGTGATATGCAGTTCGTCGTGCTCGACGAGCGCTTCGAGTCGGCCCTGGACGAGCACCCGGATCTGGCGACGCTTCACAAGCAGCAGGAGATGGATTACATCGCCGGCGATGCGAAGGGCCAGCGGTTCCTGGAGAAAGCCAACGTGTCGGAGGCCGACACCGTGATCCTCGTGGCGGACGAGCGCACCCACCACGCCGACGAGCACACGCTGCTGCGCGCCCTGGCCATATCACGGTACTGCCGTCGAGTCGCAGACCAAGCCGTGCTGGACAACATCTACATCATCGCCGAGCTGAACAACGAAGAATACAAGGAGACGCTCCTCGAGTCCGACGTCAACGAGGTGATCTCACCGCCCGATCTCAGCGAGAATATCCTCATCCAGAGCACGTTCAACCACGGCCTGTCGGAGATCATCCACAGCCTGCTCAACTACAACACCGCCAACGAGTTTTACCTCGTCGACGTCGCAGATCATAACTTCCTGACCGGACGCACGTTCGACGAGGCGCTGGTGGAGCTCCGCAGCGTGAAAATCCTCCTCGTCGCCATCAAGGTCGTCTTCACCCACAACGGTTGCCAAGTCATCGACCGCAAGGAGATCCAACATCGGCTCGAGGAAATCGGGCTCGAGCGCCAGGTCGTTACGAACCCTATCTTCGACCAAGAGAGCGGCTACCGCATCCGAGAAGACGACCAGCTCTTCGTGCTAGCCCGTGACGAAGCTGCGATCCGGGACAGTCTTGAGGAGCTGCGGGGCCGACTTCTGGAGGAGCAACGCGCGAGGTAGGGAGGTCCGCCGGCCCTCAAGGCCAGTAATCGAGACGAGCCGAGCAGTCAGCGCTCGACGGGGAGAAACTGTGAGTTTCCGAGGGTGATGGACGAGATTTCAAAAGCCCACGTCTATACCCGTCGCAAGGTGAAGCGGCGGGCGTGGCAGTGGCCTGCGGCGATGGCGAGGCAAGGCCGTCGGGAAAAGCCGTGGTGTTGCTGTTCGACCTCTCCGGGAGCACGGAGAGCCCGGAGACCCGAGAGGCCTACTACGAGAGCTTTCGTGAAATTCTGTCCGCCATCGACTACGGGGACGGGCTCGCGCGGGGTGGGTCGTGGACCGCAGCATCAGCCAGCCCCAGCTTCCGGTCGATACGACGTTCGCCGAGCTCGACCCCGAGACCACCACCCCCCCTCCTAGAGGAAGCCAAGGCAGCCACGGCCGATACGCTCCCTGAGTCGGCGCGCGATTCCATTCACGCAAGGATGTGCCGGAGGCTGGAGGAGCGGCACAGCAGGATGAGGCGGACGGACATGCTCACATCGCTCGACGTCGCATCGGACATCTTGGAGGCCCGGCCCAGCGCGTCCGACGTGCTCGTGATCGAGTCAGACATCATCGAGGATTCCGAGCGCTACGGGTTCGACAAGATGAACCTCACCCGCTCCCGGCGACAGGATATCCTCCGTGCGGAGACGGAACAGGGGAGGCTACCGAACCTCCAAGGCGTCCGTGTGTGCGTGGTCGGCGCCGCCGGCCAGCAGACAGATCGTTGTTACCAGCTGGAGATTTGGACCGCCTACTTCGACAGCGCAGGGGCCGACCTCACGACCTGCTGCGGTCCGTACACCGGTTGCTGAGGGCTCGCGGGCTGTACCGGACGGATCTCGCCGCCCCCCGAGGTTCCACGCCGCAACAGGCGCGCGGGTCCGCCTCACTCAGACCTCTCCGTCGCCGTCACATCTCGTGCACTCCCCCGTCCCGTCGCAACGCGAACAAGTGTGCTTGGTCAGCCCGCCCATCTTCTTGGAGTGACCCTTCCCGTTGCATTTTTTGCAGTCGCCGGATCCTTCACAGCTCGGGCACTCAGCCATGGCGAACCCCGTCCAGATGGGAAGTTCAGCGCTCGGTGCTGGGTACGCTATGTGGCGAGCCAGCAACTACTACAGACTGAAACGTACTTACGGGCGGCCCGCCGTCAACGCCTCGCGAACCGATCGACGGCGGAAGGTTGAACGGATCAACCACGTCAGCCCGCCTCCCGGTCTTCCTGAGGTCCCGTCCTGTGGATAATATTCTGGCGGCAGATGCCGGAGCCCGCCCTCTCCCTCGCCGGGGACGACGTCAACACCGCCGACGCCTCGCGCATCCACCCGCGGAGACGACGTGAGCCATCACGACCCGATCCGCGCCGAGCCGGTGGGAAGCCTGCTGCGGCCCGACTTCCTCCTGCGGGCCCGGCGGGAGCACGCCGAGGGCCGCCTCACGGCGGCGGGGCTGAAGGCGGCCGAGGACCGGGCGGTGGACGGCGCGGTGGCGATGCAGGAGGCGGCCGGGCTGCCGGTGGTCACCGACGGGGAGATGCGCCGGGCCGCCTTCCAGGCGCCCGTGGTCGAGGCCGTGGAGGGCTTCGAGGCGCCGGGCCTCGAGGCCTACCTGTGGGGCCGCTGGAAGGGCGACGACGGCGTGGGCGACCGGGAGGTGGAGCGACCCGAGGGGCTGGGGATCCGCGGTCGGCTCCGGCGCGGGCGCTCCATCGCGGCCGAGGAGCTGGCCTACCTCCGGGGCCGGACCGATCGGCGACCCAAGGTGGCGCTCCCCTCCCCCGCCCTGTTCGCGAACTTCTGGACGCCGCGCGACCCGCCGGAGGCCTACCCGGACCTCGGGGACTTCCTGGAGGACGTGGCGCGGGTGCTGGCGGAGGAGGCCCGGGAGCTGATCCGGCTGGGCGCCCGCTACCTTCAGCTGGACGCGCCCCACTACCCGCTGCTTCGGGACCCGGAGACCGCGGCCTGGTACGAGGCGCTGGGATGGGACCGCGGCACGTGGCTCGAGCGGAGCGTCAAGCTGGAGAACCGGGTGATGGCGGCGGCGGTGGAGGCTGCGCCGGACCTCACGTGGGCGCTCCACATGTGCCGCGGCAACCAGGACAGCCGCTGGCTGGCGGAGGGCGACTACGCCCCGCTCGCGGAGACGGTCTTCGGGGCGACCCGCGCCGACCGCCTGCTGCTGGAGTACGACGACGCCCGCGCCGGCGGTTTCGAGCCGCTCGGCGCGGTGCCGGAGGGCAAGGTGGCGGTGCTGGGCCTCGTCACCACGAAGCGGCCCGTGCGGGAGGTCCCCAGGGAGCTGGTCGGGAGGGTGCGGGAAGCGGCCCGCCAGCTCCCGCTCGAGCGCCTGGCCGTGAGCCCCCAGTGCGGCTTCGCCAGCTCGGTGGTGGGCAACCGGATCGGCCTGGAGGACCAGGCCTGGAAGCTGGCCGCGGTGGCCGAGACCGCCCGGCGGGTGTGGGGATAGGGGAGGTCAGCCCGATCCGTCCGCCCCGCCGCCGCCCAGCCGGCGGTCCCCGTCCCCGGCGTCGTCCCGGCCCTCGAGCAGGCGCTCGAGGAAGTCCAC
>CAZSKS010000072.1:0-4675 GCA_964607465.1 uncultured Gemmatimonadota bacterium | reverse complement strand
AGCAGCACCAGGTCGGCGAGCTTCCCGCTCTCGACCGTCCCGAGCGAGTCCGTGGCCTCCAGGTAGCGCGCAGCCTCCAGGGTGGCCGCCCGCAGCGCCTCCAGGGGCGACAGCCCGGCCCGGACCAGCAGCTCCAGCTCGTCGTGGAGGCTGGAGCCCGGGAAGACGTACGGCTCGTCGCTCGCGTCCGTTCCCGCGAGGATCGGGACGCCCGCGCGGTGCGCCATGCCGACCACGGTGAGGATGTTCTCCAGGATCGGCCGTCCGATCGCGGCCTCCTGCTCGGGACCGAGCTGGCGGCTCCGGCGCCACGCCTCCGCCACCCCGGGCGGCACCGTGGCCAGGCGGGGATCGTCGTCGTAGCGGCTCGGCTGGAGCCGACCCATTGATTGGACCAGCGTGGGCGTGAACCAGGTCCCGTCGGCGGCGAGGCTGTCCAGGAGCGGACCGCACAGATCGGGATCCGGCCCGGAGCGCGCCATCACCCCCATGAGCTTTCCCATGGCGCGACCCGCGGCCTCCGCCGTCCCGGGGTCGGAGGGTTCCGCGGCCCCGGCATCGGAGGGGCCGCCGACGCCCCCGGCGGCCCGGAACAGCGCCCGGCCCCCGGGGAGGCAGGCGGTGACCACGTCGGCGGCGTGCTCCAGGCTCCTCTGGCCCGCCTCGCTGGCCGCGACGGGGCCGACCGCCAGGGGCACGTGCCCCGCGAAGGGGATCCCCCGCCGCCGGGCCGCGTCCGCCAGGGCCCGGTACGCCTCGCCGGACAGCCGCTCGTACACCTTCAGGGCGTCGAAGCCGAGTGCCCGCATCGTGTCCACGGCGGCCCGGGCCGCCTCCGCGTCCGGCACCGCCCGTCCCATCGGCCAGACCGGCGGCGACCCGTCCAGCATCGGGCTCGACCAGTGGATGCGCGGCGACCGGACGTCCTCCTCCTCTGACGCGGCGCGCCAGTGGAGGAGCGAATCGAGGTGGCTCCCCATCTCCCGGAACCCGGTGACGCCGTGGGCGATCAGCCGCGGCCGGAACCGGGGCGCCCGTCCCGCCCGCGCGGCATGGACGTGCATGTCCCAGAGGCCGGGGACGAGGTACCGGCCGCCGGCGTCGACCACCCGGGCGTCGTCGGGGACGGAGACCGCGGCGGCCGGGCCGACCTCGGCGATCCGATCTCCCCGGACGACGACCGTCCGGTCCGCGAGGAGCCGCCCGTCCCGGACGTCGACCACGGTCGCGTGGGTGATCGCCAGCGGCCGTGGCCCCGGGCGGTCCTGCTCGGACGGATGGCAGGAGAGGAGGAACGGGACGGCCACCACGGTCACGAGGAGCCTCGGCATGGGGCCGACTCCGGCGAGAGGGAAGGGGCAGGCGGGGGGGAGAAGCTCTCGGGGAGAAGCTACCGGGGCGGCCCTCCCCCCACCACGCGATCCGCGTCGGTCGTCTGAATCGAGCCCCGCGGACCGCTCCGTCCCGCCCGACGCCCCCCTGCCCCGCCCCGCCCGAAGGCAGCCCCTACCCGTCGATCAGCCGCCAGTAGGCGGCGTCGGCCGGGATCTCGTCCGGCGGCAGGCCGGAGGCCGCCTCCATGCGGCCGCTGTAATTGAAGAAGGAGATCAGCGCCGTCGCCCGGTAGACGCCCTCCTCGTCCCAGCCCGCCGCCCGGAGGCGGTCGACGTCCTCCTCGCCCACCTGCGCCGGCGCCTCGGTCAGCTTCGTGGCGTAGGTCAGCAGCGCCCGCGTCGGCTCGTCCAGGTCGTACTCGGGCCACTCGGTGGCGAAGTCCATGTCCAGGTGCTCGTCGCCGGTGAGACGGCGCACGGCCGCCGTGTGCTGCCCCAGTCAGGCGGCGCCGGCGATCTTCCCGTTCACCACCGTGGCCACCATCTCCTTCTGGAGGGTGGAGAGGGAGGAGTCGTCCCGCAGGTGGAGGTGGTTGTAGAGCCAGCCACTGGCGGCCAGGAGCTGGAGGTCCACCAGCAGGATCCGGAAGATGCCCGGCAGGAAGCCGCCGTGGAACCGCTCGATGCCCCGGGCGAGGAGCTTCCGCAGGCCGCCGGCGCTCTCGGTGTCGATCGTCTCGATCCAGGCCATCGCAGCCACCTTCGGATCGGGAGGGGGAAAGGGCCGTCGCCGCGGCCGAAGATGCCCCGCGCATCCCGCGGGTTCAAACCCCTCGCACCGGTTCGACCGCCGGGCCAGGGCCACCGAGCCCGCCGGTCCGGTTCCCGTCCCCCGGCCTTCCCGCTCCCGGCCGAGCGACGGCCGGAGCCCTTGACCGCGGTGGGGGGTGACCTCATGCTGGGGTAGCCGGCTACGCCCCGAGGCGTCGACGGTCCTCGCCGCTCCGGAGCGGAACACCGACCCTCCCATCCCCGAGGAGGCCGCCCGTGAAACGACGCACCTTCCTCCGTTCCACCGCCGCCGCGGCCGCCGTCGTCAGCCTCCCGCAGCCCGTATGGGCCGGCAGACGCTACCGTCCGCTGCGCCGACCCCCTCCCGACCTCGAGGCGGTCACCGGCGACGGCCGCGTGGTGATGCTGAGCGGGCGGGACGTCGCCGAGCTGGACGCCTCCCTGTTCGGCCGGGTCCTGCTGCCGGAGGACGAGGGCTACGACCGGGCCCGACGGATCCTCAACCCCTCCTTCGACAAATTCCCGGCGCTCATCGTGCAGGTGACCGGGGCGGCGGACGTGGCGGCGGCCGTGGACTTCGCCCGGGAGAACGGCGGCCTCCTGCTGGCCGTCAAGTGCGGCGGCCACAGCGCCTCCGGCAAGTCGACCTGCGACCGGGGCATGATGATCGACCTGTCCGGGTTCCGGGCCATCCGCGTCGACCCCGACGCCCGCCGCGCCCGGGTCACGGGAGGCTGCCTCCTGGGCCACGTGGACCACGAGACCATGGCCCACGGCCTGGTCACCCCCCTGGGGACCGTCTCCCACACGGGCGTGGGCGGGCTCGTCACCGGCGCCGGCTTCGGGCGGCTCGCCCGCCGCTTCGGCCTCGCCATCGACAACGTGACGGGGGTCGACGTCGTGACCGCCGACGGCGAGCTCCGCCACGCCAGCGAGGACGAGAACCCGGATCTCTTCTGGGGGGTGCGCGGCGGCGGCGGGAACTTCGGCGTCGTCACCTCCTTCGAGCTCCGGCTCCATCCCATGCGGCGGCAGGTGGTGGGCGGACGGATCATGTTTCCCCTCTCGAAGGCCCGCGACCTGCTCAATTTCTACGCCGACCACGCCCCCGAGGCCCCGGACGAGCTCTACCTCGACTACATCATGGTGGTCCCCTCGGGCGGGGACGAAGGCGTGGCGGGCTTCAGCGTCTGCTATTCCGGCCCGGAGCGGGACGCGGAGCGGGCCCTGGCGCCGCTGCGCCGGCTGGGAACGCCCGTGGCCGACGGGATCGGGCCGATCGACTACGTCGAGCTCCAGCGGTCCGGCGACGTGGACGACCCGAGGGCCCAGGCTTCCTACTTCAAGAGCGGCTTCATCGGCGAGCTTCCGGCCGACCTCGTCTCGGCCATCGTCGACGGCTTCCGGGGCCACCCGCAGCGCACGACGCTCGTCGCCTTCCAGCACAGCGGAGGCGCCATCGGCCGGGTGCCCCCCGGGGCGACCGCCTTCTCCCAGCGCGGCGCCATGGCCAACCTGCTGTGCGGCGTCGACTGGCGGTACCGGAACGACCGGAGCCGGCACGTCGCCTGGATCCGGGACTACTGGTCCGGGCTCGAGCCCTTCACCCAGGGGTTCTACCTGAACGACGAGGGCGTCGACCGGACCGCCGCCGAGATCCGCGACGCCTACCGCCGGAACCACGACCGGCTGGTCGAGGTGAAGAACGCCTACGACCCGACGAAC
The DNA here is from genome assembly GCA_964607465.1 of uncultured Gemmatimonadota bacterium. Classification (GTDB taxonomy): domain Bacteria; phylum Gemmatimonadota; class Gemmatimonadetes; order Palauibacterales; family Palauibacteraceae; genus CAYVFM01. The sequence goes on along the minus strand of CAZSKS010000072.1, from coordinate 824 downwards.
CTCTTCCGGCTGAACGCCAACGTGCGGCCGACGGTGGAAGCGTGACGAGGACGGGCCCGGCGACCGGAGCGGTGTAGCGCACCTCGCCGCGGGCCACGAGCGGGTGGCACGACCGGCCGGCTCCGGGTCGTCGAGCCGACGCGGGCCCACGACGCCCTTCCGCCCCTCCTCGCACCCCCCGTGTCGAATTCCGCCCACCCCGCTCGACGCATGGATGTAAGGGCCGGTGGACCTCGGACGCGCGCGCCGGCCGCGAGATGGCAATTGAAGGCACCGGAGAGGGAGGACGACCATGCGGTTCATGATCCTGGTGAAGGCCAGCGAGGAGAGCGAGGCCGGCGTCATGCCGGACGAGGAGGTGTTCGAGGCGATGGCCGACTACCACGAGGAGCTGGCCCGGGCGGGCGTGCTGCTGGACGCCTCGGGGCTCCATCCCTCCTCGGAGGGTTGGCGGATCCGCTACTCGGGGGAGGAGCGGACGGTGGTCGACGGGCCCTTCGCGGAGACGAAGGAGCTGATCGCCGGCTACACGCTGATCGAGGTGAGCTCCCGGGAGGAGGCCCGGGAATGGGCCCGACGCTTCCCCGCCCCGATCGAGCCCGGCCGGGAGGGCGAGATCGAGGTGCGCCGTCTCTTCGAGCTCGACGACTTCGAGCCGGGGCCGGCCGTCGACCGGTTCCGCGACCTGGGGCTGCCGTCGCAGGAGGAGCATCGCGCGGAGGAAGGGACCCCATGAGGTACCTGTGCCTGGGGTACTACGATCCGGAGGCGTACGACGCGCTGTCCGACGCCGAGCGGGAGGAGCTGGGCCGCGTCTGCGCGCC
>CAZSKS010000071.1:11082-12482 GCA_964607465.1 uncultured Gemmatimonadota bacterium | reverse complement strand
GAGCTGCGGGCCGACGTGGTGGGGGAGGGCGGCAACCTGGGCTTCACCCAGCGGGCCCGGGTGGAGTACGCGCTCCGCGGCGGCCGGATCAACACCGACGCCCTGGACAACTCGGCGGGCGTGGACATGTCGGACCACGAGGTGAACCTGAAGATCCTGCTGCGGGCCGCCATGGAGGAGGGCCGGCTGGACCCGGCCGACCGGAACCGCCTGCTGGCCGAGGTGACCGACGAGGTGGCCGCCGACGTCCTCTCCAACAACTACACCCAGAGCCTGGCCGTCAGCCTGGACGAGCACCGGGTCCAGGAGGTGCCGGCGGAGTTCCGCGACACGCTGGTGCAGCTGGAGCGCGAGGGCGAGCTGGACCGCTCCCTGGAGGACCTGCCCACCGGCGAGGAGCTGGTGGAGCGCCAGGAGGAGGGCGCCTTCCTCACCCGGCCGGAGCTGGCCGTCCTCATGGCCCACGCCAAGAACCAGCTCCGCGAGCGGCTGCGCACCTCCGAGCTGCCCGACGATCCCGGCATGCGCGAGCTCCAGCGCTCCTACTTCCCCGACGCCGTGGTGGAGGAGGTGGGCGAGGACCTGCTGGACCGCCACCGTCTGCGGCGCCGGATCGTGGCCAGCCAGCTCACCAACCGCTTCGTGGACCGCATGGGCGCCACCAGCCACGTGGAGCTGGTGCGGGAGACCGGCCAGAGTCCGGCCCGGGTGGTCCGGGCCTGGTACTGCGCCTGCCGCGTCGCGGAGGTGGACGAGCTCTACGACCGGCTCCGCCGCGTCGACCCGGAGGTGCCCGCCGGCGTGCAGATCCAGTGGCACCTCCAGATCTCCGAGGTGCTGGAGCGGGCCACCCGGTGGCTGCTCACCCACCAGGACTCCTCCTGCACGGTGGAGGAGACGGTCCGCCGCTACCGGGGCCCCGTCGATCGGCTGCGCGGCGCCCTGGCCGACCTCCTCCGGCATGACCGCCGGGAGCGGTTCCGTCGCCTGCAGTCCCTGCACGAGGCCGACGGTCTCGAGGCGCCGCTGGCCGCCGAGCTGACGACCCTCCAGTACCTGGACGGCCTCCTGCCGGTGGCCGAGCTGGCGCGGGTCCACGGGCTGGACGCCGGGCTGGTGGGCGAGGTCTACTTCGGCCTGGCCGAGGCGATCGACTTCCCCTGGCTGCAGGACGCCCTGGACCGGGTGGCCGGGTCCGACCTGTGGGAGCAGCGGGCCGCCCGCAGCCTGGCCCTGGAGCTGGAGGACGCCCGCACCCGCATGGCGTCGCGCGTGGCGCGCCGGGTACAGGGCCCGCCCGACGTCGAGCGGGCGATGGCGGAGTTCCGGGAGGAGCGCCGCGAGGGCCTGGAGCGGATCCGCCAGGTGCTGGAGGACGTCCGCGCGGTGGAGCGGCCGAA
>CAZSKS010000071.1:4920-10982 GCA_964607465.1 uncultured Gemmatimonadota bacterium | reverse complement strand
GGGAGTGGGGTATCTCGGGTCGGGCGGCGAAGTTCTTCGCTCCCGGTTCGGGATCGCTCGTCGTCCCTTTTCCGAATCCGCGACACCCCCTGGCTTCGGGCTGTCTTCGGGTCCCCGGGTTGCCTGACGGGCGGTCGGGCGGCAACGTAGGCGGCCATACCTCGACGGGGCGGATTGTCCAATGCCCTCCAACACCCAGCGACGGAAGGTCCGACGATGAGATGGCGTGACGTGCTGGAGAAGACCATGGCCGTCGTGGGCGTGGTCGTGGTGCTGGTGCCGGTGGTCACGCTGGCCGACGCGGCGTGGCAGATCGCCACCGTGGTCGTGGGGCTGGTGCTGATCGAGGCCGGCGTGTGGAACGTGGCCCGGCACCTGGCGCCCGAGGACCGGAAGTTCGGCGCGCTGCGCCGAGAGGTGGAGAGCTTCCTGGAGGACGTCCGGGAGCTGAACCTGTACGCCATCGCCAGCGACCCGGAGGGCATCGAGGAGATGCGCGGCCGGCTGCACGAGCGCGTCGACGTCATGGCCGAGGTCGCGGGGGACGAGACGACGTGATCCCTCTCTCGCCCCTGGCCCTCGCGCCCCCCCTCGTTCCGGCGGGGCCGCCCGAGCCGACGCCGGGACCCGGGCGCCCGGCCGGGGACCGGTCCGGCTTCACGCTCCTGGAGCTGATGATCGTGACGGTGCTGCTGGGGATCCTGGCCATGATCGCGCTGCCCGTCTACCAGGGGATCCGGGCCAGCGCGGCCGAGGGGGCGCTCACCGAGCAGCTCCGGACCCTGGCCCAGGCCCAGCGGATGCACTTCCTGGAGTTCGACGTCTACACGGACGATCCGACCGACCTGGACTACCGTCCCGCGGCGAACCTGCAGCTGGAGATCCGCGTCGGAAGCGGAGGGGGAGCCGGCGGCCCGCCCGGTGGCTGGCCCCCAGGTGGCGGTCCTCCGGGCGGCGGCCCGCCGGGCGGTGGGCCTCCCGGTGGTGGACCTCCCGGGGGGGGTCCCCCGGGCGGCGGCCCGCCGGGGGCCGGACCGCCCGGCGGGGGCTCCGGGCCGGGCGACGGCTGGTCGGCCCGTCTCACCGACGCCGGTTACGGCGTCCGGTGCGCCGTGTTCTACGGCTCCACCGACCCCTACGAGCCAGCCTCGGTCGAGGGCGAGATCGCCTGCGACGAGGAGGGGTGAAAGCCCCTCAGTACGACGCCAGGTACTCGCGGATCTCCCAGTCGGTGACCTGGGCGATGTAGTCCTTCCACTCGGTCCGCTTGGCGTCCACGAAGTGGGTCAGGATGTGCTCGCCCAGCGCGTCGCCCAGCACCTCGTCGGCCTCCAGCTCGTCCACCGCCTCGCCCAGGTTGGCGGGCAGGGTGGTGATGCCCAGCTCGGCGCGCCGCTCGTCGGAGAGCTCCCACACGTTGGTGTCCACCGGCGGGCCGGGGTCGATCTCGTTCCTCACCCCGTCGAGCCCCGCCGCCAGCTGCACGGCCAGCGCCAGGTAGGGGTTGCAGGAGGGGTCGGGCATCCGGAACTCGGCCCGTGTGCCGATGCCCCGCCGGTCGGGGACCCGGATCAGGGGCGAGCGGTTGCGCTGCGACCAGGCGATGTTCACCGGCGCCTCGTAGCCCGGAATGAGCCGCTTGTAGCTGTTCACCAGCGGGTTGGTGACGGCGCACACGGCGCGGGCGTGCTTCTTCAGCCCGCCGATGTACCACCGCATCACGTCCGAGAGCTGGTGCTCGCCGTCGGGGTCGTAGAAGGCGTTCTCGCCGTCCCGGAAGAGCGACTGGTGGGTGTGCATGCCCGAGCCGTTCTGGCCCATGATGGGCTTGGGCATGAAGGTGGCGTGGAGGTCGTGGGCCATGGCCGCGTTCCGGACGATGAACCGGAAGGTGGCCAGGTTGTCGGCCGTCGTCAGGGCGTCGGCGTACTTGAAGTCGATCTCGTGCTGGCCCTGGGCCACCTCGTGGTGGGCCGCCTCCACCTCGAAGCCCATGGCCTCCAGGTCGTTGACGATCATCCGGCGGGCCTTCTCCCCCAGGTCCACCGGCGTCAGGTCGAAGTAGCCGCCCGAGTCGTGGGTGACGGTGGTGGGCTCGTCGTCCTCGTCCCGGTGGAAGAGGAAGAACTCGGCCTCCACGCCGGCGTTCATCACGAAGCCCATCTCCGCCGCCTGCTCCACCACCCGCTTCAGGGCCCGCCGCGGGTCGCCGGCGAAGGGCGTGCCGTCGGGGTTCTTCACGTCGCAGATGAGCCGGGCCACCCGGGCGTCGGGGTTCCCCCACGGGAAGACGCGGAAGGTGGAGAGGTCCGGGTTCAGGAGCATGTCGCTCTCCTCGATCCGCACGAACCCCTCGATGGAGGAGCCGTCGAACATGATGTCGCCCTCCAGCGCCTTCTCGAACTGGCTGGCCGGCACCTCCACGTTCTTCGTGTGGCCCAGGATGTCGGTGAAGGTCAGGCGCATGAAGCGGACGTTCAGCGCGCGGCACAGCTCCAGGATCTCCCCCGCCTCGGGATCGGGGCCCAGGTGGGAGCCGTACTCCCGGTACTGGGTCTCGGGCTCGTGCTGGGCGGGGGCGGAGAACATGGCGTCGGCGGTCATCGAGCGGCTCCTCGTGTGTCGAGTTCGTGGTCGCGTGGCTTACGGTGCGCGGGTCTCTCCGCGACGGCCGAGAAGATGAGCAAGAAGTGTGCAGATGTCAAGGAATCTTTGGAAACCTGGTAGATATTCGCCTTTAGAGCACGTAATATAATGTATATGACTCTCAATAGGGATAAAAAAGCATGTATTAGCGTATTTCTAGCGGTTCCCGGGCCACGTCCGTCCGATGGGACCTGCCCTGACCCGGGCCCAGCCTCGTGGCGCCCGCCCGACAGACCGGCCGCCCGTCGCCGACGCCGACCGTCGGCATCGCCGGACGACGGCTGCCGTCGACCGCCCGGCCGCCGCGCGCTCCCCGGCTGCCCCGTCGCGTGGCTCGCTCCTCCGCCCGTAGCGCGTCCCCCGGGCACCCTGTAACTTTTTCACAATCGGGATCGAGAGCCGCCCCGGCCGGACCGCCGGGGCGTCCGTCACCCACCGCCGGAACGCGGGACCGCCGACGTCCAACATGGCCTCCGACTCGAGCCTCAAGCGCTTCCTCCTCGAGGACGGCGAGCTGTCGCTGCGCGGCCAGCTCCTGGCCGGCCTCGGCGTGCTCCTGCTGGTGGCGCTGCTGGCCGAGATCCTGGCCGTCCTGGTGTGGCTGCCCACCGACTGGTCGCCGGGGACGCTGGTGGCCGCCTTCTTCGGCCTGGCGGGCCTGCTGGTCGGCATCCTCCTCCTGTTCAGCCACCTGCTCCTGGAGCGGCTGCTGATCGAGCCGCTGGAGGGGATGGTGGAGGACGCCGAGCGGATCGCCGAGGGCGAGCACGGCCACCGGATGGAGGGGGAGGGGCCGCTCGAGCTGCGGCGGCTGGCCGAGAGCGTGAACGACATGGCGGGCCAGCTCATCCACCACCAGGAGGAGCTGGCCGAGAACATCCGCTCCCTGGACGAGGTGAACCGCGAGCTGACCGAGGCGCGCGACGAGCTGGTGCGGGCCGAGAAGCTGGCGTCGGTGGGCCGACTGGCGGCGGGGCTGGCTCACGAGATCGGCAACCCGCTCAACGCCATCACCACCTACGTGGAGATCGGGCGGCGCCGCATCGGCGAGGAGCCCGACTGGCTGGTGGGTATCGCCGAAGAGGCGGAGCGCATCGACCGCATCGTGGGCGGGCTGCTGGACTACGCCAGCCCTGGCAGCGGCCCCACCGTAGACGTCGACGTGAACGAGGTGGTGGCCGAGACCCTCGAGCTGCTGGAGCGCCAGGGTCGGCTGGACGGGACCGAGCTCCGCCGGGAGCTCGAGGGTGATCTGCCCCGGGTCCGGGCCAACCCCTTCCACCTGCAGCAGGTCCTGGTGAACCTGCTCATCAATTCCTGCGACGCCATCCAGGAGGGGGACGGAAAGGGCACCATCGTGATCACCACCCGGGCCGAGACGGCCGAGGGGGTGCCCGCCGAGCGGCCCCGGCCCCGGCGGAGCGACGACCCCGAGGAGGTCGACTACAGCCACATCCGCCGCTTCAACGCCCCCTCCTCCGAGGTGCGCCGGCACGGCTTCCGGGAGGGCGACCGGCTGGTGACGGTGGCCGTACAGGACGACGGTGTGGGCCTGCCCGAGGGGGAGGTGGAGCGGGTCTTTGACCCCTTCTTCACCACCAAGGACCCCGGCAAGGGCACCGGGCTCGGCCTGTCGGTGTCGGCCCGGCTGGTGGCGATGATGGGCGGCACGGTGGAGGCGTCGAACCGCGAGGAGGGGGGCTGCGTGTTCCGTGTGAAGCTGCCGGTCTCGGAGGTCGACCTCCCGGACGAAGGGTCCGAGGGAACGTTGGAGGGAGCGGCGGAGCGGGGCGAGCACGGCGGCCCGGGCGGGGACGGGACCGGTAGCGAGGCCCGGGCCCGGACCGCGGAGCACGTCGAATCGCTGACTTCGGAGCGAGGAGAGGACGGCTGATGCGGCTTCTGGTGGTGGACGACGACGCCGGCGTGCGGCGCTCGGTGACCCTCCTGCTGGAGGACGAGGGCTACGAGGTGCTCACCGCCTCCGGCGGCCAGGAGGGATTGGAGGCGGCCGAGAAGGAGAATCCCGACATCATCCTGTGCGACGTTCGGATGCCGGAGATGGACGGGCTCGAGTTCCTGGACGCCTACCGGGAGGACGGCGGCGATGCTCTGGTCATCATGATCACCGCCTACGGCAGCGCCGAGCTGGCCGTGGACGCCATGAAGAAGGGCGCCTACGACTACCTGCCCAAGCCCTTCTCGGCCGACGAGGTGCTGTTGACGCTGAAGAAGGCCCAGGAGCGGGAGAAGCTCACCGACGAGGTGGACCGCCTGCGGGAGCAGGTGGACGTGGAACGGCGCTACGGCGACATCGTGGCCAAGAGCCCGTCCATGCAGGAGGCGGTGGAGAAGGCCGAGCGCGTGGCCCAGCACCCGACCACGGTGCTGGTGACCGGCGAAAGCGGCACCGGCAAGGAGGTCATCGCCCGCCTGGTCCACCAGGCCTCGCCCCGCCGCGACGCCCCCTTCCTGCCGGTCAACTGCGGGGCCATCCCCGAGAACCTGCTGGAGTCTGAGCTGTTCGGGCACACCAAGGGCGCCTTCACCGGGGCCACCAAGGACCGGGCGGGCATGTTCGAGGACGCCCACGGCGGCACCCTCTTCCTGGACGAGATCGGCGAGCTGCCCGAGATGCTGCAGGTGAAGCTGCTGCGGGCCCTGCAGGAGGGGGAGGTGCGCCGGGTGGGGGCGTCGGAGAGCCGGAAGGTGGACACCCGCATCGTGGCGGCCACCGCCCGGGACCTGGAGAGCCTGGTGGAGGAGGGCGAGTTCCGGGAGGAGCTCTTCTACCGCATCAACGTCGTACGCATCCACCTGCCGCCGCTGCGGCACCGCCGGGAGGACATCCCGCCGCTGGTGCGACATTTCGTCTCCCGGTACAACAAGGTGCTGGGCGTACGGATGGACGGCTTCAGCTCCGACGCCATGGAGCACCTGCTGGAGATGGACTGGCCCGGCAACATCCGGGAGCTGGAGAACGTGGTGGAGCGGGCCATGGTGCTCACCGACGGCGAGGAGATCGGCCTGGAGGAGCTGAAGCGGGCCCTGCCCGAGCGGGCCGTCTCCCGGCCCGGCGTGGCCGACGACCTGCCGCCCGACGAGCTGTCGGTGAAGAAACACTCGGCCGCCCTGGAGAAGCGCCTCATCGCCCGGGCGCTGGAGGTCACCGGCGGCAACCGCACGAAGGCCAGCGACCTGCTGGACCTGAGCTACCGGGCGTTGCTGTACAAGATTCGCGATTACGGATTGGGGGACTGAGAGAACCGAGGGCCCTCGGGTCCGGTCGGGCAGGCGGCGGTCGCCCCCTCGCCCGGTTGCAGAAGCTCGCCACGGCCCGGCCGGTACACTCCCCCTGAATGAAGGCGAGCTTCCGGAGACCTCGCTCGGGGGCACCGCCGCCCGCCCTCCCTCTC
>CAZSKS010000071.1:0-4820 GCA_964607465.1 uncultured Gemmatimonadota bacterium | reverse complement strand
GCGCACGATACGTGCACCTGAAGGAGCGCGCTGAAAGCTGAAAGCGGCAGGTCCTGCGAACGATCGGGAGCCGCCGGCACAATGACGCTCGAGAGGTGACACGGTGGTGAGCAAGGTCAGGGAGCTGGTGAGCAGGGGCATCCGGCGGATGGGGGCCGTCCTCTGGGCGGTCGCGGCCGTGGGACTCCTGGCGTCGACGAGCGGATCGGCGGCGGCTCAGCAGGCGGATCAGGCATCCGACGTCGTGGGCCAGCGGCTCACGCTCTCGGAGCGTCCCCTGGCATCGCGGGCCGAGTTGACGTCGGAGCTCGAGTCGCTGGAGCGCCGGGTGGCGTCCAGCCCCGAGCGGAGCTGGGTCTACCAGGCCCTGAGCGGCGGGAGCGCCGAGCAGCGGGAGCGCCTGCGGAGGGTCGACCTGGGCAACCCGCTCAAGGTGCGGTCGGAGGGCGCGGAGGGGAGCGTCGATACGCTGACGATCCGCCAGGAGACCGTGCAGGACGTCCGGGCGATCATGCACCGGATGGACGCGGTGAGCCAGCGGCTCGAGGACGGCGACTTCCGCACGGGCGACCTGGTCGACATGAGCGTCAGGGGCGAGCCGGACCTGACGGGCAAGTTTCCCGTCAACCGGGAGCGCCAGCTTGAGCTGCCAACCCTGCCGCCGGTGGACCTGGACGGGGTGCTGTACGCCGAAGTGGAGCCTGCCCTCCGGGAGGCGCTGGCCGACTACCTTCGGGATCCGAACGTGCGGGCCCGGGCCCTGTGGCGAGTGGCGGTGGTGGGCGGCGTAGGCAGCCCGGGCTATTACGACTTCACCCCCGCCACGACGCTCTCCGAGGCCCTGATGGAAGCCGGCGGGCCCTCCCAGGGGGCGGAGCTCGAGGACATCGAGTTCAGGCGAGGTGGCAAGAACATCCTCGAGAGTTGGGAGCGTCCGGTGGAAACCCTGACGCTGGCGGAGCTGGAGGCACAGCGAGGAGATCAGCTGTTCGTGCCGGAAAGCGGCGGCGGCTCGAGCGTGATCAGCGTACTGGGGGCCCTGTCCGGACTGGCGGGCACCGCGTTTGCCATATCGCGGATCTTCTGATCGCTGATCGCTCGAAGAGAGGGGACGGAGTGACGATGGCTGACGTCAACAAGGTGGAGCGATCATGATCGAGTGGAACGTACATTCGCGTCCGGCTCGGCGACGGGTCACGGGCAAGGCCGCCGCGCCGCCTTCCCACGACGAGGACGGGGCCGCCGGAAATGGCGACGGGTCCGCTTCGCAATCGACCATCGAAACGAAGGGTGAGGTCAATTTGCCGTTCCGGGAGGTCGAGCGGACCACCTACGATCGTTTCGTATGGGCATTCAACGCTGCCGTGGCCCTGGTGGCGCTCGTTCTTCTGTCCCCGGTCATGCTGCTCATCGCCATCGCCATCAAGCTGGATAGTCCGGGTCCGGTCCTCTATCGCCAGCTCCGCGTCGGGCTCGATCGCCGGACCCCGCGCCGGGAGGGGGACAGGGGGCGGCGGACGATGGACCTCGGGGGACGTCTCTTCGTCCTGTACAAGTTCCGGACGATGCAGGTCGACGCGGAGGCCGAGACAGGCCCTGTCTGGTCGACCGGCGAGGACGACCGGGTGACCCGGGTGGGTCGCATTCTTCGGGAACATCGCCTGGACGAGCTGCCCCAGCTGTGGAACGTGGTCAGGGGGGACATGTCCGTCGTCGGACCCCGCCCGGAGCGGCCGCGCCTGGTCACCTTGCTCCGTCAGGAGATCGATGCCTACCCCCTGCGCCAGAGAGTGCTTCCGGGCATTACCGGATGGGCGCAAGTGAACCGGGATTCTGATCAGACGCTGGACGACGTCCGTTCCAAGCTTCGCTACGACCTCGAGTACCTTCAGGAGCGGTCCCTGCTGTTCGACCTCAAAATCATGGCTCGGACCGTTCCCGTGATGCTGGAACGGGACCGGGTCCAGGCGTCGGAGCGCCCGGCGGAGGCGAGCGAAGCTCGCGAGCCCCGGAGCGGCGGACTTCCGTCGGCCGTGCGTACGTGACTCTTTCCAGCCGTCCTCTCCCCAGGGTGCTGCTGGCCACGAGCCGGGACTGGCTCGCGGCTTCCATCGAGGGGGTACTCGACCCCGACGATTTCAAGGTGGCTCGGGTGCCTACGGTCGACGAGCTGGCGGTATCGATAGGAGAGGACTTGCCGGACGGCGTCGTTCTGGATCAGGAGCTGGTTGGAGAGGAGACTCCGTCGGTCTGTCAGCACCTCGTGCAAGAGGTCCTGGGCGAGAAGATACCGCTGGTCGTCTACTCCTCCGAGCTGAGGGACGAGGATCTCCATACCCGGATCGTCGAGGCCGGAGCGTGGGGGATGATCCAGGAACCGATCAGATCCCGGCACCTGGTGGCCACGCTCCGCCGCTTCCTCCGGATCGGTCGCGCGGCGCGCGGCACGGTCGCGAGCGCGCCGATCGAGCCGCGCGACGCGACGAGCGATCTGCCGGACCTGACGGGGGTGATGGAGCGGCTGCCGCTGCTGGAGGCCCTGGCGGATCGAAACGAGACGACGGTAGCGCTGCTCGCCGTGGGGCCGAGGCAACCTGGTTCGGGTGAGTTGCTGGAGCGCCAGCGGCAGAGGACGGCGGAGCTGTGCACCGACGTCCTCCGTGGGGCCGACCTCTGCGGATGGCTGGACGGGAAGGGCGACGTGGTGATCGCCGCCTACGGGACGTCACGCGAGGGAGCACGCCGTCTGGCCGAACGACTGGCCGCCCGGGCGGCGGAGCGCTCCGAGGTGGAGCGACCCGAGGACGCGTTGAGCGCCGGCGTCGTCGAACTCCGGCCGGGCGAGAACGTGGAAGTGGTTCGGGCCGTCGAGGGAGTGAAGAACAGGGAGTCGGAAATGGTGCGGGCTGCCTACGAGGCGCTTCGGCGCGCCCGGGCCTCTGGCGGCGGTATCGAGTTCGGATCCGAGAAGTAGGACGGGACACGGAATGGCCCGCGGAAGGGTGGTCGGAGGGGGAGAGGAGCGATCCGGCTCCGGGGTGCGGGAGGCTCGCAAGACGGGTCTTTTCCTGTTGGGCGCGCTGGGCGCCTCCTTCTGGATCGTCGGCCTGGTGGACCTGGGCCTGCTCTGGTATCCCTTCAACTTCGAGCAGACGGCCTGGGAGTTCGCCACCCTGAGTCGGACGCTGGACAGCGTACCGATGAGCGGGCTGGGTCTGGGGTTGCTGACCTTTGCGGTCGTGAGCCATCCGGAAGTAGAGCCGGCGTGGGTCCGGGCGATGTCAGCCCTCTTCGTGCTGGCGGCCGTCGCCTTCGCGGTGATGGGTTTGCTGTATGCTACGGCAGTGCCGGAGGTGCTGAGCGGGACCGCTCCGGAGAATGTCGCGTCGGTCCACAAGGCCGTCATGAAGAACGGCTTGGAGGCGGTGGTCTATACCGTCGCTTTCGGGTGGGTCGGTGTCCGGTTGTGGCGGTCGGTGCAGACGAGGTGAGGCGGGCGCGGTTCGTGCAATATCGTATTGGCATCGGAACGTAACGTCGTGGCCGTCACCGCGCGCAGTTGAAGTCGGAGACGGTCGGGTCGACGGACCGAGGGACCATCGAGAGACGTCATAGCGAGGAGTGACAAGCGTGAGAGACTTGAAGCGGTTATGTAGCGGCCTGTGCGGCGCACTGATGCTGGTGGCCCTCTCCGGCCTGTGGAGCGAGGCGGAGGCGGAGACGTGTGGTACCACCTGGACCACGGCCTGCGCCAGCGTCAGCGTGATGTCCAACGGCAGCACGCTGGTGCTGGGGGTGAGCAACGCCTCCACCGGGAGCAGCGAGAACTCGCTGTTCAGCTGGCTGCTGGTGGACGTCGACCCCGATGGAGCGGCCTTCGACCTCGCAGGGTCGAAGGTGTGGGCCAGCTGCGAGGATGGCTTCGACGCGAGCACGATGGCCTTCGCCGATTATTGCGAGGACATCAGCGAGAACTGGGGCTACAGCGTCAACAACCAGGGCAGCGTCGAGTGGGACACCGGCCTCCAGAGCGACCAGGGCAACGACGGCATCATCACCGAGTCCGGCACCTGTAACGGCGACTGCTGGACGGGCCCCGTCTACTTCGAGATGGTTTTCGAGGACGACGTGGACTTCCAGCAGTGGGCCATTCAGGCCCGACGTCTGGGCGAGGACGGCGAGGAGAGCGAGTGGATCCAGGTGCCCGAGCCAATCACCACCACGATGGTCGGGCTCGGCGTGGCCGGCTGGCTGGGCGCGGGGATGCGACGGCGTCGGAAGGACGCCCTGGACGCGGAGGACAACCTGGCCTGAGCCCGGCCAGGGACTTCCTGCCTGACCGGAACGCTTCGGGCTCCTCGTTCTGATGTTCCCATCGATGTCCAGCACCGGGGCAGCCGGCGAGTCGTCTCTCCGCCGGCTGCCTCTTCTTGCGTCGGCGGCGGTCGCGTCCGCCGCCTTCCTGGTCCTCTACGGCCCCACCCTCGCCAACCTCCTCAGGGACTGGCTGGCGATGGCGGACTACCACCACGGCTTCCTGCTCGCCCCCATCGCAGGATGGCTGGCGTGGGAGCGTCGGACGGCCCGTCCGAGGCCCGACGTGGGATGGGGCCTGGCGGTGCTGGCCGGGGCGGTGGCGCTCTTCCTGGCCGGCACGGTGGCCGCCGAGCTGTTCACCCAGCGGGTCTCCGTCGTCCTGGCCCTCGCCGGCCTGGTCCTCTACTACCTGGGCCGGGAACAGCTCCGGTCCTGGTGGCTCCCCTTCGCCCTCCTCCTGTTCACGATCCCGATCCCCGAGGTGATTCTCGGTACGGTCACCC
>CAZSKS010000070.1:11201-12695 GCA_964607465.1 uncultured Gemmatimonadota bacterium | reverse complement strand
TCGTAGGCCCGTCCCTCCACGTGCCGGAGGACGATGGCGGTCCGGTAGTCCGGCCGCAGCTCGCCGATGGCCGCCTCGATCTCCTCCCCCAGCGCCCGGGCCTCGAATCGCTCGTCGGGCCGCTCCTCGCGGCTCTCCAGCGTCACGGCCGTGGCCTCCTGCTGGTCCGTCGTCGTGGCGTCGGGCGCGCCGTCGATCGAGACGGTGTCCAGCTCCTTCTTCCGGAGGTGATCGATGGTGAGGTTGTGGGCGATCTTGAAGAGCCAGGAGGAGAACTTGTAGGACGGGTCGTAGGAGCGGAGGTTGTCGAACGCCCGGACGAAGGCCTCCTGGGCCAGGTCCTCGGCGAGCTCCCGGTCCCGCACCATCCGCTGGATCAGGGAGAAGACGGGACGCTCGAAGCGAGAGACGAGCTCGCGGGCCGCCCGCTCGTCCCCTTTCAGGGACCGGCGCACGAGGTCCTTGTCCGTCGGGCTCTCGTCGGTCACCGGCGAAGGGTCGTCCCCGGGGGTTCGGATCGGACTTCCTGGAGGTCGCGCTCCTCCCACCCTACGTCGGCCGGGCCGGCGCGGTTTCGCCCCCTTCGAGGAGCGGGGCGCCGCGGAAGGGTCGCGGCGTCCGGCCGTCTCCGTCGTCGGCGCGACCGGCGCGGCCGTCGACGCCCGGTCAGCCCTGGCACCCCGGGCAGAAGAAGCTGCTCCGTCCCGCCTGCACGATCCGGCGGACCGTCCCGCCGCACCGGGGGCACGGCTCCCCCTCCCGTGCGTAGACCCGGAGCCGCTCCTGGAAGCGGCCCGAACGCCCGTTCACCGCCCGGTAGTCGCGGAAGGTGGTCCCGGCGTGCTCCAGCGCGTCGGCCAGCACCGACCGCACGGCGGCGTGCAGCCGCTCCACCTCCGATGCCTCCAGCTCCCGGCCCGGCCGACGGGGGTCGATCCCGGCCACGTGCAGGGCCTCCGAGGCGTAGATGTTGCCGACGCCGGCCAGCCGCTCCTGGTCCAGGAGGAGGTTCTTCACCGGGGCCCGGCTCCCGGCCACGGCGTCGGCCAGCGCGTCGGGGCCGAAGGCGTCGGCCAGGGGCTCGGGCCCCAGCCGGCGCTCCTCCTCTCTCCACCGGGCGGCCTCCAGCAGGCGGAAGCCGCCCAGGCGGCGCACGTCGTCGTACCAGAGGGTGCGCCCGTCGTCGAGGTCCAGCTCGGCGGCCACGTGCCCGAACTCGGCCGGGTCCGGGCGCTCGGCGCCGAGGGCGAACCGGCCGGTCATCCGGAGCTGGACCTGGAGCACCCGGTCGTCGTCCAGCCGGAACAGCAGGTACTTGGCCCGCCGCTCCAGGCGACGGACCGTCCGGCCGGCGACCTCCCGCCGGAAGGCCGCGGGCGAGGGCAGGTTCATGAGGATGTCGGGCTGGTGGACGCGGACGTCCTCGAACCGCCGCCCCTCCACCTCCTCCGCCAGGTCCCGGCGGATCGTCTCGACCTCGGGGAGCTCGGGCAC
>CAZSKS010000070.1:0-11101 GCA_964607465.1 uncultured Gemmatimonadota bacterium | reverse complement strand
CCCGGCCGGCCGATGTCGCGCCGCCAGTGCGCCCCCCGGAACTCGATCCTCCCGGCGGCGGCGCGGCTGCGCTCCCCGGCCTCTTCCAGGGTGTCGGCCAGCCCCACGGCGCCCAGGACCCGGCCGCCGTCGGTGACCAGCCGGTCGTCCCGGCGGGCGGTGCCGGCGTGATAGATCCGCACGTGCTCGTCCTCCAGGTCGTCGGGGAGGGAGATCGGGAAGCCGGTCTCGTAGTCGGTGGGATACCCGCCGCTGGCCAGCACGGTGATCAGCGCCGCGCCGTCGCGGAACGACGGCTCCCAGCCCTCCAGCGACTCCCCCCGGGCCACGGCCGCCAGGGGCTCCACCAGGGACGAGCGGGTCAGGGGGAGGACCACCTGCGCTTCGGGATCCCCCATCCGGCAGTTGAACTCGACCACCTTCGGGCCCTCGTCGGTGAGCATGAGGCCGGCGTACAGGAAGCCGCGGTACGGGGCGCCCGCCTCGGCCAGCGCCTCCAGCACCGGCCGGGCGATGCTCCGCCGGACTTCCTCCACCAGCTCGGGCGTCCCGTCCTCCACCGGGGCGTAGGCGCCCATCCCCCCGGTGTTCGGCCCCTCGCCGCCCTCGCGGGCCCGCTTGTGGTCCCGGGAGGGGAGGAGGGGAACGGCCGTCTCGCCGTCGGTGAGGAAGAAGACCGACAACTCCCGCCCCTCCAGGAACTCCTCCACGACGACCCGGTCGCCGGCGTCGCCGAACCGGCGCTCCACCATGATCCGCTCCACCGCCCGCTCGGCCTCCTCCGTGGTCCCGCAGACCAGCGCCCCCTTGCCGGCCGCCAGCCCGGACGCCTTCACGACGATGGGCGCCCCCCGCTCGGCGATCCACGCCCGGGCGTCGTCGGGCCGGTCGAAGGTCCGGAAGTCGGCGGTGGGGACGCCCCGCTCCCGCATGAGGCGCTTGGCGAAGGCCTTCGAGGCCTCGATGCGGGCCGCGTCCCGGCCGGGGCCGAAGACCGGCAGGCCCCGATCCCCGAACCGGTCGGCCAGGCCGGCGGCCAGCGGCGCCTCCGGCCCCACCACGGTGAGGTCCACCGCCTCGCGCTCGGCGAAGTCCGCCAGCTCCTCCAGCGCGCCCGCGGCGACGGGGACGTTGGTGGCGACGGCCTCCGTGCCGGGGTTGCCCGGCGCCACGTACAGGTCGGCGTCGGGGGCGTCCGCGCGCAGCTTGGCCGCCAGGGCGTGCTCGCGGCCGCCGCTTCCCACGACCAGGATCTTCATGTCGGTCCGAGACGGGGTGGGGGAACCAGGGACTCCGGCGGCGGGTCCGGGGACCGGACGCCGCCCCGGCCAACGTGGGCCCGGCGCCGGCGGCCCGCAACCGGGACGCGGCGGGGCGCCGTGCTGCTCAGACCTCCGCGTCCTCCCCGGGTCGATGCGGACGATCCCGATGCCACGCCTCGGAGAGCCGGTCCCGGAAGCGGTCCACCGCCGCGTCCACCTGGTCCAGGACGTCCTTCGCCGAGTCCCGGTAGCCCTCCATCGCCTCCCGCAGGTCCTCCCGGTAGGGCCGCTCGTCCTCCTCGCCCCGCCGCGGGTAGTCGCCGGACAGGATCCGCTCGTACTCGCCGTCCTCGATCCAGGAGCGGAGCTCGGCCACCCGGACGACGGCGAAGGGATGGGTCGAGCCGAGGACGTTCAGGACCTTGTAGACGGAGTCCAGCAGGTCGGCGTCCTCCCGGTAGGCCTCCGCCTGGGCCACGAAGTCGTCGAGGTTCAGCTCGTCGCCGTGGCCCCGGGCGCCGCCGGCCAGGTGCATGAGGACCGAGAGGGAGGCTTCCGGGTCCTGCACCGCCAGCAGCCCGGCCCGGTCCGAGGAGAGCTCGCTCTTCCGGTACCACTCCAGCAGGGCGTACAGCACCGGCCGGGCCGCCACGCCCGCCACGGGATAGCGAAAGAGCGCCAGCCGCAGGAGGAGCACCAGGAGCGTGCGGTAGAGGACGTGCCCGCTGAGGATGTGGCCCACCTCGTGGCCGAGGACCGCCTCCACCTGGTCGGGCGAGAGCACCTCGATCATGGACGTGTTGAGGACGACGAAGGGCTCGTTCATGCCCAGCGCCCCGGCGTTGACCACCGGCGTCTGGGACACGTACACCTCCGGCACCGTCTCCGCGTCCAGGGTGCGGCACACCCGGAGGTGACGTTCGTGGATCCAGCCGTACTGATCCGGGGTGACCCGCACGGCGTTGGCCTGGAAGGCCAGCCGGAGGGCCCGCTCGCCGAACATGCCGAAGACCTTCCTGAGGGCCATGTCGAAGCCGGGGACCTGCCGCACGGCGTTCAGCGCGACGCGGTCGGCCGGGTGCTCCCAGGCCAGGGGGCTGATGTCGGTGAGGATGCGTCGAGCGGGGGCGTCGTCGTTCATGGGGATCTCCTGGCCGCGATGCGGGTCTCCCGGCGACCGTCCTCGGCGGCCCGGGGCCGGGCCGCCCGGGCAGGGATCCCTACGCCGGCCGAGGGGCCGGGGTTTCAGAGGGATGTCGGCGAGTCGGGCAACGTCGCCGCCGCGACCGGCGGATTCGCGCTCGCGGCGCGGCCGGCCGATGCGGCCGCGACACCGCCGGGCTCACACCCGGGCCAGGGCCCGACCCAGGTCCCGGATCAGGTCGTCGGGCTCCTCGATCCCCACCGACAGGCGGACGAGCCCGGGCGTGAGGCCGATGGCCCGGCGGCGCTCCTCGGGCACCGAGGCGTGGGTCATGGCGGCCGGCACGCTGATCAGGCTCTCGACGCCCCCCAGGCTCTCGGCCAGCGCCAAGAGGCGGGTGCCCTCGGCCAGGCGCCGGGCCCGCTCCGCCGATCCCATCTCGATGCTGAGCATGCCGCCGTAGCCGGTCATCTGTCGGCGGGCCAGGTCGTGCTGGGGATGGCTCTCCAGGCCGGGATAGAGGACCCGCTCCACCTCCGGGTGCTCCTCCAGGAAAGTCGCCACCCTCCGCGCCCCCCGCTCGTGGGCGGCCATCCGGACGTGGAGGGTCTTCACGCCCCGCAGCACGAGCCAGCAGTCCATCGGCCCCGGCACCCCCCCGGTGCCCTTCTGCTGCCACCGGACGCGCTCGCCCAGCGCCTCGTCGTCGGCGACCACCGCGCCGCCCACCACGTCGCTGTGCCCGTTCAGGTACTTGGTCGTGGAGTGGACCACCAGGTCGGCGCCCATCTCCAGGGGACGCTGGAAGACGGGCGTGGCGAAAGTGTTGTCCACGACGAGGAGGGCGTCGGTCCCGTCGACGATCCCGGCGCAGGCCTCCAGGTCGGTGAGGCCCATCATGGGGTTGGTCGGCGTCTCCACGTGGACCAGCCGGGTCTCCTCCCGCAGCGCCGCCGCCAGGCTCCCGGGATCGGAGGTGTCGACGAAATCGAATTCGATCCCGAAGCGCGACCATACCTCCCTGAACATGCGCTCGGTCCCGCCGTAGACGCTGTCGCCGCACACCACGTGGTCGCCGCTCTCCAGGGTGGTCTTCAGCACCGCCTCGATGGCGGCGAGCCCCGAGGCGAAGGCGATCCCGACGGAGCCCCCCTCCAGCGCCGCCAGGTTCCGCTCCAGGGCCGATCGGGTCGGGTTGCTCACCCGGGCGTACTCGAACCCCTCCCGGGGGCGTCCCACCCCCTCCTGGACGTAGGTGGAGGTCTGGTACACGGGCGTCATCACCGCCCCGCTCACGGGGTCGGGGCGCTGGCCGGCGTGGACGGCCAGGGTGCCGAATCCGTCGTTCTCGGTGGTCTCCATGTCGCGGTCGGTTCGTGGGGGTCGGGGTCGGGCTCCCGCGGACGTCGCCGTCCGGCGGGGAGCCGCGCGAGGGCCGGCGCTCGGGTCGCGGCGGGAAGGTAGGGGCGCGAGAGGGCGGGCGACACCGCGGGGACGCGGGATGAGCCGGCCTTGATCGCCGGACCGACCGTCGGGCATGCGACCCTCCGATCGCGGGCCGGGGGCCGGGGCGCTCCCCGGCGACGACGAACGGGCCCGGCGGCCGCCCCGCACGGCGGAGCCGTCGGTCCACCGGCTGTACGCCCACCTGGCCTGGGGCACGCTGGATCGGCTTCCCCTGGCGGGTCCCCGGACGGCGTTGCTCCTGGAGTCGGAGCTGATCTCCCTGTGCCGCCGGCTGGACGTGGAGCCGGTGGAGGTGAGCGTCGAGGCGGACCGGGTGCACGTGCTGGTGCGCCACAAGCCGAACCAGGCGCTGGGCGAGCTGGTCCGACGGCTGAAGGAGGGCTCGGCGGATGCCGCCCGGCGCCGGGGCGCGGCCCTCCGCTGGGGCCGGGGCTGGGCGGCGGCCACGGTCTCGCCCGGCGACGTGCGGGAGCTGAAGCGGCGTCTGGCGGCCCGGAGAGGGGGGATCGACCGGTTGACGTCCGGGCTGGAGGCGACCTAAGCTACCCCCCGCGGGCGGCTCTGCCGCCCCCGCCGGAGCTTCCTCCCGGCGCGCCGCCAAGCCATCCCGCTCCCGTACCGCATGCAGGCTCGCCTGATCGTCTCCTCCTCCGGCATCCGCGGTGTCGTCGGGCGGAGCCTGGATCCCGCCACGGCCCTCCGGTTCGCCGCGGCCTACGGGACGCTGCTGGCCCGGGACGAGGGTGGAGTGGACGGGCACCTCCTGATGGGCCGCGACAGCCGGGTCTCGGGTCCGGTCCTGGCGGACGCCGTGGCGGCCGGGCTGCGGGCCGTGGGCTGGAGCGTCCGGGACGCGGGGGTCGTGGCCACCCCCACCGGCCTCCTGGCCGTGCAGGACGACCCCGAGGCCCGGGGCGGCGTCCTGGTCACCGCCTCCCACAATCCCCCCGAGTGGAACGGCCTGAAGCTGGCCACGGCCGGCGGGGAGTTCGTCTCCCCCGGGCAGGGCGAGGCCGTGAACCGGATCCTGGAGGAGGGGCCCGCCTGGTCCGCCTGGGACGGGCAGGGCGGGCGCTCCCCGGCGCCCGGTGCCGTCGAGCACCACGTGGAGCGGATCCTGGGCCTGGAGGAGCTGGTGGATCCGGACGCCGTGGACGAGGCGGACCTCGTGGTGGCCGTGGACGCGGTCCGGGGCGCCGGGGGACCGGTGATGACCCGGCTCCTGGAGGCGATGGGCTGCCGGGTCGAGGGGCTGGACCTGGAGCCGGACGGCCGCTTCCCCCGCGATCCCGAGCCGCGGCCGGAGAACCTGGAGCCCCTGGGGGAGGTGGTCCGCTCTACGGGGGCCGACCTGGGGCTGGCCGTCGACCCCGACACCGACCGGCTGGCGCTGGTGGACGGGACGGGCCGGCCCGTGGGGGAGGACCTCACCCTGGCCCTGGCGGCCCGCTACGTCCTGCGACGGCGGCCGGGTCCGGTGGTGACCAACCTCTCCACCAGCCGGGTGGTGCGGGACGTGGCCGAGGCTGCCGGCTGCGAGCTGCACCTGGCGCCGGTGGGCGAGGCCAACGTGGCCGCCCGCATGCGGGAGGTGGAGGCGGTGGTGGGCGGCGAGGGCAACGGCGGGGTCATGCTCCCGGCGCTGCACCTGACCCGGGACGCACCCCTGGCCTCGGCGCTCATCCTGTCGGGCCTGGCCCGGGAGGGCACGAGCCTCGGGGAAGCGGTGGAGGCGCTTCCGGTGTATCATATCGCCAAGAGCCGGGCGGACCGTCCCGAGGCGGGGCTGGCGACGGTGTACGACGCCCTGGCGTCGGCGGCGGGCGACGGGGCCCGCGCCGACCGGCAGGACGGCCTCCGGCTGGACTGGCCCGGCGATCGCCGCTGGGTCCACGTGCGGCCCTCCGGTACGGAGCCCATCGTACGCATCATCGCGGAGGCGCCGGAGGCCGACGAGGCCGACCGGCTGGTGGCGTGGGCGCGGGAGCGCATGGCCGCCGCCCTGAGCGGAGACTGAGAGGAAGGACACGACGCGACATGTGTGGCATCGTCGGATACGTGGGCGACAGGGAGGCCGGCCCCCTCCTGCTGGAGGGCTTGAAGCGGCTGGAGTACCGGGGCTACGACTCCGCCGGGATGGCCGTCCTGGACGGCGGCCGCCTGCAGGTCCGGAAGCAGGCGGGCAAGATCGAGGGGCTGCGCCGCCGCGTCTCCGACGAGCCGGTGGAGGGGACGCTCGGAATCGCCCACACCCGCTGGGCCACCCACGGCGCCCCGACCACGGAGAACGCCCACCCGCTGGTGGACTGCTCCGGCGACTTCGCGGTGATCCACAACGGCATCATCGAGAACGCCGACGTCCTCCGCCAGAAGCTGACCGAGCTGGGCCACGCCTTCCGGAGCGAGACCGACACCGAGGTCATCGCCCATCTGGTGGAGGAGGCCTTCGAGGGCAACCTGGAGCAGGCCCTGGCCGCCGCCCTGACCCAGGTGGAGGGCGCCTACGGGCTGGCCGTCGTCAGCGCCCACGAGCCGGACAAGATCGTCGTGGCCCGGCAGGGCTCCCCCCTCCTCCTGGGCGTGTCGGAGGACGGCGAGGGCCAGGCCTTCGTGGCCTCCGACGTGGCGGCGATCCTGGGCCACACCCGGGACGTCGTCTACCTGGAGGACGGCGAGCTCGGCGTCCTCACCCGCGAGGGCTACCAGATGCTGGACATGGGGGGATGGGACGCCGACCGGCCGCCCCAGCCCATCGAGAAGGAGGTGCGGAGGATCTCCTGGGACCTGGAGACGATCGAGAAGGGCGGCTACGAGCACTTCATGCTCAAGGAGATCCACGAGCAGCCGTCCACCGTCCGGGACGCGATGCGGGGCCGGCTGCTGGAGGAGGAGGGCACGGCCCGCCTGGGGGGGCTGAACCAGATCTCCGACGCCCTGGACCGGGCCGATCGCCTGATCCTCACCGCCTGCGGTACCAGCTGGCACGCGGCGCTGGTCGGGGAATACATGATGGAGGAGTACGCCCGCCTCTCGGTGGAGGTGGAGTACGCCTCGGAGTTCCGGTATCGGAACCCCGTGGTGGACGAGAACACGGTGGTCGTGGCCATCTCGCAGTCGGGCGAGACGGCCGACACCCTGGCGGCCATGCAGGAGGCCGGACGCCGGGGCGCCACCACCATGGGGATCGTCAACGTGGTGGGCTCCACCATCGCCCGGGAGACCGACGGCGGCGTCTACACCCACAGCGGGCCGGAGATCGGCGTCGCCTCGACGAAGGCCTTCACCGGCCAGCTCACCGTGCTGGCGCTCTTCACCCTGATGATGGCCCGCCGCCGGGGACTCTCCATCCTCCGGGGGCGGGAGATCGTCGCCGCCCTCCAGAAGCTGCCCGAGCAGCTGGAGACGGTCCTGTCCCAGGAGCAGGCGATCCGGGAGGTGGCGGAAGCCTACGCGGAGGCCTCGAACTTCCTCTACCTGGGCCGCGGCTTCAACTTCCCGGTGGCGCTGGAGGGCGCCCTGAAGCTGAAGGAGATCAGCTACATCCACGCGGAGGGGTATCCGGCGGCGGAGATGAAGCACGGTCCCATCGCCCTCATCGACGAGGACATGCCGGTGGTCGTCATCGCGCCCACCGACTCGGTCTACTCCAAGATCGTCTCCAACGTCGAGGAGGTGAAGACCCGCGGCGGGCGGCTCATCGGTGTCACTTCGGAGGGCAACGAGGAGCTGGCGTCCAAGGTGGACCACCTGGTGACGGTGCCCAAGACGGTGGAGATGCTCCAGCCCATCCTCACGTCGCTCCCCCTGCAGCTGCTGGCCTACCACATCGCCGTCATCCGGGGATGCGACGTGGACCAGCCCCGCAACCTGGCCAAGAGCGTCACGGTGGAGTGACGCCGCCGCTTGGCGTGGCCCGCCCCGGGCGGCTACCTTTGCGCTCCCTTCCGGGAACGGAGGGGGCCCCGTGCGGGTAGCAACCAGCAGAGCCGAAACCACGGCCGGGGGGATTTCGACGTGCGTCTCAGCGAGGAAGCGAGTCCGGTGTACGACTTCATCGAGGTCCTGAAAGAGCAGGTCGAGCGCTACGGAGGGACCCTCCGGGACGTGGTGGTGCTGGCCCCCGTGTACGCTTCCCTCATGATGCACCTCCTGAAGGATCCCCGCCTGACGCGGGATCATCGTCTCCTGGTGGACGCCGCCCTGGCGTACCTGGTGAGCCCGAACGACGTGATCCCGGAGGACCAGGTGGGCGCCTACGGCTACCTGGACGACATCTTCTGCTGCGCGTACGTGGCCACCCGGGTGGCCGAGGAGCTGGGCTGGGACGTCCTGGAGGAGGGATGGACGGGCGACAACTCCGCCCACCGGGTCTCCACGCAGCTGCTGGGACGGGAGCAGGAGCTGCTCGGGACGGCCGGGGACGACGTCCTTCGCTTCGCCGGTCTCCTGGACCGCCTGGAGGGCGGCGACGCCGACCCGGCGCCGCGAGCCCCGGGGGTCGCCCGCCAGCTGGGCGCCTGAGGGGTTGGTGCGGCGACAGCCCCTCCTCTTCCTCGCCGCCGTCGTCACGGCGGCGCTCCTCACCCTTCCGGGCCCGAGCCGGGCCCAGTTCGTGCTGGAGGCTCCCTCCGGTGAGACGCTCGCGTACGATTCCGCCCGGGTCCTCGACATGCTGGAGCGGTCCCGGCGGCTGAGGGGGATCCTGGAGCGGGACCCCGACGTCATCTACTACGTCGGGAGCGGCCCGACCGCGACGACCGACAGCCCGGTCTCCGCCTTTCCGTGGAACGCCGTCCGACCCCGCGCGGACTCGGCGGCCCGAGTGGCCTTCCCGGCCAACTACCGGGAGGCGAGGCGGGCGTACTACAACTACGCCGTCAAGAAGATGGAGCTGATCCGCTCCTCCCCGCCCACCTCCGACTGCTCGGTGGCCGTCGAGCGGGAGGTCACGTCCATGTCCGCCTGGGTGGACGGCTGGGTCGTGGCCCGGACCCTGTACGGCGGCCCGCCGTTCGCGCCGCTGGACGCCTTCGCCTTCGCCCGGGAGGCCGGCCACCTCCCCGCCATGCTCGTGGCGCTGGGCGACTCCGAGATCGCCGGGTGCCTGGATCGCTGGCGGCGGGAGCATCCCGAGGCGATGGAGGCCTACCGGCAGTGGAGGCGGGAGGTCTACGAGGCCGGGGGGGACTGATGGGGCTGCGACTCCACGACACCCTCACCGGGACGACGGAGGCGTTCGAGCCCCTGGAGGAGGGCAGGGTCCGCATGTACACCTGCGGGCCCACCGTCTACGACCGGGCCCACATCGGCAACTTCCGGACGTTCGCATGGCAGGACCTGCTCCGTCGCTACCTGCGGTTCCGCGGCTATCGGGTCACCCAGGTGATGAACCTCACCGACGTGGACGACAAGACCATCCGGGAGGCGGTGGAGCGGGGGGTGGGGCTGCGCGAGGTGACCGACCCCGTCATCGAGGGCTTCTTCGAGGACTGGGACACGCTCGGCCTGGAGCGGGTCGAGCACTACCCCCGGGCCACCGAGCACGTGGAGGAGATGATCGAGCTGGTCCGGCGGCTGGAGGAGGCGGGTCACACGTACGAGGCCGACGGCTCGGTCTACTACGACCTTTCCACCTTCCCGGCGTACGGCAAGCTGGTGAACCTCGACCCCGACGACGTCCGCTCGGCCGGGCGCACCGAGGGCGACGAGGTCTACTCGAAGGACGACCCGCGGGACTTCGTCCTGTGGAAGGGGGGCGAGCGCGAGGGCGAGGGCGACGTCGCCACCTGGGACTCGCCCTGGGGGCCCGGCCGGCCGGGCTGGCACCTGGAGTGCTCGGTGATGGCGATGACCTACCTGGGCGAGACCATCGACATCCACGCCGGCGGGGTGGACCTGGCCTTCCCCCACCACGAGAACGAGATCGCCCAGGCGGAGGGCGCCACGGGCCGGACCTTCAGCCGCACCTGGCTGCACGGGGCGCACCTGCAGCTGGAGGGCGGGAAGATGTCCAAGTCCATGGGCAACTTCTACACGGTGCCGGACCTGATGGAGGAGGGGCATCGCCCCTCGGCGATCCGGTACCTGCTGCTGAGCGCCCACTACCGGTCGGAGCTGAACTTCACCCGAGAGGGGCTGCGGCGCGCCGACCGGGCGGTGGAGCGGCTGGTCGAGCTCCGGGAGCGAATTCGCGGCCTCGAACCTGCAGGGGAAGGGGCGGACGGGATCGCGGCCCGCGTGGCGGAGGCCCGCGCGGCGTTCGTCGACGCCATGGACCGTGACCTCGCCGTCAGCGACGCGCTCGCCGCGACCTTCGACCTGGTGCGCGACGTGAACGCCGGGCTGGACGCGTCGGAGGATCGGATCTCGGCCGAGGGCAGGGAGGCCGCCCTGGGCTTCCTCGAGGACTTCGACCGGATCTTCGGCGTGCTGACGCTCCGGGATCGGGAGCGGGAGGCGATTCCCGGGGAGCTCCGCGCCTGGCTGGAGGAGAAGATCTCGGAGCGCGAGGCCGCCCGCGAGGCCGGGGACTACGAGCGGGCGGACGCCATACGGGAGGAGATCGAGGCCCGGGGGATCCAGCTGGAGGACACCCCGGAAGGGGCGCGCTGGAAGCTGCGGGACGCGGAGGCGCTGGCGGACCGCTGACGCCCCGCCCCGCCCCGGAACACCGGCGGCGCATCGGGGTGATTGACAGCCCCGGAAGGGCGGCCTATCTTGGCGATCTCCCGCTGCTGACGTAGCTCAACCGGCAGAGCGTCGGATTTGTAATCCGGAGGTTGTGGGTTCGAGTCCCACCGTCAGCTCACTCAGCCGTTCGCGGCGCGGGACAGGAATCTGATCGGAAACCCTGGTGGACGCGCACCAGGGTTTCCGATCAGACTCCCAGTGCCCCACCAGCCGAGGCACGGGCGGACCCGCCGCGAGTCACGGGCCCGGCCCCGGGGAACGGCGGCCGGGCTCGCACGTTCGGGCCAGGTGGGGTACCGAAGCGGCCAAACGGAGCAGACTGTAAATCTGCCGGCTTATGCCTTCGGAGGTTCGAATCCTCCCCCCACCATCCTGACCTGATGGACCGGCCGCGTGGAGAGGCGAGGGTCGACGCGCGGGGTCCGGCCCCGGCGGCCGGGCGAGCACACGGCGGCGAACAGGACGGCGAACCGGAGCACAGGAGAGCGAGCGATGGCGAAGCAGAAGTTTGAGCGGACGAAGCCGCACGTGAACGTGG
>CAZSKS010000069.1:0-12708 GCA_964607465.1 uncultured Gemmatimonadota bacterium | reverse complement strand
TCGGGACGGGATAACCGCTGAAGGCATCTAAGTGGGAAGCCCACCCCGAGATGAGGTCTCCCGCAGTCGTAAGACTGCCTGAAGGTCCGCAGGAGACCACTGCGTGGATAGGCGGCAGGTGGAAGGCGGGCAACCGTCGCAGCCGAGCCGTACTAATCGACCGTGCGGCTTGATCCCCCCGCACCTCATAGACCCCGACAGGCACCTCCCCCCTCCCCCTCCTCTCTCCGACCCTCATAGACCCCGCCCCGCACGACGGCCCGTCCGTCGGTGCGGTGCGGTGACGTATCCACGCAGCACGCGGTCGGTGGCATCAGCGAGGGGGTTCCACCCGGTCCCATCCCGAACCCGGACGTTAAGCCCCTCAGCGCCGATGGTACTCGGGCGGAGACGCCCCGGGAGAGTAGGTCGCCGCCGACCCCCCCCACCCGCGCCCCGTCGCCCCCCAGGGCGGCGGGGCGTTCGGTTTTTCGGCGGAAGACACGGGTGGAACTTTCGTCCCCCGTAGGAACACGACAGATTGCTGCGACATCTCGTCCGGTGCCGCAGCCGGACGATCGATCCGATGGCAGATCCGTTCTGGAGGAGAGAACTGAACACCCCCCCGCTCACGCCCAGGGACCGACAGGAAGCCAGCGTGGACGCCCGCCGGGTCCGGGCCCGCGGTGTGCTCCTGGCCACCACCGGCCATCTGCTGGCCCTGGGCGTCCTTCTCGGCCTGACCCGCCTCGGCGTCACCGAGGCCGCGTGGGAAGAGATGGTCACCATCCTGGTCACGATGCTCACCCTCCAGGGCACGCTCTGGATCATGGCTCGCCAGGGATGGGCCGAGAACATCGAGTGGGATCCCCACTTCATCTACCTGCCGATGATCGTCTCGGCGGGCCTCTTCGCCCTCTACATCTACGTGGCGCCGGAGGGGCGCTACCTGATGCTCATGGCCTGGTTCGTCTCGCTCCTGTTCATGACGGGTCTGGCGGGTTTTCGGGAGGTCGTGAGCCTGGGCATGCTGATGACCGCCCTCTACATGGGCGTGCTGTGGCTCCTGCCGCTGTCGGGACAGGAAGTCTCCCTCGCCTTCGAGGCGGTGCACGCCGGGGTGTTCCTGGCCATCAACGGGTACGCGGGCCTGGTGTTCGAGCGGCTCCGCCAGCAGCGCAGGGAGACGAAGGAGCTTCGCGAGGAGCTGGCCCAGCGGGCCGTGACAGATCCGCTGACCGGCCTTCCGAACCGCAGGTATCTGGACGAGTACCTTCAGGCGGAGCTGGCCCGGATCCGACGGTACGGCGGTCAGTGCGCCCTGACGTTGATCGACGTGGACAACTTCAAGAACTACAACGACACGCTGGGACACCTGGCGGGCGACGAAGTCCTGCAGGCGTTGGCCGACGTCCTCCAGGAACACCTCCGGGTCAGCGACATCGCCGCGCGCTACGGTGGAGAGGAGTTCGCCGTGATGATGGTGAACGTCGATCGAGGCCAGGCCGTCGAGGCCGCCGAGCGACTCCGGGGCGTGATCGAGGACCACGACTTCGAGCAGGAGGAGATCCAGCCCAGCGGCAACCTGACGGTCAGCCTCGGCGTGGCCGCCTGTCCGGCGGACGGGGATACGGCGGAGGAGCTCATGCGCGAGGCCGACGAGGCCCTCTACCGTGCCAAGCGTGAGGGGAAGAACCGCGTCCGGGCCGCCTGATCCCGCCGCCCGGTCCGCGGACGGGGGCGATCCGGACCCCGGGGCCACGGCGGAGGCCGGCGGCTCCGGAGGCGAGCACCGGGCCGGCTTCTGCGCCCTGGTGGGGCTCCCGAACGTGGGGAAGACGACCTTGCTGAACCGCCTCGTGGGGCGGGAGCTGGGCATCGTGACGCCGAAGGCGCAGACCACCCGCCGACGCCTCAGGGGCATCTTCGGCGACGATCGGGGCCAGGCGGTCTTCGTGGACACGCCGGGACTCCTCGAGCCCTCGAACCTCCTGCAGCGCTCCATGCAGTGGGAGGCGGAGCTGGCCCGGGAGGGCGCGGATCTCATGGTGTACGTGGCCGACGCGGGCTACGAGCCGAGCCTGGAAGGCGCCCGGGAGCTGGCGGGGCGGGCGGGCCCCTCGGCCCTCCTCTGCCTGAACAAGATGGACCGGGTGGAGGAGGCCGGCGAGCGGCTGGCGTCGGAGATGGCCGGGGCCGGTTGGGAGGCCGTGATCCCGACAGTGGCCGTCCAGGGACGGGGGGTGGAGGAGCTCCGCTCGGCCGTGCTGGAGCGCCTGCCCTCCTCGCCGCCTCTCTATCCTCCGGATCAGATCTCCACGGCTCCCCTCCGCTTCTTCGCGGCGGAATTCGTCCGGGAAGCCTGCCTTCGGCAGCTGGCGCAGGAGGTCCCCTATGCCGTCGGGGTCGAGGTGGAGACGTTCCGTGAAGAGGAGGAGCCCGTGTATATTGGAGCCCTGATCCACGTGGAGCGTTCCTCCCAGAAGGGCATCGTCATCGGCGAGGGGGGACGGCGAATCCGGAGCATCGGCATCGAGGCGAGGGAACGGCTGGAGGGCTTCCTCGGCGAGCGGGTCTATCTCGACCTGCGGGTGAAGGTGCTTCCGAAATGGCGCAAGCGGCGGGACCGGCTGGCCCGGCTCGGCTACCGTCTTCCCGAGGCGAAAGGACGACGATGATGGCCCTCGACGACGAGCTGCTGGACATCCTGGTTTGCCCGAAGTGCAAGGGCGATCTGGAGTACCGGTCGGAGGAGGACGAGGAGGCCCTCCTGTGTCACGAATGTCGCCTCCGGTACGAGGTCAACGAAGGCATCCCCATCATGCTGGTGGACGAAGCCGAGACGTTCTGACCGACCTCCCCTCCGGAGGGCGCGCTTCTTGCGCCCCTGACAACGGACGGCCGGCGCGCCTCCGCGGGCCCGCCTCCGGCTTGTTCCCCGGGTCCCGCCCGGGTGCGGCCGTCCACCGGTCGTGGAAGCACCGGCCGGTTCGCGAATTCTCCACCCCTCGACGACAGAGATCCGAGACTTCATGAGCGAGATGGATTCAACCACCGTAGAGCGCATCCTCACCTTCCTCCGGGAAGACGCCCCCCGACCGCTGAAGCTCGACGAGCTGGCCGGGGAGCTGGACATACCACAGGAGGAGCGGGGAGCGTTCGAGGCCACCCTGAGCCGGATGGAAGAGGAGGGCCTGGTCATCCGGCAGCGCAAGGGCCGGTACGCCGTTCCCGAGAAGCTCAACCTGGCCGTGGGGCGCCTCCAGGTCACCCGGGGCGGCGACGGCTTCGTGGCGACCGAGGATCGCGACGAGCAGGACGTCTTCATCCCCGAGCGCCACCTCGGAACGGCCGTGGAGGGCGACACGGTGGTGGCGCGGATCGAGAAGCGGCCGCCTCGCAAGAACCCCCAGGGCCGGATCATCCGGGTCCTGCGCCGGGCGTGGAGCCAGGTGGTCGGGGTCTACCACCGCAAGCGTAACTACGGATTCGTGACGGCCCAGGAGCCCGAGATCCGGATGGACCTCTTCGTCCCCCCGGACTTCGAGGGGGAAGCGGAGGACGGCGACGTCGTGGTCCTCGAGGTGCTCGAATGGGGCGACGAGGAGCCCAACCCCGTGGGGCGGGTGAAGGAGGTGCTGGGCCGGCCCGGGGAGAGCGGGGTGGACGTCCTCTCGATCCTCCACGGCCACCAGCTTCCCCTGGAGTTCCCTCCGGAGGTGGTGGAGGACGCCGAGCGCACGGCCGAATGGGGCATCCAGCCCGAGGACCTGGAGGGCAGGGAGGACTTCCGCGACCACCTGTCCTTCACCATCGATCCGCCGGACGCCGAGGATCACGACGACGCCCTCTCGGTCCGCTTCCTGGACGACGGGACGCTGGAGGTGGGGGTCCACATCGCCGACGTCTCCTTCTACGTGCATCCGGGCTCGGAGCTGGACCGGGAGGCCCTGGAGCGCGCGACCAGCGTCTACCTGGTGGACCGGGTCGTGCCGATGCTCCCGCACGCTCTCTCCAGCGGGCTCTGCTCGCTGGTCCCCGACGAGGACCGTCTGACGATGTCGATCCTATTCCGCATGGACCGGGAAGGGCGGGTCCAGGAGCGTCGCCTGACCCGCGGGGTGATCCGGAGCCAGCATCGGCTCTCCTACGACCAGGCCAACGAGCTGCTGGAGGGGAGCCGGGACGGTCCCGGGGAGCTGGTGGAGGCCCTGGAGGCGCTGCGCGACGCGAGCCGGGGGGTCCGCCGACGCCGGGAGGAGAGGGGCAGCATCGACTTCGACCTTCCCGAGTCCCGGGTGGTCCTCAACACCGCCGGCGAGCCCACGGACATCCAGCGGGTGCTCCGGCTGCCCACCCATCGGCTCATCGAGGACCTGATGATCACGGCGAACGAGGCGGTGGCCGAGCTGGCGCAGAAGAAGGAGATTCCCCTCCTGTACCGGATCCACCCGGAGCCGGACGAGGAGAAGATGGACCGCCTCCGGGAGCTGGCCTCCACCTTCGGCCATCATCTGCCGGCGCGGAACGTGACGCCGAAGGACCTGGCCGGGTTCGTCGACGCGATGGAGGGGACGCCCCAGGAACAGCTCGTCAACATTGCCACGCTCCGCAGCATGCAGAAGGCCGTGTATTCCCCCGAGAACATCGGGCATTTCGGGCTGGCGTCCCGGGCCTACTCGCACTTCACCTCGCCCATCCGCCGCTATCCCGACCTGGTGGTCCACCGGCAGCTCGGCCGCTGGCTGGACGACCCGGGCAAGGCGCGGCAGATGAGCGAGGGAGAGCTCGCCTCCATCGCCGACCACTGCTCGGAGCGGGAGCGGAAGGCGACGGAAGCCGAGCGGGACTCGGTGGACCTCAAGAAGATCGAGTTCATGGAGCGGCACGTCGGCGACGAGTTCGACGGCGCCATCGCAGGGGTGACGGCGTTCGGCTTCTTCGTGCTCCTGGACGAGTACCACGTGGAGGGGCTCGTCCACGTCTCGACCCTCACCGACGACTACTACGTCTTCCTGGAGGAGCAGCACGCCCTCCTGGGGCAGCGACGGCGCAAGAAGTACCAGCTGGGCGACCGCGTCCGGGTGCAGGTCGCCCGCGTGGACCGGGAAGCCCGCCAGATCGACTTCGAGCTGCTGGAGAAGGTCGACGACTGAGCCGGCCGCGGGAGCCGGCGGCGGCCGAACGGTCCCTCATCGACAGGGTAGGACGGCGCGAAACCCCGGGAGGGGCCTCCCGGGCCGTCCGGGAACCGGGCGGGACACGCCGAGACGAGACGAACGTGAACCCGACGCCACGAGAGACGACCATGGTGCAGGTGAGCGACAAGCTGGGCCAGCTGGAGGAGCAGAGAAGCCGTCTGGACGAGCTCCGGGGGTATCTTTGACCTGGAGGCCAAGCGCGCCGAGGTGGCGGAGCTCGAGGAGCGCATGAGCCGCCCCGGGTTCTGGGACGAGCCCGAGGAGGCCCGATCGGTCATCGAGCGGTCCCAGGACCTGAAGTCGTGGACGGAGCCGTGGGAGGAGCTGTCCGAGCGGGTGGACCACCTCCGGGAGCTGGCCGCGCTGCTGGACCAGGAGCCCGACGAAGAGCTGGCCCGGGAGCTGGAATCCGAGCTCCGGGAGGTGGAGCGGGGGATCCAGCGGCTGGAGTTCCGCAACATGCTCCGGGATCCCGACGCCGAGCGGGACGCCCTGGTCACGGTCCATCCAGGGGCCGGGGGGCTCGAGTCGCAGGACTGGGCCGAGATGCTCATGCGCATGTACGTGCGCTGGGCGGAGGCGAAGGGGTTCGAGGTGGAGGTGGTCGACCTCCTCCGCGCGGAAGAGGCCGGCATCAAGTCGGCCACCCTGGAGATCCGGGGCGACTACGCCTACGGGTACCTCACCGCGGAGCGGGGCGTGCACCGGCTGGTGCGCATCTCACCGTTCGACAACGACAGCCGGCGGCACACCTCCTTCGCCTCGGTCTTCGTCTATCCCGTCGTCGAGGACGACATCGAGGTCGAGATCAACGACGACGACCTCCGGGTGGACACCTACCGCGCGTCGGGCGCCGGCGGGCAGCACGTGAACAAGACGGACTCGGCGGTCCGGATCACCCACGAGCCCACCGGGATCGTGGTCTCGTGCCAGCAGGAGCGGAGCCAGCACAAGAACCGGTCGAAGGCGATGAAGATGCTCCGCTCCGCCCTCTACCAGCGGGCGGTCGAGGAGCGCGAGGAGGAGAAGCGCGAGCTCCGCTCGACGCAGAAGGACATCGCCTTCGGCAGCCAGATCCGGTCCTACGTCCTCCATCCCTACCGGATGGTGAAGGATCACCGGACCGAGGTGGAGACGGCGCAGGTGGACGCGGTGCTGGACGGCGAGCTGGACGAGTTCATCGAGGCCTATCTCAGGGAGAACGGGGCGGAGGGCGAGTGACGGGGGACCGACAGGGGGAGCGACCGACGGGGGAGACGTGCCGGGCGTGCGGTCGTGAGGTCGCCCGGGCCCGGGACGGGATGTGCCCGGCCTGCTGGTACGGGGACGGCGCGCGTCCGAAGCCGGTACGGGACCGCCACGAGACGCTGGGACGGCTGCGGGACGACGGCGTGGAACCGTACGCCTATCGCTTCGAGCGGTCCCACGAGCTGGCGGCGGCGCGGGACCTCTTCCCCGACGACGCCGGAAGCGATCAGGAGGGCCCCCGGGTGCGGATCGCGGGGCGGGTGCGCTCATTTCGCGACCTGGGGGGCAGCGCCTTCGCCCACCTGGAGGACCGTTCCGGTCGACTACAGATCTACCTGAAGCGGAACCTCCTGGATCCGGAGGAGGAGACCCTGGTGGACCGCCTGGACCTGGGGGACTGGGTCGGCGTGGAGGGTCCGCTCTTCCGGACCCGGACGGGCGAGATCACCGTGCGGGCCGAGGAGGTGGAGCTGCTGGCCAAGACGCTCCGTCCCCTGCCGTACGGCAAGGAGGAGGTGACGGAGGAGGGCGAGCGGATCGTCCACAGCGGCTTCTCCGACGTGGAGTCCCGCTTTCGCGAGCGCTACGCAGACCTTGCGGTGAACCCCGACGTCCGGGAGATCTTCGGCCTCCGGGCCCGCCTGGTCTCCGGGCTCCGCTCCTTCCTGGACGAGCGGGGCTTCCTGGAGGTCGAGACGCCGGTGCTGCAGCCCGTCTACGGTGGGGCCTCGGCCCGCCCCTTCACGACCCGCCACAACGCCCTGGACACGACCCTCTACCTGCGCATCGCCGACGAGCTGTATCTGAAGCGGCTGCTGGTGGGCAACCTGGACCGAGTCTACGAGATCGGGAAGGACTTCCGGAACGAGGGCATCGACCGGACGCACAATCCCGAGTTCACGATGCTCGAGCTGTATCAGGCCTTCGCCGACTACGGCGACATGATGGAGCTGGCCGAGGAGATGGTGAGCTCGGTCGCCGGGGAGGTGCTGGGAACGACGCGCGTCGAGACGGGCGGAGCCGAGGTGGACCTGTCGCCGCCATGGCGCCGGATCACCTACCGGGAGGCCTTCCGGGAGGAAACCGGCCTCGACCCGGTGGAGGCGTCGGACGAGGAGCTGCGCGACGCCGCCCGGGCGGCCGGGAGGGAGGACGCCGACGAGCTGGGTCGGACGAAGCTGGTCGATGCCCTCTTCTCGTCCGAGGTGGAGCCGGGCATGGTGGACCCCACGATCGTCTTCGACTACCCCGTGGCCATGAGCCCCCTGGCCAGGACGAAGCGGGGGGATCCCCGCCTGGCCGAGCGCTTCGAGGTCGTGGTGGCCGGCTCCGAGCTGGTGAACGCCTTCAGCGAGCTCAACGATCCGGTGGAGCAGTGGCAGCGCCTGGGGGAGCAGGCTCGCCGGCAGCGGGCCGGCGACCTGGAGGCCCAGAGCTTCGACGAGGACTACCTCCGGGCCCTGGAGTACGGGCTGCCGCCCACCGGCGGGCTGGGGCTGGGGGTGGACCGGCTGGTGATGCTGGCCGCGGGTCGGGAATCGATCCGGGAGGTCGTCCTCTTTCCCCTGCTGCGTCCGGACGAGGGCGCCTGAGGACGCGGTGAGCGATCGATCCTCGCCGGGCGGTGGCCTCGGGCTGGAGTGGTTCGTCGCGCGGCGCTACCTGTCGGGGGGCAAGGGCCGCGGCTTCCTCTCCCTCATCACCCTCATCGCGGTGGGGGGCGTGGCCGTGGGTGTGATGGCGCTCATCGTCGTCATCGGCGTGATGAGCGGCCTCCAGGAGGACCTGCAGCGGAAGATCCTCGGTGCCAGCCCCCATGGGATGGTGCTCGAGGTCGGCCAGCAGGTCCGGATGGAGGACTGGCGGTCCGTGCTGGAGGAGGTGCGGAAGGACCCGGACGTCGTCGCCGCTTCCCCGTTCGTGTACACGGAGGTGGGGCTCAACGCCGGTGACGCGGGCTACAGCGAGGGGGCCGTCCTCCGGGCCGTGCCGGGGGATTCGGTGGGGCTCTCGGTCAGCCAGCTGGACGACGAGCTCGTCACCGGCTCGCTCCCCTTCGACGCCACCGAGAGCGGCCGGCCCGGGCTGGTGGTGGGGAGCCGCCTGGCCGATCGGCTGGGGCTGTATCCGGGCGAATCGGTGGCCCTCGTCTCGGTCCAGAACACGGAGCTGACGCCGACGGGGCTCGTGCCGCAGATGCGGCGCTTCGAGGTGACGGGGATCTTCGAGACGGGCCTCTACCAGTACGACACGAAGTTCACCTTCGCCGGCCTCCCGGAGGTACAGGACTTCCTGGGGCTGGGCGCGGCCGTCACGGGGGTGGAGTTCAACGTCCGTGACCCGTGGCGGGCCGACGAGGTGTCCGACCGCCTGGCGGAATCGCTGGGCTATCCCTACACGGTGGACGACTGGCAATCCCAGAACGCCAGCCTCTTCTCGGCGCTCAAGCTCGAAAAGCTGGCCATGTTCGTCATCCTGCTCCTCATCGTGCTGGTGGCGGCGTTCAACATCGTCTCGACCCTGATCATGGTCGTGACCGACAAGACCCGGGAGATCGGCATCCTCCGATCCATGGGGATCACCGAGGCCGGCATACGGCGCATCTTCGTCCTCCAGGGCACGGTGATCGGCCTGGTCGGGACGACCCTGGGCGCGCTGGCCGGCGGCGGTCTGGCCTGGGCCCTGGATCGCTACCAGTTCATCGAGCTGCCCGGCGACGTCTACTTCGTGGACCACCTGCCCGTGGCGCTGACCCCGATGGACGTGGGCCTCATCCTGGGAGGCTCGGTCCTCATCGCGTTCCTGGCCACGCTGTACCCTTCCAGGCGCGCCGCCGAGCTGGCGCCGGTCCAGGCCATCCGTCATGAGTGAGCCCGGCGTGGCGGAGGTCCGGGACCTCCACCGGAGCTTCGCCGACGTGGAGGGCGACGGGCAGCACGAGATCCACGTGCTGCGGGGCGTGGACCTCTCCATCCGATCCGGTCAGACGCTCTCCATCGTGGGACCGAGCGGAGCGGGCAAGTCGACGCTCCTGCACCTGCTGGGAGGGCTGGATCGCCCCACCGCCGGCACCGTGCTGCTGGGAGGCCGCGACCTGGACCGGCTGGCCGACGAGGAGGTGGCGGGGCTGAGGAACCGGCACGTGGGCTTCGTCTTCCAGTTCCACCACCTGTTGCGGGACTTCAGCGCCCTGGAGAACGTCATGATGCCGCAGCGCATCGGCGGGGTGCCCGACGCCACGGCCCGGGACCGCGCCCGGAAGCTGCTGGAGCAGGTCGGTTTGGGGGATCGGGCCGGCCACCGACCCCGCGAGCTCTCCGGGGGGGAGCAGCAGCGGGTGGCGGTGGCGCGGGCGCTGGTGAACGAGCCGCCGCTCTTGCTGGCCGACGAGCCCTCGGGTAACCTGGACATCGACACCAGCGAGCGCCTTCACGACCTGCTGTTCGACCTCGTGGAGGAGCACGGGAGTGCCCTCGTCGTGGTGACGCACAACCGCCGGCTGGCCGGACGGGCCACCCGGCGGCTCCGCCTGGCGGGAGGCGCACTCCGGCCCGTCGAGCCGGGCGAGGGGGCCTGAGGGTACCCGGCCCGGCCCCTGTGGAATCCCGGCCCGGTCGGCGGGGACCAGCAGGGCCCCGCCGGCGTATGACATGGAGGCCGGCGCGGGGCCGGCCCGGCGGGCGCCCGGCAGCCCGCCGCCGAACCCGAACCGAGCCTTCGAAGGCCAGGGGCGATGCGCTGCGACAGCTGTGGCGAACAGGACGCTGAGGTTCACCTCACGCAGATCGAGGAGGGGGAGCTGAACACCCTGCACCTCTGCGAGGCCTGCGCCGAGGAGCAGGGCGTCTCCGGCGACGATCCGGTGGGCAGCAACGCCCCCCTGGCCGATTTCCTGGCCGAGATGGGGAAGGGGAGTTCCCAGGCCATGCTCCCGGCCGTCTCGGAGGCATGCCCCTACTGCGGGACCTCGCCCGACGACTTCCGACGCACCGGTCGCCTGGGCTGCTCCCAGTGCTGGGCGCATTTCGAGGAGCAGCTGCGAGCCCTCCTGCGACGGATCCACGGCTCCACGCAGCACGTGGGCAAGCTCTACCTGGGCGACGCCTCGGATAGCGAGGACCGGGAGGCCCGCCTGAACCAGCTCAGGCGACGGCTCGAGCGGGCCGTGGAGGTCGAGGACTTCGAGACGGCGGCCGATCTCCGGGACCAGATCCACGACCTGGAGCCGGTGGAGTGATGTCCGGAGCGACCTCCCTCGAGGGCCGGGGGCTCGACTGGCTCGAACCCGGCGGCCGGGACCACGAGATCGTCTTCTCCACCCGGGTGCGGCTCGCCCGCAATCTCCAGGGGTTCCCCTTCGCCGTCCGCGCCGAGACCGAGGACCGGCAGCGGGTCCTCGAGCGAGTGAGGGAGGCGCTCGAGACCGACGGCCTCCTGGACGAGCCCGCCGTGTGGGAGATGAGCGGGCTGGAGGCGGGGCAGCGGAATCTGCTCCTGGAGCGCCACCTGGTGAGCCGCGACCTCGTCGGGGCGGACTCTGGGGAGGCGCCGTCAGGGGCCGCGCTGGCGCTGTCCGGCCGCAGCTCCCTGGGCATGATGGTGAACGAGGAGGACCACCTCCGGCTCCAGACGCTGTGCAACGGGCTCCAGCTGGAGGAGGCCTGGCATCAGGTCGACG
Organism: uncultured Gemmatimonadota bacterium; assembly: GCA_964607465.1. GTDB lineage: Bacteria > Gemmatimonadota > Gemmatimonadetes > Palauibacterales > Palauibacteraceae > CAYVFM01. The sequence continues at coordinate 1,602 of CAZSKS010000069.1, read as the reverse complement.
AGCTGGACGACAGGGTAGGCAGCCGGCTCTCCTATGCCTTCCATCACGACTTCGGGTTCCTCACCTCGTGCCCCACGAACGTGGGGACGGGGCTGCGGGCGTCGGTGCTGGTTCACCTGCCGGGGCTGGTGCTGACCAAGGAGATCCAGAAGGTGCTGCAGGGAATCTCCCAGGTGGGTCTCACCTACCGGGGCCTGTACGGCGAGGGATCCGAGGTCGTGGGCAACTTCTTCCAGATCTCGAACCAGACGACCCTGGGGAAGAGCGAGGAAGAGCTGGTGGACCACCTGGGCAAGATCGTGGGCCAGGTGATCCAGTACGAGAAGCAGGCGCGGGCGGTCCTGCTGCGCGAAGCGTCGTCCGTGCTGGAGGACAAGGTCTGGCGAGCGTACGGAATCCTCCGCCACGCCCGCAGCCTGCCGTTCGACGAGCTGATGAACCTGCTGTCCGGCGTGCGGCTGGGCCTGACGCTGAAACTTCTCCGCACGCCCCGGGTAGAGACGCTGAACCGCATGATGATCTCCGCCCAGGCGGCCCATCTGGAGCAGGCGGCCGGCAGGACCCTCGACGAGTCCGACGCGAACACCTACCGGGCCGAGCGGGTCCGGGAGGCCCTGGAGGCGGACGAAGCGACCTCCGCGAGGGAGGCGGAGGGATCGGATCCGGGGCCCGACCGGGATTCCGCCGACGCCTAGATTCTCCGACCGAGGTCTGGATGAACTACAACTTCACGGATCGAGTGCGGAAGGTCCTCGCCATGGCGAGGGAGGAGGCGATCCGCCTCCAGCACGACTACGTGGGAACCGAGCACCTCCTCCTGGGACTGATCCGCGAGGGGGAGGGCGTGGCCGCGGCCGTGCTCGGCAACCTGGTGCAGGACGTGGAGCTGGAGGACCTCCACGGGATGGTGGAAGAGAGGATCAGCGAGGGACAGGCCTCCGCCACCGTGGGAGAGCTCCCCTATACCTCCCGTGCGAAGAAGGTCCTCGAGTACGCCATGTCCGAGGCGGACCAGCTGAACCACAGCTACGTGGGGACCGAGCACCTGCTCCTGGGCCTCATCCGCGAGGAGAACGGCCTCGCGGCCAAGGTGCTGGGAGAGCTCGGCCTCGGCCTGGAGGAAGCCAGATCCGAAACCCTCAAGCTTCTCGGAACCGAGATGCCCAGTTCAGGACCGCCCACACCGTCGTCGGGATCCTCCTCTTCGTCCAAGGGCGAGAAGAAGTCGAAGACGCCCGCCCTGGACCACTTCTGCCGCGACCTCACCGAGCTGGCGGCCGAGGACAAGCTGGATCCGACCATCGGCCGCCACGACGAGATCGAGCGGGTGATGGAGGTCCTCTCTCGCCGGAAGAAGAACAATCCGGTGCTCATCGGCGAGCCGGGGGTCGGCAAGACCGCCATCGTCGAGGGGCTCGCCCAGCAGATCGTGAGCGGCGAGGTGCCGGACAGCCTGCAGGACCATCGGGTGCTGGCGCTGGACATGGCCGCCGTGATCGCGGGCACCAAGTACCGCGGGCAGTTCGAGGAGCGGCTGAAGGCCATCGTCAACGAGATCTCGGAGAACGAGGGGATCATCCTCTTCATCGACGAGCTCCACAC
>CAZSKS010000068.1:7246-13321 GCA_964607465.1 uncultured Gemmatimonadota bacterium | reverse complement strand
TCGACCGACGTCCGTCGAGGGTCGGCTGGCCGTCGTCGACGGTTCGGTACGCCTCGTCGACGGAGCGGCACGCGTCGTCGACCGTGCCCGGCGCCCGCCGACGGCGCGTCACGGGACCATTATGGAAGGGAGGGGCGAGCGCGCGCGACCGATCGGGACGACACTCTGATCGTCGGTGCGCACGACCAGAGCGGAGCGAAGGGCCGACCCGCCGGGGGCGACCGGACGGCTCAGCCCCCCGATCCCCCCGAGCCCCCCGGACTCCCCGGATCCCGGCCGTCCCCCAGCGCCTCCTCGGCCGCCGCGACCGCCGCCCCGGCCACCTCCCGGTGCCGGCGCCGGTTCGCCTCCCGGTCGGAGCGCACCTCCAGGATCCGGGGGGCGGCGGCGTCCAGCGCCTCCCGCAGGGCGCTCTCCAGATCGTCGGCGCCCGGCGGACGGCCCTCCTCTCCCATACGTCTGTACGGAATCCCGTACATATCGGCGGCGTGGCGGAAGTCCAGGCCGTGGGGGGTGGCGAAGTAGGGGGTGAAGGCGGGCTCGTGCTCGCGGATCGGAAGCATGTGGAAGATGCCGCCGCCGTCGTTGTGAATCACGACGAAGACCACCGGCAGGTCCATGGCCCGCGCCGCCCGCAGGCCGTTCATGTCGTGGTACAGGGCCAGGTCGCCCAGCACCGCCACCGTCGGGGCCCCGCTCGCGGCGGCCGCGCCCAGCGCGGTGCTCACCGATCCGTCGATGCCGCTGGCCCCCCGGTTTCCGATCACCGTCAGCGGCTCCTCCCGCGGGGCGCCGAAGGCGTCCAGGTCCCGCACGGGCATGCTGCTGCCGGCGAAGAGGACCCCACCGGCGGGGGCCGTCCGGGCGACGAGATCCAGGACGGTCCCCTCGAAGGGCTCCTCCTCCGCCCCGGCCGCGGCGACGGCCCGCGCCGCGCCGGCCGCCTCCCGCCACGCCTCCAGCCACGCGCCGGGCCCGCCCGCCCCGGTGCCGGCCAGGCCGTCGGCCAGGGCCCGGGCCGCCGACGCGGGATCCACCCGATGGACCTCGCAGGCGACGGCCCGATGGTCCGGCCACCGGTCTCCATCGTCCAGCACCACCTGGCGGGCGTCGGCCAGGTCCTCCAGGAACGCCCGGGCCGACGACGACGTCGGGGCGCCTCCGAGCCGGAGCACGAGGTCCGGGGCCAGGCGCTCCCGCACGTCGGGGGAGCGGAGGAAGAGGTCGTAGGCCGCCACGGACCACTCGGCGGCCCCTTCCCCGAAGCGGGCCCCCGACAGGGGATCGGCCAGCAGCGGCCAGCCGGCCGAGCGGGCCAGCGCCAGGGCGGCCGGGCCCAGGCGGTCCGGCTCGGTGGCCGGGCCGCAGACGATCAGGCCCCGACCGCTCCCCGACATGCGGCCGGACAGCCGGGCCAGGGCCCCGTCGTCGAGCCCGGCCCGGGAGGGTCCGACGCGCGTCCAGGGCGCGCCGTCCGGCCGGCCGGCGGCGGCGAGGTCGGCGAGCTCGCCCGCCCGGGCCGCCCGCGCCTCGGGCGGCGGCTGCAGCGGCTTGTCGAACGGGAAGTTCAGGTGCACGGGGCCCCCGGGCCGACCCAGCGCCGCGCCCACCGCCCGGGCCGCCAGGGCGCGCACGTAGCGGAACGCCCGACGGTCGGCCTCCGGCGGTCCCACGTCGTGGAAGAGGCGGACGTGGGAGCCGTACATCCGGGTCTGGTCGACGGTCTGGTTGGCGTCGGCGCCCCGGAGACGGGCCGGCCGGTCCGCGGTGAGAAGAAGGAGCGGCGTCCCGCTGCTCCCGGCCTCCACGACGGCCGGAAAGAGGTTGGCGGTGGCCGTCCCCGAGGTCGTCACGACGGCGGCCGGCCGGTCGGACGCCTTGCCCACGCCCAGGGCGAAGAACCCGGCGCACCGCTCGTCCAGATGGACGGAGATCCGGATCCGCTCCTCCCGGGCCAGGGCCAGCACCAGCGGGGTCGACCGGGAGCCGGGCGCCACGCACGCCTCCCGCACCCCGGCCCGGGCCAGCTCGTCCACGAAGGCACGGGCCCAGGCCAGGTTCAGGGCGCCCCGGTCCGTCCCCCGGCCCGGCCCTCCGTCCGCTCCTCCGTCCTCCCCCGTCATCCGCCGGAGTCGCCGGCCGGGGCGACCTCCCGCCCCGGGGCCGCGGACGCAGCCCCGCCGTCGATCCCCGCCGCCCGGTCGGCCGGGCCGGGGTCGAGCCCCAGCGCCCGGAGCGCCGGCCGCAGCTTGACCCCGGTCTCGTCCCACTCGGCCGCCGGGCGCGAACCCTCCACGAGCCCGGCCCCGGCGCACACCCGGGCCCGGCGCCCCTCCGCCGTCACCGACCGCAGGGCGGGCGCGAAGGCTCCGTCGCCCGCGGCGTCGAACCAGCCCACGGGCCCCGCGTACCACCCCCGGTCGAAGGGCTCCCGCCGCCTCAGGTAGGCGAGGGCCGCCTGACGGGGTCGACCGTTCACCGCCGCCGTGGGGTGGAGGGTCGCCAGGAGCTCCAGAACGTGGAGGTCCTCCGCCAGTCGGGCGGTCAGGCGGGTGGACAGGTGCTGCATGCCCTGCAGCCGGAGGACGCTGGGCACCTGGTCCACCTCTGCGACGCCGGCCACCTCCAGGAGCGCCTCCCGCATGTCGCGGACGCCGATCCGGTGCTCCCGCCGGTCCTTGTCGCTGGAGAGGAGGCGCCGGGCCAGCCGCTCGCTCTCGGCCGGATCGGCCCCCTCGCGCACCGTCCCGGCGACGGCCGTGGCCCGGAAGCGTCGGCCCCGACGGGACGCCACGATCTCCGGCGCCGCCCCCACCAGGAAGCTTCCCGCCACCGGCTCCAGCAGGTAGGGAAAGGTCCCCTCCCCCCCGCCACGCAGGGCCAGCAGGACGTCCACGGCGTCGACCGGCCGATCGAGCGCCAGCTCCAGGCACCGGGCGGCCACCACCTTCTCCAGCCGGCCCGCCGCCACCTCCTCCAGCGCGACCTCCACCATCCGGTCCCACGCCTCGCGGCCCGGCACGCGGCGGATCTCCCGGACGGACGGCCCGCGATCCCGCCCTCCGTTCGCTCCCCCGTCCGGGCCGGCCGGGAGCGCCTCGACCACGGCCCGCACCCGCGCCAGCGCCCGGTCCGCGGCGGCCCGGGCCTCGGCCGCGTCGGTGCCCGACGGCGCCGCCACGGTGACGGCCAGGCGGAGCTCCCCGTCCTCACCGCGGAGCTCCACCGCCGGCAGGACGAAGAGCCCGCCGGGCAGGTCCGGAGGGGAGGGGGCGCCGGGCGTCCCACCGGTCTCCCCGTCATCCCCCCCGTCGACGCGGCGGGTAGGATCGAAGGCGAAGCCCCCGTACATCCGGGGACGGGTTCGCCCGGCGGCCTCCCGGTCCGCCGCGTCCCGCGCCGGTCCCGCGGCTCCGCCCTCCGCCGGGCGCCGGCCGTCCCTCGCCGGGTCCCCGCCGGCCAGCCGTCGGAACAGGGCGTCCCCCCGCTCCCGGAGCTCCGAGAAGGGCGCCTCCCGCCCCCGGGGCACCTGCAGCCGGACCGTGGCGCCGGCCCAGGCGGACCACCGCCCGTTCCGCTCCCAGAACCCCCTCGGCAGGCCTCCGAACCGGCGGAGGAAGGCCCCCGGCGCCGCCCCGTCCACCGGGCCCTCGGCCCGGGCCAGGACGGCGTCCGCCTTCCCGTCCGTCCGCCGCCACGTCGATTCCTCGGTCATCCGTCCCTGGTTCGTTCCGCTCCCGTCCGGCTCCGTCCCTCCGATCCGGCTTCGGCCCGTCATCCTATCAGCACGCGCCGGAGCGGGCCACGGGCGAAGGAGCCGAAGCGCCCATAGGTTTGGTGATGCGTACCGCCCCCGTCGACGGGCTCCGGCCCGTCGGGTCCGGACCGGACCGGCGGGCCGGCGGGTAGGAGACGGTCCCCCCCGACGACCGGTCAGCGACCGGTGCGGGCCAGCGACAGGTGCGGGCCAGCGACCGGCCCGGGCCGGCGACCGGTGGACCGGTGTCGGTGAGCGACCGGTGAGAGAGGAGAGACGACGGTGACGTCCGGTTTGGTCACAGACGTGTTCGGCCGACGCATCCGGGACCTCCGGATCTCCGTCACCGACCGCTGCAACTTCCGCTGCGGCTACTGCATGCCGCCGGACCGGGAGTACGACTTCCTGTCCCGGGACGAGCTCCTGTCCTTCGAGGAGATCACGCGGCTGGTCCGGGTCTTCGCAGGCCTCGGCGCCGTCAAGATCCGGATCACCGGCGGCGAGCCCCTGCTGCGGCCCAACCTGGAGGACCTCCTGGAGCGGATCTCCGCCGTCGACGAGATCCGCGACCTGGCCATGACAACCAACGGCTACCTCCTGGCCCGGCACGCGGGTTCGCTGCGGGAGGCGGGCCTGGACCGCGTCACGGTGAGCCTGGACGCGCTGGAGGAGCAGACCTTCGCCGACATGGCGAACCGGGACTTCGGCCTGGAGGAGGCCCTGGAGGGCATCCGGACGGCGCGGGAGGCCGGCCTGGAGCCGGTGAAGGTGAACATGGTGGTGCAGCGGGACCGGAACGACGACCAGGTCCTGGACATGGCCCGCCACTTCAAGGGGACCGGCGTGATCCTCCGGTTCATCGAGTACATGGACGTGGGGACCCTCAACGGCTGGCGGGTGGACGACGTGGTGCCCTCGCGGGAGCTGGTGGAGCGGATCCACGCCGAGCTCCCCCTCGTGCCGGTGGGCAAGCACTATCCCGGCGAGGTCGCCGACCGGTACCGCTACCTGGACGGCTCGGGCGAGATCGGCTTCATCTCCTCGGTCTCCCAGCCCTTCTGCGGCAGCTGCACCCGGGCCCGTCTCTCGGCCAGCGGCGAGCTGTACACCTGTCTCTTCGGGACCCGGGGGCACGACCTGCGGGAACCGCTCCGGTCCGGCGCCTCCGACCGGGAGCTGACCGAGCGGGTCCGGGAGATCTGGTCCGCCCGTCGGGACCGCTACTCCGAGCAGCGGACGGCCGAGACCGACGGGCTGAAGGTCCCCGCCAGCGGGCTGCTCCAGCTCCGCACCCCGTCCGGGAACGGGGCGGGACCCGGGGGCGACGCGGGCGAGGAGGCCCCCGCCGGGGCCGGCGGCGAGCGCGTGGAGATGTTCCGCATCGGCGGCTGAGCCGCGCCTCAGCGGCTCCCGAGCCTCACGAGGTGCTCGCACTCGTCCGCCGACGGGTTCTCGCGGCGGTCGTCCACCGTCACGAAGCAGATCCGCTGCGAGACCCACACCCCCACGGCCCGATCCCGGTTGAGGGCGGGCAGGAATCGCATCTCGGACGCCATCCGCTCCGCCACCTGGTCCAGGACCCCGTGACCGCTGGATTCCGCGACCCGTACCCGGGAGACGTCGCCCCGGGGGCTCACGAAGAACTCCAGCACGACGACGCCGCCCACGCCCCGGTCCCGGAGCATCCGGGGATAGGACCGCTGCAGCCGCTCGCGGAAGTGGTCCGGGGCCTCCAGGCTCGGCCGGACCTCCGGCGGGGCCAGGGCGGGTCGCTCCCCGAAGCTGGCGGCGGTGACCGTCGGGGGCTCCGGGACGGGGTCGTCCACCCCCGGGGGCTCCGCGTCGCCCGACGGGCTCACCGCCTCGGCCACCTCCACGGACGAGACCTCCGGAGGAGCGGGCCGACGGAGGGCCTCCGGCGCCTCGGGAACGTCGACCAGCGGAGGGACCTCCACCTGTCGGAGCTCCCACTCGCTCTCCGAGCCGACGACGAGCGGGGACCGCGGGAAGACGACGAAGACGGCGAACGCCGCGTGGATCACGACGGAGAGGAACAGCCCCGCCCCCAGGGCCCTCCGGTAGGAGCGGCGGCCCGGGGAGCTTCCTCTGCCCTCGCCGGCGGCGGTCCCCTTCACGGGAATGACCTCCTTCGGCCGGCCGCGCGGCCGGGACGACCGGCGTCCCGACGCGTCGCGGCGTCACGGGGAACGGACTCCCCTCCGGAGGCCGAAAGCTACTCGCCGGCTCGGCGCCGCTCAATCCGCCGCCTTCGATCTGCCGGGCCTGCGCGCCCTCCCCGTCCCGAGGGCGGCTGGGTT
>CAZSKS010000068.1:5348-7146 GCA_964607465.1 uncultured Gemmatimonadota bacterium | reverse complement strand
CCGAGGGCGGCTGGGTTTCCTGCCCACTTCCTTCTCAGGCGGCTTGAGGAACGGCGAAGGCCACGGAAGATTCGTCGCCGCTCTCCAGACTCCGATCTACGGCCGGAGGTTCACGATGCAGCTCATGCTCGAGCTCTGGAAACCGAAGCAGAGCTGGCTCGACCTGTCCGAGGAGGAGCGCTCGGCCTACGTCGAAAGCATTCAGCCGAGCATAGGGGGGCTGATGGAGGCGGGCGTCGACCTCGTGGGCATCGGGAAGATCGACGAGGACACCGACCGGGTCGCCGATTACCGCTACTGGGCGGTCTGGCGGATCCCGTCCCGGGCGCTGGCGGAGCGCTTCGAGAACCAGGTCCGGGAGGACGGATTCTACGACTACTTCGAGCAGGTGAACGCCCGCGGCGAGATCCGGGACCCGAAGGACGTGTTCTCGGAGATGATCGGCCTGTAGGGCCGGGGGGGGTGCCCGAAGAGGACCGGGAGATCGAACGTGATCCTCCACAGCGCCCACCAACCGTCCCTGCGTTACCCGACCAGCTCTCCATGTCTATGGCATGAAACGAGATGGTCGTTCACCATCCCCACCGCCTGCATGAAGGCATAGCAGATCGTCGGTCCCACGAAGGAGAAGCCCCGCTCCTTCAGCGCAGCCGCCATCCGGGCCGAGCGCTCGGTCTCGGCCGGGAGCTCTTCCAGCGACGTCCACCGGTTCACGATCGGCTCGCCGTCGACGAAGCTCCAGAGGAACGTCGCGAAGCCCTCCGGCTCCTCCTCCTGGAAGTCCAGGAAGGCCCGGGCGTTCCGGATGGCCGAGGTGATCTTCTGCCGGTTCCGGATGATGTCCGGGTTGTCCAGCAGCCGCTCCAGGTCGTCCTCTCCGAATCCGGCCATCACCTCGGGGTCGAAGCCGTGGAAGGCCTCCTCGTAGCCCTCCCGCTTCCTGAGGATCGTGAGCCACGAGAGCCCCGCCTGCTGGCCGTCCAGCACCAGCTTGGCGAAGAGCTGCCGGTCGTCGCGCACCGGAACGCCCCATTCCTCGTCGTGGTAGCGCTCCAGGAGCGGGTCGTTGGTGGCCCACGGACAGCGGTCGGAGCCGGTCATCGGGGCCCGCCCGCCCGCTTGCGCGCCCTTCCCCGGGTCACGGCGACACCTCGCCCGTCAGGTAGTCCACGACGAGTCGCTGTAGGTGCGGACCGTCCCCTCCAGCCGCACCTCCTCGGGGATGATGTTGTAGCGCTCGCCGCCGTGGAACATCCCCACCGTCACGACGCTGGGCTCCAGGGGATCCAGGTTGCGGGAGCGGATGGTCTGGAGCGCCGTCACCGCCTGGGAGGCCATCACCACCGGGTCCACGCCCAGGTGGGGGTAGGCCCCGTGCGACTGCTCCCCCGACACGGTGACGTAGAAGTGGTCCACCGCCGCCAGGGCCGGGCCCGGGGTCCAGCCCACCTGGCCCACCTCCAGGTCGGGGAGCGCGTGCAGGGCGAAGATGGCGCCCGGCCGGGGGTCCTCCAGGACGCCCAGCTCCCGCATCAGCTCCGCGCCCCCCTCCTCGCCCTCGGGCGGCCCCTCCTCGGCCGGCTGGAAGATCATCTTCACTGTGCCGGGTAGCTCCTCCCGGACGGCCTCCTGGGCGTCCACGGGCGTGGCCGGGACGGCCGTCAGGCCGAGGCCGGCCAGGGCGAGGAGCGCGGCAGCGGTCGGGACGCGATCGGGCCTCGAGGGGGCTCGTGGGCTGGAGATGCGTCGGGGCGCTGTGGGCGTCATGGTCTCCCTTCCTCTTCGACGGGGTGCAATG
>CAZSKS010000068.1:0-5248 GCA_964607465.1 uncultured Gemmatimonadota bacterium | reverse complement strand
CGGCGTGGGACGGCGCGAGAGCCGACGACGAAAGCTAGGACGGGGACGCCCCTCCTCGCCACGGTCCCGAGCACGGCCGGGGATCCCCGGCCCCGTAGCCGACCACGGCAGATCACGTTATAGTTGCCCTGGCGGCACGGCTCCGATGTCCGGACCGGGGCGACACGGGGCCACGATCGGTACCACCGGGCGCTCGTGTCACGGCCGGGCCGGGCCGCTGCCCGCCGACGACTTCGCCGGGAGCAGGCATGGTCGATCCCGCCGATCCCCCCGTGGACGTCCCGGCCGCCGGGTCGGACGAGCCGGTCCCCTCCCCGACATCGGTGACGTCCCTGTGGTTCACCCCCGGCGTCGATCCCCGGATCCGGCAGATGTTCCTGCCCCACAGCCTCCGCGTCCTGACCCTGGTCACCTACCTGGCCGACCGCTGCCAGGCCTACGGCTCCAGCCTGGAGCTGGCGGTGCTGGCCCACGACCTGGGCATGGCCGGCGTCTCGCCGGGCATCCTGCTGAAGCCGGACCGGCTCGAGCCCCTGGAGGCGGGCCTCCTGCGGGCCCACGTCCACACCGGAGCCTGGATCTGCCGCGAGCTGGTGGGCGACCCGGAGGCGGCCGAGGTGGTCCTCCACCACCACGAGCGGTGGGACGGCTCGGGCTATCCCTTCGGGCTCGGCGGAGAGGAGATCCCCGTCGGCGCCCGGGTGCTCGCCGTGCCCGACGTCTTCGACACCCTCACCTTCGAGCAGCGGCCCTACCAGGAGCGGCTCTTCAGCCTGGAAGAAGCGCTGGAGGAGGTGGAGGCCGCGGCCGGCAGCCTGTTCGAGCCCCGGGTGGTGGAGGCGTTCCTCCGGATGGTGGGGGAGGAGCCGGACCTGACCGACCCCGAACGGCTGGAGGATCAGGCCCGCGGCGAGCTGGAGGCCCGGGGGGTCCCCCTCTCGGGCTGACGGCCGGGTGACGCCGGTCTCGAGGTCTCCCGCATCGCCCTCTTGAATTTCAATTCAAGAGGGCCCCGGGGGCGCTCCCGTCGCCGGCGCCGCGCCCCGGGCCACGGGAGCTTCTTTGCGGCGACGGCCGCCACCGGCGCACCGTGAGGTCCGCGCCCGTCCACCGGCCTTCCGAACGGATGACACTCATCTGATGCCTGCCGACCGAGCCGAGATCGCAGGAGACACGGATCCCTCCTCCGGTTCGGACGATGGCGCCCCGCCACATGCGCTGGAGGCGGAGGAGGTGCTCCGTCGCCTGGACACCCGGGCGTCCGGGCTCACCGGGGAGGAGGCCCGCCGTCGGCTCGAGGAGGCCGGCCCCAACGCCCTCCCCCGTCCCCCCTCCCGGTCGTGGACCAGCATCCTGCTCGACCAGCTTCGCAGCGTCGTCGTCCTCCTCCTCGCCGCCGCGGGAGCCCTGGCCTTCGGCATGGGCGAGGTGGTGGAGGCCGGAGCCGTCGGCGCGGTGCTCCTGATCAACACGGCGCTGGGCTTCGTGACGGAGCTGAGGGCCACCCGGGCCATGGAGGCCCTCCGCGGCCTCGAGGCGCCCACCAGCCGGGTGCTCCGCGACGGCGAAGTCCTGGAGGTCGAGGCACGGGAGCTGGTGCCCGGCGACGTCGTCGAGCTGGAGGCGGGCGACGCCGTGCCGGCCGACGCCCGTCTGCTGGAGGCCGAGGAGCTGCGGACGAACGAGGCGGCGCTCACCGGGGAGTCCGTGCCGGCGGACAAGGACGCCGCGGTCGTCCTGCCCGCGGCCGCCCCTCTGCCCGACCGGTCCAACGAAGTGCACCAGGGGACGACGGTGGTCGCCGGCCGGGCCCGGGGCGTGATCACGGCCACCGGAGCCCACACCCACCTGGGGAAGATCGGCTCCCTGGTGGAGGGCGTGGAGAAGGAGGCCACGCCCCTGGAGGAGCGGCTGGACGACCTGGGGAAGCGACTCGTGTGGATCACCCTGGGGGTGGCGGCCCTCGTCACTGCGGTGGGCGTGCTCCGCGGCGCCCCGGTGGTCCGGATGCTGGAGGCGGGTGTCGCCCTGGCGGTGGCCGCGGTCCCCGAGGGGCTGCCGGCCGTGGTGACGGTGACTCTGGCCATGGGGATGTGGCGGATGGCGCGACGCCGGGCGCTGGTCCGGCGGCTGCCGGCCATCGAGGCGCTGGGCTCGGCGACCGTCATCTGCACCGACAAGACGGGCACCCTGACGGCCGGCCACATGACCGTCACCGAGCTCCGGGCGGGGGGGGAGGCGTACCGCGTCACGGGCAGCGGCTACGACCCGGAGGGGGAGATCCTCCTGGAGGACGAGCCCGCCGGGCCGCAGGACCGTCCCGCCCTGCGGGAGGCGCTCCGGATCGGCGCCCTGGCCAACCGGGCCGGCCTGGAGCGGGACGGGGAGCAGTGGAAGGCGCTGGGCGATCCCACCGAGGCGGCGCTCCTGACGCTCGCCCGGAAGGGAGGGCTCGACCCGGAGGAGCTGGACAGCGACTGGCCCGAGACGGGAGAGGTCCCCTTCTCCAGCCAGCGGCTGTACATGGCCTCCGTCCGCGAGCCGCCCGACGGGGAAGCGGTCGCCCTGGTGAAGGGCGCCCCGGAGCGGATCCTCGAGCTGTCCGGGACCGAGATGGACGCCTCGGGGGAGACCCGGGAGCTGACCGGGGAGCGACGGGACGAGCTGCTGGAGATCAACGAGGGGATGGCCTCCCGGGGGCTCCGGGTGCTGGCCCTGGCCCGGGGGCCGGCCGTGGAGGCGGGCGGCGAGGTGTCCGGGCTGACCTTCGTCGGCCTCGCCGGCATGCTCGACCCGCCGGCCGAGGGCGTGAAGGAGACGCTCCGGACCATCGGGACGGCCGGCATTCGCACGCTGGTGCTCACCGGCGACCAGCGACGGACGGCGGCCGCGGTCGCCCGTGAGCTCGGGCTCCTGGGCTCGGAGGAGGAGGCCGTGGACGCCTCGACGCTGGAGGGCCTGTCGGAGAGCGAGATGGCGGAGCGGGTCGCCCGGGCCCGGGTCTACAGCCGGATCGATCCCGAGGAGAAGTACCGGGTCGTCGAGACCCTGCGGGCCGGGGGCGAGGTGGTGGCCATGCTGGGCGACGGGGTGAACGACGCGGCCGCCCTGAAGCGTGCCGACATCGGGGTCGCCATGGGAGGACGCGGCACCGACGTGGCGCGGGAGGCGGCGTCGCTGATCCTCGAGGACGACCGCTTCCAGACGATCGCGGCCGCCATCGAGGAAGGCCGGGTCGTCTTCGACAACATCAGGAAGTTCGTCTTCTACCTCTTCAGCTGCAATCTGGCGGAGGTCATGGTCCTGCTGATCGCCGGACTGGCCGGCTCGCCCCTGCCGCTGCTCCCCCTCCAGATCCTGTGGCTGAACCTGGTGACCGACACCTTCCCCGCCCTGTCGCTGGCCTTCGAGCCCGGCGAGTCCGACGTCATGGAGCGGTCGCCCCGGGACCCCGACGCCGCCATCCTCTCCTCCGGGTTCCTCCGGGCCATGGGCTTCTATGCCCTCCTCATCACGGCTGTGACGCTGGCCGCCTTCTACTGGGGACTGGCCACCCACGGGGCGGGCACCGGGCACGCGGTGACCCTGAGCTTCCTGACGCTGGCCTTCGCCCAGATCTTCCACCTGGGCAACGCCCGGAGCCCGGACGCCGTGCTCTCCTACGAGCGGTCGACATCCAATCCCTGGGCCCTGGGGGCGGTGGCCCTGGCCGGGTCGCTGCAGCTCGTCGCGCTCTACCTGCCCCCGCTGGCGGACGTGCTGAGGCTGGTGCGCCCGAGCCTGACGGAGTGGGGCGTGGTGCTGGGGCTGGCCGCCGTCCCGGCGGTGGTGGGCCAGGCGCTCCAGCTGTGGCAGGGACGTCGGGACCCCCGGGGGGCGCCCCTCTCCGAATGACGGCCGGTTGACGCCGGCCGCGAGGTCCCCCGCACCGCCCTCTTGAATTTCAGTTCAAGAGGGCCCCGGGGGCGCTCCCGTCGCCGGCGCCGCGCCCCGCTCGTCCGGCGGTCGTCCGGCGGTCGTCCGGCCTCATCCGAACTCGATGAGGGGCTTGATGATCCCCTCCTCCTTCGTCTCCATCAGCTCGAAGGCCCGCCCCAGCTCGTCGAAGGGCATGCGGTGGGTGGTCATGGGCGTGGGGTCGACCCGGCCGTTCTGGAGGATGCGCAGCAGCCTCCGCATGCGCACCGAGCCGCCGGGGCAGAGGGCGGTGCGGATCGTCATGTCGTTCATGCCCACGCCCCATGCCTCCCGGGGAATCCGTACGTAATCGCCTTCCCCGTGGTAGCCGATGTTGGAGACCGTGCCGCCGGGCCGGGTCGAACGGACGCAGGCCTCGAAGGTCGTCTGCGCCCCCAGGGCCTCGATGGCCGTGTCCACCCCCTGGCCGTCGGTGAGCTCCAGGACGGCCTCCGCCGGATCTCGTTCGGTGAAGTCCACGACGACGTCGGCCCCGTAATGGCGGGCCAGCTCCTGGCGCTTCGGCACGCTCTCCACGGCGATCACCAGCCCGGCGCCCAGGAGGCGGGCGCCGGCGGTCGCCATCAGCCCCACCGGTCCCTGGGCGAAGACGGCCACCGTGCCGCCCACGGGGATGTCGCCGTGCTCGGCCCCGGCGAAGCCGGTGGAGAGCATGTCGCAGCAGTAGACCGCCTCCTCGTCGCTGATGTCGTCGGGGATGCGGGCCAGGTTGGCGTCGGCGGCGTTGACGTGGAAGTACTCCGCGAAGACACCGTCCTTCACGTTGGCGAACTTCCAGCCGCCCAGCGCCTCGCGGCACTGCGAGGTATAGCCCCGCTGGCAGTTCTCGCAGCGGAAGCAGGGGGTGATGGCGCCCGCCACGACCCGGTCTCCCTCCCGGATCTCCTCCACCTCCGATCCCACCGCGTGGACCACCCCCACGGCCTCGTGGCCCAGGGTGAGGTCCGAGCGCTCGCCGATGGCACCCTTCACCGTGTGATTGTCGGAGGTGCAGACGAGGGCGGCCGTGGTCTTCACGACGGCCTCGTCCGGACCGGGCGTGGGAACGGGCTTCTCCATCCAGCCCACCTCGCCGATCCCCTTCATCACGAACGCTCGCATGGTCTCGTCGGACATGCTGATCTCCCTGTCGGTCCTCCGTGGATTCCTCCCCGACAAGGATAATGGTCGAGCTGCTCCCTCACAGTGGGGAAAAACCCGACCCGGACGGTGGGGAATCACCCGCTTCCGAGCCCTGCCGCCGCGAGGGCCCGCGAATCCCGGGCTCGCG
>CAZSKS010000067.1:11257-13547 GCA_964607465.1 uncultured Gemmatimonadota bacterium | reverse complement strand
CCCTGGCGCGGCTGGTGATGGACTCCTCCCGCCACGTGATGTTCGCCCGGGAGGGAGCGGAGACGTTCGCCGAGCAGCACGGCATGGAGATGGTCCCCAACGAGTCCTTCTACACGGAGGAGCGGAAGCGGCGGTGGGAGGAGCGCCAGCGGGAGCAGGACTCCGGCGGCCCCCGCGCCTCGTCCGCCGGCCGCGCGGACCGAACGGCCTCCGGTTCCCGGGAGGCCTCCGTGGCTGACGCCCCGGCGCGTGCCGCGGCGTCCGCGGGCGTCGACGACCACCTGGGCACGGTGGGGTGCGCCGCGCTGGACCGGGACGGCGACCTGGCGGCGGGCACCTCCACGGGCGGGACGTCGAACAAACGCTGGGGTCGCATCGGCGACTCGCCCATCGTCGGCGCCGGTACCTACGCCGACAACGCGACGGCCGCCATCTCGGCCACCGGCTACGGGGAGTTCTTCATCCGGGGCGTGGTGGCCCACGACATCGCCTCCATGATGCGCTACGCGGGGCTGGACGTGGCGTCGGCCGCCAGCGCCGTGATCCACGGCCGGCTGGAGGCGCTCGGACCCGAGGCCACCGGCGGCGTCATCGCGCTGGACGGCGAGGGCAACGTCGCCGCCCCCTTCAACACCCCCGGGATGTTCCGGGGGTGGATCGGGACGGACGGCGACATGGTGATCCGATTCTACAGGCGATAGGATACTCGACATGGCGCGAGACATGTGGAGCCCCGAGGACTACGACGCCGAGGCGCAGCGGCTGTACGACGACGGCGAGTACGGCGCCGCCCTGGACCTGCTGAGCGAGGGGCTGCTCCTCTTCCCCGACTCGGTGGCGCTGCGCCTGACGCTGGCCTACACGCACCTGGCGACCCGGGAGTACGCCTGGGCCCGGGCGGCCTTCGAGCAGACCCTCTCCCTGGAGCCCGATCACGAGGAGGCCCTGGTGGGGCTGGGTGAGGCCCTGCTGAAGCTGGGGCACCGCTCCGGCGCCTTCCTGGCGTTCCACCGGGTGCGGGAGCTGGGCTTCGGCGACGACCCGGACCTGATGCTGGCGGTGGGCCGGTCCCTGTACCGGGAGGAGATGTACGAGCGGGCGGTCCGCTACTACCGGCGCGCCGGCGAGACCGCTCCGGCCCTGGCCGAGTCGGGCTACTGCCTCTCGCAGCTGGGCCGTCCGGGAGAGGCCGAGGACCACGTGGAGCGCGCCCTGGAGCTGGATCCCGACCTCCACGAGGCCCGAGCTTTCCTGGGCAACCTGCGCTACGAGGACGGCGACTACGAGGGGGCCCTGGAGGCGTTCCGGCGGGTGCCCGCGGGGGAGATGTGGGACCCGCTGGCCGTGTGGCGGACGGTGGAGCTTCTCCGGGGCTTCGGGGACCTGCCGGCGGACGATCCCGAGCTCGAGCCCTACCTGGAGCAGCTGGAGCGGCTGAGCGCGGCCGCCGGCCCGGTGGACCGCCTGCTGGCCGAGGTGGCGAGCGACGGAGCCGGCCCCGCCGGCGCGGAGGCGCAGGACCGCAACCAGCTGGACCTGTTCGCCCTGAACGCCCGGGCGCCGGAAGGCCGCGATCCGGAGCTCCACGCGGTGCGCACCCGGAACGGCCGCCTCATCCGCGGCGACTGGCTCACCATCGTGGAGGCGATGCGGGACCAGTCCGGCGACCCGTCCGTGACGATCGCCGAGTTCATGCGGGAGACCGCGCGCCTGGTGCGCAACGTGACGGGGATGACCGTGCCCGAGGACGATCCCGAGGCCTTCCTGCGGGCGTCGGCCCGGGCGGGGATCCTGCAGATCGAGCAGTGAGCGCCGAGCGATTGGCCGGGCTCCTGGCCCGGCGGCTCCGGGAGGAGGGGATCGCGGCGGACGCCG
Source organism: uncultured Gemmatimonadota bacterium (assembly GCA_964607465.1). Lineage (GTDB taxonomy): Bacteria > Gemmatimonadota > Gemmatimonadetes > Palauibacterales > Palauibacteraceae > CAYVFM01. Next base: position 11,672 of record CAZSKS010000067.1, on the reverse strand, counting down.
CCGTCTCGGTGGCGGAGCTCCGCCGGGAGCTCCTGCCCTATCCCTACTGCCGCGAGCGGCTGGAGCTGGCCTCGAAGGCGGAGTACGACCTGGCGATGCTGGAGCTGCTGGGGGACGAGGAGCTGCTGGATCTGGACGATCCCGACCTGGAGGAGGCCGTGGAGCGGGAGGCCGACGCGCCGGAGCCGGGCCTGGGGTTCCTGGAGAACTTCGCCGCCGCCTACGTCCGCCCGGGGCCAGTGCTGGCCGAGCGGATGATGGGCGGAGCCGGCGGGGAGGACGGGTCGACCGGCGAACTGGCGGACGGGCCCGGCGACGGCCGGCGCGGCCCCCGCGGCGAGCCCGCGGAGGGGACCGTCGGCGAGCCGGCGGATGGGCCCGACGATGGTCAGCCGGGTGACGGGCCCGACGATGG
>CAZSKS010000067.1:9299-11157 GCA_964607465.1 uncultured Gemmatimonadota bacterium | reverse complement strand
GGGCCCGACGATGGTCAGCCGGGTGACGGGCCCGACGATGGCCAGCCCGCCGACATCGGCCCGACGGGCGGCGGACGCCCCGTGCGCCTGGTGGACGAGGACGAGGATGAGACTCCCACCGACGGCGGGAGCTGTCGGGCCTGCGGCGGTGACCTCCCGCGGCGCGAGGACCTGCGCTTCTGCCCCTGGTGCGGCGCCGACCAGGAGGGCCGGAGCTGCGAGGAGTGCGGGACGGAGCTGGATTCCACCTGGAAGTATTGTCCCCAGTGCGGTGAGCCGGCCGGTGGCTGACCGGGCCGACGCGGCCGCTCGGGGCGGCGGGGCGGTCCGGCGGCCGCCCCTCGTCGTCACGGCATTCCTCGTCTTCGGCGGCGTTCTCGTCGGTCCCGGGCCGCGGCCCGCCGCGGCGCAGGAGCTGCCCGAAGAGGTCACGCGGGAGGCGGTGCAGCAGGGAGAGCGTCTCTTCGGCGGGGACGGCTTCTGCTACACCTGCCACGGCCGGGACGGCCGAGGCATCCCGAACCTGGCCCCCGATCTCGGCGACGGCGCCTGGATCCACGTCGACGGCTCGCTGGAGGAGCTGGCAGCGGTGATCCGCGACGGCGTCCCGGCCGAGCGGAGCACCACCGGCATCCCCATGCCGCCCAGGGGAGGCTCCAGCCTCTCCCCCGAGCAGATCCGGGCGGTCGCCGCCTACGTCTGGACCCTGAGCCGGGACGGCGCCGGCGACGAACCGTGACCGGCGGGTCGCACCGTGACCGGCGGATCGGGCGGATCACGTTGATCCACGGGGGTTCGTGATCCGGGTCGCCCTCCTCCCGGGCGACGGGGTGGGCCGGGAGGTGGTGGCCGAGGCCCGCCGCGTGCTGGAGGCGGCGGCCGGGGAAGGGCTCGTCGACCTGGAGCTGGAGGCCTTCCCCCACGGAGCCGACCACTACCTGGAGACGGGCGAGACGCTGGGGGACGAGGCCTTCCGGCGACTGCGCGACGAGCACGACGCCATCCTGTTCGGCGCGGTGGGTGATCCCAGGGTCCCGGACAACGAGCACGCCCGGGACATCCTCCTGGGCCTGCGGTTCCGGCTCGACCTCTACGTCAACTTCCGTCCGATCCGGCTCCGGGCGGACGACCTCTCCCCGCTGCGCTCCGCCGGTGCGGCTCCCATCGACTTCGTCCTCTTCCGCGAGAACACCGAGGGGATGTACGCCGGGGCGGGCGGCAACCTGCGGGAGGGCACCCCCCACGAGGTGGCCGTCAGCGAGTCCATCGCCACGCGCCGGGGCGTGGAGCGCCTGGTGCGGGCCGGCTTCGAGCACGCCGTCCGGACGGGTCGACAGCGGGTGACGCTGGGAGACAAGGCGAACGCCGTGCCCCACGTCTACGGGCTCTGGCGCCGGGTCTTCCGGCAGGTGGCCGACGAGTATCCGGGCGTGGAGGCCGAGGCCCGCTACGTGGACGCCCTGGCCATGGAGATGGTGCGCGAGCCGGCCCGCTTCGGCGTCATCGTCGCCGAGAACCTGCTGGGCGACATCCTGTCCGATCTGGGAGCGGAGCTCGTGGGCGGCATGGGGCTGGCCCCGTCGGCCAACGTGCATCCGGGCCGTCACGGCCTCTACGAGCCGGTCCACGGCAGCGCCCCGGACATCGCCGGCAGCGGCCGCGCCAACCCCATGGCGGCGATCCTGAGCGCAGCGCTGCTGCTGCGCGACCAGGGGGCGCCGGAAGCCGCCGACCGGATCGAGGACGCCGTGGACCGCGCCCTGGTCTCCGGGGTGCGGACGCCCGACCTGGGCGGCGAGCGGTCCACGGGCGAGGTGGGCCGCTGGATCGCAGACGCCGTGCGCGGCGGCTGAGCCGC
>CAZSKS010000067.1:7263-9199 GCA_964607465.1 uncultured Gemmatimonadota bacterium | reverse complement strand
CTCGAATACGTGACACATAGATCGAAGGAGACGACATGAGCACGATGGGCAGCGACAGGGACGTGGTGTTCCTCTCGGCGGTGCGGACGCCGTTCGGATCGTTCGGGGGGACGCTGAAGGATCGGACGGCCACCGACCTCGGCGTGCTGGCCTCGGAGGAGGCGGTCCGACGCTCGGGCGTCGACGCCGACGCCTTCGATCACGTCTACATGGGCAACGTGATCCAGACCTCGGCCGATGCCTGCTACCTGGCCCGCCACGTCGGGCTCCGGGCCGGCCTCCCCATCGAAGTCCCGGCCGAGACGGTGAACCGCCTGTGCGGCTCCGGCTTCCAGGCCGTGATGCACGGCGCCGAGCAGATCCTGCTGGGCCAGGCCAGCCTGGCGCTGGCCGGCGGCACGGAGTCCATGAGCCAGGCACCCCACGTGGTCCGGGGCGCCCGGTGGGGGCTCCGGCTGGGGCCGGCGGCCGACTTCGAGGACATGCTCTGGGAGGCGCTCACCGACTCCTACTGCGGCTACTCCATGGCCGAGACCGCCGAGAACCTGGCGGGAGAGTACGACGTCTCGCGGCAGGAGGTGGACGAGTACGCGCTGCGGAGCCAGCAGCGGGCGAAGGCGGCGTGGGACGAGGGCCGGTTCGACGAAGAGGTCCTGCCCGTCACGGTGAAGCGGAAGGGTCGGGAGGAGACCTTCCACACGGACGAGCACATGCGTCCCGGCACCACCCTGGAGGACCTCTCCGGGCTCAAGCCCTACTTCAAGGAGGACGGTTTGGTCACGGCGGGCAACGCCAGCGGCATCGGCGACGGCGCCGCCGCCCTGGTGGTGGCCGAGCGGGAGTACGCCGACGCCCACGGCCTGGAGCCCATGGGCCGGCTGGTCTCGTGGGCCGTGGCGGGCGTCAAGCCCGAGATCATGGGGATCGGGCCGGCGCCGGCCTCCCGGGCCGCGCTGCAGAAGGCGGGCCTCGAGCTGGACGACATGGAGGTCGTCGAGGTCAACGAGGCGTTCGCTCCCCAGTACCTGGCCGTGGAGAAGGAGCTGGGGCTGGACCGGGAGCGGGTGAACGTGAACGGGGGCGCCATCGCGCTGACCCATCCCCTGGGCGCCACGGGGGCCCGGATCACCGGCCACCTGCTGTACGAGCTGCGGCGGCGGGGCGGCGGCTACGGCCTCGGCACGGCCTGCATCGGCGGAGGGCAGGGCGCCGCGGTGATCGTGGAGGTCTGACGCCCGCTCCTCAGCCGCCGTCCGCCGCGGCGACCGAGTCGGCCGGCCGGATCAGCAGGCCGCTGGTGCTGACCCGCACCTCCAGCCTGCGCGGACGGTCCACCTCGACGTAGGTCGCGGAGCCGTACTCGGCGTCCACCACCCGGTCCAGGAAGGGAAACCGCTCCAGGAGGCGGCCGAGGTCGACCGGCCGGTCCTCCGCCAGCGAGTGGACGGTGCGGGGGCTGTCGCGCTCCGCCGCGAGCTCGACGTAACGGCCGCCGATGCGGTCCAGCTCGTATGCCGTGTGGAGGCCCAGGACGTTGACGAAGGGCTCCCACTTCACGATGCGGGCGTCCACGTGGACCTGGTCGCCGCGCAGGCGGAAGCTCCGCCGGGTGCTGTCGGGGAAGTGGACGTCCGCGCGGAAGGCCTGATCCCCGGTGGGCCGGGTCTCGATGACCGCCGCCACCTCCTCCCGGGTGAGGGCCTGGAAGCCGCGGGTCGCCACCGACAGGGTGCCGCAGAGCGCCCCGAGGGCCACGAAGAGGAGCCCGACCAGGGCCCCGGTGGCACCTCCCAGGATCTGTCTACGCCGAAAGGCGTAGATGCCCAGGGCCAGCGCGACGAGGGCCAGGGCGGCGAAGAGCAGGGCCGTGACGAGCAGGATGTCCATGGGGCCAAGTATACGCGGGGCTTCGGCCGCCGGCAGGTGGAGGGCGCCG
>CAZSKS010000067.1:0-7163 GCA_964607465.1 uncultured Gemmatimonadota bacterium | reverse complement strand
CGCCGTTTCGCCGAGGCGACGGCCGAGGCAGATTTGCCGCTCCGGAGGAACCCGAGGGGACGCTCCGGAGGAAGACGAGGGAGCATGAGCCACGATACGCCACACGACGACGCTCGCGGCTTCGAAGCAGGGGCGGGATCCCCGTCCCTGCCGGCCGAGCGGCTGCAGGACGTGATCCGGCGCGCGGCCGAGATCCAGATGGGCGAGGGGGAGGGAACCCGGGACGAGCTGTCGACGGAAGAGATCCTTCGCATCGGGACGGAGGTGGGGCTGGAGCCGCACCACGTGCGGCGGGCCCTGGCCGAGGTCCGGGCGGAGTCGCTCCTCCCGGACCCACCGGAGGACCGTGGTCCCGCCCGCAGCTTCTGGGGCGCCGGCGTGGCCCGGGCCAGCCGGGCGGTGCCGGGCGACCCGGCCGAGGTGCAGGGAAGGATCGAGGAGCACTTCCGCTCCCGGGAGAGCCTCCAGTCGGTCCGGCGCCGGGCCGGTCGGTCGCTGTGGGAGCCCGCCGGCAGCCTGGTGAGCAAGATGCAGCGCGCCCTGGACGTGGGCGGGCGCGGCTACGAGCTGGCGGAGGCCCGCAGGGTGGAGCTGGCGGTGTCGGGTCTGGAGGAGGGGTGGTCGCTGGTCACCCTCACGGTGGACCTCCGGAACGTCCGGACGGAGCACGGGGTGGGCTGGCTCGCCGGCTCGGCGGGCGGAGCGGTGGGCGCGACGATCGTGGCGGTCGCGGCGATCGGTGTCCCGCTGGTCGCGGCGGTGCCGGCGGTGGCCGCGGCCGCGGCCGGGGCGTCGGCGCTGGGGGGTCGCTGGACGCTGCAGCGCAAGCGCGAGCGGCTGGAGCTGGTGCTCCAGGGGTTGCTGGACCGGCTGGAGCAGGGGGAGGAGCTGGAGCCGCGGCGGCCGGACTGGCGGGAGCGGCTGCTGCGATGAGCGGGCCGACGATCGCCGCTCCGACACGGCGGTCGGACCGGCGAAGGCGGCTGCTGCGATGAGCGGGGAGGCCATCCTCACGGTCGGCTCCCTGGTCCTGGTGCTGGTGGGGCTGGCCCTGGAGCTGTCCAGCGCGGACGTGCTGCTCATGGCCGCCCTGGCCGTGGTGACCGTCGGCGGGGTGGTCGACCCGGAGACCGCCCTGGCAGGGTTCGCCAACACCACGCTGCTGGCCCTGGGAGCCCTCTACGTGGTCGCGGCGGCGATCCGGGAGACGGGGATCCTGGACCGCGTCAGCACCCTGCTGCTGGGATCCCGCCAGCACCTGCCCCAGGTCCTGGCCCGACTGACCACCAGCAGCGCCGTGGCGTCGGCCTTCCTGAACAACACCCCCATCGTGGCCATGGGCATCCCGGCGGTGCGGAGCTGGGCGCGCCGGAACGGGATCTCGGCCTCCCGGCTCCTCATGCCCCTCTCCTACGCCTCCATCCTGGGCGGGCTCTGCACCCTGATCGGCACCTCGACGAACCTGGTCACCGACGGCCTCCTGCGGTCCAGCGGCTTCGAGGGCCTCGGCTTCTTCGAGCTCGCCTGGATCGGGGTGCCGTGCCTGGTCGTCGGCATCGTGTACCTCGTCCTCTTCTCCCCCGGCCTGCTGCGGGAGCGCGAGGGGGTCCGCTCCATCGAGGAGCGGGAGCGGCGGGCCCTCATGGAGCTGGAGCTGGACGAGGACGCCGATCTGGTGGGCCGGACGGTGGAGGAGACGGGGCTGGAGAAGCTGCCGGGCCTCACGCTGGCGCGGATCGACCGGGGGGAGCGGGCCATCGCGCCGGTGGACGCCGGGGAGCGGCTGGCCGGCGGCGACCGGCTCTACTACGAGGCGGACACCGACGCGCCCGTGCGTCCCCCCGAGCTGACCGACTATCCCGGGCTGCGGCTGGCGCTGAAGCCGGCCGACCTGGACGAGGAGGCGCAGCGCGATCGCGAGCTCCACTCGGCCGTCGTGAAGGAGGGGTCGCGGCTGGTGGGGTCGACGGTCCGGGAGGCGGAGTTCCTGGAGCGCTTCAACGCCGCCGTCACTGGCGTCCGGCGCGACGGCGAGCGGCTGCACGGGCCCCTGGGCGAAGTCGTGCTGCGCCCCGGGGACATCCTCATGCTGGACACCGCCCGGGGCTTCCGGGAGGCCTTCGAGGACTCCCCGGAGTTCGTCGTCACCTCGGAGGCTGGGGGCGAGCGGCCCGTCCAGCCCATGCCCGAGCGGGAGGAGGTCTCGACGCTCCGGAGGTTCGGCGCGCTGGCGATCCTCCTCGGGGTGGTGGCGCTGGCCGCCACGGGGACGCTCCACATCGCCGTGGCCGCCCTGGTCGGCGCCCTCGTCTTCGTCGCCCTCGGCTTCCTGAGCCCCGGCGAGGCGCGGCAGGCCGTCGACTGGGAGGTCCTCATCGTCATCGGCGCGGCCCTGGGCCTGGGTCGGGCGATGGACGAGAGCGGGGCCGCCGAGGTCATCGGCCACGGGCTGGTGGAGGCGGCGGCGGGCTACGGCGAGCTGGGCCTCCTGGCCGGCGTGGTGCTGGCCGCCATGATCCTGACCGGGCTGATCACGAACAACGCGGCGGCGGCCCTCATGTTCCCCATCGCCCTCTCCATCGCCCAGGAGCAGGCGGTCGATCCCCGGCCGCTCTTCATCGGCATCACCGTGGCCTCCTCGCTGGCGCTGTGGACCCCCCTCGGCTACCAGACGAACCTCATGGTCTACGGCCCCGGCAACTACCGGTTCTCCGACTTCCTGCGGGTGGGCCTGCCCCTTCAGGCGCTGCTGGCCGTGGTCATCGTGGCGGGCATCCCCCTGGTCTGGTCCTTCTAGTTAGGCAGGGGGCCGGCGAGGCGCGGAGCCGGTGTCCGCGCCGGGCCGCGGCCGGAGGGAGGCGGGATGTCCGCACCGGGGCGGGGTCGGCTCGCGGCGCGACGGCCGAGCCGGGTCGAGGCACGGCGCCTGCAAGCCTCTGCCCCGAGTCCGCGGTGGGCCGGGCGGCCAAGATCGGTGGCGGCCCCGCCGCACGCGGGCAGCGCCGCTCGACGCAGGCAGCGACCCGGAACGCGGGGCGCGACGCTGGAAGCGGAGCGCGACGCTGGACGCGGGATCGAGCGACGGCATCGAGATCGAACGACGGATTCCGGAAGGGAGATAGACGGTGACTGACATACGAAAGGTCGGCGTGGTGGGCTGCGGTCTCATGGGCAGCGGCATCGCCCAGGTCTGCGCCCAGTCGAGCTACGAGACGGTGGTCCGCGAGGTGGACGAGGACGCCCTGGAGAAGGGGCTGGCCTCCATCGAGAAGAACCTGGACCGGGCGGTCGAGAAGGAGAAGATGGACGAGGCGACCCGGGACGAGGTCCGCGGCCGGATCGAGGGCACCCTGGAGCTCTCGGACCTGGCGGGCTGCGACCTGGTGATCGAGGCGGTCGTGGAGGACCTGGAGGTCAAGGAGGACGTCTTCCGCCAGCTGGACGAGCTGTGCGGCGAGGGCACCATCTTCGCCTCCAACACCTCCAGCCTCACCATCACCGAGATGGCGGCCGCCACCGAGCGCCCGGACCGCTTCGTCGGCCTCCACTTCTTCAACCCCGTCCCCGTCATGAGGCTGGTGGAGGTCGTCCGGCAGGGCGGCACCTCCGACACCACGTTCGAGGCCGCCTACGCGTTCGCCGAGTCGCTGGGCAAGGAGCCGGTGGCGTGCCGGGACAACTCGGGCTTCATCGTGAACCGCCTGCTGGTGCCCTACATGATGGACGCCATCCGCGCCTACGAGAACGGCGTCGGCTCCATCGAGGACATCGACCAGGCCATGGAGCTCGGCACGGGCTATCCGATGGGGCCCTTCACGCTGGGCGACTTCGTCGGGCTCGACACCCTCTGCAAGATCGGCGACATCATGTTCGACGAGTACCGGGAGAAGCGCTTCGCGCCCCCGGCCCTGCTGCGGCGGATGGTCACGGCCGGCCTGTACGGACGGAAGAGCGGCGAGGGGTTCTACGACTACAGCGGCGAGACGCCGGTCGTCAGCGATTTCGTCCAGCGCTGAGGATTCAGAAGCGGAGCTGGACCCCCAGCAGGGAGGGCGTGAAGAGGAGCCGGGCCCCCACCCCGCGGGACCGTCCCGTGGCGCCGGCGGGTCCGGCCCCCGTCCGACCCGGCCGGGCGCCGTCCTCCCCGGATCCGCCGTCGTCCCTTCCCACCCCGAGCAGCTCCATCGTCCGGTGGGTGGCCAGGCGGGAGACGGTGGCGCTCAGGGCCGCCCCCACCACGACGTCGGAGAGCCAGTGCTGGTCCTCGTAGACGCGGGCGAAGGCCGTGGTGCCGGCCACGGTATAGGCGGCGGTGGCGGGGAGCCAGCCGTCGGTGATGGCGTCCACGCCGCCGGCGACCGAGAAGGCGAGGGAGACGTGGCCCGAGGGGAAGGACGCGTGGCCGGAGAAGGGGTCGAAGGAGAGGACGCCGTTCCCCCAGCTGGGGCGGCTGCGGCCGACGGCGTGGTTCACGGCCAGGGTGGCCATCGAGCCCCCGACCACGCCGCCCAGCACCGACAGGCCCCGTCCGGCGCCCCGCATCCCGTCGACGGCGGTGCCCACCGCCACGCTGCCGGCGGCCAGCCAGGGCAGGGAGGTCTTCCAGGCGCCCAGGCCGTCGCCGAACTCCGCCACCTCCTCACCCACCGAGCCGTGCCGGCTCAGCGGACCCGGCGCCTGTCGGAGGTCCTGCACCGCCCGGCGCATGCCCACGTCGGAGACCACGAGCATGGCGAGGCCGGCGCCGCGGGTGATCCACGGCGAGGCGGGGGGGAGGGCCCGCGCCGGGAGCCCCGGATCGGCGGACGGGGCCGGACCGGAGGGAGCCGTCGCGGAGCGGGCCGGCGCGGCCCGGGCCGTGTCGACGGCGGCGTCGCCCGCCGTGCTCTCCCCGTCCTCCCCGCCGGACTGGGCGGCCAGGGGGGTGGCCGCCAGGAGAGCGACCAGGAGCGCACAGGCCGGGAGGGCGCCGACCGGGCCCGCGCCGCGCGCTCCGGGCGCCGTCACGGCGCCGCCCCGGGGCCCGCCGTCGGGGCTCGAGGTCCGACCCGGGGAGGGGAGGGGCGGTCGGCCGGAGGGAAGGGGAGGCGGTCGGCGGGATCCGTCCGTGGGGTCTCCATGTCCCCGGGAAGGGAACGCTCCCGTCCTCCCGGTGCAACCCCGGCGCCCGGCGCGGCGCCCGCCGCCCCTCCGCGGCTCCCCGCCGCGGGGTGCGTCGAGGCCGGCGGCGGGCGGCCCTTCGCCCCCGTCCTCGAACCGCCGATTTTCCTTGCAGCGCCGGGTCTTTCGGGTTATCTTCGATGTCGACATGCAGGCTGAGCGCGGAGCCGCGGCGGACCCCTCGGAACGGGCCGCCCGGATCGGGCGCTTCCACCTCCGCGACTTCCGGAATTTCGAGGAGCTGGAGGTGGAGTTCCCCCCCGAGGGCGTGGCCATCGTGGGCCCCAACGGCTCCGGCAAGACCAACCTCCTGGAGGCCATCTACTACCTCGAGACCTTCCGCTCCTTCCGGGGGGCCAACGACGCGGAGCTGGTGCGTTTCGGACAGGAGGTCTTCCGGATCGAGCTCACGCTGCACGGCCCGGAGGAGGAGACACAGCTCGCCGCCGCCTACCAGACGTCGGGACGGCGGAAGAAGGTCGAGGTCGGGCGCCGGGAGGTGTCGCGCCTCTCCGACGCCATCGGGACCCTGGGAGCGGCGGTCTTCAGCCTGGAGGACGTGGAGATCGTGCGGGGCCCGCCCGGCGGGCGCCGCCGCTTCCTGGACATCGTGCTCTCCCTGGTGGAGCCGGGCTACCTGGAGGCCCTGCAGGAGTACCGGTCGATCCTCTCCCAGCGGAACGAGGCCCTGAAGGACGGGGCGCCTCCGGAGCTGCTGGAGGCCTGGACCGAGGGCCTGGTGGAGGCCGGCGCCCGGGTGATGGCCGCCCGGGCGGGCTGGATCGGGGAGCGGGTCGAAGACTTCCGGCGCTATCACGAGGAGATCGCCGGAGGACAGGCCGGGACCATGGAGTACGAGCCGTCGGCCGGATGGCCGGAGGCGACGGACCAGGACCCGACGCCGGAGGCCGGCCAGGCGGGGCCGGACGACGACGCGGACGGCACCCCGGCGACGGGCCCGGAGGGGGCGTCGGGCTCGGGCCCGGGCCGGGAGCCGCCCGGGAGCGACGCCACCGCCTGGGCCGACCGTTTCCGCCGGGCCCTGGAGGCCGCGGCGGACAGGGAGCGCGAGCGGGGCGTGACGGTGGTGGGGCCCCACCGCGACGAGGTGGCCTTCCGGGCGCACGTGGCCGGCGAGGAGGCCCGGGACCTCCGGACCTACGGGTCCGGGGGACAGCAGCGCACCGCCTCGCTGGCCCTGCGGCTGGTGGAGGCCGACAGCCTGAGGGACCGTCTGGGGCGGGAGCCGGTGTATCTGCTGGACGACGTGTTCGCCGAGCTGGACGAGGATCGCTCGGGCCGGCTCATGCGGCTGCTGGACGAGGGCCGCACCGGGCAGGCCATCGTGACGACGCCCAAGGCCGGCGACCTCCGGCTCCGGGGCGGCGGGCTCCGGGAATGGCGCATCCGGGACGGACGGGTGGAGACGTGACGGACGGGGACGGTGACAGCGGAAGCGGCCCGGCCGGGAGCGGCACGGGACGCGGCGAGGCGCGCCGGGAGGCGCGGGCCCGCGCCCGGCGGCGGAGGCAGCGCTCGGACCCGGGGAGCCGCCAGCGCCCGCGGGGGCCCGGCCGCTCGGGCGAGGAGGAGACGCCCGAGCCCGTGGGCGGCCTGGTGGGCCGGCTGTTCGAGAAGTGGGGCATCGCCGAGAAGGTGGAGCGCGCCGCCGCGGTCTCCGACTGGGACGAGATCGTGGGAGCGCGGATCGCCGAGGCGACGGGGGAGGTCCGGGTCAGCGGCCGGACGCTCTTCGTGGAGGTGAAGAACGCCTCCTGGATGCAGGAGCTGGACATGATGCGCCACACGATCCTGTCCCGGCTGAACGAGGGCCGGGATCGGGGCCGCATCGAGAAGATCGTCTTCCTCCAGGGCGGCAAGCGCCGGGACGGAAGCGAGGACTCGCACGACAGACGGGGACGCAGGTAGATGGCGAAGAAGACGAGCGAGCTGCAGGAGAAGGTCGAGGAGCGGATCGAGAGCGGGGACTACACCTCCCGCCA
>CAZSKS010000066.1:3065-13743 GCA_964607465.1 uncultured Gemmatimonadota bacterium | reverse complement strand
CCGCCATCGTCGCCTCCCCGGTCCTCGCCGCTCCCGGCGCCCGGCGCGTCGCCGGGCCCGTCGTCGGCCTCCGCCTCCGGCTCTCCCTCCGCCGCCGGGCCTGGCCCCGGGCGGTCCTCCGGGCCGGCGGTCGCCGTCACGTCCACCGGGTCCCCGTCCCGCAGGTCGCGGATGGCCTGGTACGAGCCCGAGACCACGGTGTCACCGGCCGACAACCCGGCCAGCACCTCGAAATAGCTGTCCCCGGCCACGCCGACGCGCACCGGCTGGAAGCGCGCCGTGCCGCCGCCGACCACGAAGACGCCCTCGATCTCCTCCCCGTCGCCCGGGACCCCCTCGGGGAGCCTCTCGCGCCATCCCTCCTCCAGGTCGGAGACGTTCTCCAGGGTGAGGGCGATGATGGGGATGGCCAGGACGTCCTCCCGAGTGGCCGTGATGACGTCCGCCGTGGTCGACAGGTCGGGCCGGATGCCGGTCGGCGGGTCGGCCAGCGTGATGCGGACCTCGAAGTCCACCGCCTGGTCCTGGCTGGAGCCGGCCTGGCTCCGCGGCCGCAGGGAGCTGTTGCCGATCTTGGTGACACGGCCGGCGAAGGCCGTGTCCGGGAAGGCGTCGATCTCCAGCGACGCCGAGTCCCCCACCGAGATCTGCGGGACGTCCGTCTCGTCCACCTCGATCACCGCCTCCATGACCCCCAGGTCGGCCACGGTGAGGAGGACGGTGCCGGGGTTGTTCATCGTGCCGACGATGGCCGTCTCGCCCTGCTCCACGTTGAGGCGGGTGATCCGTCCGGACATGGGCGCCCGGATCACCGTCTTGTCCAGCCGGTCCTGGGCCTCCTCCAGCGCGGCCCCGGCCTGGTCCACCGCGTGTCGCGCCGCGTTCCATTCCGCCTCGGCCACCTCGGACCGGGTCCGGGACTGCTCCACCTCCTGCGCCGTGATCAGGTCCGGCGTTCGCTCCTGGAGCTGCTGGAGGCGGTCCCACTCCCGGCCGGCCTGCAGGTAGTCGGCGCGAGCCCGGGCCTCACGGGCACGGACCTCGGCCAGCCGGGCGCGGGCCTGGCGGACCGCGGCCTCGTACTGGGTGGGGTCGATCACCAGCAGGAGGTCGCCCTCCTCGACGTCCTGGCCCTCCTCCACCGGCAGCTGCACGACCCGGCCCGAGATGTCGGCGCTGATCTCCACCGACCGCTTGGGCTCGATGTGGCCGGTGGCCGTGACCCGGGAGACGAGGCTCCGGGGCGAGACGACCTCGGCTCGGACCTCGACGGCGTCGCCCCCACCGCCCTGGACGGCCCGGACCGCCATGACGCCCAGGACGACGACGACGCCCGCCGCCACGAGGATCTTGTGCTTCGGCTTCATGCGGTGGCCTTCTCGTTCGAATGAGGCGTCCGATCGTGGACGCCAGGACGTCGATGATTCCTACGCGGGACCCGCGGTGCCGGGTTCCGCGGCGGGCGATACCGACCCTGCGTTCCAACACCCTCGATGGGGTCGGCGTTGCGGTTCCGGGGACGTCCCGTGGGCCCGAGCCCGCCCACGAAAGCCGGGACCGTCGGGGCGGTAGGAGCCTCCCGCCCCGACGGGGCGGCTCAGCCCATCCCGCCGAACAGGGCGAAGACCGCCTTCATGGCCACGTACAGCCCGATGATCGTGCCGGCGGCCCCTCCGAACGACCGGGCCGGATAGATGCGGCTGACGGCGACCCCGAGCGCCACGGCCGTCCACAGGCTGAAGACGTTGAGCCCGTGCAGGAGCCGGTACAGGTATCCCTCCTCGAGTCCCGGCACCAGCAGGTGGAGCGCCAGCGCCGTCTGCACGTCCCCCGACGCCTCCATGAGGGGGAGCGTGAGGAGGCCGCCGACGGTCGTGATCAGCATGGCGTGAGCGCTGGCGCTGAAGAGCTGCCGGAAGTCGGCCTCTCCCCCGAGCAGGAGATTGAAGACGAAGAGGAGGAGCCCCGCCAGCGCCACGATCACGATCGGCGGGATCACCGCCGACATCACGTGCCGGAAGGTGAGGAAGAACTCCATCTGCCCCTCCACGTCGGACGGATCGGTCCCCTCGGGCACCCCGGCCATGAACGCGTCGCGGAACAGCTCCTCCGGGAACAGGAAGCTGGTGGCCACCGAGAGGGCCACGACCAGCAGCAGGGCCCCGAGCCACACGGGCCGTTCCCGGAGCTCTCCGAAGAGCTTCCCGGGCGATGCGAACACCTGGAAGACGCGCACCCCCAGGTTCGGAAGCTCCGACCCCTCGTCGTTCCTCCCGACCGATTCCTCACCCGCCCCGACGGATGCCGGGTCCGCGCCATGTCCTCCGCTCATCCTTCCCCCTCCTCGGTTCGTACGGCCGTTCGCCCCGACTCCGGGTGATGGACCCGGAGGATCCTGCCCTCTTCGTCCGTCCAGGCCTCCAGCCGGACGCCTTCGCCCTCGACGACGTGGCGGACCGCCTGCCGGGGTCCGCCCCCCGTGGTGATCTCCTCCCTCGCCCCCCTGCGGATCCGCAGCGTCACCCGCTCGCCACGCGTCGGAAGCACCACCGGGACGCGGACCTCTCCCTCCGAATCCAGCGCCGAGGCGTGCTGGAGTAGGAGGACATAGAGGTGATGGGCCACGTCCAGGTGCAGCATCGAGAAGTCCTCGGGGGCCACGAACTCCTTGGATCGCTGGCCCGCGCTGGAGGTGATCTGGACCCGGACCCGATCGTCCTGCCGCACGGCGGCCACCGTCTCGCCGTCCTCCACCTCCGGCATCGGCTCCAGGCGGAAGAGCTGCGGTCGGAAGTCGGGGTCCGTCTGGAGCCACGCCTGGCCGGCGCCCCACGCCGAGCCGGCCGACGTCAGCTGGATCCGGCCGACCGCCCGGACGCTGCTCCGCTCCCTGCGGACGGCGAACGTCTCGGTGCCCACGCTCGAGCCGTCCTGCTGCAGCTCGAAGGTGCCACGATCCAGCTCCTGGGTCGCCTGGGCGGCCGCCGCCCCGGGGCTGCCGGCCGCCAGCGCCAGCGCCGCGGCCACGGCCCCGGTGGCGACCCGCACGCTGCTGGTCACGCTCATCCGGATCCTCCCGTCGTGGCGGCCTGGCGGGCGAACACGCGATCGCCCAGCAGCTCCACCAGGTAGTCGAACACCCGAAGCCCCTTCTCCGCTGAGGCCCGGGTCGGATGCCCCACTACCCCGGAGGATCCCGGACGTGGCACCGGTTCCTCGCCCTCCCGCAGGCGGGCCACGTCCTCCGGGGGCAGCTCGAGGTCCTCGATCGCCTCGGTGCGGACCCGGTCGGGGGCCAGGTGCAGGAGGAGGGAGGTGGCCAGCTCGCCGGCGTGCTCGCTGCCGTGCTCGCTGGTCAGGAAGTCCGACAGGTCGATGGCGTGGAGGTCCACCGCCCGGACCCGTGCGGTGTCGCTGGCCACCGTGGCCAGGGCCTGCAGGTGGGGGCCGTAGCCGTGGGTGGTGAGGAAGACGAACTCCTCCACGCCGTGGCCCTCCCAGGAGGCGACCAGCTCGTTCAGGGTGCGATGGAGCGTCTTCCCCCGGATGGGGGCCGACCCGGCATACTCGCCGTCCCGATCGGAGCCGGCGCCGTAGGGCAGGGTGGGGGCGAGCAGGATCCGGTGGCGGGCCGACAGCGCCTCGGCCAGCCGGGTGACGATGATGCTGTCCGTCCCCAGCGGCAGGTGGGGGCCGTGCTGCAGGAGGCTGCCCACCGGCACCAGGAGCCGGGGATCCCGACGCAGCCGCTCCGCCACCTCCCGCCAGGTCATGTACGCCAGGCGCAGGGGACGGTCCTCCCCGTCGCGGCTCAGGGGGCGGCCGGGGGGCTCGACGTCGGCACCGTTCACGGGGTGACGAGCCGGTACACGTTCCCGTCGTTGGAGAGGACGTACAGCTCGCCGTCGGCGTCCTCGCCGAAGGAGAGGATCGAGCCCAGGTCGCCCAGGGGCCACTCGCGCTCGTCGGTGACCTCGCCGTCCGACAGGCGGAAGCTCCGGACCCAGCCGGCGCAGAAGTCGGCGTAGAAGTAGTGGCCCCGCAGCTCCGGGATCGCGTCGCCCCGGTACACCCGGCCGCCGGTGACCGAGCAGTTGCCGTCGTTCTCGTAGACGAGCACCGGCTCGGTGAGGCCCGTCCGGTCGCAGTCCTCGGGCGGCTCGAAGCAGCTCTCGCCCTCCATGACGTTCCAGCCGTAGTTGACCCCGCCGCTGTCGGCCGCCACGGCGTTCACCTCCTCCCAGTCGTTCTGACCGACGTCGGCGACGTACAGGAGGCCGTCGACGGGGTCGAAGGCGTAGCGCCACGGGTTGCGCAGGCCCCACGCCCAGATCTCGTCGCGGCCGTCCCGGCCCACGAAGGGGTTGTCCGGCGGGATCGTGTACGGCTCGGCGGTGGTCGGGTCCACGTCCAGCCGCAGGAGGCTCCCGAGCAGGGTGGACGGGTCCTGGCCGTTCCCGAACTGGTCGTTGGCCCCGCCGCCGTCCCCCAGCCCGACGTAGAGCATCCCGTCGGGGCCGAACGCGAGCTGCCCCCCGTTGTGGTTGGGGGCCGGCTGGGGAACCGAGAGGATGAGATCGTCCGGGGCGGGGTCGGCGCTGTCGGGGTTCGACGCGCTGACGGAATAGCGCTCCACCCTCGTATCGCCCGAGTCGGCCTCCGTGTAGTCGACGTAGAAGTGGCCGTTGTCGGCGTAGTCCGGGTGGAAGGCGACGCTGAGCAGCCCCTGCTCGCCCCCGCTCTCCACCCGGTCGGTGATGTCCAGGAACGGCTGCTCCAGGAGCTGCCCGTCCCGCACGATGCGGATGCGGCCGGGCTGCTCGACGACGAAGAGGCGGTCGTCCCCGGGCGGCGCCGTGAGGTGCAGCGGGTTCGAGAGCCCCGAGGCCACCACCTCCACGTCCAGCTCCACCGGACCGTCGTCCGGCGGGTCGGGGTCGGGCCCCGTGCTCCCGTCCCCACACGCCGCCAGGAGCAGGGGCGAGGCGAGGGCGAGAAGGCGGGCCGGCCGGCGCGATCGCTGGGTCATGACGGGTGGAAACATAGCGTCCGAGCGCTCCGCCAGCCATCTGCGGGCCGGGACGTAGGGCGGGCCGGAGGACGCGTCCCGGCCGACCGCGCCGTTGACCCCGGCTTGACCGTCGGCCCGACCCTGCCGGCATGTCGCAGACGACCCCCTCCCGGCAGGCGACCATTCCCTCGGCGGCGCTCCTCGGGCTCGAGGTCTACCGGGTGCGCGTGGAGGTGGCCATCACCCGGGGCACCCCGATGATCCAGATGGTGGGCCTCCCCCACGGGGCGGTGCGAGAGGGGAAGGACCGCATCCGCGCGGCGGCGAACCGGGTCGGCCTCCCCGTGCCCGGGCTTCGGATCACGGTGAACCTGGCCCCGGCGGGCGTCCGGAAGGAAGGCGCCGCCTTCGACCTGCCGATCCTGGTGGGGATCCTGGCGGCGTGGGGGAAGCTCCCCGCGGAGCGCTGCCGCCGCTGGGCCACGGTGGGCGAGCTGGGGCTGGACGGGAGCGTCCGCCCGGTGCGCGGGGCGCTGCCCATCGCCCTGCACGCCCGCGAGGCGGGCGACGTGGAGGGGATCCTCCTGCCGCTGGACAACCTGGCCGAGGCGCGGCCGGCGGCCTCGGCGGGCCTCGAGGTACGTGGCGCCCCGGACCTGGCGGCGGTGGTGGCCTTCCTGGCGGGGAAGGGCGACCTGCCGGGTCCCGACCACCTGCCCGACGATCCGGCGCCCCCGACCTCCGACGGCCCCGCGCCCGACCTGTCCGACGTCCTGGGCCAGGAGCGGGTGAAGCGGGCCCTGGAGGTGGCCGCCGCGGGAGGACACAACCTGCTCCTGCGGGGTGAGCCGGGGGCCGGCAAGACCATGCTGGCCCGGCGCCTGCCCGGCCTCCTGCCCGAGCTGGAGCTGGAGGAGGCGGTGGAGGTGACGGCCGTCCACAGCGTCGCGGGACGGCTGAAGCCCGGGACGGGGCTCGCGGCGGCCCGCCCCTTCCGGGCGCCCCATCACAGCGTCAGTCGGGCGGGCCTGATCGGCGGCGGGGCGATCCCGCGGCCCGGCGAGGTCTCGCTGGCGCACCGGGGGATCCTGTTCCTGGACGAGCTCCCGGAGTTCGGCCGGGCCAGCCTGGAGTCCCTGCGTCAACCCCTGGAGGAGGGAGCCGTCACCATCGTCCGCGCCCGGGCGTCGCTGACCTATCCCGCCCGCTTCCTGCTGGTGGCCGCCATGAACCCCTGTCCCTGCGGCCACCACACCGCGGGGTCGGAGCGCTGCACGTGCGATCCGGCGGTGGTCCGGGGCTACGCGGGACGGGTGAGCGGCCCCCTCGTGGACCGGATCGACATGCACGTGGACGTGCCGGCGGTGCGGTGGAAGGAGCTGCGGGGCGGACGCCGGGGCGAGGACAGCGCCGCCGTCCGGGAGCGGGTGCGGGAGGCGCGGGAGCGGGCCGCCCGCAGGCTGGCCGGGCGCCGGAACGGCGGCGCCCCGGGGCTCAACGCCGCCATGACGCCGCCCGAGGTGTCGGCCCTGTGCCGGGTGGACGGGGCCGGCGAGGCGCTCCTGCGCCGGGCCGTGGAGCGCCGGCGGCTCAGCGCGCGGGGCTATCACCGGGTGCTCCGGCTGGCCCGGACGGTGGCCGACCTGGCGGGCTCGGAGGACATCCGGGCCCTGCACGTGGCCGAGGCGGTGGGCTACCGGGTCCTGGATCGCCCCGAGGCGTGAGACGGTGGGACCCCGGGCCGCCGACCGTTCCCGGCGCCCGTCGCGGTCCCGCGCGCCGTGCGCGCCGCACGCATCGACCACCGCCGCCGCCGTCCCCCGTTCGTCGCGCCGCGGCGTCGATTCGTCGCAGGGGGCGGGCGCTTCGTCGAGATCCCGTGGCGGGCCCGGCCGGGACCCGCCTACCGTGCCCCGTGCGAGACCGGCAGGGCGGGACGACCGAGCCGGGCACGGGCAGTCAAGCGGTAGAATCGGGAGGCCGCAGGGTTACGGCCACTACGGTGCCGGCCCGCTGTTCCGTGACCCGGCCGTCGTCCCTGGCGGTTTCGCGCTTTCGACGCCCGTCTCCCGCCCCCCGGCGGCGTCCCGCCGACCGCCCGAGGTGCCCCGTCAGTTCGCCGGCACCGTCCGGCCCTCCGCCCACCTCCGCAGCCGCTCCACCTCCTCTGCCCGCACCACCGACAGCGGCCGCGTCCGGGAGGCCTCGTCGCGCAGCATGGAGGTCGACAGGTCGGCGTCGGCCGCCAGGGCCGTGTAGAGGCCGGAGACCACCACCCCCTCGATCTCGGAGCCGCTGAAGCCCTCGGTGGCCCGGGCCAGGGCCTCCAGGTCGAAGGCCGCCGGGTCGTGGCCCCGCTTCCGCAGGTGGATCTCGAAGATCGCCCGCCGGGTCGCAGCGTCCGGGAGGTCCACGAAGAAGACCTCGTCGAAGCGTCCCTTGCGCATCATCTCCGGCGGCAGGCGCTCCACGTCGTTGGCGGTGGCGACGACGAAGACGTCGCCCTCCCGGTCCTGCATCCAGGAGAGGAAGGTGCCCAGCACCCGTCGGGAGACGCCCCCGTCGCCCTCGCCGCCGGCGGCCAGCGCCTTCTCGATCTCGTCGATCCACAGCACGACCGGCGACATCCGGTCGGCGGTCTCCATCGCCCGGCGGAAGTTCTTCTCCGTCTCTCCGATGTACTTGTTGTAGAGGCCGGAAGGATCGAGCCGGAGGAGGGGGAGGCTCCACTCGGCGGCCACGGCCTTGGCGCTGAGGCTCTTGCCGCAGCCGGGGACGCCCAGCAGGAGCACCCCGCGGGGGAAGGGGAGGCCGTGGCGCTCCGCCCGCTCCGGGTCCCGGATCACCTCCTCCCGCTTGGCCAGCCAGCCCTTCAGCCCGTCCAGGTCGGCCACCTGGCCCATCCCCTCCTCGGCCGGGTGGTACTCCAGCAGCCCCTCCCGCTCCACGATCCGGCGCTTGGCGTCGGCCACCCCCGCCACGTCGTCCGGGTCCAGCCGCCCGTCTTCCACCATCGCCCGGGTCAGCACCTTCTCCGCCTCCATCAGGGTGAGGCCCTGGAGGTTCCGGAGCAGGCGGTCGATGCCGTCGGGGGAGAGGTCGACCTCCACGGCCTTCCGCTCGTTGAGGTCCCGCAGCAGATGCATGAGCATCTCCCGCAGCTCCTCGCGGTCCGGGGGCGGCAGGGAGAGGACGGCCGCCCGTGGCCGCACCGGGTCGGGCAGCTCCAGGTCCGCACCCGTCAGCACCAGCGCCCCCGGTCGATCCTCGAAGGCCTCGGCGGCGTCGGCCAGCTTCCGGGCGGCCGTGGCGTCCGACAGCTGCGGGCCGAAGCCCTGGAGGTGATAGAGCGCGTCGAGCCCGGAGGACTGGGCGTGGCTCAGGACCTGGAGCGCGTCCCCGGTGCCGTAGACCGGGTCCTCGGATCCGTCACGCCGGAGGCCCCGCGTGGGGCTCCAGGTGAAGAAGGCGACGTCCAGCCGGTCCGCCAGGTGGCGCAGGAGGCTCCGGGCCCGCTCCTCCTCCGGGGTCCGCAGGGCCACGACGCCGTGCCGGGAGCGGACGAGAAGGTGGAGCTCCTCCAGGGGGTCGGCCGCCGTGCTCATGACGGCAAGATAGGATGCCCGTCGCCGCGCCGTCGAACCCCGTTCCGACGATCTGGCGGGCGTCCGGATCTATGGGTAGATTCGTAGCCGGGAGCGCCCGGTGCGCTCCGCCCCCCTCCCGAGGCCCTCGTCACGCGATCCGGAGGGTGTTCCGATGTCATCCGCTGCCCGACCGCGCACGCCCCTCGTCGTCGCCCTGGCGCTCACGACGATCGTCGCCGGCGCCTGCTCGACCGCCGGCCGGCCGGCGCCGGTGACCGGCCAGGACGCGGCCGACCGGGAGGCGGACCGGACCACCCGGGTCGTCGTCCACAACGAGAGCGAGTGGACCCTGCGGGTCTATGCCCTCGTGGGCGGCTCCCAGCATTACCTGGGCAGCCTGCAGGGGTTCTCGCGGGAGGAATTCGAGCTCCCGGAGGGTGCCAGCCGGTCGACGGCCGACTTCCGGCTGGCGGCCCGCGCCACCGGGCCGGTTCAGAACTACTACTCCAACACCGTCATCGTGGAGAGGGGCGACACGGTCCGGTGGACCGTGCGGCGCAGCTTCACCCAGACGCGGGCCACGATCCGGGTCTCCTCCCGGCCGCTCAGCCCCGCTCCACCTCGACGCTCTTGACCCGGACGGTCGTCTCCATGGTGCCCGAGTCCAGCATCTGGCGGAGCTTCTCCAGCCGGGGGCCCATCATGTTCTCCATCATCTGTCGCTGCTGCTCCGACATCTCCTCCATCTTCCGCTCGACCGCCTCGAGCTGCTGACGGGCCGCCTGCCGCTCGGCGGGGCTGAGGGCCGCGTCCATCCCCTCGACGCTGACGCTCATCACGAAGGGATGCATCATCCCCTCGACGTCACGGTAGTCGCTGAACCGCGCGGAGACGGAGATGGGCCGGGTGGAGTCGCCGGCGGCCATCTGCCCCTGCATGGCCAGCCCCCGCAGGAGATGGTCGTCCTGGCCCACGTACAGCGTGATGCTGTCGGGCTCGAACTCCCCCCGCGCCCCCTCCGGCGTCATGTTCTCCAGGTCCAGCCCGCTGAAGTCGTTCACCTTCAGGGTCCAGGAGGGATGGCCGTCCAGGGCGGTGGTGCCCTCCAGCTCCGCGCGCTCCGCCAGCGCGGGGAACATCTGGTACGGGTTGCCCCAGCCCCGGGGGATCCGCCCGGCCGCGGTGTCCTCGGCCGGGACGAACACCTGGTGACCCTCCACCTCCTGCTTGACGAAGCGGTGGGTGATGGTGGCCCCCATGATCTCCTGGGTCACCGTGTAGGCCTCGATGCCCTCGGTCTGCTGCTGGTACTTCTGGAGGGCCGTGTCCATGATCTCCCGGGCGCTCTGGGCCCGGCTCTCCGCAACGGAGAGCGCCAGGGCGGCCAGGACGAGGGCTGAGATGCGGCGGGCGTGTCGGAGCATGGGGATCGAGGCCTCTCGATGGGGTGGGTTCAACGGGTGGCCCGTGGCCGCGGGCTCCGCTCCCCCTCGGAAGCGGCGCCGCCCGGTTTGCTCCACGGAGCGCGGTCGGTAGATATTGCCCCGCGGAGACGGACAGGTTCCACCAGGGGAGGACGGATGATGATCCGAGCGTCCGAGGAGATCCGGGGACCCGAGCTCATCGTCAGGCGCGCGGCGGGAGGGATGCTGGCGCTGGCGCTGGCCTTTTCGGTGTCGGCCTGCGGCGGCGAGGGGACCGACGACACCGGGGCCGCCGACGGCCCCGACGGCGAGCCCCGCGTCTTCTTCACCCAGCCCGACGACGGGGCGACCGTGACCTCCCCGGTCGACATCGCGTTCGGCTCGGAGAACATCCGGGTCGCGGCCGTTCCCGAGGAGGTCGACACGCCGCGGGAGGGCGTGATCCACTACCACCTGGGCGTGGACACGCAGTGCCTGGAGCCGGGCACCACGATCCCCTCGGCGGATCCGTGGATCCACTTCGGCGACGGCTCCAACGAGATCGAGATGCAGCTGGCACCGGGCGAGCACCGCCTGACGGTGCAGGCCGGCGACGACGAGCACGTCACGATCGAGGGCCTGTGCCGGACGATCTCCGTCACCGTGGAGGAGGGCTA
>CAZSKS010000066.1:0-2965 GCA_964607465.1 uncultured Gemmatimonadota bacterium | reverse complement strand
CGGCCCCGGCGGAAGCCCCCGGGACGGCCCCGGCGGAATACCCCCCGGACGGCCCCGGTGGAAGTCCCCGCCCCGGCCCCTCGCGCGCCCCGGCTCGGGGCCGCCGGCCCTCTCTTGCTCCCCCCGGGGGGCGGCGGCCAGGTTGGCCCGGTCCGGCGGCGGGAGCCGGCGCCGAAACGGCGAGGGCCGAGCGGCGTATGGAACGGGGACGTCGCGCGGCGGCCGGAGCTCCCTCGCACCCGCCGGGTGCGGCGCCCTCCGAACGGATCGCCGGAGACCTTCTCACGCTCGCGAAGGATCGGATGCGCCTCTTCGTCGCCATCAACCTGCCGGACGACGTCCGCCGCGCGGTCCACGAGGCCGTGGCCGACGTCCGGGACCGGGGGATGCCGGCCCGCTGGACGGACCCCGAGCAGTACCACGTCACCCTGAAGTTCATCGGGGACGTCCGACCCGACCGCAGGGACGACCACGTGGAGGTCCTGCGCCGGATCGGCTCCGGCTACCGGCCCGTGGACGTCACCGTGCGGGAGCTGGGCGCGTTTCCCTCCCTCCGGCGCCCCCGGGTCATCTGGATGGGGGTCGAGCCCACCCCCCAGCTCCGCGCCCTGAAGCACGACCTGGAGCACGGCTACGCGAGCCTGGGCGTCGACCGCGAGACCCGCGCCTTCCGTCCCCACGTGACGCTGGCCCGGGCGGAGGACGGGGCCGCCGCGGGCGAGTTCCGGGAGCTGGAGGAGCTGGCCGCCGGGGTGGAGATGGAGGAGAGCTTCACGGCCGATCACCTGGACCTGATGCGGAGCCGCCTGCGTCCCGAGGGACCGGTCTATTCCGTGGAGGAGCGGATGGAGCTCGAGGGAGGCGGTGGGTGAGCCCTCGCCCCGGGCGGGGGCACCGGTGATCGGCCGCCTCAGGAGTTGCCTGGCCGCCGTCGGGTGCCTCACCCTCCTGGCCGCGGCGGCGACCGGCGGCTGGATCTACCGCGAGCAGATCGTCGACCTCTGGCAGCGGTGGACGGAGGACGCCCCGGCCGCCGCGGCGGAGCCCTCCGAGGAGCTGGCGACCCGCAGCGAGCGGAAGATCTCCGAGGCGCTGGCGGACGACGGGCCCGTGGAGATCCGGCTGACGGGCCCGGAGGTCGAGAGCCTGGTGCGTTACCGGGCGACGGCCGGACTGCCGCCCGGGGTGTCGCGCCCGTCGGTGGCGCTGGCCGACTCGACGGCGGAGGCCTCGGCCATGGTGGACGTCCGGCGGGTGGCCGGGGACCGGCTGCCGGAGATGATCCGGCGGATGGTGGGCGACACGGCCCGGGTCGTGGTGCTGCTCGTGCCCCGGGTGCCGCGCCCGGGCCTCCTCCGGCTGGAGGTGAAGGAGCTGAGGGCGGGGGCCGTGGGGCTTCCGCCGGTGATGCTGCCCTGGCTGCTGGCCGAGATGGGGGTGCCCCTGTCCGAGGAGGACGCCCGGGCCATGGACTTCCAGGTGGGGCACGGCCTCACCGGGGCGGAGGTCCGGGACAGCGTGCTGGTGCTGACCCGGGGCGCCAGCGGCCGGGGCGGCTGACGGACGCCGGGCCCGCCCGCCGCCGCCGACGCCTCCGCGGGCCGCTCTAGGAGGTCGGGGGAGAAGACGGCACAGGGGAGCGGCGGACCGAGGGCGAGGACGAGGCGCGCGAGACGCGACGAGCCAGGACCAGGAAGGGAGCGCAGGATGGCGGACGAGTATCGCAACTTCATCGACGGCGAGTGGGTCGCTCCGGCCGACGGCGAGCGGTTCGAGAACCGGAACCCGGCACGGACCTCCGAGCTCATCGGACTCTTTCCCGAGAGCACGGAGGAGGAGGTCGACCGCGCGGTGCGGTCGGCCCGGCAGGGCTTCGAGACCTGGCGGGACGTCCCGGCGCCCAAGCGGGGGCTGATCCTGCAGGAGGCCGGCGACCTGATGGCCGAGCGCAAGGACGAGCTGGCCCGTCACCAGACCCGGGAGATGGGGAAGGTGCTGGAGGAGACCCGGGGGGACGTACAGGAGGCCATCGACACGGCCTACTACGCGGCCAGCGAGGGCCGGCGCCTGTTCGGGAAGACGGTGCCCTCGGAGCTCCCCGACAAGTGGGCGATGAGCTACCGTCGTCCCGTCGGGGTGTTCGGCGTGATCACTCCCTTCAACTTCCCCACCGCCATCCCCTCCTGGAAGATCTTCCCGGCCCTGGCCTGCGGGAACGCGGTGGTCTTCAAGCCGGCCGAGGACGTGCCTCACTCGGCCCACCTCTTCGTGGAGCTGCTGCTGGAGGCCGGCGTGCCGCCCCGGGCCGTGCAGCTGGTGCACGGCGGCGGTGACGTCGGCCGGGCCCTGGTGGAGCACCCCGACGTCGACGGCATCTCCTTCACCGGCTCCACCGAGACCGGGAGCCACATCGCCGAGGCCTGCGGCCGCGACCACAAGCGCGTGTCCCTGGAGATGGGGGGCAAGAACGCCCAGGTGGTCATGCCCGACGCCGACATGGACCTGGCGCTGGACGGGGTCCTGTGGGGCGCCTTCGGGACCACGGGCCAGCGGTGCACCGCCACCAGCCGGCTCCTCCTCCACCGCGACATCCACGACGACTTCGTGGAGAGGCTCCTGGAGGAGGTGGACGACCTGCGCCTGGGCGACGGCCTGGACCCGGAGGTGGACGTGGGCCCGCTCATCCACGAGGCGGCCCTCGAGAAAGTGGACGGGTATGTGGCGGTCGCCCGCGAGGAGGGCTGCGACGTGGCGTGCGGCGGCCGCCGGGCCCGGGGCGAGGGGCTGGAGGAGGGCTGGTTCTACGAGCCCACGATCCTGCTGGACGTGGAGCCCGGTATGCGGGTGGAGCAGGAGGAGATCTTCGGGCCGGTGCTCTCGGTGGTCCCCTTCGACGACTTCGACCGGGCCGTGGAGATCAACAACGGGACCCGGTACGGCCTCTCCTCGGCGGTCTACACCCGGG
>CAZSKS010000065.1:0-13877 GCA_964607465.1 uncultured Gemmatimonadota bacterium | reverse complement strand
CGCTGGCCCCTGGTCTAACGGCAAGACCCCGGCCTTTGGAGCCGGTGATCCAGGTTCGAGTCCTGGGGGGCCAATCGCTTCCCTCGCCGGCGCCGTCGGCCGCGCCAGTGTGCCGCGCCGGCACCGGACCAACCTGTGGTGGATCCACCACAGGGGGGTCAGGACGTCGTTCGTGTGAATACCCCCAAGTCCTTTTCTTCCAGGGTGCTTATCCCTGATATCGACGATTCATATGAACGGGTCCATACCTTGCACTTTGGAAGTGGCTGCTCGCCGACCCGTGGCATCCGGCCGTCGACTCGCGGCCCGCCCCCGGTTCCGGCGAACAGAGGCGGCCGGCAGGCCGCATTGGGCTCTCTCCATCCACTCGAAGACGGAGCTTGCCATGCGACGTCCCCTCCTTGCCCTCCTGACCGTCGGTCTCCTCGTAAGCTGCCAGGATGGCGAGATTCCGACCGTCCCCGATCGCCCGAGCGTCGGCGGGGCCATCTCCGACGGCAGCGGCTCGTTCGACGCGGGCAACTCCCACTTCTTCTGGCTGGCCCCCATGGTGTCGCAGCCGGACGCGTCGCTCTTCGGGACGTTCGATCCGAGCATGCAGCCGACGGTCCGGATCGTGTGCTGGAATGACAGCGACCCGGAGGCGACCTGCGACCCCGGGACGGCCCTGGCCGAGTTCGGCGTGGGAAGCGGTCTGGTCGTGGAGTCGGACCACTACAAGGTGGAGTTCGACACCCAGGCTCCGGACCCGGCGCTCCGGACGAGCAGCGGGGAGGACTTTACGACCTACCGGATCCAGGCCCTGACGCCACCGCTGGAGCGGTTCGGCGGGCCCTTCGTCTTCGGGTTCGCGGATTTCCAGCTGGGAGAGAACGGCAAAGAGGCCAGGAACCTCGACAGTGAGGAAACCATCGGGCTGGTGGACGGCCGTACGCTGCCGATCAGGTTCCGGCTCGACGAGGGAGCCCTGGAGGAGGAGTTGAAGGATCACACCGCCCCTGCTGACGATCCGACCGGCGCGGAGGCCTTCTGCCAGATCAATTGTTCAGTGACCGTCATCGATCCCGACGAGCCCACGCTGGCCTCACTGTCCGACACGGCCACGGACGACACGCTGACCGCGATGCTGATTCCCGCCGGCGCGGTGTGGACGGACGAGACGGCCGTGCTCGTCATCGACGAGCGGCTGGACGACGGGGACGGCCAGCAGGATGGCGAGCTCTGCCTGACCAGCGGGGAATTTCCGACGGAGGCCTGCTTCCGCTATGAGCTGAGCCCGGACAACTCGGGCGGGGATGACTTCTTCCCCGACGACACCACCCGCTTCGTCCGGTTCGGGATCTGCCCCGAGGGCCAGGCGGTGTCCAGCGGGACCATCAATCCGAGCTGGCGGCTGCTGAAGGCAGACGAAGACAATGGGGACGTGGTCATAACCCGCCCCGAGGAGGTCGACGTCACGGACTTCCTGCAGTGTGACGTCCAGACGACGGCGTCCCTGTGGGACGGGGCCGGCGGCCAGCTGGCCGCATCGGCCCTGCAGTGGCTCGTGCCCCCGCTCGACGCAAGCGATCTCTGGGGCGGCCAGCTCCGGGACCTGAGCGACCTGTTCTGGGGCGAGGACGTCGAGATGAGCCGGCTGGCCTTCCCGGCGAGCGCTGCGGAGGGGGACACGCTCGAGCTGACGGTGGAGCTGCTGGCCATCCATGCGGATTCGGCGCCGGTGCCCGGTCGTGAGGTGACCTTCACGAGGACCGACGGGACGGGCGACCTGGCCGGGGCGCCGGGCTTCACTGTGGTCGGCACGGGACAGAACTCGGTCACCCTGGAGACCGACGGAAGCGGCCTGGCCACGGTGAGATGGGTGATCACCGACGGGTCGAACCGGCTCGAGGCGACCAGCAGCCCTGACGCCCGGCCCGCAGCGGGTGAGCCGGATCCGGTCGCCTTCGACGTGACCGGATCCTTGGGCGGTGAGCTCCTCTTCGGTGTCAACGCCTTCGACGACGGGCTGTCGCAAATCGACCCCGCGACGGGATCGGTCACGTTCATCGGCGAGCTGGACCAGGACCCGGACAGCCTGACCACACCCGTGGCCATGGCGGTGCATTCCGACGGCACCCTCTATGCCTGGAACAACAGCGACGTCACCGGTCCGACGGGTGAGCTGCTGACCGTCGATCCCTGCACCGGCGACGCGACGAACGTCGACCCGCAGACGCCCGGGCAGGGAGAGCTCCAGGCGCTGGCGATGACGCCCAGCGACTCGCTCTTCGGCGTCGAGTCCGACCTTTACTTCATCGATCAGTCGACGGGAGATCGCTTCCAGATCGGCCCGATCGGACTGAGCCTGACGGTGGCGGGTGCGGACATCGACGGGACCGGGACGATGTACGGCCTCGAGCTGAACGGCGATCCCGGCGCCGGCGGGGGGCGACTCATCACCATCGATAGGGGCACCGGCGCCGGTGACGTGGCGGCCACACTGAGCCAGGACGTGGGGACGGTAGGGTCGATCGTCTTCGGCCCGGGCGGGACGCTGATCGGGAGCGCTTCCGGCGGCCCGGACGGTGATATCCTGTTCGACGTGGATCCGGCGACCGGCGATGTCACGAACGTCCGGCAGATCTCGGGGGCGAACTTTTCTCCCCAGGGAATGGGCTTCGCGCCGGCGCCGACGTGCATCTTCTGAGCGGCACGGCGTAGTAAACGACATCGATGTCCGTCAGCAGGGTGGAGGACCCCGCCGTTCGTGCAGGGCTTTCTCCTGCCCGGTGTCGGGTGCGTCGATCGTAACTCTGGACCCGTTCCTCGGCCGTCTCGTTCCCGGGAGCCGGGACGCTTTGACACGGCTGGCGATACGATGGAGGTTGTTGTCGTCTGGGCTCGCCTCCGCTTCTGACCTTTCCGGGACCTGACCCGTGCGCTTTTTCGATTTGTTCGAGGAGCTGAAGGAGCGGCGACTCTTCCGGATCGTCGTCACCTACCTGGCGGCGGGCTGGGTCGGGCTCCAGGTCATGGACCAGGTCACGACGCAGGGCATCCTCCCCGGCTTCTCCTACGAGCTGGCGCTCATCTGGTACCTGACCGGGATTCCGATCACCCTGGTCCTCGGCTGGTACCATGGGGAGAAGGGAGCCCAGCGAGCCACCAAGCCAGAGATCGCGCTGCTCGTGCTGCTCCTGGCGGCGGGGGTCGCGGGGTCCGCGCCGGTGGTGTCGGACGAGTTCGACCGCCGGATGCGGCTTGAGGCCGCCACGGAGGGCGAGCTCGACCTGCGTCGGGTGGGCGTCCTCTACTTCGAGGATCGCAGCCCCGGGGACTCCCTGCAGTACTTGGCGGACGGCTTCACGGAGGCCCTCATCGACGAGCTGTCGGCCGTCCGGGAGCTGGACGTCGTGTCCCGCAATGGCGTGGCCCGGTTCCGGGATTCCGATCTTTCCCGCGACAGCGTGGCGCGGGCCCTGGGCACCGGGACCCTCGTTGAGGGGACCGTCGAGCGCGTCGGCGACCGGATCCGGGTCGGTGTCACCCTCGTCGATGGGCACAGCGGAGCGGGGATGGAGCGCGCCGGCTTCGAGCGTCCCGCCGGTCAGCTGTTCGAGGCTCGCACCGAGATCGCCGATCATGCCGCCCGCCTGCTGAGGGAATGGCTGGGGGAGGAGATCCGCCTTCGGACGACCCGGAGTGAGACGGGCAGCGTCGACGCCTGGGCGCTCTACCATCGGGCGAATCGAGCCCGGGCGGAAGCCGAGCAGGCCCTGGAGAAGCACGGGATGGAGGCGGCTGCGGCGGCCTTCGAGGAGGCCGACTCCCTGGCGGCCAGGGCCGAGGTGGTGGACTCCACCTGGGCGGATCCCCCGGTGCTCCGCGGACGGATCGGCTACCGGCGGGCGCTGATCGCGGCCGAGGGGGGAGAAGCCCGCTCGGCCGAGGCGTGGATCGAGAGGGGGCTGGGCCACGTCGACCGGGCGCTCGCGATCGAGCCGAATCACGCGCCGGCCATCGAGGTTCGGGGAACGCTGACGTACCTCCGCTTCCTTCTCGGGACCGTCTCGGACCCCGAGGAACGGCGCCGTCTCCTGGCCGACGCCCAGGACGACCTGAGACGGGCTGTGCGGCTGGATCCCACCCTGGCCAGCGCCCACGCCATGCTGAGTCACCTCTACACCCAGACGCACGAGACCTCGGACATGGTGCTGTCGGCCCGCCGGGCCTACGAGGAAGACGCCTACCTGGACAACGCTGAGAGCGTCGTGTCCCGGATCTTCACGGGGAGTTATTGGCTGGAGCAGTTTGCCGAGGCACGACGATGGTGCCGCGTCGGTCAGCGCCGGTTTCCGGGATCCCCCGAATTCCTGTCGTGTGAAGTGCTCCTGATGACGACCCCTGCCACGGAACCGGATCCGGAGCGGGCCTGGGAGCTGGTATCACGGATCGACAGCCTGGCCTCGGGCCCCGAGGCCGAGTGGGAACGGCTCCGGGTCGTGATTGCGACGGGCGGCGTGTTGGCACGCGCGGGCTTGGAGGACAGCGCCCGGAGCGTCTGGAATCGGGCCCGGCGGCAGGCGACGGCCGAGGTGGACGAGAGCCGGTGGCTGCGGGCCGTAGAGGCCTACATGCGCACCCTGGTGGGCGACCACGACGAGGCCATCGAGCTGCTCGAGGTCTACGCCGCCGTGAATCCGGGGGCCCGATTCGAGGACAACTGGTGGTGGCGGGACCTGCGCTCCCACCCGGAGTTCCAGGAGCTCACGCAGCGGAGCGAGCACGCGGGAGCTGGCGCCCACTGAAGCTCCGGGGCCGGCGCCTTCCAGTTCGACCCCGGCACAGGGAGACCCGACCCATGAGCCTCGGTCCCTCCCTCCTCGCCTCTCGCACGCCCCTGCCGGCGGCCGTCACCGCGGCGATCGTCCTGGCCGGCCCGATCCCGGCGCTCCCGTCCGCCGCCGCCCAGCAGCTCCCGCCGGACTCGGTCCGGTCCCTGATGGAGCGCTCGCGGGCCGAGGCGCTGGCCACCTACCGGGAGCTGCTGACCTACCCGAACGACGCCCACCACCCGGAGGACGTCCTGCGGCTGGTGGCGTGGCTGGAGGAGGCGTTCGCCGACCGCGGCTTCACCACCGAGCGCCTGTCCACGCCGGGCAGCCCCCTCCTGCTGGCGGAGCGTCCCGCCTCGGACGCCGACCGGACGGTGCTGGTATACCTGCAGGCGGACGGCCAGCCGGTGGACCCCGCGGCGTGGGACCAGGAGAGCCCGTGGGAGCCGGTCCTGAAGGAGCGGTCCGGCGACGGGACCTGGCGTCCGGTGCCCTGGGACCGGGCCGACGCGCGCCTGGCGGCGGGGGAGCCGCTGGATCCCGACTGGCGGGTGTTCGCCCGGTCGGCCGCCGACTCGAAGGGCCCCGTCGCGCAGTTCCTCGCGGCGACGCGGCTCCTGGACCGGGCGGGCGCCGCCCCGGCCGTGAGTCTGAAGGTGATCGTCGACTTCCAGGAGGAGCAGGGCTCACCGTACCTACCGGCTGCCGTCGAGCGCTTCCGCGACCGGCTGGCGGCCGACATGCTGGTCATCTTCGACGGGCCGCCGCACGCCTCCGGCGAGCCAACGCTGAAGTTCGGCGCCCGGGGGATCGCCACGGCGACGCTGACCGTGCACGGCCCCCGGGCGCCGGTGCACAGCGGCCACTACGGCAACTACGTCCCGAACCCCGTCTTCCGGCTGGCGGAGATCCTGGCCGCCGCGAAGGACGAAGCGGGGCGGGTCACGATCCCGGGCTGGTACGACGGCGTGGAGCTGGACCGGGAGACCCGCGAGCTGCTGGCCGACGTGCCGGACGACGAGCCGGCGATCCAGCGGGAGCTGGGGATCGGCATGATCGACAGCGTCGGCGCCACGCTCCAGGAGGCCGTCCAGTACCC
Source organism: uncultured Gemmatimonadota bacterium (assembly GCA_964607465.1). Classification (GTDB taxonomy): domain Bacteria; phylum Gemmatimonadota; class Gemmatimonadetes; order Palauibacterales; family Palauibacteraceae; genus CAYVFM01. Next base: position 7,961 of record CAZSKS010000065.1, on the reverse strand, counting down.
CTCCCTCAACGTGCGGGGCGTACGGGCAGGGTGGGTAGGGGACGAGGCGCGCACGATCATTCCCGACCGTGCGGTGGCCGAGATCGACGTCCGGCTCGTGAACGAGAGCGACCCCGAGCGGCTGCTGGGGCTCCTCCGGCGCCACATCGAGGGCCTCGGCTACCGGGTCCTGGACCGGGAGCCCACCGACGAGGAGCGCCGCAGGTATCCCCGCCTGGCCACCCTCACCTCGACTGTCGCCTACGCGGCGTTCCGCACGCCCTTCGAGTCCGAACCCGGCCGGTGGCTGGGCAGGGCCCTCGAGCGGCAGTTCGGCCAGGAGCCGATCCGCATCCGCACCAGCGGCGGCTCGATCCCCATCTCGCCCTTCGTGGCCACGCTGGACGTGCCGGCCGTCTCGGTGCCCACGGTGAATCCCGACAACAACCAGCACAGCCCGAACGAGAACCTGCGCCTGGGCGAGTTCTTCCGCGGGATCGAGACGATGCTCGCCGTGCTCACCGCGCCCGTCCTGCCGGAGGACGCGGGAGGCTGAGGCCGGCCGCCCGGCGCCGGGCCGGTCCGCCGCCGGGGTTGCGGCCCGGAGATGAGGGGACCCCCCCGGCCGTACCTGCTCTTGTAGATCGACAGAGCCGTGGATTTCTGAACGGGCGCCGCCGGGTCGGACGCCGGTTCCGGCCGGTTCGTGGGCTCTCCATCTTCCATTCTCACAGAGAGTTGCGGGAAAGCGTCCCACAGGGCAGGGTACGGTCCGGGCCTTGCTCCAGGAAGGGGACCGTGACGAGTCGAGGTCGTGACTCGTCAAGGAAGTGCCGGCGGGGCAGGCGAGCGGGCTCTACGGGGGTCCCCTCGGGCCCCGGCCCACCGGCAGGACGAGGATCCAGCGGGACGAGGATCCGGCGGGACGAGGGCCGCGACACCACTGAACGGGAGACACAGCTCGTACCATGTCCAGCGTCGACGAACTGAGGATCGAGGCGAGGCGCGCGGAGGCGGACGGGGACTTCGCCCGGGCCACGCGGCTCTACATGCGGGCGATCTCGCAGGTGCAGGCGGAGGACGTCATGCCCGATCCGGGCCTCCTGGTCCGGGTGGGGGACCTGGAGTACCGCCAGGACGACCCGGAGGCGGCCCTCACCTATTACCGCCGGGCCGCCGAGGAGTACTCCGACCAGGGGCTCGTGACCAACGCGGTCGCGGTGTGCAACAAGGTGCTCCGCGTCTTCCCCGACGAATACGAGTTCTACGCCGTCCTGGCCGATCTCCACCTGGACATCGGCCTCACGGCCGACGCCCGCGGCCACATCCTGCGCTTCGATCAGGCCGCTCCCGAGCTGGACGACCCCGGGCCCGTGCTCGACGCCCTCCGGTCCTTCCTCGAGCGGGAGCCGGACCAGGAGGTGGCCCTGCGCCTGGTGGCCCGCCTGGAGGAGCGGGGACGGCGCGACGAGGCGCTGGAGGTGCTGGAGGAGGTCTGGCGGGAGCGGACCCGTGAGGAGCTCGAGGTCGAGGCGCTCCACCAGAAGGCGAAGGAGCTCGACCCGGACGTCGACTTCGAGGCGTGGTCCCGGCCCCGCCTGGAGGTCCACGACGGCCGCGAGGACGCCCGTCGGGGCGCGGGGGACGCCCCCGACGTGGAGCGGGAGCACCTGGGCGAGCTGGGGGTCCTGGACGAGCTGACGGCCGAGGCCGGCCTGCTGGCGGCCGAAGGGGACCCCGGAGAGGAGTCCGCGGCCGCTGACCGGGACCGGCCCTCGGGCCAGATCGACGTCCTGAGGACGCTGGCCCGCCTGGTGGAGTACCGGGATTTCGAGGCCGAGCAGCATGCCGATCGCGTGGGCGAGCTGGCCGCCCAGCTGGCCGGGGAGATGGGGCTCTCGAGGGTCGCCGTGGAGCTGATCCGGAGTGCCGCCCCGCTGCACGACATGGGGATGGTGGTCGTCCCCGACAGCATCCTGCTCAAGGAGGGGGACCTGACGCCGGAGGAGCGGGAGATCATGACGACCCACGCCGCCAACGGCGCGCGGATCCTCTCGGAGAGCGATCTGCCCGAGATGCGGCTGGCCAGTGAGATCGCGCTCACCCACCACGAGCGCTGGGACGGCACGGGCTACCCCCGGGGCCTGGAGGGATCGGAGATCCCCCTGTCCGGTCGTATCGTCGCGGTGGCCGACTGCTTCATGGCCATCACCCACGATCGGCCGTTCCGGGAGGCGGAGTCGGCCGAGGAGGCGCTGCAGGAGATCGAGGAGGGCCGGGGCGAGCAGTTCGATCCGCGGATCGTGGAGGTACTGCTGGACCTGAAGGAGGATCTGGTCTCGGTGCCCGCCGAGGACGAGGACTACCTGGAAGCCCTGTAGGCCGGGATGGCCGGTCGGGGCGGCGGGCGCCACCCCGGGGCGGCGACGCCACCCCGGCGTCGGAACGGCGAGGTTCTTGCCCTTCCAAGGGGGCACGAGCACGAACCTGGAGTCCCTTCCTTCCCCCGAGCGGCGATGACCCCCAGCTTCGACGCCAGCAACCACCTTTCCGGGGCCAGCAGCCCCTACCTGCTCCAGCACGCCGACAATCCCGTGGCCTGGCGACCGTGGGGCGACGAGGCCTTCGAGGAGGCCCGGCGGCTGGACCGGCCGGTGTTCCTCTCCATCGGCTACTCCACCTGTCACTGGTGTCACGTCATGGCCCACGAGTCCTTCGAGGACCCCGACGTGGCGCGGCTGCTGAACGAGCACTTCGTGCCCGTGAAGGTGGACCGGGAGGAGCGGCCCGACGTGGACCAGGTCTACATGACCGCCTGCCAGATGATGACGGGCCGGGGCGGCTGGCCGCTCACGGTCGTCACGACCCCCGACCGCGAGCCGTTCTTCACCGGGACCTATTTCCCGAAGGAGGATCGGGGGCGCCAGCCGGGGCTCATGCGGCTCCTGCGACGGATCGCCGAGCTGTGGGAGGAGGACCGCGAGCGGGTCCTGGACTCGGCGGGGGACGCCGTCCAGGCACTTCGCCGGAGCGCCCGCGGGTCATCCGCCGACGGCGGGTCGGGAGGAGGCGAGGCCGACGCCGGGGTGCTGGAGAGTGCCTACCGGCGCCTGGAGGGGCGCTTCGACGAGGAGGAGGGGGGCTTCGGATCCGCGCCCAAGTTCCCCTCGCCTCACAACCTGCTCTTCCTCCTCCGCCACGCCGACCGGACGGGGAGGGAGCGGGCCCGGGAGATGGCCCTCCACACGTTGCGCGCCATGCGTAGGGGCGGCGTCTACGACCACGTGGGCTACGGCTTCCACCGCTATGCGACCGACGCCCGCTGGCTCCTGCCCCATTTCGAGAAGATGCTGTACGACCAGGCCATGCTGATGGTGGCCTACACCGAGGCGTGGCAGGTCACGGGCGAGGCGGTCTTCGAGCGGACGGTACGTGAGGTCGCCCGGTACCTCCTGCGAGACATGCGGGACCCCGCTGGGGGCTTCCACGCCGCCGAGGACGCCGACAGCGAGGGGGGCGAGGGCGCCTTCTACGTGTGGACGGAGGAGGAGCTGCGGGAGGTCCTCGGGGAGGAGGACGCCGGCCTGGTCCGGGAGGTCTGGAACACCCGGGGCGCGGGCAACTTCGCCGAGGAGGCCACGGGCCGCCGTACCGGCGAGAACGTGCTCCACATGCGGCGCTCGCTGGAGGAGATCGCCGCCCAGCGGGGCGTGGACCCGGGCGATCTGCGGGATCGCCTGGAGGACGTGCGCCGACGGCTGTTCGAGGCCCGGGAGGATCGGCGGCGTCCCCACCGGGACGACAAGGTGCTGACCGACTGGAACGGCCTGGCGGTGGCGGCCCTCGCGAAGGCCGGCTCCGCCCAGGAGGAGCCCGCCTGGGTGGAAGCGGCCCGGGAGGCCGGGACGTTCCTGCTGGAGGAGATGCGGGGCCCGGAGGGACGGCTGCTGCATCGCTGGCGCGGGGGCGAGGCCGGCGTGGCGGCCTTCGCGAGCGACTACGCCTTCCTCATCTGGGGGCTGCTGGAGCTCCACGCCGCCACCCGGGAGCCCGCCTGGCTCGGGGAGGCCCTGCGCCTCCAGGAGGAGATGGAGGCGCGGTGCGGGGATCCGGACGCGGGCGGGTACTTCCTGGCCCCCGACGGGGACCGGGACCTGCCGGTGCGTCCCAAGGAGCTGCACGACGGGGCGCTTCCCTCGGGCAACTCGGTGGCCGCCTGGAACCTGCTGCGGCTGGCCCGCCTGACGGGGCGCACCGATCTGGAGGAGCGGGGGCTGGCCGCCGAGCGGGCCGTGGGGGAGGGGCTGGAGCGGGCGCCGGAGAACTTCGCCATGCTCCTGGTGGCGGCGGACTTCCGCCTGGGGGAGGGCCACGAGGTGGTGCTGGCCGGCCGGCCGGACGACGCGGAGATGGCGGCGATGGAGCGGGTGCTCCGACGGGGCTTCTTCCCCCGGACCGTCTCCCTCGTGCGGCCGACCGGCGAGGCGGAGCCGCCGATCGTGGAGCTGGCGCCCTTCACGCGGGAGATGGACGGCCTGGACGGCGGACCGGCGGCGTACGTGTGCACGGACTTCACCTGTGAGGCCCCGGTGGCGGGGGCGGAGGAGCTGCGACGGCGGCTCGAGGAGGGGCGGGACCGGCGGCCGGAGGCCGGGGCGCCGTGACGGACGCTCCGGGGGCTCGACCCCCCGCCACCTGTTTCCACGGCGCCACGGAGGCTACATTGTGCGGTTCCCGGCTCGCACCACGCTCGGCCTTCGTCGCGCCCCCGGGCGTGGCCCGCGAGGCCCGGGCCCGCCGGACAGGATGACCCAAGGGCAGGTGTGATCACCATGCGCTCCGATGTCGAGACAGAGGCAGCGCGCCCGGAGACGCCCGCCGGGCGGCACCCGGGATCCGCCGGGGACGCGCTCCCGGAGCCCGGGGACGCCCACCCGGGATCCGGGGAGGCGCACATCGTGGTGGTGGACGACGAGCCCGCCAACGCCCGCCTCGTGGCCCGCATGCTGGCTCCGGCCGACTACGACCGTATCGACACCTTCACCCGGCCCGGCGCCGCGCTGGACGCCCTGAACGGTCATCGGCCCGACCTCCTGGTGCTGGACCTCCAGATGCCCGACATGGACGGCCTGGAGCTGATGCAGCGCGTCCGGGAATCCACCGACGGCCCCCTGCCCGTGCCGGTCCTCATCCTCACCTCCGACGGGAGCCGGGAGGCCAAGGAGAAGGCGCTCCGCGCCGGGGCCCAGGACTTCCTGGTCAAGCCGCTCAGCCCGCTGGAGGTCCGCCTCCGGGTGAAGAACCTCCTGGAGACCCGCCGCCTGGAGCGGGCCCTGGCGGAGCGCAACGAGCGGCTCGACGCGCTGGTGGAGGAGCGGACGGCCGAGCTGGAGGACGCCCGGCTGGAGACGCTGGAGAAGCTGGCCCTGGCCGCGGAGTACCGGGACGACGAGACCGGCGAGCACATTCGCCGGGTCGGCCGGATGTCGGCCCGGCTGGGTCGGGCCCTCGGCCTGGACGAGGACCGGATCGACGTGCTGCGGCAGGCGGCGCCGCTGCACGACGTCGGGAAGATCGGGATCGACGACTCCATCCTCCGGAAGCCGGGCTCGCTGACCGAGGAGGAGTTCGAGGTGATGAAGACGCATACCACGATCGGGGCCGAGATCCTCTCCGGCAGCCGGTCCAGCGTGCTCCGGGGGGCCGAGACCATCGCCCGCTCGCATCACGAGAACTGGGACGGGAGCGGCTACCCCGACGGCCTGGCCGGCGCCGAGATCCCGCTGGAGGCCCGGATCGTGGCCGTCGCCGACGTCTTCGACTCCCTGACGCACGAGCGGGTCTACAAGGGCGCCACCCCGGTGCCGGAGGCCGAGGAGAAGATCCGCGAGCTGGACGGAACCAAGTTCGACCCCCAGGTGGTCCGGGCGTTCGCCATCGTCCGGGACGCCACTTCACAGTGAAGCGTCCGTGACGCCGCCTCTTCCCCGGTCGCGGCCGGCCGGCGCCGCCTGCCTGGTCCTCGTCCTCGTCGCCTGCGCGTCGGCGAGCGGGGGCGAGACGGCCTTCCGGGACGGGCTGGTGGCGCTGGAGGAGGCCCGGGCCGAGGAGGCGTTCGGGCAGCTGGAGCGGACTCGCAGGATCTGTGGCACCTCGCCCCTGGGCCAGCAGGCCGTCCTGGTGGAGGCCGCCGCGGCGCTGGGCGGCAGGGTCGGACCGCGGGACGCCCGGCGCGCCGCGGAGCTGTCGGCGGCCTTCCTCCGCCAGCCGAGCCCGCCGGCCTGGGGGGTCCCCATCGCCGAGTCCCTCTACCTGATGGCCCGGGAGATGGGCGCCGGCCAGCCCTCGGAGGAAGCGACGGGGGCCGTCTTCGCGGACGCCGCGGGGGAGGGCGGGTCCCGGGCCGACTGCGGGCCCCGGTGGGAGGCCGCCTCCCCCGGCGGCACGCCGGTGCCCAGCCTCGAGGGCACGGGCGTGGCGGCCGAGCTCGAGCGCCTCCGCTCCCGACTCGGTGAGCTGGAGGAGGAGGTCGAACGGCTCCGGGCCCTGCTGAAGATGCCGGAGGACGACGGCGGGTGAGCCTCTTCGATCGCTTCTCGCTTCGGCAGCGCATGCTGGCGGCCCTGACGGCCCTGGGCCTCCTCCTGGTGATCCCGGCCGCCTACAGCCTGGTGCGGCTCCACCAGGTCCAGGACATCGCCGTGGACCTCAACCGCCACGCCTCCGCCTGGGCCGCGGTGGGCGACGTGCGGACGGCCCTCGGAGAGCTCGACCAGGCCGAGCGCAGCTACCTGGCGGCGCCCGACTCCGCCTCCCGGGCGGGGGTGGAGGACGCGCTGGCCAGGGTCCGGTCGGGGGTGGAGGCCCTGCGGACCACCGGCTACGTGGAGGCGGCCCGGGAGACGGACGACCTGGCCCGGGCCCTGACCGCCGCCCACGGCGAGCTGCAGGCGATGGTGGAGGCCGACAGCCTGGACCGGGCCACGGCGCTCTTCCAGCGCCTGCAGCCCCTGCTGGCGCGGGCCCGGTCCACCCTGCAGGAGACCGGGGAGCAGGTGGCGCGGGAGGCCGAGGCGGACGTGCGCCGCTCGGAGGGCATCAGCGCCGCCGCCGGGCGGACCACCCTCCTCGTCCTGCTGGCGGCCGTCCTGGTGGCGGGGCTGCTCGGGCTGGGCGTCACCCGCTCGATGACGGCGCCGGTCCTCCGGCTCCGGGAAGCCCTGAACGACGTCGCGGAGGGCGACTTCCAGGCGCCGGAGAACCTGGATTACCGGCGCGAGGACGAGCTGGGCGACCTGGCCCGCTCCTTCCGATGGATGACCGGCCGGCTCCGGGAGCTGAGCCGCATGCGGGCCGACCTCATCTCCACCGCCGGCCACAAGCTCAAGACCCCCCTCAACGTCATCCGCGGCTACGCCGAGATGCTGCGCGACGGGGTCCTGGGACCGGTCCAGGAGGAGCAGGCCGAGGTCCTCCAGGAGATGGAGGAGCAGACCCTGGTCCTGGCGGGGCAGGTGGACCGGCTCATGGAGCTGGCCCGCGCGGAGGCGGGAGCCCTGCGGATCGATGTCGAGCCGGTCCGGATCTCCGACATCCTCCAGGACCTGCGGGAGGTCTTCGAGCCCCAGGCCCGTCAGAAGCGCATCGAATTCTCGATCCGGGGCGACGGCGGCGTGCCCCGGGCCATCGAGGCCGACGCCGAGCGGCTGCGGGACGAGGTGCTGGGCAACTTCCTCTCCAACGCCTTCAAGTTCACGGGCAGCGGGGGGCGGGTGGAGCTGAGGGCCGCGAGCCGGGACGGAGGGGTGGTCTTCGAGGTCCGGGACTCCGGCCGCGGCATCCCCGAGGACGAGCTGGAGCACGTCTTCGAGAAGTACCACCAGGCCTCCGCCGAGGCCCGCTCCATGGGCAGCGGGCTCGGGCTGGCCATCGCCCGGGAGATCGTCCGGGATCACGGTGGGGAGATCTGGGCGGAGAGCGAG